>JBBQWL010000112.1:0-1546 GCA_038210625.1 Chitinophagales bacterium | reverse complement strand
TTTTTCAGCAGTAAATAATTCTGGTAAAGTGGCTTTGGCAAAATCTCCTGCATACAAAAATTTCTTTTTTAGTATGGGCATTTGCTTTTCCAATTCTACTTTATTGGCAAATGGAATTTCTTTGCCTTCCAGGTAATAAGTAAGTACCTGCTCCTTTTTTCCATTACCATCAAAGTCGTTAAAGTAGAGCCTTAGCGGTTCTTTATCCGAAGCTTTAAGGCGGCTGTTTAAGCCAAGGTTGCCAGCTATTAAATCTATGTCGCCATCATTGTCAATATCAACCGGTAATATAAAATTCCACCAGCCATGTTTATCTGATAATATTTTTTTGGTGAATTTTCCTTTGTCATTTATAAATGCTTCAATGCCGCCCCACTCCAATGAAAGCAATAAATCTTTGTCGCCATCTTTGTCTATATCAAACCACAAACCCTGTGTTACAAAACCTGCCAATGAAAGTTCCGGAGCAACTGTTTTTGTTACATCTGTAAACTTCCCTGTTTTATCATTCATTAATAAATACGATTGGGGTACTTGTCCATATTCCCATGGCACCGCCCTGCCACCAATGAATAAATCTATAAACCCATCTCCGTTAAAATCATACGGTACCACGGTTGATGCAGTTAAATATAAATTGCTAAAAGCATTTTCCAGTTTGGTGAAATTGGCCTTCCCATCATTCAAATAAACCCTTGGTGAGTTGTGAAATTCATCACCAAAAAACTCATTTCCACCACTGGCAACAATCAAATCTATATGGCCATCATTGTTTACATCGGCAAAGCAGGCATCGGTGTTTTCATAGATACTATCCTTATCCAGCATGGGTTGTTGGCTCCTGATAAACTTGCCGGAATTTTGCTGCAGAAAAATGGAGGGTAAATGATTTCTTGACGATCCAATGAATACATCTTCGAGGCCATCATGATTGATATCTGCAACAGCAAGCGCCGGTCCTTCTGTTGATAGCATATGCGGTAACAGCGGCTCCCGATCAAACTCTGCAAATTGATTTTCTTTATGCAGGTAATCAAAATTTACCGCATGGGTTATATCAACCATGGGCATAGTATTGTTTTTTATACGGTTGGTTAACTGGCTGTAATTAAATATTGGTAACCCTTGCTGGTACTGTATGTTAATGGTTGACTTTCCGGCAGGCAGTGTAATGTGCTGAAAAGAATTATCTGGCCAGATCAATAACATAGAATCTATGATACTGTTTTCCATGCCGATTAAAACCGGGTTTTCCATGCTGGATAAAAAGCCCTTTACCGGATATTTTTCATACGTTCTTATGTCATTTTTTGCATACACAATTACCCTTGCTCCAACAGCATTCACATTTTTTTTATCTCCTTTTAATGAAATGGAAAAGGATGATTGTTTACCAGGCTTGTTATTTTTATTTTCATATACCAACACCGGTGCATCAATATTATTCACAACAAAATCCAGGTCGCCATCATTGTCTAAATCTGCATACACTGCGCCGTTGGAGAAGGTTGGTTGATTGCCCTCAATTCCGTTTGCTAAATCTGTA
>JBBQWL010000111.1:0-1833 GCA_038210625.1 Chitinophagales bacterium | reverse complement strand
CAAAATGTTTTTGGGCAAGATGGAGATTACCCAGCGATTCATATAATTTAATAAGCGGTCCGGGTCCCCTTGCTTTCGCATAATCAGAAAATTGATTGTAGTAATATAAAGCTGAGTCAAAGTTTTTTTTACGGGAATATATTCCGCCCATGCCCAGGTAGCGCCACTTTCGTTCATCGTCATTGATTGGTGGTGGCATTTTAAGGAAATATTTTTCTGCCATCTCATCATCTCCGATAGCAGCATAAAGTGCACTTAAGCCTTCATAGTCCACCTTGCCTGAAAGATCATTGTATTTGAAAGCATATTCGAGTGATTTTGCATACTGCCCACTTTCAAATTCCGTCATTCTCATGCAGTGATAAGTACCAAGAAGGTTAAGGGTGTCGCCTACTTTTTTGAAAAGCTGCTCCGCTTTCTCAAAAGCATTCATGGCTTCGGAAAATTTACTTACTACCCATTTAGAAATGCCCAATGCCCCCCAGGCCCAGCCAATTTGTTGCTCGTCATTTGTTTTTATATAGAGTGCAAGAGACTTACTAAAATACGTTTCAGCAGATGGTAGATCCGTTATGAGAATACATTCATTCCTTCCCATGTTTCGATAGCTCTTCGCCTGGCCTTTTATGTAGTTGATTTTTTCAGCTTCTTTTAAGGCCTGTCTTGCATAAATACTGGAAGTGTCTGTTAAGAATGAAAGATGTAATTCACTCAGGTCATTTAGACAATCTATTTTCGCGGAATCTCTTAACGCTGGCAATTTTTTTTTGAGCCCATCGATTTTACCACGGACATTCTTTTGATCCATCGCATAAAAGTTACCATAGTCCTGGCAGAATGAATAGAAATTGATCGCCAGGAGAAAAAGGCCTATCGTAAAAAATTTACGCATATCCACTTCATCAAAAAGGATTAAATGTTAGTTAAGATAAAGAAAACAATACAGTAACACAAGTTCTTCTAAAACTAAGATTGTTGATATTTGGAAGCAAGGCAATATTAGCAGTTGGTAAAACATCAACGATAATTTGCGGAAAATGGCAAATAATCCACATGATCCAGTTAAAGTAAAAGTTTGGAGATGTTGTAAATTTTCCGTTTTTATGTACTGGCGCAGGTATGCAGCGTAGAATTTGCGTCGGGCGTACCTGTGCCTCTAATACTAACTGCTCCTAACTACTTCAATTTCTGATTGAAAAATCAACGGTACGTTTCCAGGCAAGTTCTGCAGCGGCTTTTGTCATAACCCGGCTTGGTATTATTATATGCAGCAGGTGTTCTTAAAACAGTAGCCCCATGATTGAAAGGGCATTCAAAACCGATAGCCTTTTTAGTTTCCTTCTTTTAATTTCTGAGCTAAATACAAGTAGGCTACAGGTAAATGATGTTGCCAGATATTCGGGTTGTCCGGGTCATTATTAAACAGTTTGAAATATGCATCATCAGCATACAAAACAATAGTGTTGCCTGTTCTTACATAATAATTGCTTGCATAATATTGCGGAGGTACAAAACCGGGTATCTGCTTTTTAACAGCTTTGGAAACCATTTTCCCCAAATACTTTTGATAATTTTTTTGGGCCTTTATGCTCGATCTGCTGAGTTGGTTATATACATGCCGTAGTATTACGCGTTTCAATAATTTTTCTTTTTTTATCATTGCCTTTGCATGGCGGAAAGGATTCACCGCTGTGAAATCATTTACCGTTTGCACACTAAATGGTACATCAGGCACCCAGTCGGCGCTATTAACAACATTATACGCCCATCCTCCTTTAGTCATGTTTTCATAATCATAGGCGTAATACAAATTGCCCGCCTTGGCCCGGCACT
>JBBQWL010000110.1:0-2089 GCA_038210625.1 Chitinophagales bacterium | reverse complement strand
AAAATATTTCCATCATCCTTACGGAAACGGTTGGCAGTAGAAGCAGGTTCCCCATTGGGCTGGCTTAAATATGTAACTGATGAAGGTGATGTAATTGGCATCAATAAATTTGGCGAATCTGCGCCAGGTGAAGAAGTGATGAAAGAGTATGGCTTTACGGTGGAAAATGTAGTGAAGAGAGCGAAAGCCTTGATTGCATAGTAGTAAAAGCAAAACGTTTTAAAATAAATAAATCACTAAAAAAATTATACAAAATGAACACACTAATCGATCTATTAGAAACCGGCCAGAGCTATTGGCTGGATAATTTAACGAGGGGAAAAATTACCAATGGTGAATTAAAAAAGAGAGTAGAGCAGCAGGGGCTGAGGGGAATAACATCCAACCCAAGTATTTTCAACAAGGCTATTTCAGCCGGAAAGGATTACGATGGTCAAATTTCCGCATTGGTAAAAGAAGGCAAAAATCCTGAACAAATTTATGATGCACTTACCATAAAAGATGTACAGGATGCTTGTGATATTCTTAAGCCTGTGTACGAACAATCAGGTGGTGCCGATGGCTTTGTAAGCCTTGAAGTACCGCCGTTCCTGGCCAGGGATACTGAAGGTACTATGCAGGAAGCACGCAGGTTATACAGTGCAGTTGGAAAAGAAAACTGCCTCATTAAAATACCGGGAACAAAGGAAGGTCTTCCGGCAATTGAACAAATGCTTTACGAAGGAATAAACATCAACATCACGCTTCTTTTTTCCGTTGAGAGATATGGGAAGTGGCACAGGTATACATTAGTGCTATTGCACGCAGGGTTGCAGAAGGCAAACCGGTAGATCATGTAATTTCTGTAGCGAGTGTTTTTCTCAGCAGGATTGACGTACTCACAGACCAACTACTCGGACAATATATTATCCAGACCGGGGAAAATAAAAATGCCGAACAGATCAAACAATTATCGGGCAGAGCAGGAACTGCCACGGCACGTTTATGCTATCAACGGTTCAAAGAAATATTCAGCACTGAGCACTGGAAGAAACTGGAAGAAAAAGGCGCCCATGTACAGCGGCCTTTATGGGCAAGCACCAGCAACAAAGATCCGCAGTACGATGGCCTCCGCTATGTGGAATCATTGATAGGTGAAAACACAGTAAATACGTTGCCCGATGAAACGATTGCAGCCTTTGCCGACCATGGAAGTATAAAAAAAGATACGATTGAGCAAAAGCTTGGACCGGCAAATGAATTGTTTGGTGAACTAAAAGAAATGGGCATTGATATATCATTCATCACTCAACAATTAGAGAACGAAGGCGTACAAAAATTTACCGAATCTTATAATAAATTGATCAGTAACCTGGCGGATAAAAGATTGAAAATGCTGGGAGACGAAGCATAGCCGCAACAGATAAGTTGTCAAAGATTTGATTTAAACATATAAAATATAGAAATGAAAAAGAATAACAAGGACAGATCACCCGAAGATAATAAGGCTATCCATCAGGAATTTCAGACATCTGAAAAGAAACCTAAACAGGGAGGTACAAATTCAATCTTCCCCCAGGAATATGAAGAACAGTTAGGCACGGACATTCGTATGAAACCCCAACCGTTCGGTAAGCCTAAAAAAAGAAGGGGTTAAAAAGATGGCAAAAAGCAATCAGGAAATATCAACCGGGCCTTTCTAAGCAGAGTTTAAGGAAATTCAATATTTAATAAATGAACAAATAATTAAATCATCTGCGAACATGCCCTTTACCTTCTTAAAAAGAAATGATAATGATTAAAACTCAGAAAAATACAACAGCCGAAAAGATAAGGATTGGTATTGCAGCAGACCATGGAGGATTTAAGCTCAAAAAATTCCTGGTAAAAATGCTTTCCGACACAAACTACGAAGTAATTGATTTTGGCGACAGCGAGCTGAATAAGGATGATGATTACCCGGATTATATAATTCCCCTGGCAGATGCAATAGCAAATGGCAAGGTGGAACGAGGCATTGCTATTTGCGGCAGCGGAGTTGGAGCCAGTATTGCAGCAAACAAAGTTGATGGTGTGCGGGGTAGCCTCATCACAGAAAAATTTTCGGCAC
>JBBQWL010000109.1:0-2708 GCA_038210625.1 Chitinophagales bacterium | reverse complement strand
GGGCATGGTACTATTCAAAGGTTTTTGTTGACCCCAAAAACGACAACGAAGTATATGTACTGAATGTAGATTTTTTAAAAAGTACAGATGGCGGCAAAACATTTAAAACAGTCAATACGCCGCATGGAGATCATCATGATTTATGGATAGATCCCGAAGATGGCCACCGTTTAATTATTGCTGATGATGGTGGAGCACAAATAAGTTTTGATGGGGGAACTAATTTTAGTACCAACATGAACCAGCCTACCGGTCAGTATTACAGGGTTAGTACCGACAATCATTTCCCCTACCGGATTTTGGGCGCTCAGCAAGATAACAGCACCGTACGTATTTTATCGAGAAGTGCAGGTGGAGAGATAACCCAGAATGATTGGCAGGAAACAGCTGGTGCAGAGAGTGGTTATGTAATTGCCGATCCGCTAAACCCGGATGTAGTATATGGCGGCAATTACAGTGGCTACTTGTCCAGGCTCGATCATAAAACCGGTGAGAACCGGGCAGTAACTGTTTGGCCCGATGATCCGTTGGGTGGTGGAATTGACGTTAGCAAATATCGTTTTCAATGGAACTTTCCGGTTTTCTTTTCACCACACAATCCTAAAAAATTATATGCTGCCGGCAATAAATTATTTGTAACAGAAAATGAAGGCGCCAGCTGGAAAGCAATTAGTGGTGATTTAACTACCGATGATAAATCGAGACAACGCAGTAGCGGCGGGCCAATTACAAAAGACAACACCGGTGTGGAAGTATATTGCAGCATTTTTACTGCAACAGAATCTCCTTTGGAGAAAGATGTATTGTGGACGGGCAGTGATGATGGTCTGATAAACATTAGCAAGGATGGCGGACAATCATGGACCAATGTAACACCACCTGCAGCCGGCAAATGGATGATGTGGAACTGTGTGGAAACGGATCCTTTCGAAAAAGGCAAAGCCTATTTTGTTGGCACCAAATACAAGAGCGATGATTTTACGCCCTACATTTTTAAAACAACCGATTACGGAAAAACATGGGTAAAAATTACCAACGGAATTCCGGCAACTCATTTTGCAAGGTGCCTGCGTGCCGATAAAAAAGTAAAAGGATTGTTGTATGCAGGAACGGAATATGGCCTGTACATCAGCTATGATGATGGTAGCAGCTGGAAACCATTTCAATTAAATTTACCCATTGTACCCGTCACTGATTTAACCATTAAAGAAAATGATTTGATAGTGGCCACACAAGGCAGATCATTTTGGGTATTGGATGATTTAAGCATCGTACAACAAAAATCACCAGAACTTATCAATAAATCGCTCTACGTATTTGAAGTAAACGATGCCTATAGGTACGAAGGGTACCAGGATCTGCTGGCAAAAAATGCAGGAATTAATCCGCCTAATGGATCGGTTATTAATTACTACGTAAAAAATATTACCGACTCCCCTGCCGTTAGTATCGAAATACTGGATCAGCATAAAAAGCAGGTAAAATTATTTGCCAGTAATGCAAAAGAAAAGGCCAATAAAATTGATGTTAATAAAGGCATGAACCAGTTTGTATGGGATATGAAATATGCTCCGGCAGAAAAAATTGAAGGACAAATATTATGGCATGGTACCATACCCGGACCAAAGGCCGCACCGGGTAAATATTTTTACAAAATAAAGGTTGATAAAGATTCTACAGAAGGTAGTTTTATGGTAAAAGCGAATCCTGTTTACAAAGCAACCCAACAGGATTATGAAGAGCAGGTAGATTTTTTACTTGCCATCCGTGATAAATTTAATGCCATTCAAAAAGCCAATAAAAACATTGCAGATTTGCGCAAACAAATAAATGACTTTACAGATAAACAGGGGAAGGATTTGCCCGCTGCCATTAAGTTACAGGCAGATACCATTAATAAACAACTGACAACAATTGAGGAAGCGTTGCATCAAACCAAAGCCAAAAGCGACCAGGATGTGCTTAACTTTCCCATACGGTTAGATGACAAACTATCTGGTTTGTACGATTTTGCAGCAAGTGGTAACACGGCACCTGCCCAACAAGGAAAAGAAACATTCACAGATTTATCAGCACAAACGGATGTGCAGTTAGCAAAATTGAAACAACTGCTAGATGAAGAATTGCCTAAACTAAACCAAATGATACGGGATAAATCGCTCCCATTAATTGGGCTGAAAAAAGAGTGACGAATATAAAAAGGGTGCAATTAGGTTGCACCCTTTTTTATTAAGCTTCACAGTTTTTACAAACTATACGTTTTATCCTGATTATTTATTGATAGCAGGCGTAATAATAATATTGCTGTAATCAACAGGACCGTGATCTCCCTGAATATACAATGTTCCCGGTTCGCCTTCTTTACTATCGAGAGCGCCGCCGGTAATGCCTGGAATCTCCTGGTTGCAGATGATGGTTTTACCATTGGCAACAACAGTCACCAATCTGCCTACCAGGGTAATATCATACGATTGCCATTCGCCGGCACTTTTAGCAACCATTTCAATGGGTGCAATAAAGCCATAGATCGCACCAAAATAATCCTTTAAAGGTTCTTTGCCTTTACTGTCCTCCACCTGCACTTCATAGCGACCACGGAGGTACACACCACTGTTGCTTTCCTTTGGATAACGGAATTCTATATGTAGTTTAAAATCTGTAAATACAGCATCAGTTACCAGGTTAGAACCTGAATGCGGACTTTGTAA
>JBBQWL010000108.1:0-3291 GCA_038210625.1 Chitinophagales bacterium | reverse complement strand
ATAAGCAGGCGCAACTCCTCTATTGTACCATTTGATGGTAATCTGTTGATTGCTTCCAATGGTTGCTTTGGATGGAGTTTCGGCATATTCAATAAAATACCAGTAGCCCACTCTATTGGCCATCTCTTTGCAAAATGCAGGATTGTCGGCATAGTAAGTTTTAATGTCGCCATGAAAACCAAGCCATGTCGGATGCGTTAGATTTACTGCTCCACGAACAAGGGCGGCTCCATTTTTTATACCTTCCGGAACGGTCCATTTACCACTTTTCAACGTCATTCTGTAATGCTCTAATTCAATTTGTGTAGGACGATTTTTGTAAGTGTTTAAAAACAATTCCGGTGCCGCTACGCTAAAAGTAGCTGGAATTTCATTTACATAATATTCCACATTCACGCTATGATCCGTCCAGAAGAATTCACTGGCTTCTGCGTAATTCTTGATATCCATTTTATTGGCCGACTTATTATACACATCATCCGAAATACAAATTTTTACTTTCTTATTGCTGTATGCCTGCTTATAAATATCAATGTGTTTTTTTATAACTGAATTATCATAGACGGTGTCACTTGCCGGCCAATTGTGTCCTTCGCCCCAGCTTCCATAACTTGCCATTTGCACAAATGCCAGCCAGGGTTTATCCTGGTATCGCAGCGCAACGGCCTTATGAAAATTTTTGAGTTTTTCTAAAAAAATGGCATCGCCATAATCTAGTTCCATTACCATTGTTCCCCAACAATTCACCCATTTACCTTTGGCACCCGAATCGAAAACCCATTTGGGCGTTGCATAACCAACAGGTGCTGGTGTGCTAGTTTCACCGGTCTCTTTACAGGTAAAAGCAAAACCAAAACGAAGCCCTTTTGCTGCATATTCATTTACCAAATCATCGATATAATGCCAGTCATATTTACCTTCACTCGGTTCAAAATAAGACCAGGCCAATCTGATAAAAAGCAGGTCAAGACCAGGCATGGTTTCAATATCTGCACTGTTTCCTTTATAGGCCAAATGGGTATTATCGTAATAGTGATGATACCAACCTTTGTGCGGATTTTTTAATACCCGGACAGTATCCCATTTAGTTGTTAAATCAAAGGTTGTTTGTTCCACACCTGACCGGGCATTGTTTTTTACCGAACAAGAAAAATAAAACAGCGATACAGCACTAAAGCATAACAGCATTAAATAATTATGTCGAAATAAACTTTTACGATATCTAGTATGGTACTTTTTCATATTTCTTTTTAGCTGATTAAAAGCGATCTTTAATCGACCTTTTAACCAAATGCCTGTGTAACAAAATTTTAAAATTGCATCTGTTGGTATCCACCGAATTTGACTCCGTATGTTTTAATCTACCAATTCAAATTTTATTTTTTGATTGTTTACGATGATAAAAAACTCGCCTGATTCAAGGATCGGTTCTCCCTTTGAATTGACATAACTCAAATCACGAACCGGATCGATGGAGAAAGTGAATGTTGTTTTACCACCCTTTGTCAGCTCCTTTTTTTCAAAATATTTCAATTCCTTTACAGGGCGTGAAATGGAACATACCGGATCAGCGATGTACCACAAAACGGTTTCTGCACCTGCCATTGTACCGGTATTGGTTACTTCAACTTCTGCAGTTAGTTTATCCGTTTTCTTAATTTTTGCAGCTGATAATTTAACGGTTCCGTATTGATAGGTTGTATAACTTAAACCATACCCAAACGAATACAGTGGCTCGGAGGAAATATCCTGGTAAAGTCCCTGCTTACTAAACGGCCGTGCGCTTTGACGCTGGTTGTAATACACCGGAATTTGACCAGTGCTTAGCGGGAAAGTCATGGCTAATTTTCCGGATGGATTGATGCTGCCTGAAAGTATGCCTGCAACTGCTGAACCGCCTGCAATACCTGGCTGCCAGATCTCTACGATTGCATTGGCAAGTGGTTCCAGTCTTACCAATTCTAAAGGACGACCGTTGGATAAAATCAACACAATCTTTTTACCGGTTTTAGCCAATTCAGCAACTAATTTTTCCTGTATGGCCGGTAGCGCAATGGTTGATCTGGTGGCGTTCTCACCGCTCCACTCACTTTTTTCTCCCAGGCAAACCAATACGATATCTGAGCTCTTTGCAACCAGCAAAGCATTTTTAAAACCAGCCATATCGTTGCCATCAAAATCACATCCTTTGGCGTATTGAATGGTAGCTTTATTTTTCAATTCTTTTTCCAGTCCTTCCCGGATTGTTTCCACATCAGCGGCCTTGCCATTGTATGACCATGCACCCATTAAATTTGCCTTGTCCATTGCCATAGGGCCAATCAACGCAATTTTTTTATGGCTGTTATTAAGGGGTAATATTTGGTTTTCGTTTTTCAACAATACCATTGATTCTGCAGCCAGTTTTGCAGCAATTTGAATGCTCTCTTTTTTTAAATAGCGATCCTTTTCATCCACTTCTGTTGTGTATGGATTATCAAAAAGTCCCAGCCTGAATTTAATCCGCAACACACGGCTAACTGCATCATTTACCTGATCGATTGATATTTTTTTCTCCTCCAATAATTGCGACATAAATTCAGCATAAATACTATCCTTCATATCCATTTCCACACCTGCGGTAAAGGCTTTGTAGCCGGCTTCTTTTCTATCTGCTGCCACGCCCTGGTACCTCAGTTGATCAATGGCATCCCAATCTGACACAACAAATCCATCATGCTTCCATTTATTTTTAAGCACATCGGTTAATAGATAATGATTGGCCGTTGCAGGCACTCCACTAATATCATTGAAGGCACTCATTACAGAAGTTGCACCTGCTTTTATGCAGGCTTCGTAAGGCACTAAATACGTTTCCCAAAAAGACTGCATAGAAATATCTGTACTCTGGTAATCTCTGCCACCTTCAGATCTTCCATAACCAACAAAGTGTTTTAAACAGGCAGCAATGCTGTATGGGCCTGACAAATTTTTCCCTTGATATCCATTTACAGTAGCCACCCCAAAAATTGCATTTGTATAAGGATCTTCACCATAACATTCTGCCACACGGCCCCAACGGGGATCTCTTGAAACATCTATCATGGGCGAAAAAGTCCAGTCAACACCGGATTGAGCGGCTTCTTTAGCGGCCACTTCACAAGCCTTTGTTACCAGTTCAGGATTCCAGGAGCAGGCCTGAGCCAACGAAATAGGATACACCGTTCTAAACCCATGGATGACATCAAAGCCAAATAAAATGGGAATGCCCAAACGGGATTCGGTCATGGCCCTTTTTTGAACTACATTTCT
>JBBQWL010000107.1:0-3375 GCA_038210625.1 Chitinophagales bacterium | reverse complement strand
AAAATATTTCCATCATCCTTACGGAAACGGTTGGCAGTAGAAGCAGGTTCCCCATTGGGCTGGCTTAAATATGTAACTGATGAAGGTGATGTAATTGGCATCAATAAATTTGGCGAATCTGCGCCAGGTGAAGAAGTGATGGCAGCGTATGGCTTTACGGTGGAAAATGTAGTGAAGAGAGCGAAAGCCTTGATTGCATAGTAGTAAAAGCAAAACGTTTTAAAATAAATAAATCACTAAAAAAATTATATAAAATGAATACGCTAATCGAATTATTAGAAACCGGCCAGAGCTATTGGCTGGATAATTTAACCAGGGGAAAAATTACCACCGGTGAATTAAAAAAAAGAGTAGAGGAGCAAGGATTGAGGGGAATAACATCCAACCCAAGTATTTTCAACAAAGCTATTTCAGCCGGACAGGATTATGATGACCAAATTTCCGAAATGGTAAAAGAAGGCAAAAATCCTGAACAAATTTATGATGCACTTACCATAAAAGATGTACAGGATGCCTGTGACATTTTGAATCCTGTGTATGAACAATCAGGTGATGCCGATGGCTTTGTAAGCCTTGAAGTACCGCCTTTCCTGACCAGGGATACGGAAGGTACTATGCAAGAAGCACGCAGGTTATACAGGGCAGTTGGCAAACAAAACTGCCTTATTAAAATACCGGGAACAAAAGAAGGTATTCCGGCAATCGAACAAATGCTATACGAAGGTATAAACATCAACATCACGCTACTTTTTTCCGTTGAGAGATATGTTGAAGTGGCACAGGCATACATCAGTGCTATTACTCGCAGGGTAGCAGAAGGCAAACCGGTAGATCATGTAATTTCTGTAGCGAGTGTTTTTCTCAGCCGGATTGACGTACTCACTGATCAACTACTCGAACAATATATTATCCAGACCGGGGAAAATGAAAATACCAACCAAATCAAGTTATTATCAGGCAGGGCAGGAACTGCCACTGCACGTTTATGCTATCAACAGTTCAAAGAAATATTCAGCGGTGAGAGCTGGAAAAAATTGGAAGAAAAAGGCGCACATGTGCAGCGGCCTTTATGGGCAAGCACCAGCAACAAAGATCCGCAGTACAAAGACCTCCGCTATGTTGAATCACTGATTGGTAATAACACTGTAAATACGTTGCCCGATGAAACGATTGCAGCTTTTGCCGACCATGGAAGTATAAAAAAAGATACGATTGAGCAAGAGCTTGGGCCGGCAAATGAATTGTTTGGTGAACTAAAAGAAATGGGTATTGATATATCATTTATAACACAACAATTAGAGAACGAAGGCGTACAAAAATTTACCGAATCTTATAATAAATTGATCAGTAACCTCGCGGATAAAAGATTGAAAATGCAGGGAGATGAAGGATAGCCGAAACAAATAAGTTGTGAAAGAGTTGTTTTAAAAATATAAAATATAGAAATGAAAAAGAAAAACAAGGACAGATCACCCGAAGATAATAAGGCTATCCATCAGGAATTTCAGACATCTGGAAAGAAACCTAAACAGGCAGGTGCAAATTCAATCTTCCCCCAGGAATATGAAGAACAGTTAGGCACGGACATTCGTATGAAACCCCAACCTTTCGTTAAGCCTAAAAAATGAAGGGGTTAAAAGATGGCAAAAAAAATCAGGAAATATCAGCCGTGAGTTTTTCCAAACATCGGTTAGTAAAACTTATATTGAATAAATGCAAATAATTAATTCATCTGCGAACATGCCCTTTACCTTATTAAAAAGAAATTATAATTATTAAAGCTTAGGACAAAACAACCGCTGAACAGGTTCGGATTGGTATTGCAGCAGACCATGGAGGATTTGAACTCAAAGAATTCCTGGTAAAAATGCTGTCCGAAGCAAACTACGAAGTTATTGATTTTGGCAACAGCGTTTTGAATAGTTATGATGATTACCCGGATTTTGTAATTCCCCTGGCAGATGTGATAGCAAATGGAACCGTGGAACGTGGCATTGCTGTTCGTGGCAGCGGAGTTGGAGCCTGTATTGCAGTAAACAAAGTTGATGCTGTAAAAGGATGCCTGATTACAGAAAAATTTCGGCACAACAGGGTGTTCAAAGTGATAATATGAATATCATCTGCCTTGGCGGCCGTGTGATTACAAAGTCATTGGCGGGGGAACTGGTAAATATTTTACTGAAAGCAAAATTCAGCAATGCGGAAAGACACAATCGCCGACTGGTAAAGGTGGCATCTATTGAAAACAGAAATAAAAAAAAGAAAAGATGACAATAAATCCCCTTGCCGGAAAACCGACGGAACAAAAAATGCTTGTAAACATTCCACGGCTGGTTACAGCATATTATACAGGCATACCTGATACCGCTATTCCAGGCCAACGTGTTGCATTCGGTACATCCGGCCATCGTGGATCATCGTTAACAAATTCATTTAATGAAAATCATATCCTTGCTATCACGCAAGCAATTTGCTTTTACCGCAAAGAACAAAAAATTGACGGGCCTTTGTATTTGGGGTTTGATACACATGCATTGTCTGCGCCGGCATTCGCAACCACCATGGAAGTGCTGGCAGCAAATGATGTTGAAGTAATGATTGCCACGAATGATGAGTACACGCCAACCCCGGCGATTTCTCATGCCATTTTACAATACAACCAAGAACGAAAAACAGGTTTGGCAGATGGCATTGTTATTACTCCATCGCACAATCCACCGGATGATGGTGGCTTTAAATATAATCCACCCAATGGTGGTCCTGCCCCGGGCACAATTACGGATTGGATAGAAGCTAAAGCAAACGAAATCCTAGAAAACAATCTTCAGTTAGTTAAAAGAATTTCTCTTAAAAAAGCGTTAGCTGCTGATACAACCCATCAGCACGAGTATCTGAATACCTACATAAATGATCTTGGAAACGTCATTGATATGGATCTTATTCGTGATTCGAAAATCAATATCGGTATTGATCCACTTGGTGGCGCCGGTGTTCATTATTGGGAGCCGATTGCAGAAC
The DNA here is from genome assembly GCA_038210625.1 of Chitinophagales bacterium. GTDB lineage: Bacteria > Bacteroidota > Bacteroidia > Chitinophagales > Chitinophagaceae > Ferruginibacter. The sequence goes on along the minus strand of JBBQWL010000107.1, from coordinate 357 downwards.
GTTATAAACTCAATATGACTGTCGTAAATAAAATTGTTGATCCAACTTTCAGTTTCATGACTTTAGATTGGGACGGGCAAATTCGCATGGACCCATCTTCTCCTTATGCGATGCAACGGTTGATAGCGATGAAAGACGATTATGATATTTCTTTTGCCTGCGATACTGATCATGACCGGCATGGCATTGTTACCAAAAGTTCAGGGCTGTTAAATTCCAATCATTATTTATCTGTTGCCGTTTTTTACTTGCTACAGCATCGCCCGGACTGGAATAAAAAATCGGCTGTTGGCAAGACGGTTGTTACCACTCAGTTAATTGACCGCATCGCGGCAAAATTGGAGAGAAAGATTGATG
>JBBQWL010000106.1:0-3448 GCA_038210625.1 Chitinophagales bacterium | reverse complement strand
TGTATGGGACTAGCCCTGAAAGGGCGAAATATCATAACATCGGGGCACCGCCCTATGTATGTAGCAAGATGAAAGTTATGTATGGGACTAGCCCTGAAAGGGCGAAATATCATAACATCGGGGCACCGCCCTATGTATGCAGTAAGATGAAAGTTATGTATAGGACTAGCCCTGAAAGGGCGAAATATCATAACATCGGGGCATCGCCCCATGTGTAGAGTATGGTGTAAGATGAAAACTACGTATGGGACTAGCCCTGAAAGGGCGTCATATCATAACATCGGGGCACCGCCCTATGTGTAAATGAACGTATAGAATGTAATGCTGATGTACGGCATCGGGCTATGCCTTACGCTGAAACATTTATCGCCCATTCAGGGCTCAATAAAATAAAAAATGAAAAAAATAAAAGCCATTGCAATTTTTCTCCTGGTAAGCAATTTGTTATTTGCTCAGGATACAACACTCCCCTATTACAAAGAAATCCACGCCTTTAAAATGCTGGATAGTATAAGCTCCCCGCCAAAACATGCCATACTCTTTGTTGGCAGTTCTTCTTTTACCAAATGGACAGATGTTCAGGAATATTTCCCACAGCAAACCATTATTAACCGTGGTTTTGGAGGTTCCTCTTTGCCGGATGTAATTCGGTATGCGGATAAAGTAATATTGCCATACAAGGCAAAACAAATCGTCATTTATTGTGGTGAAAATGATTTGGCTTCCTCCGATACGGTAACTGCTCAAATGGTATTTCAGCGATTCAAACGATTATTAACCATCGTCAGAAAAAATGATCCCTCTGTTGCGCTGGCATTTGTCTCTATCAAACCAAGCCCAAGCCGCAGAAACTTGTGGCCAAAATTTGTAAAGGCAAATCAACTGATTAAAGATTATCTGAGCACAAAAAAGAAAACAGCTTTTATTGATGTGTATCAACCCATGTTTAAAAAAGATCGAACAGTACGGAGTGATATTTTTCTGCAAGATAGTTTGCACATGAATGCAAAAGGATATGCCATCTGGCAAAAAGCCATTAGCCCTTATTTATTAAACAACAAATAACCAAAAATAAAAAAATGAAAAACGTAATTAAGTTCTTGTTTGTATTGCCGCTATTTATTTGTTTGCAATTATCGGCACAAACAAAAGGTATAAAGTCTGATAGTTACAAGATGAAATTTTTTATTGATGCGCTCATGAAGAAAATGACCGTAGATGAAAAAATCGGACAATTGAATTTGCCGGGTGCCGGCGATATCGTTACCGGACAAGCATCCAATTCGGATATCGGAAAAAAAATCAGAGAAGGAAGTGTGGGCGGATTGTTCAATATAAAAACGGTTGAAAAAATACGTGCCGTACAAAAAGTAGCTGTAGAAGAAAGCCGCTTAAAAATTCCGATGTTATTTGGAATGGACGTCATCCATGGATACGAAACCGTATTTCCAATACCGCTGGGTTTATCCTGCACCTGGGATATGAAAGCAGTGGAACGCAGCGCACAAATTGCCGCAATGGAAGCGAGTGCTGATGGCATCAACTGGACCTTTAGTCCGATGGTAGATATTTCCCGTGATCCACGTTGGGGGCGCATTTCGGAAGGTTCGGGAGAGGATGCCTATTTGGGGTCGCAGATTGCAAAAGCAATGGTGAAAGGATACCAGGGCGATGACCTTTCTAAAAATAATACACTCATGGCTTGTGTAAAACATTTTGCATTGTATGGGGCAGTAGAAGCAGGAAGAGAGTACAATACAACCGACATGAGCCGGGTAAGAATGTACAACGAATATTTCCCTCCTTATAAGGCAGCAGTTGATGCCGGCGCAGGATCCGTAATGGCTTCTTTTAATGAAGTGGATGGGATACCGGCGACTGCCAGTAAATTTTTAATGACGGAAGTGTTGCGCAATCAATGGGGCTTTAAAGGATTTGTGGTAACAGATTACACTGCCATTCCTGAATTGAGCGAACATGGTATTGGAGACCTGGAAACGGTTTCAGCATTGGCATTGAAGGCAGGTATTGATATGGATATGGTGGGTGAGGGATTTTTACTCACACTAAAAAAATCGTTGAAAGAAGGCAAGGTGACCCTTGCACAAATTGATGGCGCCTGCCGCAGAATACTGGAAGCAAAATATAAGTTAGGCTTGTTTGCTGATCCATACCGCTACTGTGATGTGAACAGGTCTAAAACTGAAATTTATACAGATGCAAGTCGTGAAACCGCCAGAGAAATTGCAACCCAAAGTTTTGTATTGTTAAAAAATAATCCACCCTCCGGTGGGGTAGGTGGGGCCGTATTGCCCATTAAAAAAACAGGAACCATTGCGTTGATTGGCCCATTGGCAGATGCAAAAGAAAACATGCCGGGTACCTGGAGTGTGGCTGCCAATTTTTCAAAGGCTATTTCTTTGTTGTCTGGTTTGCAGACTGCTGTTGGCAGCAATGCAAAAATTTTATATGCCAAAGGATCTAATCTTGTTGCAGATAGTTTGTTAGAAGAGAGAGGCACAATGTTTGGTAAATCGTTGAACCGGGATCGCAGACCTGCCCAACAAATTATTGATGAAGCTGTTGCCATCGCCAACCAAAGTGATGTGGTAGTAGCAGCCTTGGGTGAATCTGCTGAATTGAGTGGCGAAAGCAGCAGCCGCACCAATATCGAAATTCCACAGGTGCAAAAAGATTTATTGATGGCATTGCTTAAAACCGGCAAACCTGTTGTACTGGTTTTATTCACCGGCCGGCCATTGGCTTTAAAATGGGAAGATGCCAATGTACCTGCGATTTTGAATGTGTGGTTTGGTGGGTCAGAAGCAGGAACTGCAATTGCTGATGTGTTGTTTGGCGATGTGAATCCTTCCGGTAAATTGAGTACTACTTTTCCGCAAAACATTGGACAGATACCCCTTTTCTACAATCATAAAAATACCGGACGTCCACTGCCAGAAGGACAATGGTTTCAAAAATTCAAGTCTAATTATATAGATATAAACAATGATCCGCTATATCCATTTGGTTATGGATTGAGTTATACCAGCTTTTCCTATAGCCCGGTTGAACTGAGTCGCACCAGCATTAAATCAACCGAAACTTTAACCGCCTCCGTTACGGTAACCAACAGTGGGGCAATAGCCGGCAAAGAGGTAGTGCAATTGTACATTCGTGATTTGGTTGGCAGTAGTACACGGCCTGTAAAGGAATTGAAGGGTTTTCAAAAGATTGAATTAAAGGCAGGGGAATCAAAAAAAGTAAACTTTACAATTTCTGTCAGCGATTTGAAGTTTTACAATTATGATTTGAAGTATGTGGCTGAGCCAGGAGATTTTAAAGTATTCATCGGTGGCAATAGCCGTGATGTAAATGAAGCTTCATTTAAATTATTATAAAAACTACTATTAAATTATTCGCAATGTCACAAAATAAAATTCTATCTGTT
>JBBQWL010000105.1:0-3613 GCA_038210625.1 Chitinophagales bacterium | reverse complement strand
TTTTACTTTTTCAGGATTAAAGAAATAATCCTGTACATACTGGTAATTGAAATGTTCTGTTAACGACCGGTACATTTCATATTCCTGGTTACCATCTTCTTTTGTTGTGTAAGGAAAGCTTACAGCAATCCATTGCGGCTGGTCGGTTTTGCATTTTTCCAACACAGCAGGTGCTATTTTATAAACCGGAAAATATTGTTTCGAGCTTTCTTCATTTTGGCTGATTACAAATGGGTCGGGATTGATTTCAAAACTGTAAATGGTGGGCTGCATAGTGCGTAAAACTGCCGGTTCATTCAAAGCATTTTTGTGTTTTGCTCTTAGTTGCTGAATGTTGACACGATATTTCTCAATTGTTTTTTTCCGGTATTCATAAGCATCCTGCTGTGCTTTTAAATTTCCGGAGAATTTATTTTTAACGGCTTCTTTTTCAGCCTCTAATGACCTGTCTACAGATGCTTCAGCCAGTTGCAGTAATTCACCTTTTGTAACAGGAATAAAAGGAAGCTTATTATCCGGCGTCAAAAAAACTGTACTTAATTCATTTACTGTAGTTAAAAATTTTTCCGTGTTGGAATTACCGGAAAGGCTTGTTTCCTTTGCCGGGTTGTTTTTTATATTGTAACCATTAGGTGGCCACGTAAACAGGTATTGATTTGCAGTATTAATAAAAGGAATTGCATAACTGCCCGGAATACCATTTGCGATTATATCATAACGGGTGTATTCTTCACTTACAGGTTTAAAATCACCATTCGCCTCTGTCCATGGCGGGTTAAAGCTTACATTCCACACACGAAAATCAACCCCATAAGCAGCGGGTTCAAAAGATGGTTCTTTTAAACTGTACGACTTAAATTGGTAAGTACCAATTCCTCCAACAGGGGTGTAACTTTGCTGCATCCATTTGATAAAATTAGCTAAGAGCTCCTGTTGCTTTATAGTAAGTTTTTGACCATTGGAAGGAGGCTTAGGTTTGGGTATCGATAATTTATTCCACCAGCCAATCACACTGTCTTGTATCCGTTGCTCCGGAGTAAGCTGTGCCAATACTGACGAGGACAGGATGAATGAAAGAAAAGTTATGATGGCTATCCTATTCATAATAATTAATTTTTCGTGATCTTAATATTGCTGATATAATATTTCTCCGTTTCACCATCGCTGCGGCCATGTGTAAAATAAAGAGCATTAAACAGCATGTCAGCCGGAACGCCTTTGCTGTACTCTGCCATTTTACTTTGATCAACCCATACTTCCATCTTTTCTCCATCTTTTATAATACGTACACTGATTTTGTTGAAATTCTTATTTACAGAAAAGCCTGGTGCGGCAAATGAACTTCCTGAGGCAAAACCGGCAGGCAACTTTGTTTCAACCCAGGCAGTTCCATCAGTGCTACCGCTATAACCAGGCCTCAGTGATAATATAAAATTTGCCTCATCGGTTCCGTCAGATTTTTGTTTAGTTAAAGCAATTTTAAGTGATTTGGCACCCCAGGTAAAATTTTTGGGAACGGATACATCTAAACTCAATGTAAAATTTTGCGGTAATGGTTTTTTGAGTTGAGTGGGAGTGAATGCTTCATTGCCCTTTATTTCAACCCAGTTACCAGGTATTCCTTCAAGTTTTGCAACAATACAAGTTTTGCGCTCGCTATTTAATTTTGATTTCCAGCCAACTGGATTTTTACCAACATCTGTGGTAGAAAAATCTTCAAAGAAGAAAATATTTTTATCGGCATTATTTTTTTTACTTACTTCTGATGCTTCGGTAACTGTTACAGCTTCTTTGAATAATGGCGAACGAAGTGGTTTGTAAGGCTGGCCTTTTACTTTTTCAGGATCGAAGAAAAAATTATATACATAATCGAAATTAAAATTGTTGATGATGGATTCGTGTAAGTGTATATTATAAGGTTCTCTGGGCATTGACATTGTCCACCTGATAACAAGCCATTGCGGCTGGTCTGTTTTGCAAAGTTCTTTCGCTGCCTTTTTTACTTTTAAAATAGGAAAGGTGGCCCCGGTGGCTTCCTTTCCATAAATGTCTTTATTGTCAAACATATCATCATAACCTTCCGTAGCATTTACAAAATCCTGGAGTGTTATTTGAGTTTTGGAAAGTTTCATTTCAGCAATAGCGTTCCATTTGCTTTTATATTTTTCTTTTAGCCTTGTTAAATTCCTTTGAGCCTTTGAAAAATTCTCTGCCGATACAGGACTTACTGTTTGCCAAACCGGCAATTGCTTTTCGGCTTCTGTAAAAAATTCGCCAATTGTTATTTTTTCAAAAGGTAATTCTTTATTGTCTTTAGTTATGATGACTACGTATTGAGAGTGGGGGATATAAAAATGCTTGTAGGTCGTAATGTTTTTGTGGTTAGCAAAGTCCATCAAATTACTTGCGGATTTGTCATCAGCATTATATCCTTTTGAATTGGAAGAGAAGTCGGCCAGTACAAAATAATATTCATCGGGGCTTGAAATAAAAGATATAGGATCGCTGATAGCGTGAAGCTCATTAGCTTCAATATACCAGTAATCGCCATGGTCGGTTTGCGGCACAAATTTACCTTGTGCATCTTTTTTCAAAAACATGTGCACTTTTGTTTGTGCACCGTACATGAGTGGCAGGGCATTGGCATGCATATTAATTGCATTGCCCAACCGGCTGTTGGTGCCGCTGAAGGTTGGTATATAATTTTGAAAATACGTGGCATTACCCAGGCAACCCTTTGGCAGATAAGATTGCTGCATCCATTCTACAAACTGCTGGCTGTAGCCAATTTGTTTGGCACTGTAAATTCTATCGCCAAGTTGTTTACCTTTTGGCGCTGTTGTATGTTTGCGAATTTCCATCCAGCCAATATCTATATCAGCAATGCTTTCGAGTTTGAAACCAATGCGGTCAACATATACTGGCTGTGCCTGCGAAGTGATGGCAACTGCAAGGAGTGCAAGGGAAATTATTTTTTTCATTTTATTCGGTTTAATCAAAATTCATTTCGTTTATTTTTTGATTTTACTAAGCACCTGCTTCTTGCACACGAATTTGCCCGATACACTTACGCCTGTTTTAATGAAATTTTACCAGTCACCCATTTTAATACTTTTCAAAATACCAGTTCCTGATACAGAGCCTTTTCCGCTAATGATGCTGATGCGACCTTCCACTCCTGCTTCCACAGTGGTAGGGAAAGTATCTTTGCCTGCTATACCAATTCCTGATGAACCCGAATTCTCGTCCTCATCCATTATGCCCGTACCTGCACCCACCTTAACTTCTCCAATTAGCGTTACATCCTCTAAGCCTTGCTGTCCAAATTCAAATTCAATCCCCACACCAGCTTTGGCTTCCACTTTCAGCGGACCTGCTTTTAAATCTTTTCCAGCTTCGGCGCTTATTTTGTAAGTGCTGCTAATATAAGTATCGCCCTCTGCCCGTTCAAAATCATCTTTTCTTACATAGCTTAGAAACAAAAAATCAAATTCACTGGTCATGCGGCTGCAGTTGTTTGTAAACTTTATTATTTTTAAATCCATAGTTGATTTGTATTGGCAGGCCACATCATCAAACTTTGAAAGCTTGCCTGTTTTTCCCATTGACGGCT
>JBBQWL010000104.1:0-3901 GCA_038210625.1 Chitinophagales bacterium | reverse complement strand
CATTACATCGTTTAAAAATTCTTTAGTTCTGGCGTAAGGCAAGTATTGTCTTGCATGCAGGTAACCTACCAACGATTCTACATTGGGCCCATACTGTACAGGATTTGCTACATGCTTTGGAAAATCACTTACTGTTGTATGTCCACAACTACATTGCTTTTTATATACCTGGTGTTCTATACATTTTAAAACAATAGTGGGTATATCTATTAACTGCCTGGTGCTTACTAATTTTTCAGGCTGGCTGCTAAGGTTACTGCCACAACCATCGCATACTGCAGGACTGTGTTTTATTGTTTCATCTACCTTGCTGCGGCACTCCAGCGTTGTGCCTTCATGGCCGGGTTGGCCGCCTGCTTTTCTATCAGTGGACACCCGTAAACTTTGGTTTTTTCTAGGACGGTTTTGGTCTTGCGATGGGGGTATATGGCTATTGTTGCTATTCTTTTTATTTTTTAAAAGAGCATTTTCTGCTTCAAGGGTTTTTACCCTTGCTTCTAATTGTTCTATTTTTTGCAGTAATGTTTGTATGAGTGCTTGTATATCCAACATGAAATATTGAACTGCAAAGTTGAGCTATCAATATGCTGTAACCTAATGCCAAAGGATATTGTATTCCACAAAGCCGAAATGTTATTCACAAAAAAAACACTCAAAAAGACGATTTTTTAAAACAGTGCCAAATGCAGACGATACAGCAAAAAAATAAAAAAATAAAAACGTAGAATCAAAGGAGATCAGGTAGTTTTAGGACTGAATCGTTACGAAAAATCATTAAAAAGAATAAAGCCGCATGAGTACCGCCGTTGTATTTGCATTGGTAATTGCCAGTATTGCCGCTATCATCTTACTTACTTCCCGGTGGAAGCTAAATGCTTTCATTTCTTTGTTCATCGTATCACTGCTGTTGGCTGTTGCAGTGTTGCCAGCTAAAAACGTTTTTCAAATTATGAAAGAAGGCTTTGGCAGCACCATGGGTGCCACCGGCTTTCTTATTATTTTTGGAACAGTCATCGCCATTATACTGGATACTACCGGTGCTGCCCTTGTGCTGGCCCGTTATATTATTTCAAAGACAGGCGAAAAACATGTAGTGGCTGCTATTGGTATTACGGGTTTTATTGCCGGCATGTCCATTTTCTGCGATTCCGGCTTTATCATCCTCAGCGGGCTGGCCCGTTCTTTTAGTGCCAAAACAAAAACTTCCATGGCGTTGATTGCAGGTGTATTGGGCTGCAGTTTACTTAGTGTGCATTGCCTTATTCCAACACATCCGGGGGCATTGGCTGCGGCCGGTATCCTCAATGCCAATATTGGCCATCTTGTTTTGCTAGGCATACTGTTTGCCTTGCCAGGAGCCATTGTTGCTTATTGGTGGGTGAATAAGCTAACTCGTAATAAAGATTATCCACCTTCACAAGAACATGTTTTTAAAGAAGCTGATGAAACTGAAATTGCCTACCCTTCCGTGCTGCTTTCTTTTCTTCCCGTTGTAATGCCTTTGCTCCTGATTGCTGTTGGTTCCCTTTTGCAAATACTGCAACCAAATTCAGGAAATCTGTTGGTACATATTTTCATTTTTACGGGCCAGCCCATTATGGCGCTGCTGATTGGTGTTTTGTTTGCCTTACTGCTGCTACGCCAAAGAAACATGACCATCATTAATTCGGTAACAGAAAATGCGATTGAAAAAGCCGGGCCTATACTCATTGTTATTGCCGCTGGCGGAATGTTTGGCGGCATCATTAAAGAAACGGGTATTGGTAGTATAGCTGGCGATGCATTGGTGCGTATGCAGCTTGGGCTCCTCGTACCCTTTTTAATTACTGTGTTATTAAAAACTGCCCAGGGTTCCTCCACAGTAGCGATTATTACAGCCGCTTCTATTGTATCTCCTATGCTACTATCACTCGGGCTTAACACAGAAACCGGTAAGTTATTTACGCTGCTCGCCATGGGTGCCGGTTCCATGGTAATTTCCCATGCCAACGACGCCTATTTTTGGGTGATTACAAAGTTTGCCGGCCTGCATGCAGATGTCACTTTACGGGTGTATTCCACCGCCACCGCCATTATGGGAATTACCATTTTTATTTTTGTTTGGATCGCCGGGAGACTTTTTATCTAAGGTTGCCGAAGAAATCCGAAGATTCCCTTTTCTGTTGCAGATATGTAATTAATGTAATACCATGGGTGCCTTTCTGCAACCGATTGCCAAATGTTACAAATGCCTTTAAATATAAGCTCTCTTCGTATTGAAGTTGTAATTATGAAATTAAGGAAATCAAGTTATGCCGGAGTTCGCCGTTTGCTGTTTAAACAAAAATCGGCCTCCGGAATAAGAAGTTTTATTTTAAGTAAAGTGTTGGAATAACGACAAAGAGCAAGTGAAATGATAAAGGAAGTTTTCTACTATTTGAATTTATCCTGCAATTACATAGGTCGTACTCCTTCCTCCACCTGCTTCCTTCAGTAAGATGTTTTTCTCTATCAAATCCTGTATATCTCTCAAAGCTGTATCCTGCGAGCATTTGGAAATGGATGCCCATTTGGAGCTGTTTAGTTTTCCTGTAAAACCATCCAATAGTTTATTAATCATCAATACCTGCCTTTTGTTTAATAAAGTTTTGGCATGCAGTTCCCAAAAACCGGCTTTATTTAATACTACTGCTAGTGTTTCATCTGTTGCTTTTAAAGCACGGTCCAAACATTTTAAAAACCAATCTAACCATGCTGTAATATCAAGGTTTCCTTTTTGTGTTATTTCCAGTATATCGTAATAAGCGTTTCGCTCTTTGCGTATTTGGGCACTCATGCTGTAAAAGCGTTGGGCAGTTCCATCGGCACGGGCAAGCTGCATATCGGCAATAGCCCTTGCTATGCGGCCATTGCCATCATCGAAAGGGTGAATGGTTACAAACCATACATGCGCAATGGCCACTTTTAATAACGGGTTCATATTCATTTCGGTATTAAACCAGTTGATAAAATGATTCATTTCATCATTAAGCAATGCTGCATCCGGTGCCCGGTAATGTACTTTTTCATTGCCCATTGGTCCGGATACTACCTGCATAGGATCATCAATCGGGTTGTTGCGCCAACCTCCAGTCATAATTTTTTGCATGCCGCTTCTGCCTGTAGGAAACAGTGAAGTATGCCAGTTAAATAAGCGTATATCAGACAACGGTTCATTAAATTGTTGTGTTGCATCCAGCATCATTTCAACCACGCCTTCCACATTACGGTCGGCATGTATTATACCTGCAACGTCCATGCCCAGCCGACGGGCTATTGATGATCTTACCTGGTCGCTATTTAATAATTCACCTTCAATTTCGCTTGATTTTAATACATCTAAAGTGAGGATTTGCAGGGTAGCTTCTGCCTTTAGTTCAAAACCTAAATTTTCCATCCTTCCAAGCAATCTTCCCTGCAGGTGCTGTATTGCTGCAAGTAATGGAGAAACGGTTTCCTGATTCCACCTGAACCGAGGCCAGTCACGTTGTTGATAGATGTAAATGCCCATTTGCCCTATATTATGCGGTGAATATACTCGTTATTCTCCGCATAATTAAATTTTTAACCGCAAATTGTGCGGTGAATATGGGCTCTATTCTCCGCATTCAATTTTTAGTATTGTCCGGAAAAAATATATGTAAAACAGTAACCAATGGATGATCGAATTATATAAAGTAAACTAGGCATTTGGCTTCTATGCAGGGTTGAAGCAGGTTTGCTAAAAATAAAAACGGGAAAACTCCCGACTTGTCCATTTTAGGTCAGCAGTTCAAATTTTTGTAAAATTTCGGTAACTGCTAAGGGATGATTGGCTCTTATTTTTATTTCTTTGCCGGTAAGCTTGTTCTTTAGCCTGGCGTCTGTTACTTTCTTGCATTGA
>JBBQWL010000103.1:0-4209 GCA_038210625.1 Chitinophagales bacterium | reverse complement strand
ATTTTTTTCATCCGCCATTAGTGGTATTGAAGATTGCGCCAATAAAAACAACTATACCGTATTAATGGGGCAGTCGCATGATGATGCAGACCGGGAGAAGCAATTGGTGGATACGATGAAGAACCACCGGGTGGATGGATTGATTGTATCCATTGCCAAAAATACTGTGAGTTATGAGCATTTTGAAAACCTAAGAAAATTTGATATCCCCGTGGTTTTTTTTGATAGGATACCCAATATGCAAAATATCCATTACGTAGCCTGCAATATGGCTTCGGGTACTACACAGGCTTATAATTTTTTACGGAAACAGGGACATAAAACAATTGGTATGATAAACGGACCAATGACTTTGCCGGCAAGTAAAGAACGGGTGGAGGGTTATCGGAATGCATTGACCAAGGCAAGAATTAAATATGACCCATCACTGATTATGTCCTGTGACCTCAGCAGGGAAAGCGTTCAAAAAGTGACCGAAAAACTGTTGATGCTAAAACATAAACCTACTGCCATTATTGCCTTCAACGATTATGTTTTACTGGATGCTGTAAATGCCGTCCAAAAACTGAATCTTAAAATCAACAAGGACATCAACTTTGTAAGTTTTGCCAATTTACCCATCAGTAATTATTCTGCCCATCCGCCGCTGGCTTCGGTAGAACAATTCTCTTACCAACAAGGTCAAAAAGCAATGGAGATTATGCTGGATCTGCTAACCAAAGATAAAGCCGACAGTGAAAACCTAACTTATTATAAAATTATTTTAGAGCCACAACTGGTTGTTCACAATAATTAAATCGGATCAATAGCTACGGATGTGTTTCAAAATATTCGGTAGCGATTGGATGCAGCAACCGCCGGTTATTGATGAAGACATTAGCAACGGCCGGGTATCGGTTGAAGTCTCCATCAACCAAAAACAGGACCGACAACCAATCTCTATCAGATTTTAATTGCTCCCATAGGAATTCACACAAACGTTTGCCTAACATTTAATCCATTCTGTTTATTAAGTTTGATAATCATTTTAATATTAATCTCTTAACGACATGCTCAGCTCTATCGTTCAGCTTTATGGCCTTCCTGAAAAAGAATGTTCTATCAGGCCATTCGGAAACGGGCTTATTAACAATACCTGGATAGTGGTATACCACGATGAACGATTTATATTTCAAAAAATTAATGACGTTGTTTTTACATCACCTGAAATGATTGCTAAAAATCTTTATCAGCTAAACGTATATTTCAAAGCAAATTTTCCGGACTATCTTTTTGTAAGCCCCATTGCTACACTCAATAATGAAGAGTTGGTAGTAATACCAGGTAAGGGCCATTTTAGGTTATTTAAATTTGTACCTAACTCGGTAACGTATGATACGGTGGACAATGCTGCCATTGCGTTTGAAGCTGCCCGGCAGTTTGGCAAGTTCACCAAACTGCTTTCCGGATTCGATATCAAGCAACTAAATATTACGCTTCCTGATTTCCACAATCTCACGCTTCGTTACCAGCAATTTGAACAAGCGCTGGAACAGGGAAACAGCAACCGGATTGCCAACTGCCAGGATTCAATTGAATATATTAAAGCGCTAAAAAGCATTGTCGATATTTTCCATCAACTAAAAAATGACCCCCGGTTTATTACACGGGTTACGCACCACGATACAAAAATCAGCAATGTATTATTTGATAAAAATGGAAAAGGGCTTTGCGTAATTGATCTTGATACCGTAATGCCCGGCTATTTTATCAGCGATGTTGGTGATATGTTGCGTACCTACTTGTCGCCGGTAAGCGAAGAGGAAAAAGACTTCTCAAAGATTCATATCCGTGAAGAATATTTTCATGCAATAGTGGATGGCTACCTGAGCGAAATGAAAGATGAACTAAGCCAGGAAGAAATAAAATACTTTGTATATGCCGGAAAATTTATGATCTATATGCAAGCCATCCGCTTTTTAACCGACCATATTAATGAGGATGTTTACTATGGTGCAAAGTATGAAGGACATAATTTATTGAGGTGTGATAACCAGCTTGAATTGCTAAAACAGTTGATCAGCAAAGAAGAAGCACTTCAGCAAAAAGTATCCCGCTACATCAGCAACTTTGTTGTGCAGGAATAAATGCCCTGTCATTTTTTAAATGCAATTTCACGTCAATTAATATTCAACCATCAACTAACAACCAAACTATGCCAGCCAACAAGAATTCAGGAAATGCCATCGTAATTATTGGGATTTTATTTTTTGTTTTTGGATTTGTAACCTGGCTTAACGGACCATTGATCACTTATGTAAAACTGGCCTTTGGACTGGATACGGATTCAAAAGCCTTTTTGGTAACCACTGCCTTTTACATGGCCTACTTTTTTCTTGCGCTCCCTTCCTCCTGGGTGTTAGAAAAAACAGGTATGAAAAAAGGGATGGCAATGGCATTGTTCGTAATGGCAATTGGCACCTTTCTATTTGGACAATATGCAACCCACAGAAATTATCCAATGTCGCTGCTGGGTCTGTTTGTAATTGGTTCTGGACTGTCGTTGTTGCAAACCGCCTCTAATCCATATATCAGCATCATTGGCCCTATTGAGAGTGCAGCAAAACGCATTAGCATTGTGGGAATCTGTAACAAAATAGCCGGTATCATCAGCCCGATTGTATTGAGCGCATTTGTGTTAAAGGGCATCAACGAGCTGGAAGGCAAAGTGGCCGCCGCTGCCGACCAATCAGCAAAGGATGCCATTCTTTCTGAATTTGCTGCAAAAATATATACCCCCTATGTAATCATGGCGGTAGTATTGGTGCTGCTAGGTTTCTGGATTATGAAGTCTGGTTTGCCGGAAATAAAAGCAGCTGAAGCAAATTTGCAAAAAGTTGGTGCTGCTGGAAGTAAAGAGAAAAACAGCCTTTTTCAGTTTCCTCATTTATGGCTGGGTGCTGTTTGTATTTTCTTTTATGTGGGTGCAGAAGTAATGGCTGGCGATGCTATTGGAACCTACGGAAAAGGGTTTGGCATTTCAACTGATTATACTAAATACTTTACGTCTTTTACATTAGGTGCGATGTTGCTGGGTTATGTGATAGGTTTGTTTACAATACCTAAATACATTACGCAGCAGGGAGCTTTAAAAATATCCGCAATACTGGCCATCGCTTTTACCATTGCAGCCTATTTTACAAAAGGATATGTATCGGTAGGATTTGTTGCCGCTCTTGGCCTGGCAAATGCATTGATGTGGCCGGCAATATTCCCAATGGCTATCAGCGGACTGGGAAAATTTACAGAAAAAGGATCGGCTATCCTCATCATGGGTATTGCAGGCGGAGCGATCATTCCAAAAGCCTTTGCCAGCTTGAAAGAGACGTACGATTTTCAATTGGTTTTCTGTTCCCTGATGGTTCCTTGTTATCTTTATATTCTTTACTACTCTATCAGAGGATACAAGGCTGGGAAACATGAAGCACCTGCAACGGTATAAAAAATATAGTCTTAGTTACTGAAGTTAACAGCGATGAACTTTTACTGATATCAGGAGTAAATTAAATGTTGACAATTTACTTTTTATATTTCTGCCACCATGTACTTAGTACGAATGTGAACAGAGTTTATTGATGTTGACGATGGGAGGATAGGAGGAAATTTTATCGGATATAAATTAAAACACAAAGGCTTTACTTACTCAACAAAAAAAAGATCACAATTCTGAAACTATCGCCAACACTGGGTTTTAAAAAAATTCTTTCAATGATGCCCAACGTGTTTTTCATGGACATGTTTATAGTTTTTTTGAACGTAGATTAAATAGAAGGTAAAACGCTCTTTTCAACCTTTGCTACATCGATACCATTTTTCCTGTTTTGATAGATTCATCGCATGCGAATGCTACCCGCAAACTGTTGACTGCATCCTCCATATGAGCGGTTAAATCTACATCCTTCAGGATGGCATTTAAAAGATAGCGTTGCTCTCTGTTACACAGCTCCTGGTGATCGGGTTCGTCCGATACATCGATCCAGGTATCGGCATGTACAAATTCGTCATTGCCATCCAACGCTGCATTGTGACACCGGATTGATTCAGTTCTTGTATGTGAATCAACCGACGCAGACTTACCGGCAGCACCAGCTTCTTTTGCCACAATAGATACCGAGCCTTTTGGCCCGATGACGTCTTTAATAAAAAAGGCTGTCTCACTCATCATCGGGC
>JBBQWL010000102.1:0-4224 GCA_038210625.1 Chitinophagales bacterium | reverse complement strand
CCAGTTACCTGTGCCATCCACATCATCCATTGAAACATAACCACCTGTTGCGTTCAAAGATGGATCCCAAACATAAAATCTTTTTACAAGATTATTCCTTGTAAGGTTCTCAAAGTTAACCGGCGAAGCATATGGGTTACCTATCAGCGTATACTGGCCGGATACTGAGGCTGCCGGAAAAGTTTGTGTTCCGGTTTGTAATGCACCTATACTGCTCACTGTAGTGTTTGTAACAGTGCAGGTGCAGGTATTAGCGGGATTACGATCGCCTCTTACAAATATAAAATAACCCGTATTGTCTGCACTGCCCAAGTTGCCAGCTGAAATGGGCACTTTAGTATTTAATACATTAACCAGAGCTTGCGTACTGTAATTCCAGGTTTTCATAGTAACAGAATTTTGGGCACTGACATCCAAACCATTTCCTGAAGCTCCGGTTGGGTTCGGTCCTGTTACCAGCAGTCCAATACCTGGATTGTTACCCCCTCTGTCCTGCCAGGTATTGTAAATGGTATTGCTATTGGTTACGGGAGCGGTTGATAGCCTCCACGCTCTTCTGGCAGGAAAATATCTTTCTACAGTTGCTTTGCCTATAATTTGACTTGTTGCTGCAACAGGTGCTACTCTTGCAGTAAGATTTACATCTGACTTCAATATAAGGTTACTGTCTGCATATAAATTACCACCATTTACAGTAAGCACGTTTGTCACAATGGCCTTCGATTTTAAAGCAACACCGTAAGCAGATTTTATAACAGATAAATTATTAAATGTCGAAGCAGTGTTCCCATCTACGTATGAAGTTGTAGTATCATTACTTCCTGCGAAAACAACCGTACTGGCACCCGCTGCAAATGTGCCATTGTTTTGAAATGCCGCATTATTAATTACCAGGGATACACTACCATTTAGTACTAGACTGCTGCCGGAATTGATGGTTATTTTCTGAGCGTTGACAGCATTACAAAACGCACCAGTAAGAATTAACATCAAAAAGAGCGGATGACTTTTTAAAGAGCGGTTAGTTGTGGTGTAAAATGGTTTCATAATTTGGGTAAAGTTTTCCAGAGGTAATGGGTTGTAGTTTGTTTTTTAATTTCCTGGTCTTTTTTCTAACAGCCTGTAGTTAAATTGCTACAAAAACTGAAATTTGTATTGTAAAACGCAATTCTACTTTTGAAATTGTGCTTATCCGGGTGGTGTTGTTATTGGGTAAAATTGTTTTCATGGTAGTTTTACGTTTGATAACGGTAGCCCATAACTATGCCATAACGCTATAATATTGATAATCAATTTATTATAAAGGTATTTGCAATACAAATTTCCTTATTATGGAACTGTGATTCTAAAAAATGGAACAAAACAAAAATATTTTTTTGGTCCTGCTGTAATAAAATTTCTACAAATATGGGCAACGAAACCTCCAAAGCCGGTTCACATTTTTTTTAAAATTGGCGAAATTTGCTGGTTGTTTGTAAGGCGATGCCCTTTTTAATGACTGTCTTTTTAAAAGAAAATTCCGCCACTTTTTATAAGCCACCTCATCAATTTATTATTATTAGGAATCTACATAAGGCTAAAGGCTTTCACTTAAATTGTGCTAAATATGTAGCATGAAAATAAACTATAGGACAATATGTTTTTTACCAGCCTTTTTATTAACTAACTATTGCATAGCTCAAAAAAAGGGTGGTGGTGCGGAGTCATTCAAGAACCAGGCGATAGCTGACATCCAGGCAAAATATGAAGACTACCGTAAAACAGCCATGCAGATATGGAACTTTGCAGAGGTGGGTTACAAGGAAGAAAAAAGTACGGCATTGTTGCAGCAAGTATTAAGCGATAACGGCTTTATCATTCAAAAAGGTGTTGCTTCAATACCAACGGCCTTTGTTGCCAGCTATGGTAGCGGCCAGCCGGTAATTGCAATCCTGGCTGAGTTTGACGCATTGCCTGGATTATCACAGGAAGCTATACCAGAGAAAAAGAGCATCCCGGGCAAAACCGCAGGCCAGGCCTGCGGCCATCATTTATTTGGCACAGCTTCAGTAGCTGCAGGCATTGAAATAAAAAAACTGATTGAACAAAAAAAAATAATTGGTACTATAAGGGTGTACGGATGTCCGGCAGAAGAGGGTGGATCTGGTAAAGTATTTATGGTAAGAGCTGGGTTGTTTAATGATGTGGATGTAGCCATACACTGGCACCCCGGCGACAACAACAGTGTTACCATGATGAGTGCACTGGCAAATAAATCAGCCAAATTTCGCTTTCACGGCATATCTGCGCATGCAGCGGCTTCGCCTGAAAAAGGAAGATCGGCCCTGGATGCGGTAGAAGCAATGGATAATATGGTGAACATGATGCGGGAACATATTCCGCAGGAAACCCGCATTCACTATGTAATTACCAATGGGGGAAAAGCGCCCAATGTGGTGCCTGATTTTGCTGAAGTGTATTATTATGTGCGTCATCCTAAAAGAGAAGATGTGGTGAAAATATTTGACCGCGTTGTAAAGGCCGCCAACGGCGCCGCAATGGGAACTGAGACTACTGTTGATTATGAAATTATCGGCGGAACGCATGACCTGCTTTTAAATAAAACTCTGGCGGAAGACATGCAATTAAACCTGGAAAAGGTTGGCGGCGTGCAGTTGACCGCTGATGAAATAGCATTTGGAAAAAAGTTACAGACCAGTTTCGGCACAGCACCGCCAGAAATTGCCTCCGCCGGCATTGTAAAACCACTAAAAGCCGGAGATACATCTGGTGGCGGTTCTACCGATGTGGGCGATGTAAGTTATGCTGTACCCACCGTAGGCATGCAGGCTGCCACCTGGATACCCGGAACACCCGCACACAGCTGGCAAGCTGTGGCATGCGGCGGAACCGAAATAGGCACTAAGGGCATGATGGTAGCAGCCAAAGCAATGACGCTGACAGCCATAGATCTCTTTCTAAATCCGGCATTGATTGCAAAAGCAAAACAGGAATTTATAAAGGATAAAGGCGACTACCAGTACAAAGCGTTGCTGGGAGATATAAAGCCAGCTCTAAATTACAGGGATTAATTGTTTTAATACCTCAACAAAAAAGCTTCCTGCATGGAAGCTTTTTTGTTGAGGTATTTTTGAATCTTATTCGTGTATAAAATCGGTTCTTGAATAAGTCCCTGGGGAAGCATGATCTCCTTTTTTAAAATTAAAGTGCACGAAGTTGATGCCTTTTAGTTCAGTCAAATTATAGGTAACCTCTGCCATATAGGCTTCCGCACCACTGGATCCTGTTTGGCTTGTTAAATATTTAGCGTTACCGATTTGTATAAAAATACTGTCGTTGGATACTCTGTTAAGACCCAGTTTCATTTCAGGATAAATTTCATTGAAGGCCTGAATGATGTGTTCTGCCGTGAGGGAATCCGCCGGGATGGGCCTGTTTCTGACCATCGTAAAACCTTTTTTGCCGGAAAAATCAGCAAACCAAAAATAGTGAGTGTCTTTATAAACCCTGGCGGTATCCGTTGTTACAACAGATGCGCTGGTATCAACAACCGGCTGTTTCTTTTCAGATTCATTACTATGACAGGAAAAGACTACTGGCAGTAAAAAAATAAATACAGCATATTTTTTCATGATTGTTTTTTATGGGTTACAAGTCAATAATTTTTGTATCTAAAATCGTGCAAGTTTACCTTACTAAAAGTACTAAGCAATCGGCAATAAATAATGATGGTTGTCATTATTTCAGATGATTGTAAAAAGTAAAGGAGCAATGGATTAAAACAAACAGCAAAAAACTGCGGTTAAAAAAAGGCGGGATGTTACAGTCATTTACTGCTTCATCCCGCATTGTTGGATAAAAACACCAATTTTATTTATCCTTTGTAAAGGGATAGGTACCTCCGCCCTGTGATAAGGAAAGTTCATCTTTTGTCAAATCAAATACAATGACCAGGCCGGCAGCTTCAAAACTAAAACTGTCTTTGCCGGTATTGGTAAGAGCAATTTTTTCCTGCCCTGTAGCTTCCAGCTGTAGACTATTATCTTCGTTTGTAAAAGTTAGTTTAATGGGAATGTTTTTGTTTGAATAAACACCGGTGTATTTATCCAGATTTATTGTTGCAACAGCACTTGCCTTCTTTATACCCCATTTGTTATTGCTTTCATCTGCATCCATATAAATACCGCCATCCAGTTTTAAAAAAGCAATTTTCTTTTTAGTTTT
>JBBQWL010000101.1:0-4736 GCA_038210625.1 Chitinophagales bacterium | reverse complement strand
TTTGCTGATGTTTTAAAGGAAAATTAATTTGATATTTTATCGAGTATCTTCAACAAAAAATTAAATCAAAATGAACCTGATTATATTCGGTGCAACCGGAATGGTTGGCAAACAATTGGTAAAGCAGGCTTTATATATGGGCCATCATGTAAAAGCTTATGGCAGAAATGTTTTTACAGAAGGCCTGCCGGAACATCAAGAACTGGAATTGATACAAGGCGCCCTGTTTGATGAAAGGCAGGTGCTAACTGCAATTAAAGGAAGTGAAGTAGTGTTATCCGCATTGGGAGGAAGTTTTGATGGAACAGATGTGACAAGGTCGCTGGGCATGAAAAATATTGTTACCCAAATGCAGAAAGCAAACTGCAAACGCATTGTTGGAATCGGCGGACTTGGCATCCTAAATGCCAGTGCTGAAGATGAGACTTTGATTATGGACCTGCCGGATTTTAAACCAGAATATATCCCGGTGACCATGGAACATCTGAAGGCGTACGATTTCTTAAAAGCGTCTTCGCTTGATTGGACCTTTGTTTGTCCGCCGGATATTATTGACGCAGAGGTAACCGGAAATTACACTACCAATGCAGACTACCCCCCTTTTAAAAATAAATACCGCATCAATGCAGGCGATTTGGCCATGTTTATGTTGAAGGAAATGTCGGCCAACGAATATATCGGGCACAGGGTAGGCATTTCAAATTAGCAGCATTTAACTTTATCAAACCCTTAACCAAAACAGGGCACAATATTGTACATCTTTACAAAAAAAAATTGAAGCAAATTTTACTTTTCTTTTTGGTTGTATGCACATCCTTTGCCAAAGCGCAAAAGATTGACAGCATTTATGTAAACCTATACACCGATAGCCTGAAAAAAGGCACTTACAATTACATTAATATTGATGGCAAATTGGCCAACGGCAGATACCTTCCGCTGGATACCACGGACCTCAATTTTACTGCGTCTGCAGGTCAGTTTAAAGGAAACAGTTTGTGGATTGACAGAGATTTTAAACAAGAAAAAGTATCCATCAAAGTGGTGCTGAAAAGCAACCCTGCACAACACAGGGAATTTGACATTTACATCAAACAAAAACCAGATGATGAACATTTGAAAACCGCTGAGGAGATCATTAATGAAATGAGACAGTCCAGAAAGAAGAACAACAACAGATCATAACGTTCAAAACTTATACAAATAAAAAATCCCGGCTAATTGAAAATACAATTACCGGGATTTCTTTTACCAGCCTTCTCTATGGCAAATATGGTTATGCAAATTTTTTGGCATCTTCTAAAAACTTAGCCAGGCCAATATCAGTTAATGGATGTTTTAATAAACCAAGGATCGAATCCAGCGGACAAGTACAAACATCTGCTCCGGCTTCCGCACATTTGATAATATGATTTGGATAACGGATAGAAGCCGCTAAAATTTCTGTTTTATAACCCTGCACAGTAAATATCTGGCGCAATTGGTGAATCAGTTCCATACCATCCCAACCACTGTCGTCAATACGGCCAATGAACGGCGAAACATAGGATGCGCCTGCTTTTGCAGCCAGTATTGCCTGGCCTGCAGAAAATATTAATGTGCAATTGGTTCTGATACCATTATCAGTGAACCATTTTATTGCCTTTACCCCTTCTTTAATCATGGGCACTTTTACAACAATATTCGGATGTATCGCATGCAGTTTTTTTCCTTCTGCGATAATACCATCAAAATCGGTGGAAACTACTTCCGCACTAATGTCGCCATCTACCATTTCGCAAATCGTTTTGTAATGATTCAAAACGGCTTCCTCGCCCTTGATGCCTTCTTTAGCCATCAACGATGGATTGGTGGTAACGCCATCTAAAATTCCCAGGTCATTGGCTTCCTTAATCTGTGCCAGGTTGGCTGTGTCTATAAAAAATTTCATACGACTATCCCCTTAAAGGAGGACGCTTTTTTATTGGTGATAAATTCAAATACAATGCAAAAGTATATTAATTGTCATAAAAACAATTAAAAATTAAAAAGAAGATTTAATGTACAAATTTACTGAAGATATTTTAACTACAGGGCATAAAAAATGGCAAGTTACTTACATCGCACCGCTCAACCATCTACCCTTGCTACCTTCCGGTCCTGGGGGAGTTCAACAGGAGCTGGTCGTATAAGACTTGCCGGTGCAAATATAGGGTAGAAAAAGTTAGTGATAAAAATAACACCGGAATTATTTTGCAATTGATTTTAAAATCAATGAATTAACGTGGAGTATAAGATATGTTAATGTGGCCAGGAAGCTTTGGATGCTGCACCGCCAACCTGTACGCCGCGGAGCATCGTACACCTGCACATTGTTTTTTAGGTAGTACTTGCCTTGGGGGTACTTTAATGGCTGATAAAAAAACATTTCAACAATTACCCGGCATAATTACCAGCATTCTATAAACAACAGCAACTTGCGCAAACGAATGCATTCTTTCGCCATGCATGATAATAATCCTATAATAAAAAAAACATCCTTACATTTAAAAATCAAAATCTTCGCTCTTCAGCAGCGATTGCGTTTAAACAATTTATTCATAAAAAAAATATTTAGAATGAAAGGATGGTCTCTTTTTTATTGCCTTGTATTATTAACGGCAACAGGTTCTGCACAAAGTTTTAAATCTATTTTCAATGGTAAAGATCTTACCGGCTGGAAAAACAATGGTACCGAAAAATGGTATGTTGATAAAAAGGAACTCGTTTGCGAAAGTGGTCCTGACAAACAGTATGGCTATCTTTCTACCACAAAAAGTTATAAAAATTTCGAGCTCAGTTTACAGTTTAAGCAGGAGGCCAACGGTAATAGCGGCGTATTCATCCGCTCTTCTATAGAGGGCACAAAAATCAGCGGCTGGCAGGTGGAAGTAGCACCAGAAAATTTACACACCGGCGGCATTTACGAATCTTATGGCCGCGGCTGGTTGATACAACCCAAACCAGAAGATGAAAAATGGCTAAAGATGGGTCAATGGAATACGATGAAGATATTGGTAAACGGTGATGAAGTTACGAGCTGGTTAAATGGCCATCAAATGGTTTATTTAAAAGATGAAAAAATTGGGCAGGGAGAAGGCTTCATTGCATTGCAGATACATGATGGCGGCGGTATTAAGGTAAGGTGGAAAAATATTCGTATTAAAGAATTGAAGTAAGCTCAATTCATTTCCCTAATTCTCAATTATAATATACTTACTCAATACATCGCATTACATGAAAAATATTTCAGACTCATCCCGCAGAAATTTCATAAAAAAAATGGCCGGTGCCTCTGCAGCCGTTGCTGTGGGCAATGCCGCATTTGCAACACCAGCAAATAATAACTACTTCGAAAAACTTCACCGTACGCCCTTTAGTGCAAATGATAAAATAAATTTCGCACTCATTGGCGCCGGCGGTATGGGAACGCAGGATGTAATTACTGCCTTAAAAACGCCCAATGTAAAACTGGTGGCTGTTTGCGACTTGTACAAAGGCCGTTTAAAAGATGCCACCACAAAATGGGGCACCGATCTTTTTTTAACGCAACACTACAAAGAAATTTTAAGCCGTAAAGACGTTGATGCTGTCATCATCGCAACACCCGATCATTGGCATCAGCAAATTTCAATCGATGCCATGCGTGCGGGCAAACACGTGTATTGCGAAAAACCAATGGTGCATGCAATCACTGAAGGACCTGCTGTAATAAAGGCGCAAACAGAAACAGGCAAAGTATTCCAGGTGGGTAGCCAGGGAGTTTCTTCATTGGGCAATGAAAAAGCAAAACAATTATTAAAAGATGGGGCTATTGGCACATTAAACTATGCAGAAGGATTTTGGGCCAGGCACTCTCCCACAGGTGCATGGCAATATCCTATTCCTGCTGATGCATCTGCTGATACGGTTGATTGGGAAACATTCATCAGCAACACCAATAAGCGTCCGTTTGACGCCACCCGGTTTTTCAGGTGGAGAAATTACAGGGATTATGGAACCGGTATGGCGGGTGATCTGTTTGTACACTTGTTTTCAAGCCTTCATTTTATCACCAACTCTTACGGTCCAAATAAAATATATGCTGCAGGCGGCCTGCGTTATTGGAAAGACGGGCGGGAAGTGCCTGACGTGTTGCTTGGTACATTCGACTACCCGCAAAGCGCCGCTCATGCGCCTTTCAATCTTTCCCTGCGTTGTAATTTTGTAGATGGCACCAGCGGTACTACTTATTTAAAACTGGTAGGAAGCGAAGGTAGCATGGACGTAACCTGGGACAGTGTTACTTTAAAGAGAAATAAGACAACTGAATCTGATGATCCATTTTTGATTGAGCAAATGAAAAAAGCAGGTACGCCTCTCAGTGACCGAAAAAGAATTCTCCCCCCGGAGGAATATACGTTTGCCGCAGAGAAGGATTACCTGGGCGGGCCATACGATCACTTCGTCAACTTTTTTACAGCCATACGCAATGGCGGAAAAGTTGCAGAAGACGCGGTGTTTGCTTACAGGGCTGCTGCACCGGCTTTACTTTGCAACGACAGCTTTAACCAGGATACTGCGATGCTTTGGAACCCTGAGAGCATGCAATTATTAAAGAAATAAATTCAAACACCAGGAAAAATGCAACTTAAAAAGAAGGAATGTTTTATCGATTATAATTGCCTTGTTTTCTTTTGATATGTAAAGAACTGTAGACTCCTTTCTCAAAAAAGCAAAAG
>JBBQWL010000100.1:0-4796 GCA_038210625.1 Chitinophagales bacterium | reverse complement strand
GGAGCCGCCGGTGCCACTAACAAAATTTACCTGCAAAGTTAAAAGAAAAGGCGAATTCTCGGGGGTCTCAGCATATTGCATGATCCCCGTCATTACATCGGGTACATCACGGCCATCTTTCCAGTAACTCAATTGCCCGGCAGCGTAAATTGATTCCGGACCTTTGGAGCCAGTGATAACATGCGTACCGGAAAGGAGGTGAACGAATAAATCACCCGCCACACCGGTACCAAACGCCCGGTAATTGCGCCACCAGAAAAACTTTTTTGCATCGTACTGTATTTTTTCCATGCCAGCAATATACCTGTCCCAATCAACAGTTTCAGGCGATTCATCCGCAGGCATTGTATATTGCCAGGCACCCAGTGCATCCTGCCTGTCGTAGATGGCATTTACCATATTTAGCTTGCCAATTTCACCGGACTTATACAGCTCATTTGCTTTAGCATAAATAAGGCTGCTTACCCGCTGACTGCCAACCTGCATAATTTTATTACTCGCCTTTTGAGCATCAATAACAGCCTGCCCTTCTTGTATTAAATGTACCATGGGCTTTTCGCAATACACATGCTTTCCTTTTTGTAAAGCTTCTTTTGTAATACGTGCATGCCAATGATCGCCGGTAGCAATAATTACGGCATCAATATCTTTCCGGTCTAAAATTTTACGGTAATCATTGGTTACAAAAAGATCTTTTCCATACACTTCTTTTGCCCTTTCAAGTCTGCCGGTATATAAGTCACAAACAGCCACCAATTGCACACCCGGCACTTTTAATGCTGTTCTTGCATTGTTATTACCCATAATACCCATGCCGATCACTGCAATATTTATTTGATCATTAAAAGCTTCACTTTTTTGATAGCGAATAATTCGTTCTTCAATTACTTCACCGCTTGCAAAAGAAGATAACGATCCTACACCGAGCGCTAGCGAAGTACCTGTAATTTGTTGAAGAAATTTTCTGCGGTTAGATGGTTGTTTTTTCTTTTGCATACTGGCAATTTTTTAAAAAGCTGGAAAGAGGAAAGGCAAAATTTTCGTGATTAAATTTAAGAAACTTTAATCACAAGAAAACTACATCTTTTCTAAAGATGTCATCTCTCCGGTGCCAGCGGGCGAAACAGTTTTATAAAGCCTTTTCTAATTCACCCTTTTCTTTTGCTTCTGCCAGTTTTTTCAATTGTTTTGTCATCTTGACTAAATTTTCCTTTTGGCTGCAATAATTCAGTAACAAAATCACCGCATTCAATTTTACTAGTTTCGGATCTTTTGCATTGGCCTTATTTTCCAATATATACTTAGCTTTTGAAATCATGTATAAACCAAGCAGATCATTGTCCCTTCCAATCTTGTCTTCCATATCAGCAACTGAAAAAGAGTAGTCAGGGGTTCCCCTCATCCATTTGCCCATAAACATAAGTGACTTCATTAAATCCTTATCCTCCTTTTTAAAAGGAGTTGACAAGATATAATTAGCTGTCTGCAATGCATAGGGTTCCGCCAGTTTATAATCAGGAGCTTTTTCCAGTTTGATGCCGTCAAAGTTTGGAAGAGTTTGAGCAAAGGCGCTTATGCTGAAAAGCAGCGTCAATAGTGCCAGAGAAATTTTCATGAATCAAATATTTTTGAACGCTAAATGTAAACGTTAATATGGTTGTTTTAGGCTAAAGCCCGGTTTATTTTTGTTTTTCATAATCCCTGCTCTAAAGTGCAGGGCAATGAACTCTTAACTTAATAAAGTCCGTTTCGGAATTAAAATAAATTGGATTAACTATTCTGTTCCCAAAGATTTTTCTTTTTAGCAAGAGTCTATCTACTTCACCAGGCGCCGGACTCCGTCCGGTGTCTACCCGTTACTAATGCCTGTCTATTCTTGCAGCGGCTAAAAAATTTATAGGGTTAGGCGTCTACTTCGCAAACGAACAATACTACGGCCTCGAATAAAAAGTGCTAGAAAGTTTCAATATTAGTCGTTAAGAAATCAAGGCTGTTTGAGCCGGGCGTAAGCTCCATGCTGTTGAGATACTGGCGGCGAGTTCCTTGATTTTATCCGCCGCGGCGGATTGATTTTTTTTGTTTCTTTTTTTTATTAAGAAAAAAAAGAAAATGAAGTGTAACACAAAAGAGTAGTGTCTATGCGAACTAAATGCCTAATTCAAAAAATTTATTAGTTCAGTAACAAGGCGACACAGGACGGAGTCCTGCGCCTGTGCGTAATTCATGCCTGAATTACCAGTTTGCCTTACAATAACCTACAAGGCTTTTTTAGGTAATGGGAATGTTCCATCGTATGAATTTTTACCAACGTTTAAGTGTCGCCTGCGGTGATTGTTGGTATATAAATTTTATGTAGGCTAATGTTATAAGTGATAATTTTACACTTCACTTTCCTAAATAAAAAGCCCATGCGCAAGTTTATATTTTTGGTTGCCATTTTATTTACTGTTAACGCTATTCATGCACAGGATACAATCCAACAAAAAGTAGCCGGCAGAAAAAATGCCGCTACACAATTGTCTAAACCGTATGTGATACTAATTTCAGCAGATGGATTTCGGTATGATTATGCAGATAAATATCAGGCAAAAAATCTTTTACGTCTCAGAAAGCAAGGAGCTGCTGCAGAAAGTATGATTCCATCCTATCCCAGTGTTACCTTTCCCAATCACTATTCAATTGCAACAGGATTATACCCATCGCACCATGGCATTGTATATAACCAGTTTTACGACAGGGGGAGAAAAGAATCATATAACATGAATAACCGCAAGAATGTGGAAGATGGTAGCTGGTATGGCGGAACACCGCTGTGGGTGCTGGCAGAGCAGCAGGGAATGCTAAGTGCTTCTTATCATTTTGTAGGTACAGAAGCTCCGATACAGCAAATACTGCCCACCTACTGGTACAAATTCAGCGACAATACAGATGTGAATTACCGCATCGATAAAGTGGTTGAATGGCTCAAACTGCCGGAAGATATTCGTCCGCACTTCATCAGTTTTTACATGAGCAATACAGATCATGAGGGACATAATCATGGTCCGGATGCCGACGAAACAAAAGGAGCTGTAAAATATGTTGATGATGCAATTGGCTCCATGGTAGAGAAAGTAAATGTGCTTGGCTTGCCGGTGACTTTTATATTTCTTTCTGATCATGGAATGGCAAATGTTGATACCGTCACCCGAATTAACATAGCATCTATGATGGATACCAGCCGTTTTATTTTAAGAGGCGGTGGCACATGCCTGCATCTTTATGCAAAGGATACTGCCGACATAGAAGCCACCTATAATTTATTAAAAAGTAGGGAAGATAATTTTACGGTTTATCTTAAAAAAGATATTCCTGCAAAATGGCATTACTCAATCGCCGATGACCGATATAACCGGATAGGGGATATTTTGGTGGTGCCCACTTATCCAAAAGTGCTCAGTAGCGGGAAGGGAAGCATAAAGCCGGGAGCCCATGGCTTTGATCCGGCCATCGAAGAGATGCATGCTACATTTTACGCATGGGGTCCGCAGATAAAAATAGGCAAACAAATTCCGTCGTTTGAAAACGTGCATGTATATCCACTGGTAGCCAAACTACTTGGACTTACTTACACCGAAAATATTGATGGCGACTTAAAAGTTTTAAATGATATTATCAGGTAAGTCGATTAACTTTTTTACTAAAGACGACACAGCACGAAGTGCTCCGTCTGTAAGTATTATAGAAAGCAAACTGCCCGTAAATTTTACTTTACGGGCAGTTGTATTTTAGTAGCTGGTTATTTGCTGTTTTCCAACGCTGCCTGTGCTGCTGCCAACCTTGCAATTGGTACACGGTATGGAGAACAACTCACGTAATTTAATCCTATTCTATGACAGAATTTTACACTCTCTGCATCGCCACCATGTTCGCCGCAGATACCCACTTTTAAATGCGGTTTTGTACTACGGCCTCTTTCAGTACCAAATTTAATCAGCTCACCTACACCCTCCTGGTCAATGGTTTGAAATGGATCGTCTTTCAGTATTTTCTGATCCAGATATTTTGGTAGAAAGCCGCCAATGTCATCCCGGCTAAAACCAAAGCTCATCTGTGTAAGGTCATTGGTACCAAAGCTAAAGAAATCAGCAACAGTAGCCATTTCTGCGGCGAGTAAAGCTGCCCTGGGTATTTCTATCATGGTGCCATAGAGGTAAGGTATTTTTTTGAGCTTTGTTTTTATACAAGCCTCTTTGTACACCCTGTCTACTATTGCTTTCTGGTGTGCTATTTCATCTACGGTACAGGTTACCGGTATCATAATTTCGGGGAATGCTTTTATGCCCGCTTTAATCAATTCACCAGTTGCTTCCAATATGGCCCTTACCTGCATTTCAGTTATTTCAGGATAGCTTATGCCCAAGCGTACACCACGGTGACCAAGCATCGGATTGTTTTCATGCAACGCCAAAACCCTTCTTTTTAACAGGCTCATACTAATGCCCAATTCTTTGCTTAACTGCTGCAGTTTTTCAACATCATGCGGAACAAATTCATGTAATGGCGGATCAAGTAAACGGAAGGTTACCGGGCGGCCATTCATAATGCTCATGGTGCTCTTGTAATCTTTTTTTACAAACGTAAAAAGTTCTCCTAATGCACTGCGTCTTTCCTTTTCTGTTTTGCTCATAATCATTTTGCGCAACAGGAACAACGGCCTTTCACTTCCTTCTCCATAAAACATATGTTCTGTGCGGAATAGGCCAATTCCTTCGGCACCAAACTTCAATGCCTGTGCAGCATCTTTGGGTGTATCT
>JBBQWL010000099.1:0-4999 GCA_038210625.1 Chitinophagales bacterium | reverse complement strand
AGAAGCTAAAGCAGCCCGTTTTGAAGCTAAGCAGGATGGTGCCGATGACAGAAACAAGCGTGGTGGTGGTAAAGGCGTAGCCTCTCAACCTAAGCGTCGTGTTGCTGGCCCGGGCCAGGGTGGCAGAAGGCCAGCCGGTAGTGGTGGTCCAAGGTAAAAGCCCCCTCTATCTCCCCCCAAAGGGGAGGAAATGTAGAAGATTGTAGCGGAAACTGTGTTTTAGTTTTATGAGCCCAACTACTGTATTACTATTAAACTTCGGTGGCGTCGCACTCTTGTACATTTAATCTTTATTCAGCATAAGCATTGTTTAAAAAACAGGCTTCATGCTTTAAGGTATTATCAATTATCAATTATTTAATTATCCATTATTATGAGTGTTACAATAACAGCAGCAGATATAAATAAATTACGCCAGACAACAGGTGCTGGTATGTTAGATTGCCGCAAAGCATTAACTGAAAGCAACGGCGATTTTGAAGCAGCCATTGATTGGTTGCGTAAACAAGGCCAGAAGGTAGCAGCAAAGCGCAGCGACCGTGAAGCCAAAGAAGGTGTGGTAATTGCACAAACAACTGCTGATCATAAAAGCGGTATTGTTTTATGTGTAAGTGCCGAAACAGATTTTGTTAGCCGCAATCCTGAGTTTGTAGCTTTTGTACAAACGATAGCTGATGCAGCTATAGCAAATAATGTACAATCAGCAGAAGAACTTAAAGCAGCAAAAGTTGGCAACGAAACTGTTGCTGATATGATCAACGATAAATTAGCATCAATAGGCGAAAAAATTGAGCTTACCCGTTTCGAAAGAGTAGAAGCTCCTTATGTAGCTTCATACATACACGGTGCAAACCGTATGGGTGTGCTGGTTTCTATGACCAAAGAAGCTGCCGATGCAGGAAAAGATGTTGCTATGCAGATTGCAGCGATGAACCCACTGGCAGTTGATGAAACATCTATCAGCCAGGAAACAAAAGACAGGGAAAAAGCCATTGCTATTGAAATGATAAAGGCAGAAGGTAAACCGGCTGAAATGGCTGAAAAGATTGCCGATGGTAAAATGAACAAATTTTTTAAAGACAATACTTTAATGCACCAGGCTTTTGTAAAAGACAACAGTAAATCTGTTGCTGATTATTTAAAAAGCGTTGATGCTGATTTGAAGGTTACAGATTTTAAACGTGTTGCTTTAGGATAAACTTATTCTTTATAAAATTAAAAATGGCGGAACGGTTTGTTCCGCCATTCTTTTTTCAGATTTAAATCTGAAAGATATTACAACCGAATAAAAATTATCCGGTTCCATTTACCCAAGTGTTCCTGCTGCCAATGTTAATAATTTTGGATAATGCCCATAGGGATTACTTGTGCCTTAAAATTTTAGTGCATGCTATGCCGCTGGTTAAAACCAGAGCGTCGGTACAAGCTGATGGCTTAGCCGCCTATCTACGGCGGCATAAATACTTCGTCTGCCTGAATACTGGCAAGGTGGGTACCGCTTTTCGCCGTTCTGGTACCCCACTTATCCGCTTTAACCAGTTATCGAATCAGTATCACTGTTCCTCTTAAAAAAAACGGTCCATGAAGATCAGTGCCTTTAATCATATAAATATAAGTACCCTGTGGAGATTTTACTCCCTTATATGTACCATCCCATCCCCGGTTGATATCTGTTGTGGTAAATAGCTCATTGCCGTATCGGTCATAAACTATGAGGTATGCTAAATTGAGGGAAGTTCCGGAGGGAATTTTGAAAAGACGGTTCAGCATGTTGCCGTTTGGTGCAAAAGAATTTGGGATATAGATATCTCTAAAAACTTTTACGAGTATCGTTTTTTCTGCAATACATCCGGCAGTAGAAATTACCTGAAGTTTATAGGTGGTGGTTGTGAGAGGGCTTGCCAGTGGTGCTAATGTTGTTGGATTATTCAGCCCTGTTGCCGGAGTCCAGAGATAGCTTGCAATATTTCCTGTTGCGCTTGCATTTAACCGCACTGAGCCGCCTGCAATTATTGATGGGTTTGCAGGGGCAAATGAAATTGAAGGAACAGGGTTTAATGCAGTAATTATGCTGTTTGAAACAACTGTTGATGAAGCAAGACAAGTGCCTCCCGTAAAATTGATGACGCAGCTTACTGAATCTGCATTGTTTAACGATGAGGTTGTATAAGTATTGGAGGAGCCACCCTGTTGCGTTACCCCATTTATTTTAAAATCGTAATTACTTACTGCCCCATTGCCAAAGTTAAAAGCAGTTGCGGTGAATGTTACTGCTGTTCCCTGACAGACCGGCCCTGAAGGACTGGATGCGATAACAGCATTTGGCGTAATGACGGGGTTAACAGTAACGTTTAATGACTGCGAAGATGTAGTGGCGCAATCATTATTTGCAACAACCGAAATTGTACCGCCATTGTTTCCGGCAATACAGTTAATAGAAGTGCCTGTTGAATTCCCTGTCCAACCGTTGGGCAGCGTCCATGTGTATGAAACGGCTCCTGCCACAGCACTGATGCTATAAATATTTGTGCTTCCGGCACAAACCGAACCATTGCCCCCGATAGCACCCGGTGCAGCAATAGAGGAGCATCGAGAATATTTTGCCAGAAAAAGATCAGTATTACCATTATGAGAACTAAGGTTGGTTACACCTGCGGTGGGATCAAAATCCGTAACACCCTGAAAATTTCCGGTAACGAAAATATTTCCCAAATTATCTGCTGCAATTGAACTGCCAACATCAGTATTTACATCACCTGCAGAAAAAGCCCATTGATAAACTCCCGCAGCATCGTATTTAGCTACAAAAATATCTGGACCACC
Source organism: Chitinophagales bacterium (assembly GCA_038210625.1). GTDB lineage: Bacteria > Bacteroidota > Bacteroidia > Chitinophagales > Chitinophagaceae > Ferruginibacter. The sequence goes on along the minus strand of JBBQWL010000099.1, from coordinate 2,176 downwards.
TGCGCTGGTAAGGTTCGCAATTGCGGGGCCGGGGTTAAAATCTGCGGTATTAGAAAAATTTCCCGTCGTAAATACATTGCCCACATTATCAGTGCTGATGGAAGTAACTGTATTGATGGAACCACCTGAACCGGTATTTTGAATTGGAAACGCCCATTTAAAATTACCTGCCTGGTCGTATTTGGCAAGGAAAGCGCCAGGCCCTGATAGAAAAGTATTACCGGGGCCGGGGTCAAAATCAACAAAGTTCTGGAAAAAACCGCCCAGGTAAACATTGCCCAACATGTCGGTTGCAATACTATAGCCAACATCGCTGGTGGGGCCACCTACTTTAAAAGCCCATTGATACACGCCTGCTGAATTGTATTTGACCAGGAAAATATCATTACTAATTCCATTTGCTGTGAGATATGCAACTCCTGGCCCGGGATCAAAATCTGCGGTACCATAAAATGTTCCGGTTACATAAACATTTGATGCCTCATCAATGGCAATGGAACGGGCTAAGTTTGGTAAAGAAGGCGTTCCAACAGCTATTGCCCATTGATAATTGCCTGCAGGATTATATTTTGCTACAAAAATATCTGTCGGCCCAATGGAGCTGAGATTACTAACACCCGGCCCGGGATCAAAATCTACTATTCCTCCAAAATATCCGGTTACATAAGCATTGCCTGCCGCATCAATTTTAAATGAATAGGTATTATCCTGAGAAGTTCCTCCAATATTAAAGGCCCATTGATAGGTTCCTGAGGGGTTATACTTTGCTACAAAAATATCATAGAAGCCATTTGAAGTAAGGTTAGCAGTTCCTGCTCCGGGATCAAAATCTGCTGTTCCTGAAAGAAGACCTGTTATATATATATTGCCAATTGCATCAATAAGAATATTTCTTCCAATGTTCAAACCGCCGACAATGTTAAATGCCCATAGATATGTCCCGGTAGAACTGTATTTGGCAATAAAAAGGTTGGGTGAATTTCCCGAGGCAGTAAGATTAGCCACGCCCGGCCCCGGATCGAAATCTGCGGTACCATAAAAATAGCCAGTTGTGTAAACATTGCCCTGTTGATCAAGTGCAACTGATTCTCCACTGGCTGCTGTACCACCAACATTAAAAGCAAATTGCAAATTTGGATTTTGGGAATACAGCCTTCCATATAAGATGAAAAAGAAAATCAGCAGCATGATAGCCTTACCCGATAAAAAGCCAGCCAGCGGTTGCTGTTTTTTTACAGGTCTTAGCTTTTTTGTTTTCTTTGTTTTCAAAAAGCGGTTATAGTTTTAGGAGATTAAAATTAGTAGTTAAAGTTAATACTTATTTGTTGGTTTTGAAAAATGACGGAACGGGTTGTTTCGCAATTTTTTGTGCCACATAATAACTGCTGAATCGTCAAGGTATGGCCTGCCAGCCAAAAGGACCGTAAAAAAACCATTGCCATTAAAAAGATAAAGGCAGAAGGTAAACCCGCTGAAATGGCTGAAAAAATTGCCGATGGTAAAATGAACAAATTCTTTAAAGACAATGCTTTAATGCACCAGGCTTTTGTAAAAGACAACAGCAAGTCTGTTGCCGATTACTTAAAAAGTGTTGATGCTGATTTGAAAGTAACAGATTTTAAGAAGGTAGCTTTAGGATAATTTATTTTCATAAAAAATATAAAAAGAGCGAAACAATTTGTTTCGCTCTTTTACTTTTAGAAAAATTAAAACCATCATTATTATACTGGATTATCTTGCATAAACACCATTAGGGCTAACCACACTGGCTGGTCCACCTGTAATGCCAACAGGCGGCACAATAATATTTATCACTTCGCCATTAATTTTTAAACTTACTTTCCTTGCATGAATTTCCACACCTTGCTGATGAAAAGGTGGCATAGCAGCAGGTTCACGGTTAATTAAATAAGGATCAGTAAAATCGCTCATCTCAACTTCAAAAGTATAATCGCCCACAACACATTTGCTGATTGCTTTATCGGCAGTTATTTCAATATTGATTGTTGCATTTAATACAGGTGCCTGCTCAAACGGTGTGCCTGCGAAGATATTGGGTCCAAAATATTTCCCCACTTCTGCATTGGTACTTACAAAACCCATCACAGCAGGGTTTGCGTTTGCATCCGGCTGCCAAAGTATCATACCACTTGCAGCATTGCCTGCAGGGGTGTTT
>JBBQWL010000098.1:0-5311 GCA_038210625.1 Chitinophagales bacterium | reverse complement strand
TAATCGTAGCTGGTAATATCAGGCTGATAAGCAGTTGGTGCAAATGCATTGGCGCCGGCGGTAAAACCAAAATTTGTTCCGCCATGTATCACATAAAAATTGAATGATTTTTTATTTTCCAATAAAAATGTTACCTCCTTTTTTAGATCATTGGTATCCGGCCTTTGCGATTTTTCGCCCCAGTGCGTTAGCCATCCAGGGTATGTTTCTCCACTAAATGCAGGCACATTTGGATTTCTTTTTGTTGCCTGGGCAAAGTCCGCGGAGTCGCTGCCGCTGTCCAGGCCAATAGCAGCGCCATCAATATTCCCTGCTTCCAGCATGAACGGCGTTGCCCCGTCAGATGTATAAAACGGAACGTTGATTCCGTTCTTTAGCCCAAAGCTTTCTCAACGCCTCCAGGTATACTTTATCGTTACCATAACTACCATATTCGTTTTCAATTTGCACCATCACTATAGGGCCGCCGTTAGTGCATTGTAAGGGAGCAACTTCTTTTGCAAGCTTTGTTATATATCGTGTAACCGCCGCCATATATCTTGCGTCCATGCAACGGATTTTTATATCAGGGATCTTTAAAAGATAAGATGGCAAACCACCGAAATCCCATTCGGCACATACATAAGGGCCGGGGCGCAAGAGCACCCACATGCCTTCCTCTTTGCAGATGCGGATAAATTCAGCAACGTTTTTATTAGCGGTTGAAAGATCAAATTCTCCTTCTTTTGTTTCCAGGTAATTCCAAAAAATATAAGCGGCTATGGCATTGCATCCCATAGCTTTTGCCATTTGAATACGTTGCCGCCAATATTCCCGCGGTATCCTTGCCGGGTGAATTTCACCGCTGATAATCTGCCACGGTTTACCATCTAATAAAAAATCTTCTTTGCCTAAAGTAAACTTGTGTTTGCCCTGGCAAAAAGCAGTGAAAGAACAAAATAATAATAGAAGAAGGCAGGCATATTTTTTTATCATGATATTTTTTTTATTGCACTTTAAGTTTAAATGTTGATGCAGGTAATAATTCACCGCTGTTTACGTACCCTGATTAATTATTTCCAGCGCATCGTTGTCGTCATACTTTTTTATTAATAACAGCAATTCATTTTTTAATTGCTTTATTTTTTTTTGATATTTTTTATTGTTGTATAGATTTTTCATTTCATATGGGTCTTTTTGCATGTCATACAATTCCCAGCTCTCCACTCTTTTGTAAAAACGGATAAGTTTATAACGGGCGGTGCTGATGCCGAAATGCGGTGACACCGAATGTTCACCATTTTCACAATAATGATAATACATGGCATCGCGGCCTTTAGCATTTTTATTTTGTAAGCAACGGCATATAAGATTCGCCCTGCATATCGTTGGGGATATGCACACCGGCAGCAGATAAAACCGTGGGAGCAATATCAAGATTCATCACCATATCATTGTTCACTGTTCCCCGCTTCACTACGCCGGGATAGCGCATTACCATTGGCGTTCTGAATGACTCTTCATACATCCATCGCTTATCAAACCAACCATGTTCGCCAAGATAAAATCCCTGGTCGCTCATATAGATTACAATCGTGTTGCCGGCTAAGTTGTTCTTATCCAAATAATCCAATGTCCTCCCGAGATTTCTATCCAGCGAGGCTGCTGTAGATAAATAATCTTTCATATACCGTTGGTATTTCCATTCCGTAAGCGCCTTGCCCGATAAATTTTTTGATTTGAAATCAGCAATGATGGGTTGGTAATATTCATCGAATTTTTTTCTTTGTGCCGCATTCATCCGCTTTATGCTTCCTTCTTTATTTTCTGCTTCTTCGTTCTGAAATATTTTTAAATCGTATCCCATGATCATCGTTTTTTCAATCGTCATATCCTGCACAGCAGCAGCCTGCCGGCCCGCATAGTCATCATAAAAATTATGCGGCAGATAAAAAGTTTTATTGTCAAACATTCCCAGGTCAGCCGTGTCGGGCATCCACGTACGGTGCGTTGCCTTATGGCCAATCACCAGGCAAAACGGTTTTGATGTATCTCTTTTGTTTAACCATGTTTCCGAAACATCTTCTATTACATTGGAGGCATATCCGTCCAGTCTTTTCGTGCTCCCATCCATCATCAAAAAGTCAGGATTATAATATTGTCCCTGTCCGGGAAGTATTTGCCAATAGGTAAAGCCCTGTGGTTGTGTTTCCAAATGCCATTTGCCGATCCATGCAGTTTGATACCCGCTTTTTGTTAGCTCTTTTATGAAAGTATTCTGGCTGCCATCAAAACTGGAATGTTCATTGTCTTTAAATCCATTTTTGTTGCTGTACTTTCCTGTTATTATAGTTGCCCGGCTGGGGCCGCAAATAGAATTGGTAACATACGCCTTTTTGAAGATGGCACCTTCATTGGCGATGCGGTCAATATTGGGTGTTTGCACCAGGTTGCTCCCATAAGCGCTTATGGCTTGGTAGGCATGGTCATCTGAAATAATCAAAACGATATTGGGGCGTTGCTGAGCTATGCCGTTGCAACAAGCCAATAGCGATAACCATAAAAAATTTGTTTTGATCATTAAATTTTATTTAAACAATGAATTTCAGCTTTTCCCTTTTATTGCTACGAGGTATTGAACAATCTCATTCACCGAAGAATCAGGTACCGGCGCCTCAAAACTTTTTTGCATTTTTGTTACAAGGGCAAGCCAGGTTTTTGCAGAGAGATCTGGCTGCATTTGTATGTAGCGGGCCGAGTGGCAAGTGAGACAATTATTTTGAAAGCTTTTAAAGCCTGGCGCAATAGGTAATTCTGTTACTACGCTACTGAGGTTTTGTAATGAAGCAGCAGCAACAATATTATCAGCTTTTTTGCCTGGCTCGCTGCAGGAAAATATATAACAGGCACCCAGCGAAAAGAGCCCTATGATTTTTAGTTTTAAATACTTCATGGTTACTCGGCTTTCAAAAATATTGTTTCAATTTCGTTGCGCATATAACCGCTATGGTTCCATTGATGTAGTGGCTGCGTTTGACCTATCGCGTTAGTGGCTTTCACCTGCAGGGAATAGCTTCCTTTTTGTGCAGGCGTAAAACTGTAATGCCACCGCCGCCAGGAGTATTTACCCAAATCCGCATCCAGTTTTGCAGGAAGCCACGTTTTCCCGCTATCCGCAGATAACTCCACCTTAGTAATGCCATAGCCGCCATCAAAGGCAAGCCCCTGTATATCTGTTTGCCGGCCAACTGCCATTACTTCGTTTGGCTCAGGTGATACAAACAGGGAACGTACATTCATCTTGCTGATGGGTTCGGTATTAGTAGCAATTGAATCCGGGCTTTCATTACCATTTGGTACACCCTTCGGAACAACGTATGCCTTCTTCATCCAAAAGCCTTCAAAGGGTGTTGACAGCACCTGTATATTATTCAACATGCCCACCCAATAAGTAGCGTACCAGCCCGGCACTACTAATTTTAGCGGGTAACCATTTAAAAGTGGCAGTGGCCCGCCATTCATTTCATAAGCAATCATCACTTCTCCGTCAGCGGCATGATCGAATTGCAACGACTTTTCAAAGTCGGGTGTAGCAGGCATTGGCGGTACATCCAGGCCATTAAAACTCACTTCTATTGAATTTTTTTTTGCACCGGCCATCAATAAAATATCTTTCAATTTTACACCTGTCCATTTAGCATTGCCCATAGAGCCGTTCTTCCATTGCCCGCCCGGCACACGCGGATCAAAAAAGCTTCTCGAATTACCGGAGCATTGACATAAGGCCGTTATGGTAAAAGGTGTAAATTTTGTTTTAAGGTCGTCAATTGATAAAGAAAGCTCCTTACCAACGTTTCCGCCTACACGTAAACGAAAAGTATCTGCATTAACAGCAATTGGCAGGCCGGCGAGATGCCAGCGCACAAAAAATACACTGTCAGGCGTATAGTCCTGCAAAAAATATTTCAAAGGAGTCTCCAGGTTGGGCGGCCTGTCCGTGAGCAGCAACAAGCTGCCCTTACCATCTGCTTTTACCAATATGTCATTCGGTGTTTCTACAGTAGCTACCAATCCCGGTTTAGATTGATTGTTACAAGAAGCAACAACTGTTGAAAGTAAAACATAAAAGAAAATTTTTTTCAAGGTGTGATAAAATTTTAAATGGTGACAAGCATGTCCTATCTTGAAGATAGCCGTTATTAATTCCTCAATGCACTCAATATTTTTATATTTTTTTTCATTTCTAATAATTTTGAGGTAGCAGTTAACAGTATATCTGTTATTACTCCATTCTTCTCTTGCCTGTATCTATTGCACTTTTATTTTTATAAAAACCGGCAATTCATTTAAAGCCACTTGCATTTTATATGTCTTTCCACCGGCCAGGCTAGTCCCCGCAAGCCCGGATTGAATAGGTCTGCCGCGTGGCGGATACATGAAGTGTATTGGAATCAATGATCAATTCACTACTATCTCATCCGCAAATATCCATGCCGGCTTTCCTTCGCCGGGATGGCCCTTTGGACATACTGTATTTTTTGCGGTTACTCTCACGTACCTCACTTCCTTCTCCGGAAATGTTATCGTAAAATCTTTTATAACTGAATTTTTTTCATCAGGAGAAATATCGTTATTGACTGTTTGAACTACTATAAAATTCTTTCCATCGGTTGATGTTTCAAAAGTTACCGATGATGGTAAAAAAATCCAATCGTTATAATGTTGGAGGCATCCTAAAGCGATGCTTTGTATATTTTTTTCTTCACCTAAATCAATGGTGGCAATTAAATCGTTGCCACTGAAGCCATGCCAGTATTTACCAACAGCCGCTGTTCCTCTTACGCCATCCGTTAGTGAGTTGGGTCCATCAGCCGGGTAATATTTGCTTACAGGATTAGTATAGGTTACCGTTTTACCAATGGCTTTGTGCATTACAAAATTTTGCCTTGCAGCCTGCACGCCCATAATGCGGCCATTCACAGACGATGAAGCTTTCAATAAAACAGAAGAGTTTATCTCAAAAGGCGAAGTGTATTTATTACTGCTCAATGTTGGTTCTGTTCCATCCGTGGTATAGTAAATATCCGCGTTCACAATTTCTGTAGATAAGTCAACAAACAACTTTCCATATTGAGAAGACGGCTTTATATTGACAGTAAAATTGCCGGGGCAATAATTCAATCCTTTTTGTCCGAAGGCTTTGAACTGGCTTTTTAAACGCTCATTAAAATTTTGCCAGTTTTTATTTTCTTTAGGGCTCCACAATACTTCGGCCAACGCCAGCATGCGCGGTAACACCATATACTCTACCTGGGCTGTAGTGCTGATATAT
>JBBQWL010000097.1:0-5914 GCA_038210625.1 Chitinophagales bacterium | reverse complement strand
TAAAAATTATCGGATGAAAATATTTACCATTATTTTATTAGTGCTGTTTTGTAACAGAACAATTGCCCAACAGGATGCCGAAAACATTAAAACGACAATCAACTTTTTTTTTGAGGGAATGAAAACCAATGATACTACTGTTATCAGGAATGTTTTGGACTCATCTTGTTTTCTTTATTCAATTGCGCAAAATAAAAATGGACAGACTATTTTACAACAGGAAGCTATTGATGATTTTCTGCAGCAGGTAATTTCATTAAAAGGCAAGAAATTGGATGAGCGCCTTACCAGTTTCGATATTAAAATTGATGGTGCCATGGCAATAGCATGGACTCCCTATAACTTCTATTTTAACGACCAACTCTCCCACTGCGGTGTGAATGTTTTTTCTCTCATTAAAAGAAACGATGCATGGAAAATTATGGGTATTACAGACACCAGGAGGAAAGACGGCTGCAACTAGGCAGTCTCTTCAGGTATATCTTTTTCTTTGACCAGGCTTAAGTCCTCCAGGTTAACGGTTAATGGAATTACCCCCAATTGAACAATTACTTTTTTGCCCCGTATTTCTTTTACAATACCCACCTGCCGGTTTTGTTTCATTTTCACTTTGTCACCCACTTGTATTTCGCCGGAAATTTCAATGAACTTTTCATTTAGTTTTTTCTGAAATTTCTCGGTCACCATCTTTTCCTTTTGGTTAAATAGCAAGGCATGAATCATCTTAACAACTTTGTCTTTATCCGTTGCCCGGCGCCATTCAATCACCATCGCTTTCAGGCGACGTTCCATATCTTTCAGGTAGGCCATTTTTTCTTCGGATATTTTATTCTGGTGCTTCAACCGTTCTATTTCCTGGTCATGCTTTTCTTTATTCAACACCTGCTGCATCTCTTTTTTCAGTCGCACATTTTCCTGCAATAAATGTTGTAATTCCTTTTTATCAACATCAATTTTTTGAAGATCCTGTTCGGTTCTGTTCAATAATTTGTCCAGTGTAAAATGATCCTCATCTACCAGATTCCTTGCTTTTTCAATCAATCTTTTTTCGAGGCCAATACGCTCAGCAATAGAGAAAGTGTAGGAGCTGCCTGGCTTTCCTATAATCAGTTTATACAAAGGCAGTAAGTTTTTTTCATCAAACTGCATGGCACCGTTAATAATGCCTGGTACTTTATTGGCCATCACTTTCAGGTTCAGATAATGGGTGGTAACTATACCAAAACTGTGTTTGTGCGCCAGCTCTTCCATGATCACTTCTGCAAAAGCGCCGCCTAAATTTGGGTCACTGCCACTGCCCAGTTCATCTATAAAAAACAAGGTTTTACCATTGGCATTCTCCATAAAATGCTTCATGTTTTTTAAATGCGATGAGTAGGTACTCAACTCAAATTCCAGGCTCTGCGTATCACCAATGTGAATCATTATTTGTTTAAAAATTCCCAGCTCGCTATCGGGATGTACGGGTATCAGTAAGCCACTTTGTACCATCAGTTGCAACAGACCAACCGTTGTTAGGGTAACAGTTTTACCACCGGCATTAGGTCCGCTAATAACAAGTATCCTGTTCTTATCATCCAGCCTCACGGTTACCGGTATGGTAGGTTTGTTATTTCGCTTGTTGTACATCAACAACAAAGGATGATAAGCCTGTATTAAATTAACATGCGCCTTATCAAAAATTGCTGGATAGTTGCCGCCCATCTCCACTGCCCATCTGGCCTTGGCTTTTATAAAATCAAATTCGCCGTTAATGGCAAGGTAGCTCTGCAATAGCGGCGCATACACACTTACCTGGTTGGTCAACGCTTTAAACACCCGGTACACTTCCCTGCTTTCTTCATTCTCCAGCGAAAAAATATCATTATTCAGTTCGGTCGTTTCTTCGGGTTCTATAAACGATGTTTTGCGGCTATCACTTTCTGAATGCAAAATCCCTTTTATCATTCGCTTCTGCTCTGCATACACGGCCAATACACGCCTGCCGTTCATAAAACTCTCTTCAATATCTGCCAGGTAGCCCAGCTTATTTAACTTGCTTACAATGCGGTCGAAAATGCGCCTTAATTCATTTCTTTTTTTATACAATGCCATCCTTATTCGCATCAGTTCTTCACTGGCATTATCTTTTACATTGCCTGTTTCATCCACTACAGCATCAATCAATTCTATGATAGTTTTTTCGTAGTAAGATTCGCTGATTACTTTCGTTAACGCCGGACAAGCAATTCTTCTTTCATTATCAAACCAGCGAAAAATATTACTGGTATTGTTTGCCAGCTTGTGAATCAACAAAAACTGTTCACCGCCCAGCATGGCGCCGGGAATGGAAAGTAGCTTCAAATCTTTTTGAAGATTAACCGTAAAATCGTTGGGAAAATATTGGGCAGATTGAAGCAGTAATTTAAATTCATTTGTCTGCTGCAATTCTGTTTGGATAAAATTAATTTTGGTATGTATGCGAAGAGTGGAAGCTTTGTTAGCGGCATAGGCAGTGGTACAATACTCTGCCAGTATGGTTTTCACCTTTTCATATTCCAATTGCTGTAAGGCCGATTCCGGAAAAAATTTCATGTTGATCGCTTTCTAATTTATAAGCAACTCCTCGTTGGTTAATTGGGTGCAAAAGTACGTTGATAATAGGATTCAGCCCCTATTACAGCTACAAATAGTAATTGTTCTTAAACCATTGATACATTTATTAATAATTTTCAACAAAGCAAAAAAACACCCCGGCTAAACCGAGGTAACTATATATGAATTTTATATAGTAAACTACTATTCTTCCTACCTCCCATAGGCTCCCTTAGGCGCAGGTTATGGATGAAAATTGGGCCGCAGATTTGCAGCTTGATAAACTCAATTACAATTGCAAAAACAGTATACAAATTGAAATATTCAATCAGCGAATCTGCGGCTACCACTATATTGTGCCCTTTTTTAATTCATCCACTGCATGATTTGCAGCCCTCGCTGTTAGTGCCATAAACGTGAGTGAGGGGTTTTGTGTACCAGTGCTTACCATACAGGCACCATCTGTTACAAATACATTTTTACAGAGATGCAGTTGGTTGTATTTATTGAGTAAAGAAGTACAAGGGTCATTACCCATCCGTACACCACCCATTTCGTGAACGTCCAGTCCAGGAGCCTGCTTTGTATCGCTTGACTGGATATTTTTACAGCCTGCAGCTTCAAGCATTTCAGCACCAGTTTGTAAAAAGTCATTTAAAACCAATTCATCATTTGCATCATAATCTACTGACGTAATTAGCTGCGGAATATCCCAGGCATCTTTTTTATCGGTACTCAGTCTTACATGGTTGGTGATTTTCGGCACTGTTTCTCCCTGCATCATCATAGATACAAACCAACCACTTGGCTCCGTCATCGCATCCTTAAAATTTCCACCAATTCCTTCGACTTCAGCCCTCCCTCTTCCTGCACCAAAAAAGGTCATGTACCCTCTTTGAAATTGCATCTCCTGTTTGTGAACATTTCTAAAGTTGGGCATCATTGGCTGAGTTGGACGACGACCATAATAATACTCATCTTTATGGCCATCAACTGAAGCTGAAAGGTTACCGCGATAGTTGTGAAAGGCAATATATTTTCCTAATAAGCCATTGTCATTTCCCAAACCATTTGGAAAACGTTTGGATGTTGAATTGAGTAGTATGAGGTTACTGTTTAGCGTAGCTGCATTTACAAATATTACTTTAGCAAAATACTCGGTCACCTTTTTTGTAACACTGTCTACAACCCTTACGCCAGAGGCTTTCTGCAACTTTTCATCGTAAATTATGGAGTGAACAACAGCATTCGTCTGTAAAGTAAGATTGCCTGTTTTACTGGCCCACGGTATGGTGGATGCATTGGAACTGAAGTATCCGCCAAAAGGACACCCACGCTCACATAAAGATCGGGCCTGGCATTGAGTTCGGCCTTGCTCTAAATGTATGGGTTGTGGTTTTGTAAGATGGGCACAACGGCCCTGTATCACATTACGGTCGGTGAATTTTTTCATAATGCCGGCCTGCATCGATTTCTCGACGGTATTCATTTCCCATGCAGGTAAAAAATTGCCGTCTGGCAGTGTATCCAGCTTATCGTAATTGCCACTGATACCTGCAAATGTTTCAACATGGCTGTACCATGGCGCCAACTCATCGTAGGTAATGGGCCACTCGCCAAAACCATCCCGAGCCGGACCTTCAAAATCATATTTGCTCCAACGTTGTGTTTGCCTTGCCCAAAGCAACGACTTACCACCAACCTGGTAACCCCTAATCCAGTCGTAGGGCTTCTCCTGTACGTAAGGATGTTCAGTATCTTTTACAAAAAAATGAGCGGAAGTTTCATTATAAGCGTAACACCTTGATACCACAGGGTTATCTTTAGTAAGCTCAATTGTTTTATGCCCACGGTGTGGAAATTCCCACGGATTTTTCGTGGCTGTTGGATAGTCTTTCAAATGCACAACATCCCTGCCTCTTTCCAGCACAAGGGTTTTCATTCCTTTCTCACAAAACTCTTTGGCAGCCCAACCGCCACTGATTCCTGATCCAATTACAATAGCATCAAATTTGTGTTGTTCGTTCGGCATAAAATATAATTTGCATTTGGTTGAAGCTGTAATATAAATAGATAATTGCAGATAAATTCTGCATCTGAGGTAGGGGTCCTCACTAAACTGGGAAGGAATCTTATTAATACAGATATTACCAAAATTACTTTGCTCAAAGCGTATTCAACTCAAAGCAGTAATAAAAAGGTAGACACAGGTCGGAATCCTGCGCATTTTTGATAATTACAAAAGTCCCAGGCTTACACCCGGAGCTGCCAAATATTTAATTGTCAATTTTTACCCCACCACTACCCTTCCAATTCTTTGTTCCAGCATTAGCAGGTCTGCCAATACGAACGCAGTAACGGCTTCCAGCACAACAGGAACTCTTAATGCTATACACAAATCATGTCTGCCTTTTACTGAAAAGGCTTCTATCTCGCCGGTTTCTATGTTCAATGTCTGTTGCTCTTTGGGTGTGGAGGAAGTTGGTTTAATGGCAATCCGGAATAAAAGTTCGTTACCGTTTGTAATGCCACCTACAATACCGCCGCTGTGGTTGGTGGTGGTGGTGCCATCAGCATTTTCAATCCAGTCGTTGTGTTTGCTGCCATACATTTTTGCAGCCGCAAAGCCGGCTCCAAATTCAATACCTTTTACAGCAGGTATTGCAAATACCGCATGGCTCAATAACGATTCAGCAGAATCAAAGAAAGGCTCTCCCAATCCTATGGGCAAGCCGGTTGTGCGGCATTCTACAATACCGCCAATGGTATCTTTTGCATCAATAGCATTTTGCAATCCTTTTTCAATATCTGTTTCGCCACCTATTTCCAGGATGGTTGCTGCTACATGTATTTTATTCAATAATTTCTTGGCAACAACACCAGCTGCCACCAGGCAAACGGTCAATCGTCCGCTAAAATGCCCGCCACCTCTGAAATCTTCAAAGCCTCCAAATTTTTTGGTGGCAACAAAATCTGCATGACCTGGCCTTGGTACGGCACGTTGCTTTTCGTAATCGGTACTTCTGGTGTTGTTGTTGTCAAATAATATAGTTATCGGAGCGCCAGTAGTTTTACCATTAAAAACGCCATTCATTATTTTAGGAATATCATCTTCTTTACGTGGCGTAGTCCCTTTGGCACCTGCTTTTATTCTTTCAATATCGGTGGTAAAATCATCCACTCTTAATGGCAACCCAGATGGGCATCCGTCAATATTAATGCCCACGCAATTACCATGCGATTCCCCGAAAATGGATACTTTAAAAATGCGACCGAAACTATTCACAATAGAATTATTATTTATTAACTGATTAATTTTTATGTATAACAGAAGCGCCTA
>JBBQWL010000096.1:0-5920 GCA_038210625.1 Chitinophagales bacterium | reverse complement strand
GGTGCAGTAAGCTGCAGTAGTTTTTTTCCCATAATAGCAATTGATTTGTTAGTGAATAATCGTAAGTAAAGAATAAATGTCAATTACACATTTATACAAAGTAGCCGAATTTTTGAAAAAGAAACTTCCAATAATAAACGGCGAAAGATATTGTACACCCTGCCTGATTGTTTATAAATTTATAAGTGACATCACTGATCGCAAATCATTTCTTCAAATCAATTTAGAATGCGGAGTGCAGTATTTCATTGACAGGAAAAAAATAGTTTTCTTCCCTATCAAACGATTTTGAGTTTTAAAAATATTACAATAAAAATTTGTTCAATGCAGCAGAAACATCAGAAGTTTTCAGCAAAGTGTTTATTAGGTCAAAGCGGCTTTACAGTTGATAAATGTCGTTTACACGCTTTTATAAAAAAAGTTCGGTTTGTTGAAACAAAACTTTCAATAAAACACAGCGATGGATTTTATACAAGGCCGTGAGGTTTTATTTGTAATATCGCTTTGTAAATTCAATAACGATCGCATGAACCAATACTTTTTAAAAAAAGAATGTAAAGAGCTTCATGTCTTCCCTCACGTCATTGAATTTGCCTTAAAAAAAATTAACAGCATACAATTTGATTCTTTTAAAAAAGAAACTTCTGAATTCCTTCGTTTTTACTATGTAATTGATGGCCGCTTCGATTGGATCATCAATAGCGAACATCACATACTTTACCCCGATGACCTTGCAATTATTTTACCAGGGCAAAGTTTCGGTGGCGAAAAAGATTTGCTTGATATTGGCACTGTCTCATGGATGCATCTTGAGTTACAGCAATTAGAACGAAGCGGTAAAATATGTATGGGTAGATGGAGCCGTCTTACTGATAGTGAGTGCAGAACGATCGGAAGAATCCTGCTGTTGAACAGTTGTCCTGTTCTGTCAAAACTTAAAGAAGCAGGAGCAATATTTCAAAGCATGCAAAATGAGTTTGTCAACCAGGAGATCGGGCACACTGCACGCATCAATCAGTTGATAGACGAACTGCTTATTTTATCGGCGAGGCAATTAACAAGACAGCATAATTCACAAAGGGATTTTCCTCAAACATTTATGAAACTAGAACAAACGCTCCGTGAAAATCTGTCGCACCAGTGGACCGTTGAAGAAATGGCTGCACTAGTCGGATTAGGCACTACTGCTTTCTCAGAAAAAGCAAAGAGTTATACCGGCTTCACACCATTGAATTATCTGATCAACATCCGCATTTCTGAAGCAATCAAACTTTTGAAACGCCCTGAAGTGCATGTAACAGATATTGCATTAGATGTCGGCTTTTATTCATCACAACATTTTGCCACCACTTTCAAAAAACTTACCGGTTACACACCAAGTGAGTTTCGAAAAAAAAATATAGTAACGAACGACTAAACTTTTTAAAAATGGATTGCATCATTACAATTGAAATCGGAACAGGCGCAATAAGAGTTGTAGCTTTTGATTTGAATGGGATCATGCTCGGTTCTTCAAAAGGCTCCTATCCTACCTTTCATGCAAAGCCGGATTTTAGTGAGCAGGATCCTGAACAGATATTCATCACCATGCTTTATATACTGAAGAATTTTTTAAATGAAAAAATTCATCCCAAAAAGCACAAGGTGATTTGCATTTGTTTCAGTTCGGCTATGCATAGTGTTTTGCCGATTGATAAGAACGGAGTACCACTTGGTAATGCAATGGCATGGTCGGACAACCGTGCAAAAAAAGAAGCACGCGACCTGAAAAATTCTTCTCTTGGAAAATCATTGTACAAAATAACGGGTACACCGATACATGCCATGTCGCCACTCAACAAAATCAAATGGCTAAAAAATAATGATAAAGACCGCTTTGCTGCAACACAAAAGTTTTTGTCTATAAAAACCTACATCATACAACAACTCACCGGCGAGTACATAGTCGATTACAGTATTGCTTCTGCCACAGGCATGTTAAACATTCGCACATTGAAATGGGAGGCAGATGCATTGAAATATACAGGCATCACTAAAGAGAAATTAGCAGACGTTGTTTCTGTTTTTTATTCTCCAAAAAAATTGAAAAGGGAATACCAGGCTTCATTGGGCTTGCATGATAAAGTAAAACTGATCGTTGGCTCAAGTGATGGCTGCATGGCTACATTAGGTGCAGGCGTTTGGGGAGATGGAAAAGCAACGGTCACGCTTGAAGAAAGCGGAGCTGTAAGAGTGGTTGGCACAGAAATTTTACAAGATGAAAAACAACGAATATTCAATTACCTGCTCACAGAGGGTCTTTATGTTTCGGGTGGGCCGACTAATAATGCCGGAGCTGTGTTTGAATGGTATGCAAAACAATTTGGCGATTTTAAAAAAGCATTCGATCTTGAAGACTGCATCACTAACCTGATTAATGATGCAGGCAAGGTTGCTGCGGGTTCTGCAGGATTAATTTTTCTTCCTTATTTGCAAGGCGAAAGAGCTCCTATGTGGAATGCAGATGCAAGGGGAGTGTACTTTGGATTGAATATAAAACATGAGCAACAACACTTTGTTCGTGCCACCATCGAAGGCATATTGTATGCCATTTATAGCATTGGTAAAACATTAGAAGAACATCAAACTATCAAAAGCCTCTCTGCAAACGGAACATTTGCATCTTATCCTTTCTGGACACAAATGATGGCGGATATTTTCAACAAACCTGTTCACATCAAACAGGGATCAGGTTCAGATAGTGTTGCTTTCGGATCTTTTTTATTGAGTGCAACAGAAATCGGTTTGTATAAAAATTTAGATGAAGCTGCAGAAACGGTAAAACTACCTGACAGCTTCACACCAAACAAACAACTTCACAATGTTTATATGAAGCACTACTCCATTTTCGAAAGATTGGGCGTAAAGTTGTTTGACGAATTTGAAGCGATTGCTGATTTGCAGCAGGAGAATTGAAACTATAATTAACCTTTCAACTTGCTATGAAGAGAAAATCCTTTTACAATCTTTTTTATTTAATCTCTATAATTCTTTTAATCGCCTGGATACTGGCAACTACCAGGCAACTAAATGATTTAGGTGGTTGGCTGTTGATGTTGTTTTTCTTCGCACTTGCTATCGCATTCCGCGGAAAAGAATTTTTGAAGGGCCTTTCTTTTACTGTGATGATCATCGGCGTCGTAAGTTTTGCCATGTATCATCCGCAATATTTCATAACGATTGGAACTTTTAAATTATCTGTACTCATTATTCCTTTACTGCAAATCATCATGTTCGGAATGGGAACGGAATTAAGCGTGAAAGATTTTATCAACGTTGTCCGTATGCCCAAAGGAATTATTGTCGGAGTTATTTTTCATTACCTCATCATGCCATTGGTTGGCCTTTCAATAGCTACCTTGTTCCACTTCCCAAATGAAATTGCAGCGGGAATTATTTTGGTGGGATGTTGTCCAAGTGGATTAGCATCGAATGTTATGTCATACCTGGCAAGAGCTAACCTGGCACTTTCTGTTTCGGTAACAACTGTTTCTACTTTACTTGCACCGTTCTTAACGCCACTGCTTTTAAAATGGTTAGGCGGCAGCTTTGTTCAAATAGATTTTTGGGCTATGGTGTGGGACATCACAAAGATTGTGATCATTCCTTTAGTTGCAGGACTTGCTTTTCATTACGTGGTGCGTGGAAGATTTAAGTGGCTTGATAAGATCATGCCGCTCATTTCTATGGGTGGCATTGCTCTCATATTGGCAATAATGGTTGCCGCAGGAAGAGATAATCTTTTAAAAGTTGGGGCCTTATTGTTGGTGGCCACGTTCCTTCACAACGTTATAGGATTTTTCCTTGGCTATTGGTCTGCCCGTTTATTGAAATTTCATGAAAGAGATTGCAGAACCATTGCTCTTGAGGTGGGAATGCAAAATGCAGGACTTGCTACGGGTCTTGCTTTGACTATGGGAAAAATTGCTACTGCAGGATTAGCGCCGGCCATCTTCGGACCTGTGATGAACATTAACGGGTCTTGTTTGGCGAGTTGGTGGCACAATCATCTACCCAAAGAAAAAACTTCTGAGAAAGAAGAGGAACCGGTAGACGTAAGTATGACTTAAATTCTTTCATTTTAAAACAAACTAAAAAATATGTCAACGATGAAACGCTTGCTATTTCTTTTTACATTGATTGCATTCCTGCATCAAGCCAAAGCACAGCATGTGCAAATAAGCAAAGAAGATCTCATAGCATTATCACCTGAATGGAAAGGTGAACGCTTTCCTGATGGTCGTCCAAAAGTTCCTGATGATATCGTAAAACGAATGAAAGCGGTAAGCGTGGAAGAGGCCTGGGCTACCATGAGCAATGCGGGCTACAGGTACCAGGTTGCAGAAGACTGGCAGATGATAAATCCGGATAGTGTGCTGGTTGGCCGTGCTGTAACGGCAACGTTTATGCCGGGGCGCCCGGACGTATGGAAGGCTATTGATTCCATGGGGAAAAAAGAAGGAAGAAGGGCGCAAAATGTTTGGGCTGTTGAGATGCTGCAACAAGGAGATGTATATGTGGCCGATCAATTTGGCGCAAAAAGAAACGGGCCTACTATTGGTGATAATGTCGGCAATGCCATTTATGCAAAAACAGGAAATGGAATTGTCTACGACGGTGCAATAAGAGATTTAGAAGGTTTGAAAGAAATTGGCGGCTTCACTTCTTTCTATACCAGTTACGATCCCTCTTATCACAATCCGGGTATGGGCCAGGGCAGGGACCTTACCACTATGATTATAGGAATCAACCACCCCACCCGCATACGAACCGTAACCGTAATGCCAGGCGATATAGTATTAGGAAAAACAGGAGTTGTTGTTTTTATTCCTCCCCAGTTGGCAGAAAAAATTGTTGTCACTTCAGAAATCGTGCGATTAAGAGATATGTTCGGCCACCAGCGGCTGAGAGAAGGGAAATATACAGCGGGACAAATTGATGCACGGTGGACAGATGATATTGAAAAAGATTTTTCTAAATGGATCAATGACCATATTAATGAATTACCGGTTCCTAAAGAAACCATACAGAATTTTTTGAAAGATAGAACGTGGTAAAAAAATGGTCATCAGTCATTAGTCAAAAAACAACTATCGAAATCAAAAATATTAATCACTACTAATACAACATTTATGTCAAGTTCAAGAAGATCCTTTATTACCAAAACAGCAATAGCAGCAGCAATGACTCCCTTTGTTTCTCTATCCAAAACGTATGGACAAGGACTCGAAAATGCAATGGAAAAAACCCCTAAAAGTTCTCCGCCATCCGATTTAAAAATTACCGATGTTAAATGTGCCTACTCCGGAGGCGGATTATTTGTAAAAATTTTTACAAACCAGGATATCGTGGGTTATGGCGAAGCAGTGGATGCCGTAGGTGGAACTTATTATTTAGTGCAACGGTTAGGAAAACAATTAACCGGAAGAAGCCCTTTATCTCCAAATGTAATATTTGAGCAATTCCGCAAAGGCGCTTTTTTTGGCGGCGCACAATCGGGTATGTATGTAGCTGTTCTAAGCGCCTTTGATGCGGCCTTGTGGGATCTGTGCGGAAAGGCATTAGGCCTGCCCATCTATCAATTATTAGGCGGTAAGTTTCGCGATAAAGTGCGGGTGTATTGCGACACCCAATTGTACGCGGTGCGCAATCCCAAACCTGAAGATTATGCGAAAGTGGCCAGAATTGCAGTTGACAAAGGATATACAGCCGTAAAATTTGATCTTGACGAAGCAAATGATCCCAATAAATATGACAGGTGGAACTGGACAGCAAGCCTTGCTGAAGTAGAAAGAATGTATAACTCCATCGAGGCTGTTCGAAAAGAAGTAGGGCCTCATATTGATATTTGTTGTGACATGCACGGACGGTATGATGCACC
>JBBQWL010000095.1:0-5959 GCA_038210625.1 Chitinophagales bacterium | reverse complement strand
CTGCCCGGTAGGCTTGGTGGTAAAGAAAGGTTGAAATATTTTGTCAACTATGTTTTGAGGAATACCGTTGCCATTATCACTTACTTTAATTTCAACCTTGTCATTTATTTTTTTTGTTTGAATTGAAACTGTTGGTTGATAGGTTTCATCGCCAGTTTTATTTTTTTCATTTACAGCATAAAATGCGTTGTTGAATAAATTCAATAACACTCTTCCAATATCCTGCGGAATGATATTGATGTTGCCAATACCATTATCAAAATCAATTTTGATAGTTGCATTAAATGATTTGTCTTTTGCACGAAAACCGTGGTAGGAGAGGCGGAGGTATTCATCGGCCAGCGCATTGATGTCTGTTGGTTCTTTTGCTCCTGTACTTTTTTGTGAATGTTGAAGCATGCCCTTCACTATGCTGTCTGCACGTTTGCCATGGTGATTTATTTTTTCTTCATTTTCTGCAATATCTTTTGCAATCTGATCAACCTCGTCAAAATTCTTTTTTGCAATTTCTTCTCTCATTTCTCCAATCAATTCCTTATTTATTTCGCTAAAATTATTCACGAAGTTTAATGGATTTTGTATCTCGTGTGCAATACCTGCAGTAAGTTCGCCAAGGCTGGCCATCTTTTCGGATTGGATGAGTTGGGATTGCGCAGACTTGAGGTCGGCCAATGTTTTTTCCAGCACTTTATTCGCCTTATTTTTTTGCAGGTTATTTCTATAAAGAATGAAACCAATCACTAACAAAACAAACAAGCCTGAGAGCATGTAATACGTGCGAATTTTATTTTGTAATTGTATTTTATCCTGTTCAATTTCCTGTTGTCGGATTTGCTCGCGGAAATTAATTGCCTGTATGTCTTTTACTTTCTGGGCGGTAAAAAGCGAATCTTTTGTATCAGCAGAAAGCCTGAAATATTTATAAACACTGTCTTTATTATCGGATATTTCGTAGGACTGGTACAAGTACTTGTAAGCCCTTAACAGCTGATTTTTGAAACCTGCTTTATAAGACAATGCAACTGCTTGCTGTGCGTAATGTCTGGCACTGTCAAGCTGGTTGGTTTCCAGGAAAATCTGCGCAAGATCATTAAGATCATAAAAAAGGGCAGGATAATTATTTATTGAAGTTGCCATAGAGGCTGATGCCTTAATATGAGTAATCGCCTTGTTATAATTCTTTTTTGCAATATAACTTTCCCCTAAAGTGCCTTCGGATATAGCAAGGCTTATTGAATCGTTCGCCTCGAAATCTAAATTAACTGCCTTTTGTGCATATATCAAACCAGAATCAGGTTCATTCAAATCGTTATACCCAGAGCCAACATCATTATATGTCTGAGAAAGCAATTGTTTATCTCCAACAATGAGTGCAAGAGCCAATGCCTTTTTGGAATATCCATGAGCCTGTTCAAAGTCCTCAGAAAGAAACAAGGCGTAACTAATTATCATATTAGCGCTTAAAATCCCGTAAATATCGTCTCTTAATTCAAATGCGGATAACAGTTTATGTGCCTCCTTTAAAGCAATATCAAACTGGCCTGTTCGTGCAAGATAGTAGTTGGTAAATAGTAGAACATAGTCTTCTCCTGCAGCATCGTTGTTTTTTTTAAAATAGGCAATCAATACCAACACATTTTTCGTGTCCGAAGAATCACCATTGAAGTTATTAAGGTATATGCGCAGGCATCTTCCTTTGTCAGAACTGCTGCGTGCGGCATTGTATAAAGTTTTTAAACTGTCAGGCAAAGGCTGTGCAACAGCAAGCGATGTGAGAAGACAACTCAACAGCAGGGTGGTAATGTATTTCATTCTAAAGATTAATATTTGGCAATTGAAAAACAAACTCACTTCCTTCTCCTTCCTTTGTTTCCACCTTTATCTCCCCTCCATGCGCTTTAATAATATCATAGCTCAAACTCAAACCCAGTCCCGTTCCTTGTCCTGTCGGTTTGGTGGTAAAAAATGGTTGAAAAATTTTATCAACAATTTTTTGTGGTATACCGATACCATTATCTTTTACAGTTACCTGAACCTTATCATTTATTTTTTTTGTTTGAATTGAAACTATCGGTTTGTAGTCAGCATTCAGCCTTAGGCTTTCAGCATTTTGCCTTTCATTGACGGCATAAAATGCGTTGTTGAATAAATTCAATAACACTCTTCCAATATCCTGCGGAACGATATTGATGTTTCCATTATTGTTATCGAAAGATGTAACAATATCGCAGTTAAAATCTTTGTTTTTAGCCCTTATGCCATGATATGCAAGGCGCAGGTATTCGTCAGCCAGTTTGTTGATATCCGTTGGTTCTTTTTGCCCGGTACTGCTTTGGCTATGTTGCAGCATGCCTTTTACAATGGCATCGGCACGTTTACCATGATGGCTTATTTTTTGTTCGTTGTCTTTTATGTTTTTTGCAATAGCCTTTACCTCATCATAATTTCCTTTATCAACTTCCTGTTCTAATTCATCAATTAATTCAGTATTTACTTCCGAAAAATTATTGACAAAATTTAACGGGTTTTGTATTTCATGAGCAATACCTGCAGTAAGCTCACCAAGGCTGGCCATTTTTTCTGATTGGATTAATTGGGATTGGGTAGACTTTAATTTGCCCAGTGCATGCTCAATTTCCTGTTTTTGAGATTGCAGTAAAACATTCGCCTGTTGCTTTTGTTTATTGCTTCGATAGAGTACGACAGCGATAAAGAGAAATATTGACAACCCGGCTAAGAATGTGTATTGCTTTATCCTGTTTTGCCTGGCTATTTGTTCGGCCTCTGCAAACCGTTGCCTTTCCTGTTCATCTGAAAATGATTTCAGTAAGTTTTTTACTTTTTTAGCTCCATAAAGTTCTTCATTTGCTGCCGTTGCTACTTTCAAATATTTGTTTGATTCATTAATATTAGTTGGCTCATACAGCTTCGCTAACAGGGTACTTAACTCTAGTAACCTGGGCTTATGATCAACCAGAAGTGCTGCTTCAAGGCCTTTTTTTGCATAAAAAATGGAGGAATCTACCTGACCCATTTTACTATAAAAGACAGCCATTGCTTTATAGGCATCGGCATTGGTGAAGTAATCATTCGCCTTTGTATTGATGTCGATGCTCTGATGCAGGTAATCAATAGCCGTTGCTCTTTCGCCCCGTGCAAACTGAAGTTCTCCAAAATAGCAAAGCACTGCAGAATGCATGTTGTAGGAATTCATTGACTGCTCATACAATGGTTGCAGGTAAGAAAAGGCAGCATCAAGCTGATTGGTTCTACCGAGGCAGGTTCCAATGTTCAATTGAATCGTGAAGATTAAATCTTCGGATGTTTTATCCCGCTTTATGAGGCGGATTTTTTCCTCGGCTTGCTTATAGTAACTTAAAGACTTTTCCATGTCATCAAGCCAATAATACACATCACCTATACCCATTAAACACCAGCCAGCTTCAAAGGAATAATTTTTCTCCTCTGCTATTTTTAAGCCTTCAAATTTCAGACGGAGTGACTTTGCCAGGTCAGTCGTTGAATACAGAGTTCCCAAAGCATATAATGCCATCGCTTTTCCCCTGTAAAATTTAATATTTTCGGCAAGCACCAGGGATTTGTCTGCATAATAAAAACCGGAGTCGAGCTTCAAAAAAGAATATATGTTACTTAATTGAGCCATTAACATCACCTTGTCAGTATCATTGGTGGCTTTAGTTAATTCCCGTTTCAGGCTATCAATTAAAAGCGGCCTTTGGGTGAAAGCGCAAAGACTGGAAAGCATAATTGTTGCTATAAAAAAAAGGGTTCTCATCAGAAATTCTTTTTAACAGGTAATTGAATAATAAATGTACTTCCTTCGTCTTCTTTCGTTTCCACTTCAAATTCGCCTCCATGCGCCTTCACAATATCATAACTCAAACTCAGTCCTAATCCCGTTCCTTGTCCTGTTGGTTTGGTGGTAAAGAAAGGTTGAAATATTTTATCAATAATATTTTGCGGAATGCCATTACCGTTATCTGAAACTTTTATTACTACCTTGTTATTTATTTTTTTTGTTTCAATTGAAACAATTGGCTTATAATTTTCACTCGCAGTTTTCTTTTTCTCATTGGTTGCATAAAAGGCGTTGTTGTACAAGTTGAGTAATACTCTTCCAATATCCTGCGGAATGATATTTATTCTACCGATATGCTCATCAAAATCTGTTTTAAAATCTGCATTGAATTTTTTGTCTTTTGCTCTTAAACCATGGTAACTCAATCGCAGG
The DNA here is from genome assembly GCA_038210625.1 of Chitinophagales bacterium. Lineage (GTDB taxonomy): Bacteria > Bacteroidota > Bacteroidia > Chitinophagales > Chitinophagaceae > Ferruginibacter. The sequence continues at coordinate 1,707 of JBBQWL010000095.1, read as the reverse complement.
TATTCATCAGCCAGGGAATTGATATCTGTTGGTTCTTTTTGATTGGTGCTCGATCTTGAATGTTGCAGCATTCCCTTTACAATGGCATCCGCCCGTTTACCATGATGATTTATTTTTTCCAGGTTCTCAATTACATCATTCATTAATTCCTTCGCTTCTGCCATGTCACCTTTTTCATAAGCTTCGCTCATTTCATTCAGTAACTCTTTACTTACTTCACTAAAATTGTTGACGAAGTTTAACGGGTTTTGAATTTCATGTGCAATGCCGGCAGTGAGTTCGCCAAGGCTGGCCATTTTTTCGGATTGTATAAGTTGCTTTTGCGTGGCCTTTAATTCTGATAATGTATTTTCCACCTGTGCCTTGGCGGCTTCCAGTTTGGTAAAATCTTCATAACGGGCATAGGCAACCGAAAAGGCATCAGCCAGTGCCTGCACCAGGTCAACCTGCAATTTGGTCAATGGTTCTGCACTGCCCACGTACATCATGCCCTGCTTAAAGGGAACAAACTGTAAGGTGATGGACTCCGGTGGTTCTTCGCCGCCCTGGTAGGTATTGGCTGAATGAATTTGTCCCTGCTCAATCAACAATTTGGTATTGGCTATAAATTGTTCCTTATCCCAATGATCGGTATATACTTTTTGCAATCGCCAGTTGATAACAGGATTTCTTGTTACATCAGAAGTGTCAAATGGCAAGTTCAATGCTGCCAATGATTTGCCATCCGGCGTAGATAAGTAAAACTCTACCACCTTCTCCTGTTCATGTATGATCATTACTCCGCACCTGAAAAACGGCACGCCCAATGCGGTGAGCTCTCTCCAAACCAATGGTGTGATGCGGTGAAGATCATTTGCATTTCGCATGGAAGCAATTTCTCCACGGACCCTGTCGAGTGATGATGCCTTAATGGCCTCGCTTGCCTGTGCTTCTGCTTTTTGCAGGTCGAGGAAACGGGTATAGGTTTGTTCAAAAACTCTTCCGAACCGCTTAAAGATATCATGCGCTTCCGGCACTGGTTCATAAGTAATAAACATCAGGCTCACTTTTGAACCAAACACAAAATGTTCATATTGATGAGATGGAAACCTGATTCCGTCTTGCAACATTTTTTCATACTGTTTCTCATCAAGCCTGGTAAGTGCGAGGTACAACTGTTTGATCTTTTCTCCTTCCACATATAGCACATCAAATTCGACTCCGCTTTTCCTGGAATTACTGATATCCCTTAATGCCTCAGCCCGCTCTGTGTGTACTGTATAGGGCTCAATAAAGCCACCATTGGGGCTTGTTATATAGTCTACATAAGAATTATTGTCTTCACTCCAGATATTAAAACCCGTTGTCCAGGCGGCAATACCCAAATCGCTTACCTGTTTGAACAATAAGCCAGCCACCCCGGCCAATTCATCACTTTTCTGCATGGCCATGGTTCGTGCCCGAACTCTTTCCAATGCTAATTGAATTTGTGCTTCTCTTGTTTGCGCTTCAGCTTTTTGCAGGTCGAGGAAACGGATATAAGCCTGTTCAAAAACCCTGGCTATGCGTTGTATGATTTCTTTATCTTCCGCTGACAACAATCTCCCTTTTATATCGGGAATTGCAATGCCAGAATTCTCTGAGTATACCGCAGAAAACGAATAACAATTACTCTCCAGCATTTTACTTTTTATTTCATCAGGCAGATATTTATAATCTGTAAAATCA
>JBBQWL010000094.1:0-6414 GCA_038210625.1 Chitinophagales bacterium | reverse complement strand
TACAATGGGCGAAACATTGTTGATGTATTCCTGGCAACGCAGCACATTGTTGGCGTATAAGTCCACCTGTTTAGATTGCGTTTTTTCCTGCTGCAGAATTTTTACTTTCTGTACATTCAGTTGCAACTCTTTTTCTTTGTTCCCTAATTTATCCATCAGTTCGCTCTGTTTTCCTTTTAACCTGGCAGACTGTTGGAACAAAGTATTCCTGTCTTTATACCCCTGTTCAATTTTCAATTGCAGGATGTTGAAAGGATTTAATTCAATCGCCAGCCCTACACTGTAATTAGCGATGAACTCAGAAAAATACCTCAGCGCCCGCCAGAACTTTTTGTTGGTAATAATCATGAGCAGGAATGCCAGTACTGCCCCACCGATCACCAGGTTAATCATGTTCCAGGTAACGGTTACCAGCCACGGCAACACGAAGGTGAGAAAGCCATAAGCCAGGCCTGCAAAGAGGGATAGCCCTACCACGGTGGTGGCTATGTTTTTGGGTTCAGTAAACCACCCCGGTTTTTTTGTTTGGTTAATTGTGTTGATCATCTTGTTTGTTTTTAGTAGCCTCCTACACCTTCCGGCAAGGAGAGCAATTGTTATAGTTGTTGTTGTGTTGTTTTATATATTGCCGGTTAGTCATTCATCAGTGCCGGTTCACCCGATGTACTGTTTTATTTTTTCAATATCAGCCAGTATCTCCTGCTTCATTTTTTCAGCGGAAATTTTGTATCCGCCTGTGTTGCTTTCTATCTTGTCTTCATTTTCCTTTACTTCAATTTGCAGCAGTTGTACCTGGTTTTGCAAGTCCATAATTTCCCTGTTTAGCTGTTCAATGCGTTGCTGCTTTTGTTGAATGTCCTGTTGCTTTGCCTGCACCTTTTCATTCAGTGCAGCATCTACCGTTGCATTAAAACTGGCGGCATCTGTTTCAAGAATTTTTAAATATGCAGCCGCCGTATCCAGCAGCTTACCCTTGTCGAGCCCCTGCGCCCCCAGGCCTGCAAAAGCCGCACTGTACCTGGCTTTTTCGTCAGCGATGGCCATCATGGCCTGCGTCATTTTTGCAAACTCATAATAATCGGGGCCGGGCAGGTTGGCCTCGCGGAACAGCTTGTCAAAATACTGTTCAAACTTTTCAATAGTAGTGGAAGGCAATGGCCCTGGCGATACTACCGGTGTGGAATAAACTTGTTTTTCTTCCGGCTTTATAACAGGCTTTTCTTCGTCTGTTACTTCCACAAAAGCGGACAGAATTTTTTTACCAAAACTTGCCATGGTTGTTTGTTTTTTAGTTGTTAAAAACGCTTGTTTGTATTACCTCGTGGGCATAGCACGGCCTGTGTAACTTTCATTACTTTTTTAAAGCCTGCCTGCTTCGGGGCAAATAGTTTTTAGTATAGGTTTGATTGTAAACCGATCCTTACCAGGGGAATTCCTGTTGGCGCATTTTGCTGCGCTGAATCCTGCAGCACTGGTTGATTGTGCAGCAGTTCATTGCTATGGGTAGTACAATTTTGTTGCAGCAGCAGCATTGCAGACATACCGATTGCAATACCGGCTAACACCAGTTTATTTTTTTTCATTGTTGAAAATGATTGTTGGTTGAGAACAATTTCACCTGCCTGTTTTACAGACCGGGTGGAATTCATTCCGATTAAATCTTTACTGTTTGGAGACGTTTACAGGCTGGAGATTTCCGGTGGATTTTCCCTTTGCCTTACAAGGGTGAAAAGCTCTTCCAGAAATTTGTTGTTCATATTTTTTGGAGAGATACTCCGTTTTGATTTGATGAAGTAAAGATATATCGCGGCAGCATACTGCGAAAGGCCAATCGATACAGACGGAGTTTCTACTTTCACAAACGGTAAAAAAACGAACACAAATGGTGTGTTAAGGTTTGTTCGCTGGCTGTATAGCCGGATCAGTGGTAATATAAATATTTAAACGATGTTGCAAATTTTAAGTGCCGGGTTTGGCCAGCACAATGAAGGGCCTTTAATTCTTTATTATTTGGTGCTGAAAAAGCATGCGAATAGGTTTATGTGCCTGGGGCAGAGCCAAGGTGGGGTGGTTTGCGAAGGCTCAGTATCAGGATGAGTGGTAATGATTTTGAAGCGCTAACGCTGTCTCAATGAGATTTAAATAAAAGAAGAGGCAAGTGTGAAATGCTGTAAATGCTTTGATAACCATATTTGAGAGCGTTATTAAAAGCTGGCACTGGCTTTTCTTAACTGCTTAACAATATAGTACAGTCCAGTTTATATGTTGTCCTGCAAAAAACACCTGTGTAATTACCGCTAATTTTTATTGAATAAATAATTGTCAATTCCAACCCATGGCTATTAAACCCGGTATCTTTCCATTACCAGCATTGTATTCAAAGCATTAGAAAAACCAGGCCAACACTGGCATTCCCTTTTATCAAACTTTCATCCATCCACCATCAACGTTCGGCCTTTGTGTTCACAGCAGCAGTGTGGCCATTCAGCCAAACGTTGCGGATACGTAATTGTTCCGGTGTTGGGTTATTCATAAAATGAAGCACATATTTGCGTTGTTTTTCAACTTTAGAAATGGTTCCCTGCAGTAGCTTTTCTTGAGGCTCACCTTTATCATTCAACCGTTTCACTTTTACTCTCATCACATCGCCTTCTTTTGCATTGTCAAACAAGCCGCTTATCCTCATCTCCATGTTTCTCTCATTTACCATGGAATCATTCAGGCTGATGAGTATATCGCCTTCTTTGTAGCCCATCTTTCTTCCTACCTCATTCAAATCTTTTACGCCGATTGTTATCATCCCATCCCGTGTACTGTTCAAAGCTAATCCGCCCAGCGTAAAATCCCTGTATGTTTCAACAGGAATATAATCCACACCCGCCATTGCAAAATAGTTTGCATACGGAATGGGTGTACCGCCTTCAACATGATTTTTAAAGAAAGTGCCTATCTCAGGGTAGGTTAGTTTTTCTATTACGTTGAACAAAGAATCATCTTCAAAATATTTATCCTTGCCGTACAACACGCCCAGGTCATGCTTTAATTGTCTTAGTCCATACTGCGCATTGGATAACTGCAGCAGGTACAAATCAATACAATTATTGATCAGTGCGCCCTTCATATATACATTGCCATACTGATCAGCGTGTTTGCCGGCACTCTCCTTACTCAGCTCCGTAAAAGATAAACTGTCATTCATAGCTTCCTTTGAGTAAGCTATTTTCTGCGACATGTTTTCAAGAAATTTTTCCGGCGTGATAATACCTGACCAGGCCTGCATATTCTGTGAAAAATATTCAGTGCTGCCTTCATACAACCACAGATGTTTACTTAAAACAGTCTCATTAAAATTGAACTGTCTTACTTCTTTGGAACAGATAGTAAGTGGCGTAACAATGTGAAAAAATTCATGCGCCGCAACACTTACCCAGCCGCCCACTGCTTGCTTTTCAGGCGCTTCATCCAGGCTGTAAAAAGAGGAATAAGAATGCTCCCAGGCGCCTGTTGCATACGACTTTGGCTGCTCGCCGTTGAAGTAAAAAATGAACGCATATTTTTCAACAGGCAGCTTACCACCGAGATAATCTTTGGCACCCAATAACAATGTCTGCAGGTGGTCAGCAATAAATTTGGCAGTCGCCATTTTATGTGGGGAGTAAACAGCAATCAGCACAGTTGTTTTACCCACTTTGATGGTCGCCGTATCCGGAAGAGAATACATGATGGGTGAATCATACAGGTGATCTGCATTGGCACATTTAAAAACGTCGGTGGTACTATTGGTTGATGCCGGCATCAAGCCTGTTGCGGCGTAAAAGCCGGCAGGTTTTATAAATGAGAGATTGAAACCAAGTTGTTTCATGCCTTCGAAATAACCGAATATGCCAGGGGTATTCAGGATAAAATTTTTCCCTGCTTCAAAGCTGGTGCCACACATAGAGTACACTTTATTATCGATCGTCGCATCCCAGGTATCTTCTACCGTATAAGAGATCCTGTAAGTTTGTGCAGCGTTTTTGATCGTCCATCCGTTATCGCCAAACTTTTCTACCGGTAAGGCTTTGCCAGCCTTATTAAATGCCCGCAGGTTTTGCACATACTTTCCGTAGTTGCTATTCATGTACGTACCCGGCACAATTTTAGGCAGGTAGAAATGTATTTCCTTTTGCGTAATCACCGGCGTAATCAATTCTACTTCCAGCTTATCATCTGCCAGTTTGGTAAGGTCCACACTGTATTGGTAAGTTTGCTGCGCCGCCGCAGTTGCGCCAAACAAAACAAGCAGTAAACCTGTTGCCAGGCTATTCTTAAGAAAAGATAATATCATCGTGTACAAAGTTTGTGGCGCAAAGAAAGTATTTTATTGCTTTGCCCGGTTACATAAATTTCGATTACAACAAAGTTGTTGTTGAAATTTTATTTTGATTTACCGTTCATCAATTTTGGGGGCCGGGCCAGGAAGCTATGTTCAGCTTCATTGGCAGCCTGTCAGCCGCGGCGGATCGCACTCTTTTACGATGTTTCGGGGTTGAACTTTTATTATAGAGATTAAATTGGCGATCTGAAAAACAGGTAATCGTGCTATGGTGGCTTGTCCTAACGACAATTGGATTTGAATAATACTAAGAACTTGATTTTCAATACCAAAAATTTTGATTTACTTGCGTATAATAACATCAATACACGTGTTGGTGGCAATGCTTAGACAGTTCGCAGTTCCTAATAACCTTCTAAAAATTTAATCTCAAAATGTTTGGACTATTTAACAAAGAAAAATTTATTTGCTTAGGTGTCAACCCCAATGCAGACTGGTCGAATATGGACTCAATAATTACACCTATGAACCTTCACGAATATTTAAAGCCGAAAGCATATTCAAAGGAAGACATAAAGGAGATTCAAAATAAGCTCAACCAAAAGGATATTCCATATAATAACATTTCTAATGAATTCAATTGGATTTCTGAAAAGCAAGTCGCTGCTTACAAGACAATAAGTTTTTCATTAGTTCAAGTAATTTCAGGTGTAAGACAAGAATTTGAAACATCTGAACCTCACAATGAGATTTACGAAAAATATATTGCACCCTCTATTATCAAGTCGCTTTCTTTGGATTCTGCTAATTTAAAATATGACATTGAAGAAGTTGAAAACGAGTATTTAGATAAAGGAGTAATAGTGCCACTTCATTTTGACAGAGTTTTAGTTCTTGACAGCAAATTCAAAGATGAAAAAACAGGTAGGGTTTTCAGGAATTTGGAAATAAAAGAAAAGTTAGAACCATTTAGCCTGGAGCCAAACTCATATCAGAGAGTTGACATCATCATTGATAAAATCTTAGATAAAATTGAAAAAGCTGACACAAATATTGCTGATGACGAAAAGGAATTATTAGAAATTCTAACTGACAGCGAAAAGTTAAAAGGAAGATATGCAGAGCTTAACGGTTACTATTATTTGGGGATAGCAAATATAAAAATTGGCTTTACAGAAAAGGCAGAAAAATATTTTGACACATTAGTTAACCTTCAAACAGATATTTCAAAAATGACAATTGCTAAAGATTTTCTTAGACCAATTGGAGAATTGTTTGAGGAAAAAGAAAATTCTTCTAAGGCATTGTTTTGGTACAAAAAAGCAATAGAATTTTCGCCTACAATTGGGTTGAAAAAGAAAATCACACAGCTTGAAAAAAATCTAAATCTCTAAAAAACTATATAATATGGGCAAGTTTGATTTTTTAACAAAGTTGGGCGAATCAAAAAGTGACTACGAAGTTGTTAACGTAGAAAAAGACATAAAAGATAAAATGTTGTATTTAGAAATTTTAGTGAATAGAAATTTAATGCAGGAAGAGTTCAAGGAACAATTGGTTGACCTTTACATAAATAAAAAAATAACAGAAGGTAAGTTCTTTGAAAATGTGCAAAAAAGTATTCTTGTTCTTGAAACGGCAGAGCTTAAAATAACGTCTATTGACGAGGATATGTTTAAACTGAAAAATGATAAGCCTGAATATGTTGGAACAATAGACAGGATGCCTGATGATAAAACTCAATTATTGCCTAATACTGGTAAAGTAAGTTATTCATTCATTAAACAACTTTTCGAGCATTTAAAATATCGTACAATGACACTTAAAGAAATAAATGCTTTGAGTGATTTACTTGACTTCAAATTTTTGAAAGTATTTAATGTTGAGCAGACAAAAATACCTCAAGAATAACAATAGTAAATGTACACAACAAAGTGCAGACCGAATAGCACTGCCACCAAATCGAGTAACGCAGGGGAATTGCACCCCTACGTCCTCACGGAACCGGACTTGAGCCTCTCGACTCATCCGGCTCTTCAGTTATGGTTTTACTTTACTTGTTATGCAACTACCAACTTAATAATAGCAGAAGAACCGGG
>JBBQWL010000093.1:0-6549 GCA_038210625.1 Chitinophagales bacterium | reverse complement strand
CAAATGCAGATCTTGGTGCACCAAACTGGATGGAGCCCGTGACAGATGAAGAATATTACAGCTACCAAAAAGCGTAATTATTTTTTCACCAGGTTATTTAAAAATCAAAATGAAAAATATAAATTAGCATGTTCTTATTTTTATATCAGATGGCCTTACAATCTTTAAAAATAAAATTTACAATTTTATTACTTATCTGTTTTTACTTCCAGGCTTTTTCTCAATTGCCAGCATGCAAAGATTCTTTTCCAACCTCATCATTGCCTAATAATTCTTTTGAACAATACCCGGGTTGTAGCACCGAAAATTTTGGCATTGAAGAGGGGGGCTTACTAGCTTCTTCGGACAATTATGAAATACCCGGATGGCAATCGGTATGGAGAGGCAGCGGTGTTAAATATCATAATTACAATTGCCGGCTTAATAAAACTGCCAGCATTTTTGATCCAACCATATTTTGCCACTCATTTGTAAAAATACCTTTGCCCTTACCAGATAGTTCAGGCTTTATTGAAATTGGTGAATCACCATCTCAAACAACGGGGACTGATGAAATTCATAGTGGTAAAAGCTATATAGGCACCTGCCTGCAACAACCTTTATATGCAGGGCAACCTTATACTTTTAGTTTTTATTTTGGCTTTGGTAAATTCAATAATTTAAGTTGTGGCGGCCATGTGCCATGGAACTCTCCAAGCCCTTATGGAATTGCGATTTATGGAAGAACAGATTGCCCGAATTATCCCATTGATAATTCTTCAACTACAAGCGGGTGCTTAACTGATTTCCCCGGATGGATAATGTTGGGCCGCGTTGTATTAAGCGGACAAAATCAATGGGTGCAAGGTGTTATAGAATTTACGCCTACTGTAAATATTTACAGTATTGCAGTGGGCGCCGATTGTACAAATTATTATAGTTACACACAGGATAATGAACTTCATTATTACATGGACAAATTTGTTCTGGCACCCAAAGCGGATTTTGCATTTAAAACCATTACGGCTATTGCAGGTAATGCCTGTAGCGGCCATTATGTATTAAAAGCGCCTCCTTATCACAATGCCACATACCAATGGTACAAAGACCAGGTACTAATACCCGGCGCCACCTCTGAAACCTTAACTGTACCGGAAAAGCCAGAAGCAGCAGGTAATTATGTGGTTAACGTTGGCCGGCCGTATAACACCTGCTTAAACAGTTTGCCGTTTCCCGTAAACTTTTCACAGCTCAACAACTTTACCCTGGGCAAAGATACTTTGCTTTGCTCGCCTGCTTCTATCACGCTTAATGCAAACGATCCGAACGTTACCAGTTATCTCTGGCAAAATGGAAGTACAGATGATACGCAGCAGGTTGATACATCAGGGCTGTATTGGGTGCGGCTTACGGATGAATATGGTTGTGTAAAAAAAGATTCAATAAATATAACGGTACGTGGATGTGAGACTTGTCGTTTGTTTATTCCCTCTGCATTTACGCCCAACGACGATGGCTTAAATGATATATTTAAAGCAACTCCGCAATGCAAATACATTGGCCTACGGAATTTTGATTTACGGATATACAACAGGTGGGGACAGCTTGTATTCAGTACCAATGATATAAACAGGGGATGGAACGGAATGTACAAAAATGAAAAAGTTGACCCGGGAATCTTCTTATATGTAGTTAATTATGCTTTATTGCAAAATGAACCCCTACAGCAAAGAGGAACCGTTACCGTGATCAGATAGACTTTCTCTGCTGCTGCATTGAATTATTGCCTGGTAACGCTCCGCTACTTTAGTTTTGCGCATTGTGCCCCGTTTCAATTCTTATAAAATCAACTTTCTATCCTGGGTTGCTTCAAGCAAAATCAATAATCACTTGCCGGCTCAAAGTCTTTTTTCAGCAGCCACCCTTTTATCTTTTTCCCATCTTCATCTATAAATACTGCGTAGCGAAAGTCGCCGAACTCATCTGTTAAAGTAAGTGTGGCGTCGCCGGGGGTTAAATAAACTTCGCTCCGCTGGCTCTTGTCAGGAGAGTCGTAAAAATAGGTAGTGTGAAGAATGGTATATTTATTTCCGGAACGGAAATGATGCTTTTCGGATGTTGAATCTGCACCTGGCGCCAATATTCTGCGGGGCTTATGACTTGCCGGCACCGGCAGCATATTGCTGTTCTTTTTTATTTTGCCCCTTACTTTTTTTATAGGTTTATCGGTGATGATCGTACTTGAGTCTTCCATTTTTGGCTCTTCGTTATTGCTTTGTAAAACAGTATCTGCCGGGATCCTTTTAACGGGAAGATAAAATCTATCATAGGCTGCATAACCAGCAAGGCCAAGGGCAATGATCAACACCAAAAAAAACAGGGTTCCCGATACTCCTTTCCGTTTAGATGCCGCGTGTTGGGCTTCAATTAACTCCCTGTCCCGTGTATCTACCTGGTATTGCAAATCTTTTAGTAACTCTTCTTTCTCTGCAATATGTGTTTGCAGCGCAATTATTTCTTTTCGCAATATCGATTCATCTACCAGCGCTTTTGCTGATTCTCCTGTAGGACTGGGGATGCCTTTTTTCCTTTCTTCAGCTATAGTGCCTAAATGAATAAATTCTTGTAAGTCGCTGCCATTCCTGAATCGCTTCGCGGGATCTTTTTCGAGGCATTTATAGATCATGCTTAACAGCCATACCGGCACCTCCATTTCCCGCTGTTGTTTTTCGTTGCTCCACGAGCCTGGTATTGCCTGGCGACGAAGGGAAATCACATCCGGCGGCAGCGTTTCCATGTGTGCTACCATCACCGCATTGCGGGCCATTTCACCTTTATTCATCAATGGGAATGGAACCGTTCCTGCAAGTAATTCAAACAATATAATTCCGAAGCTATACACATCGGTTTCAGTGAGCGTTTCCCCGGAACTTTGTTCCGGCGCCATAAATTCTATGGCGCCTGCATAGCGGATGCTGGTACGTCTTTGTTCATCCGACATTACAGATAAACCAAAGTCCAGCAAAATATAATTGCCGCTGCGCTGGCTAAACTTTACGTTATTGCTTTTTACATCTCCGTGTTTAATGTTGGCGCGGTGGCAATGTGCAAGCGCGTTAGCTAACTGGTCGGCAACTTTAATGGTTTCTTTCACCGTAAAAACTGGGTCATACGGGGGCTTCAGCAATTCACCAAGATCCGGGCCTTCAATATATTCCATTTCTATATAAGGAAGATTGCCAGAACTTGTAATGCCGGAAGCAATGATGCTTACTACATTCGGGTTAGGAATCTCGTTTACCTTTTTCAGTTTCTGCACTTCATTTTGAAAAGAAATGAAATGCTTATCGTCCTCACTCTCGCTGGCGATAGGTGTAGGAAGAATTTTGATCGCCGTTATAATTTCTCCTGTTTTTCTTGCCTTGTAAACAGAACCCTGTCCTCCTGATTTTAATGCACCAAGGTTTTCTAATCCTTCTGTTATAGTAAAAATTTTTGCCATAATTAATCTTCTCCCGAATAAGTGAATTCAAGTACTGCCATGTCGCCCAAGATTACCTGGTCTCCTTCCTGCAAGCGATGGCCTACTTCGATTGCCTGCATTTTTATCAAAATCCCTTCCGGTGTGCGCACTTTCATTTTGTTGTTTGGTGGAATACCTCCTTCATCTGCAAAAACCAAGAATGAATTGCTATCGGGCTCCCACTCTATGTGCGCATGTTGCCTGCTGACAGACCGGTTTTTTTCACTGGGCTTAAAGGCGATAGCATTTTTTCTTACATAATTTCCGGTTGCCTGCACCCTTGCCTCACGGCCTATATTAATTCTGCCGGTTGTTGAATCGAGCAAGTATGTTTCACTCTCCGCTTCTCCATGAAGGACTTTTATAAAGGCACGGTTCTTTTTATTGCTGAGGCCAGATCTTTTTGTTGAGATAAAAACTGCTGCGTTGATATCTTTTATTAAGTCTGCCTGCGGCGGAAATTTATCAGTAAAGGCTATTTCAAATTTGAAAGAAGGCGATAAGGTAATTGCGTAATCATCTGCAATTTTTTGCACTTCCTCCACTTTAAATTTTCCCGGGAGGTTTGAAAAAACGGCTGCCTCATACAAATGCTTTTCTGCCTCACTGCAATTGATAAAAAGATAAACGCCCATTATATTGGCACCTTCACCACCTTGTGCTCTTTGCAATCTTTCTTTAATAGCTTGCAATAAAATATTGCGAATACCTTTTACGTCATGTGAGCGCTCTTTAAATAAATTGAACATATTGATCTACATTTTAATAATTTAATTTCCACCCTCACCCGGATGACGCATCGTTAATTCATTGCTATTATCTACTGGCGTTGCTGCCTTCTTCAAAGGATCGAAACTTTTTATATAATTACCTGCTAATAATAAGGGTATGATGTGTTTGCCTGCCAGCCGTACTGCATCACTTGATCCTTTCGTTCCCTCAATTCGTATGCAAACTACCAGGTGACCCGTACCTGTTGCTTCGGGCGCAAAAAAGACATACCAGCCATCATTAATGCTTTCACCTTTTAAAATTCTTTCCGGTGTACCTGTTTTACCTGCAACTAAAATTCCCAACTGGCTTCTTTTTGGTGCACTTTGTTCTTTCATATAAGTGGAGAGGTATTGTGCGTACACAGAATCCCTTGCAATTGCAATGCCTTGTTTAATATTCATCGCATTTCCGTTTATATTCAATACATACCGGGAAGGTACCATAACGCCATTGTTTGCAATGCCCGAAGCCACGCGCGCTACAGAAGCGGGAGTTGCTACCAATTCCCCTTGTCCCCATGCCATACCGGAAACACCAATCGCTCTTGTGCGATGAATGTTATTGGGATCATAACGGCGCAGGCTCTTGAATTCTGTTTCTCTCCAAAGGTCTCTCCACTTTTCCTGCTGCGTAATATTGGTGTTATCATTATCAAAATAATATCCGCCAACTCCATGGAGGAACATGCCGGATTGCATGTATAAAGTAGCCATTTCTTCCTGCAGTTGTTCTTCATTAGCCAGGCGAATAAAAAATGAATTATTCGATTTTACTATGGCCTTTTCGATATTAATTAATCCGGCTTCGTCCGGTTCAGGACCAGTAACCCTGATCAAATCTTTTGGGTAAATCCTTATGGTTTTCTTTGCTACAGAAGCTCCCAGTTTATTAAAAGCCGCCATTGCCGTAACAAGCTTTGCGGTAGAGCCTGGCTGCGTAGCATATGTAAATCCAATGTCCGAATTTACATTCCAGCCTGGTAATTTATTGATGTCATTTTCTGATAGGCTCAGGCGTTCCCAATCATTTACAGGAGGCAGCGGCCAGCAAGATGAAGCGAGCACGTCACCGGTATTATCTTCCATTACAACTACAGAAATCCTCTTCGTATTCATACTATCATCCTTCTGTAAAGCCAACTCAATTTTTGTTTGTAAGGCAGCATCCAGGGTGAGTGTTACATCCCTGTTTCGTTTCTTAAACGCTGCAACTTCATTGCTGTTTATGCCTTTGGTCAGCAGCTCTGCAAGAGCACTGTAATCCCGTTTGGTTACCGTCATCTCGGTTCCGCTTATTGGTAAAAATTTCTCCGGGCGAAAGCGATCTGCGCTAACCTGGTATTTAACAATGGGTGCCGGAAATCCCCTGAGTTCAGCAGCATGTGCATACTCTGCAAAATATCCATTGTTTCCGCCGGAAAAAATTCCGGTGTTTGCATCGCCTGTCCAGAAAAACATGTATTCCCCAAAAGGATAATACCGGTCTTGTCTTTTATACGAAAGTGATTCAATATTTTCTGCGGGTATTCCAAGAGCTTCCAGCGAATCTTTTTGATCTTGCACCAGTTTGGCATCGCTTGATGCCAGCAACCGGCCATTCCTGTCAAACACATTGCCTGCCTGTAAGCGATTCATTAAAATGTTGATCCTAGGATTGTAACTGTACATTCGGGCACCGCTGCGATCGGCCACTAGTGCGGGTTCTACAATCCATTTATTTCGGTTGAAAGTAAAACCTGAGACATTTGCGATGAGCAGGAAAATAGCCGCACAAGCTGCCAGCAAGGCGGGTATGAGGTTTTTATCCTGGCGTTGAGCAATATATTTCATCTGCGCCTGCGACCCGTTAAAACGGGATACGCCCAATAAAAACCCCGCTGCTATCATACTACAGAGCAATGATGTTCCGCCATAACTGGTAAAAGGCAGCGCTACTCCCGACAGTGGAAGAGCCCCGGTAGAACCACCGGCAATTAATAAAAATTGTACAAATATTCCGATGCCAACGCCGGCACACAAATAAAATAAAAAGGGCGCCCCTGCCTGCCTGCCAATAATAATTGACCGATGAAGAAATACTAAAAATAAGATGAAAATACACGTGATGCCAGCCCATCCAAATTCTTCACCAATAGCAGGAAGAATCATATCTGTATGAGCCTCGGGAATAGTGCGCGCAAAACCTTCTCCTGCGCCCTGGCCTGTTATGCCACCGGTGGAAATAGCCCAAATACCATTTGCCACCTGGTCGCCACCATACACCTGGTTGTTCCA
>JBBQWL010000092.1:0-6554 GCA_038210625.1 Chitinophagales bacterium | reverse complement strand
AAATTCACCGGACTTAATTGCTGGTAGTTTATTTACCTTTTCAACTTTATATACTTTCAACTTCTTGCTATCTAAAAAAGTAAAAGCAGCAGGGTAAGGCGCTAAGCCACGAATTAAATTATAAACTTCATCAACGGGTTTGTTCCAGTCAATTTTGCAGGTTTCTGTAAATATTTTTGGGGCATGTTTGAGTGAGTGGTGAGTGGTATGTGGTGAGTTGGCTTCAGCAGATACATTATTCACGTCTGACGACTCACTACTGACGTCTGAAGTTTGTGGTGTTTCTTTCAATGTTCCGTCTGCCAGGCCTTTAACTGTATTAAGTAAAAGTTGTGCGCCAATCTCTTTCATGGTATCGTGTACATCACCGGCATTATCTGTTTCTGCAATCGGAAAGCTTTCCTGCATTAAAATATCACCGGTATCAATTTCATGTTTCAGCTTAAAAGTGGTAACACCGGTTTCTTTTTCGCCATTAATAACCGCCCAGTTGATTGGCGCAGCACCGCGGTATTGTGGTAGCAATGAACCATGTAGATTTACCGAGCCCATCGGCGGCATGTTCCAAACCAGTTCGGGTAACATTCTAAAAGCAACAACAATTTGTAAATCGGCATTCAAAGATTTCAGTTCTTCTAAAAATTCGGGGTTCTTTAATTTTTCGGGCTGAAGTACGGTAAGACTATTTTCAACAGCATATTGCTTTACGGCACTCTGCTGCATTTGCATGCCTCGTCCACCGGGTTTATCGGGCGCTGTAATTACGCCAACAATATTACAACCGGCTTTTACCAATGCATCCAGCGATGCAACGGCAAATTCGGGAGTGCCCATAAAAATTATCCGCAACTGTGAAAAAAACTTCATAATTGCGAAGTTACACTATGCTTTAAAATTTTATGCTAAACCGCAAAGAAACATAAGTGATGTAAACTGCTTGTTTAGAACTAATATCACAGAATTAAGTATTGCTTAATGTTTTTTTAGTTCTTCAATTTCTTTTTTTAGTTCTTTGATGCTCTCAATCAGCAACGGCACAAGCCTGGCATAATCCACGCCTTTATATCCATCCAATTCATTCACTGCTTCGGGTACCACTTTTTCTACATTCTGCGCCAGCAAACCCATTTGCCTGCCGGGCTGAAAATGATTTTTGGGAAACTCACTCACTTTCATTTCATACTCTACCCCATTGAGCTGCATTAATTTCTGTAGTGGAGATTGTATGGCTGTTATATTTTGTTTAAAGCGTTCATCACTGGCGTATGTAGTACCATTTACCCAAAGACTGCCCAAAACAGAAAAAGCATATATCCCATTACGCTGCGCCAATGCATTTTCTGAATAATTGCCGGCATTATCCTGTGTGCCAAAACTTACTTTTGCGGCAGGGTTATCTGCATGCAGGCGTAATTCATTACCATACACACCAATGCCAGTTTCACCAACACCGCCGGGGTATAAAAGTATTTTTTCTCCCAGCGAAGCTGGAAATGATAAAGGACGGGTGGGGTTATTATTTCCAATACCAACATTTCCACCCCCCCCAATACGCACCTTTTCAGTGAATGAGGTGCTGCCTCCATAACCAAATACAATATCGGATGCTGCTCCATCTGAATACATTTGCAACAGGCCCGATTGAATGCCAAATCCGTATTGGGTGGTTGTTCCGGTTGAGTACAGGGCTATCTTGCTTCCTAAAGAATTGGTAAACGCCAATGGTACATCGGGAACCATATTGCCTACACCCACATTTCCGTTTCGTAAAATAGTAAGCGCATTTGAGCGACTTCCGTTACTGCTTCCGTTTCCTACCTGAAAAATTCTATCGGAAGCAACTTCAGTTGTTGCTGAAGGGGCATCGGTAATATCATTGTAAGCGCCAAATGTTGCCGATGATTTTGCTTTTGCAAAAACACTATTGCCGGCAGCGAATGAAATATCGCCGTTGGCAAAAGCAAAGTTTCCAAAAGCACTGGAAGTTACCCCCATAGCCTGTGTGTTACTCCCTGCAGCAAAAGATACGTTGCCGGTTTTATCTTTATCCCAACTGTCGTTAATAATATTTCCGGCACGAAATGCGGCCTTGTCTGCATACCACATCATACGGTTGCCGGCACCAATTGCCGGCGGGTTAGTTGGTACGCCGGGCAAGGTGGCCGGAGCTGTAAATAAGGCACTGCCGTTAGATAAAATGGTAACCGCATTGTTTCTGGCGTTGTTTGCTGTTCCATTACCAACTTCAAAAATCGGGTTAACAGTTGTTGTGTCGTTAAACTTACCCACAACCATTGAATAGTCTGACTTGGCAATCGTAAATAAACCCAAAGCGGTGGTACCTGCCCCGGAAGCTATTGTTTGATTGCCTAAAGCTGTTGATGCATTACCTCTGGCTTTAGTAATATAGCCCAGTGCCACAGCGTTATCTCCTGACGCTTCTGTATTATATCCAATACCAGTTGCACTGGACCCGCTGGCAAGGCAGAAAGTGCCCAAGGCAACAGAATAAAGGCCGCTTGCAGTTACGGCGTTCCCTGCTGAAAAAGAATAGTCACCATTGGCTTTTGAAAAATTACCCAGTGCTGTACTCGATATGCCTTTTGCCTGAGAACTTGCTCCGGCTGCAAAAGAGTAGTTACCGATACTGTCTTTGTCCCATTGATAAAGATTGGCATTACCTGCCCTTAAAGCCGCTTTATCGGGGTACCACATCATCCTTGTACCTGCACCGCTAACCGGCGGATTAGCCGGTGATGCAGGCAGTGATGATGGCGCTGTGAAGACTACGCTGCTGTCTGCAACATGTAATCTTGCAACAGGGGTTGTTGTGCCGATACCAACCCTTCCGTTACCTTTTATTCTTACACGTTCAGTAAATGCTGCACTGTTGCCAAAGCCGAATGCTATATCATCATAAACTGTTGGGGTTTGTACCTGTAGCAATTGATTTGAAAAAATACCGAACCCAAAATGTAATTGTGATGGATTACCATCATCGTATAAACTAATCTTATCGCCACTGTTGCCATTAAAACTTAAAGGAAACCGTGGGTTGGTAATGGCAATACCGGTGTTTGCATTTCGCAAAACAGTTAGCGCATTGCTTCTTGTTAAAGTAAAACCGTTACCATTACCAATTTGAAAAATCCTGTCGGAGGGGGATATAAAATCGGGGTCGGGATTATCAGTGTTATCATTTCGCCAACCAGTTGCAAACGATGCTCTTGCCTTTGCGGTTACGTAAGCGCCAGCTGCTATTGCTTCTGTGCCTGAGGCAATAGCCGAATCGCCCAAGGCAACAGCACTGTTGCCTGATGACAGTGCATGAATACCAATTGCGGCAGAAAAAATACCCGATGCCAGGCTTTGTGTTCCTATTGCAGTTGCATTGTCTCCAGAAGAAATATTTCCATTCCCTGCCGCAAAAGATGTAGCTCCTGAAGCTGTAGAATAATCGCCCATGGCTGTAGAACGATAACCCGATGCATTACTCCCTGCACCGCTTGCAAATGATGATTCGCCTTTTGCTCTAGTGCTATTACCTAGTGCAATAGATAAAATGCCAATACTATCTTTATCCCATTGGTTGCCAAACGCAAGCCCTGCTCTGAATGCGGCTTTTGCGGGATACCACATCATTCTGGCACCAGGCCCCTGTACTGGCGGTGCAAAAGGGGTATTTGCGTCGGCGTTATTGCTGCCAGTGAAAACTACGTTGCTGTCTGCAACATGCAAACGTGCAATAGGTGTAGTGGTTCCAATACCTACATTTTGTGCTATGCCGTAAAAATGGCCTATAATGAGTAAAACAGCAAACAGTATTTTTTTCATAACGATTTTTTTACTGAGTAAATATGACCGTTATTTGAAACAAAACCTATCCCCTAAAAACGGGATTTTAAATCACCGTTAATAAAAATATACAGTGGAAATGGTTTAGTATGTTGAAGCTATAATGAGGTGACATGATAATGTCTTATGTTTATTCTGGCTCTTTTATGATATTTATTAAAAATTTTGTAAAAAAGCCTTCATTCTCCAGGCAGTTTAATGGCAGTAAAAGTGCCGGGAGGCCCATAAGAATATGAATTCCCGCTGCTGAAACGGCCATCCCTTTCTGTTTCTTTAGTAGTTTGTAATACAAGATTTTTTTCAACTATAGAGAATTGATAAGTTGTTTTTTCCAGAGCTCTTTTCTGGCTCGTTTTAAGTTTATTCCAATTATCTGCGCCGTTCTTTTTAGTCCAGGCTTCAATAACACTGTTTTGCGGGTTAATGATTAAGCTGTTACCGTTAATTGTATAAGTGCCAGTTTCTTTTATTAATAATGTTTCATCGTACTGTTCACTGTAATTTTTTCCGGTAAAACGATAAGTGCCATTTGAATTAAATATATACTGCTGTTTGTTATAACTATAAGTGCCAAACCGATTGTATAATTGGCCTACAGTATTTGATTTTCCCCATGAACCAACAATGCCTGTACCATTATTGCCTTCACCAGGTTGCTGCCTTGGATTTTCTGTGGGTTTGGTAGAAAGATTTTGCGGACTTAACAGTTTAACAGATTCTAAAAAATTTTGAATTTGTGTATTGTAATCCTCGGTATTCGTAATGGTAAGGATGCTTACGCAGCAGTTATTACTGCTCATGCAGGTAAGTAATACTGCCGCATCAGCAGCATTAAAAATAAATTTTCCTGCTCCTGTTTTGATTTTCCAGCCTCCCGATTCCTGCACTTTATTTGTTTGTGGCGCTTCATTTGTTTTGAAAGGCGAAGACACCAATAGCTGCCACTCACTTTCAAAATCTCTTTCAATATTGCCTTTGCTGGTGGTGCTTTTAAAAATGGCGATGCGGCACCAGGTATTTTTTTTATTATCGGTAATGGTGTAGGTAACAAAATTATCTTTCGCCTCTATTGTCCATCCGGCTGTTTGTGCAGGAGCGATGTAAGTTGTAAGGTCGAAAGTTTCACGCTGGGCAAACAATACAAGAGTAAGAGAGCTGAATATGATTAATATGGATAATTTTTTCATTGTCTTTATATTTTTTTGGCCTGTTACCTAACCGGCATTTCAATAACCGGATTGATGGAAGAAATGGGTGCATAATACCAGGCATTGCTGAAAGTGGTATTGTTACTGAAAGGGCCATCTCTTCCTGTAACCTGGCTAGCCTGTAATACAAGATTCCATACCTCAATGCCGGAAAAATAATGTTTAGTAAATGTGTAGGTTATTTTTTCCAGGGGCCTGTTTTGTGTTGATAAAAGGTTACCCCATTTATCCGTACCGTCTCTTTTGCTCCAGGCTTCAATAACAGATTTTTGTGGGTTGATGGTGAGATTATTTCCACTTATCTGATAACTGCCATTTTCCCTGACTAATAAAAGTTTATTACTGGAGTAACGAAATGTTTTTGATGCAAAACTGTAAGTGCCGTTGGTGTTAAAAGTATATTGGTCCTTGCTGTAGCCTGCATTTCCGTTTGCCACCGGATCGGCATATGACGGATTGACTCCGGCTTTCTTCCCCCATGTACCCACAATGGCAGCATTCTCTTTATTGTTACCTGGTGCAGGTTGTGCATCTGTAGCTGACTTTTTAAAGCTAATTGATTCTAAAAAGGCAGTCATTTCTTTTTCATAAACATCTGTATTGGTAATAACGATAGCATTCACCATTTTATTAAAACCACTGGAAGTTATAAGTATGGCTATGCCTTTATTCCCATCGCTTTCAAACTGGGCATAGCCAGACTGTGCTTCCCACCCGTTTTCGGTTGCTGAAGGTTGCATTACGGGAGCTGCCGAAACAGTTACCATCTCCTTAATTAAAGAAGCCCAGGCCATATCAAAATTATCTTTTGCATTGGCAGTTGCCGGTACTGCTTTATATAATGTGATGAGGCAGTATGTGCCTTTTGCTGCATCATCTTTCGATAGCTGAATGGCATCTTTTCCCACTTGTTGCTTCCACCCTTTGGGTGGCGTGAAAGTGCTAATGTCGAAAGTTTGTTGCTGGGCAAATACCATTGCCACTGAAACAAAGAAACACAGCAGAAGAATTATTATTTTCATACTTATCTTTTTTTCTTACCAAAATTACCCATGCGTGCCATTATTTTTTGTCCCGTAAAAACAGGATTTTTAATTAAAATCGAATAGCGGAACCACTAAGCCGCCTGTTTCGAGTCCTGCATTTGCTGAAACAGATAGTTCTACCAGTTTTATTTCCCTGGCAACATTCCCTATATTTCCTTCCAGCGCCAGTTCAGTTTTTAAACCAAAATCTTTTACTTCCCATTTTCCGGTGGCATTGTTAGTTCCTATTTTTATAAATTCTTTTATAGAGGCGCCCAATTCCACACCAACTATTCCACCGTCTAAATTCAAAGATTCACCAAGGCCTCCACCAAGTATAAATTCTTTGAAAGAACCATCATCATTATAAATTACTTCAGCTTCGCCTACTATGCCTTCTCCGCCTTCTATTCCCCAGGAATTGCAGGTCCAGGTAATTGCTCCTGTTATAAAAGCTATCTTTCCT
>JBBQWL010000091.1:0-6937 GCA_038210625.1 Chitinophagales bacterium | reverse complement strand
TAGTGCCAAACTATAATCCTGGCAGCGGACCTGTTTCAAATAAAACAGAAGAGTCTGATGGCTGGAAAATAAAATCAGGCACGGGAACATTCATTTTTAATAACGTAAATACAATGGTTACCATGGTAACTATGAGCGGCTTTAACAGGTGTGTAAGCATCGTTGCCACTACAAACAACACAGAATATGTAAAAGATATTACTGCGTTACTGGCATCAATTGATGTGAAAAAGCCAGCAGCGGGTTCTGCTCAACCGGCCACGGTTAACAATGAAGGCACTTCAATCATTGGCACCTGGGACAATAGTGCCAGTGACCAGTCAAGTTTTTCTGTAAACAATGGTGTTAATGGTTACATTGTCAGCCAATATACATTTCGCCCCGATGGAACTTACAGTTTTTATACCAAAACATTCAAGTACGAACTGGATAAGCTTATACTGGTAAGAGAAAATGGTACCTTTCAAATAAGTGGAAACAGCATCAGCATTAACCCTCAAAAAAGTACACTTGAAACCTGGAGTAAAAAAAATAATGTTGATAGCTGGGGAAGGCTCCTGAGCACACAAAGCAGAACACTGGAGAAACTCACTTACCAGTTTACCAAACATTACTTCTCCGGCATACATGAATGGAACCTTATCATGCGTGCCGATAAACAAACACAAAGAGACGGCCCTTTTAATGGCGGATCGTCGTTCAGTAATTCATGGATATATAGTCCCGTTTCTTCATCGCATCCTTTAATAAAACTGCCAAACTGATAAAGATATCAACTACCGAAAAAAGCAAGTGTCTCTTCGATTTAGTAAAATTGAAATAACCGTTGCTTACCTTCGCAGCGATGAAAGATTTTAAAGAATTGAAGATCATTTTCATGGGCACGCTCCAATTTGCGGTTGCATAGCTGGATGCATTGGTAAAGGCAGGTTGTAATATTGGGGTGTTATAACAGCGCCAGATAAACCCGCTGGCCGGAGAATGGAAATGCAACAAAGCGCTGTAAAAAAATACACAGTTGAAAATAATTTTACCGTACTGCAACCCGAAAAAAGATGGCAAAACGGAAACAGAGATTATCTTTTAAAGCAACCGGAAAAAAATATTTATTGTACACTGATTTTGAATAATAGTTAACGATCATCTAACTCCAAAAGTTTTCAGGTTTGCACAAACCTTTTATGAAGATCCCACTGAAAACGAACTGATCAATATCATAAAAACGTTCGTAAACTGGGTGTAGCTTTATGCATGAATATTGCAGACATTCAACAAATGAAAAATTTTACAAAAACAATACTACTTTACTGTAATGCTTTTTGAAGGTACCTGTGCTTGTGATCCAACATACTAATTCAATCTTAAACCCCGCTAAGCCGGTAAAATGGTTGGATTTTAATACGTGACTTTAAATTGAGTTACTGGGATTACTGCTTTATAAATCAACCGGAAAAATAAACTTTAGTACCCAAACTCAACTTCTACATAATAGAACGGCTCTTTTTCAAAATTGAATTAATAAAACTTAATGACATGAGAATCTTTATCTTTTTTTGCTTAAGCCTGGTTACTTTTTCATCCTTAGCCCAAAACGTAGGCATCGGCACTACAACTCCTGCCGGCAAGCTACATGTAACAGGCAGTGCTGATGTATCGCCATTAATAATTGATGCCAACAGCACGCAATCTAACACAAGCCCTTTTATTAAATTACGTAACAGCAGCGGCACTGATTTAATGTGGATTCATTCTGATCATCCAACCAATACTTTTATCGGCTTAAATGCAGGCAGGGTGAATAATGCGGCAGGGGGTTTCAACTATAATACTTTTACAGGAAGTGGTGCAGGCTATTCCAACACCACAGGATACCAAAATACCGCCAACGGAGCGCAGGCACTTTATTCTAACACCACCGGAGGCGATAATACCGCCACTGGAAAGGGTGCGCTTTATTCCAACAGTACAGGAAAATGGAATACTGCCAACGGAATGGAGGCACTTTTTTCCAACACCACAGGAGAATATAATACTGCCAACGGATATCAGGCACTTTTTTCCAACACCACAGGAAACTCCAATACCGCAAATGGATTTCTGGCGCTTTATTCCAACAGTACAGGAAACACCAATACCGCAAATGGAATTCAGGCGCTTTATTTCAACAGTACAGGAGAATATAATACTGCCAATGGGAACCAATCGCTTTATTTCAACACCACAGGACGCTTTAATACCGCCACTGGAATGGGTGCGCTTTATTCCAACAGCACAGGAAACAACAATACCGCCAACGGAGTGCAGGCGCTTTATTCCAATACCACAGCAACCTATAATACCGCCAACGGATTTCGGTCGCTTTATTCCAACAGCACAGGAAACTCAAATACCGCCAATGGATACCAGGCACTTTATTACAACAGCACAGGAAACCAAAATACCGCCAACGGAGTGCAGGCGCTTTATTCCAACACTACAGGAAACAATAATAGCGCCAACGGCAATTCTGCGCTTTTGTTCAACAACACCGGGAGCAGCAATACCGCCAACGGATATGAGTCGCTTTATTTCAACGCTACAGGAGACAACAATACCACCTCGGGGTATCACTCACTTTTTTCCAACAGTACAGGTTTTCAAAACACTGCAGTAGGTTCAGTTTCCCTGTTTAATAACACTACCGGTTCTTATAATACCGCGGTAGGTTATAACACGGGGCCAAATTCCGGCAATTTCTCTAACACAAATTGCTTTGGCATTGATGCCACCGCAACCGCTACTGACCAGGTGCGGATCGGGAATGTTTTTATCAGTTCCATAGGCGGACAGGTGGGATGGTCAACATTAAGTGATGGACGCTTTAAAGAAAATGTAACAGGTAATGTACCCGGTTTAAATTTCATTACGCAACTGCGGCCGGTAACTTATCAGTTAAGCCGAAATAAGATCAACGACTTCACCGGAGTAACTAAGAACAGAAATAAAATCAAGGAAATAAATCCAGATACCCAATTCCTGAGCGGGGATAATTATTCTGCAGTAACTACCGGCTTCATTGCCCAGGAAGTGGAAGCAGCGGCTAAAAAACTTGGCTTCAATTTCAGCGGCGTGGATGCACCGAAAAACGAAAACGATATGTATGGTTTGCGCTATGCCGAGTTTGTAGTGCCGCTTGTGAAAGCAGTGCAGGAGCAGCAAAAGATGATAGATGAACAGAAAATACAATTGGAATTAATGAAAGCAGAAATTGAAAAGCTTAAATTGGCAAAAAAAAAAATAATAAAATCTTATTAATAACAAACAGAAAATATTGTTGTGAAAAAAATATTCTTACTCTCTTACATTATTAAAAACAGGCTTTATGAAAAAAATATTAATCTTCATGCTGCTCTTCATTTTTTTGTATAATGGCAAAGCACAAAATGTGGGTATTGGCACAACAACCCCCGGACATAAATTGACCATTGAACAACCAGGTGGGGGTAAATATAATGAAGGTTTTGAATGGACAGACAGTGCATTAGCATTACGTTCAGGTACAACCATTGGTATTGACTACTCATTAGTTCTTGGCGTTGACACTTTACATAAAGTCAGTTACATTCAATCGTATCTTCAAGGTTACGGTGGAAAAAATTTGGTAATAAATGGAATTGGAGGAAATGTAGGTATAGGTACCAGTACCCCTAATGCTGCTTTAGATGTTAGTTCAACCACCCAAGGTTTTCTGCCTCCACGCATGACAGCAGCACAGCGTATTGTCATTTCTTCGCCAGCAGAAGGTTTGCTCCTTTATCAAACAGATGGCTCAAAAGGATATATTTATTTAACAACGCTACTGCTCCGTTTAGTGGAACGGTACAGATCAATTACCTGGCTAATGAACTGAATGGTATTCCGGAACCAAACCTGGAGCTGAACGTATTTAATGGTACAAACTGGTTGCCTTATGCCGGCAGCGTTAATACAAGCATTCATTATGTGCTCAGTAACCCGCTTACTAACCTGGCCCTTAATGAACTTACCCTTGCCTCTGTGCTGGCACCCCTTCCCCTTAACTGGCGCAGCTTTACGGCTGCTAAACAAAACAAAAATGTACTGCTGCAATGGGAGTACAGCAACAGAACAAAATACAAAAGATTTTATACCACAACACAGCCCCAATGGCAGTAACTGGACCAATATTGCAACCGTGCCCGCTGCCGGTAACAGCAGTACCGAAAGGAGTTATTCGTTTGTTGACACAGATCCACTTGCAAATATGTCATTTACTGGGTAGCAGGAGTTGATATTGATGGCCGTATAATATATACAACCATCATCAGAAATGAATGTGCTGTATCAGATATTTGGAAAGTTTGGCCCAACCTGGTGCAGGAGCAGTGATTTGTGAAAATTAATGTGGCTTCAGGTTTACAGGCAATCATCTGCTTATTTAACAGCAAGGGCGCATTGTTAAAGAACCAAACTACAGCATAATTACCAGCCATAAACCTGCTTCACATAAATATGCAGAACCAGTGGGCAGGTAACTTTTATGTAATTGTAAATTGGGTTATGGTTTAAATCCAAAAACCAATAAAAGTGGCCAGGCTATAAAAAATATCCTGTTTTTCGGGGATACATCCGGACAGTATTAATTGTCATTTTTACAGGAGAAATAAACCTTTTTAAAATGAAAAAATATTTTCTTCTCATTTTACTGGTAACATCTACACTTTCATTTGCACAAACCAACAGCTTTGATGTATTTACTTACCAGCCTCCTGAGTTTTTCACAAAAGCTGAATTGCCTTCGCAACTGCAGTTCAGCATGAAAAACAATGATACCAGCTTTTGTTTAATTACATTATATACAAGTCAACCCGCCAAAGATGATATCATGAAAGATGTAATGGCGCAGTGGAATGAGCAGGTGGTAAAACGATTAAACAAAGCTGATAAGAAGCCCGGTAAAATACTAACAGAACAGCTTTGGGATGGATGGGCCTCTACCTTAGCCATTGGCAATTTCTATCAAAACAAAAAGAAAACTGTGGTAATGTTATATTCTTTCAGGAAAGATAAAATTACTGCCTGTGTGGTATATGCACTAAGCGATAAAAGTGTTAAAGGGCCGGTAGAAACATTTTCGAAAAACCTTCATCTTGTAAAATAATAGCAATGAAAACATACTATTTTATCTTTTTCATTTTATTGGCAACAACAACAGCATTAGCACAAAGCAAACCAAAGCCTAAAGAAAAACCTCCTACCCAAAAAGAAATGCAGGAAATGCTGAAAGAGGCACAGAAAGAACTGGACAATATGAGTCCGGAAGATAAAAAATTAATGGAGGAAATGGGTGTTAAAATGCCGGATATGAATAAAGTGGGGAAGATTGTTTCGGGTGTAAGTGATGCACAATTAAAAAATGCATTTGAAGATGAAAACAGAATTGTTCCCAAAAAAGATGTGGATAGAATAGCAGCCATATCTAAAACTGTAACCGATGGCCGTATGGGTGCATATATTACTTCCATTCAAAATAAAGCGGCCACGCTGCTGACACCGGAAGTAAAAAACATGGCAGATAAAATTTACAGTTATATCAAATCAAAAAGTAAAAACAGTGCTGAAGCAGGCAACATGGCCACTGGATTATGGATAGCCGGCAAGCCAGAAATAGCCTATTACACCCTGGGAAAAGTTTGTGCAGATGACCCCACCAATACAGATAACCTCAGCAATTATGGCTCCATGCTTTCTATGTTAGGTACACAACAATTAGCTATTCCCATTCTTAATAATCTCAATACAAAATTTCCAAAAAACAGCACATTACTCAACAATCTGGGCCAGGCCTGGTTTGGGCTGGGTGACATTGCAAAAGCAGAAAAATATTTAGACAGTGCCATTCGGATATACGCTTATCATCCGCAGGCTACTTATACAAAATCATTTATTGAAGAAAGCAAGGGCAATAAAACGGAAGCCGTTAATCTTGTAAAAAAATCAATTCTTCATTCTTATTCTAAAGAAAAAGAAGACCGATTACGTAAAATGGGACATAAACTTACCGCCAAAGAAGTTTCCCTTCCCAAAAACACTAAAGCAGACCCTTTAAACCTTGGTGGTTTTGCAGCTCCTCCTTTTCCAAAATCAGTTGACGAATGTATTGCAATGGAGTCTGAATGGGCAGCTTACCGCGAGCAATTAAACAGCCAGGCTGCAGCATTGGGTAAACAATTAAATGAAGCCGAGAAGACTTCTCTGGATATGCAGCAGAAAAGATCAAACGAAAATATTGCTATGGTAAAAGCATCCGTCAATGCAGGCAGTCCACAGGGTGTGCTTACATTGGTGCCAATGTATGCCAGTGCAGCCTATCTCAAACAAAATGAAGTAATGGATGAATACAACCGCAGAATGGCAGAATTTGGAAAAAAAACAGCAGCATTTTTCAACGGTTCAGCAGTGCAGTTAAAGAGAGAATATGATGCTACCATGGAAAAACTACATGAAGAAGATAATGAACAAACCGGTGAGGGTTTGCCCAACAAAGATTTTTGTCCCCGGTATAAAGAAACCAGCGATAAATACCTGAGCGCTTATAACGGTGCAGTAGAACCCTTCTATAAAGGATACCTGGAAATACAAAAAAAGTTTCTGAATGAAACAACATACTGGCAAATGTATTCTGAGTGGCCTGAAAAATTTGAAGCCTATAAACTGAAAGCCAAAATTGCATGGTTGAGTGCACTTATTGCAGATGAGCCATTATCCTTCATATCAATAACTACATACAAATGTGCAAAGCCGTCAATGGGAAAAACAGGCAAGCTTTCAAAGTTTGATGATGTGGCCTGCCAATACAAATCAACTATGGATTTAAAAATAATAAAGTTTACAAACAACTGCAGCCGCATGACCAGTGAATTTGATTTTTTGTTTCTAA
>JBBQWL010000090.1:0-8624 GCA_038210625.1 Chitinophagales bacterium | reverse complement strand
ACCAGCTGCTGCAAAAGACATCGTAGATATAGCGATTGGTTCTCCCGATCATACAACATTGGTTGCAGCAGTAACCGCAGCAGGCTTGGTTGAAACATTAAAAGGCGCAGGTCCATTTACAATATTTGCACCAACCAATGCAGCTTTTGCAGCATTACCTGCAGGAACGGTTGATGGATTATTAAAGCCAGAAAGTAAAGATGCTCTTACCAAAATACTTACCTACCATGTGGTTGCAGGTGCAGTAAAAGCAGCAGATTTAAAAGACGGGCAAAAAGTAAAAACTTTACAAGGTGAAGAACTGACAGTGTCTATAAAGGAAGGTAAAGTAATGATAAATGGTGCTAATGTAACTGCAGCAGATCTTACAGGATCAAATGGTGTAGTGCATGTAATTGATGCGGTATTGATGCCGAAAAAATAAATCATTTTTTGTGTAAGCGTTATACATTGTAACGGAACCAGCTTAGTTGGTTCCGTTTTTTATTTGAAATGAATAAGTGTTTTTTGTTGGCGAATTAGCTTCGTAATTTTGTTTCCCTTAGCATGCGCTGACAGTAGTTTTTTTTACAGCAACATCCTCCTTCAGGCCCATTTCTGGTAATATCTCCACATTAAATAATGGAAAGATTAAGACTATTGCGCCAAACATTGCAGCATTCTTACCATAAAAAATAGCCCGCATTTTTGTATCTTTAAGCCATACCGATAAAAAGAACCATCCCCACAATAGCGTTATGATAACGCTGCCACCAACCTTAAAAAAATGGAAGCAATTACCTCTGTTAAAGGTAGGCTGTCTTTGTAGCCTTATGGTCCCTGTGATACTGAGTGCCTGGTGGCAAAGTGTGTGTGCAAATAACTACCAGTTAACTTAATTCTACTGTATATTGATAACGTAAAAACATGGCTTTCAAATAGCAGCCTGATTAATCTTAAAAAGAGCAAATGAATATTGTTACTGTTACCGGCTTTGCGGCAGCCATACTAACCACCGCTTCTTTTTTACCACAGGCTTTTAAAACCATTCAAACAAAAGATACCAGCGGTATTTCGTTGTTTATGTATTCGCTTTTTGCAGTTGGCACTTTATTATGGTTTCTATTTGGTCTTTTTAGCAACAACTTCCCGGTGATGATTGCCAATGCTGTCACGCTGGTTTTTGCCTGCATCATCTTATTCTATAAATTAAAATATCGATAATCGTTTCATCAATATAAAAATAAAAAGTATGGCAGAAAAAAAATTAAACGGACAAACAGCCTTGGTAACAGGCGCCAATTCTGGCATTGGGGAAGGTGTTGCAATTTCATTGGGCAATGCAGGCGCCAATGTAATAGTAAACTATGTAGTAAATCCAGCTGCAGCCAATGCTGTTGTTGATCAGATAAAGGCAGCAGGCGGCAATGCAGTTGCTATACAGGCAGACGTAAGCAAAGAAGACCAGGTGGTCAGCATGTTTCAGCAAGGCATACAGCAGTTTGGTACCATCGATATTTTGGTGAACAATGCAGGCCTTCAACGAGATGCCAAATTTCATGAAATGACACTGGCTCAGTGGCAATTGGTAATCGATATAAATCTTACCGGACAATTCCTTTGTGCCCGGGAAGCCATAAGAGAATTTTTACGGCGGGGTATTGTTCCCGAACGTTCCGTTGCTTGTGGTAAAATTATTTGTATGAGCAGCGTACATGAGCTGATTCCCTGGGGTGGACACGCCAATTACGCTACCAGCAAGGGTGGTATTAAAATGTTGATGCAGAGTCTTGCGCAGGAATATGGTGCACAAAAAATTCGTGTCAATAGTATTTGTCCCGGCGCTATTAAAACGCCTATCAACAAAGCTGCCTGGGATACACCCGAAGCGTATAATAGTTTAATGACTTTGATCCCATACAATCGTATCGGCGTGCCGGAAGACATCGGCAAGCTTGCAGTATTTTTAGCGAGTGATGAAAGTGATTATATCACCGGCGCCAGTATTTTTATTGATGGCGGCATGACGGTTTTTGAAGGCTTTTCAACAGGGGGGTAGCCACACTGAGCCTGTAATGGTGAAACTATTGGAATTTGATACAGTTAACAAATTGTATTTTGGACAACGCAGCTAATGTTCAAAATTGTTATGTCGCACAAGTGGGTGACTCCCGAAAAAATCGGACTAGGCGAACGAACAAGCGATGAAAGACAATGGCTGATAAACAACAAAAAAAATGGCACAGCAAAATATTTCTGCTGAACAGCAGCGGTTAAACAACAATGTAAAAAAAGAAGTTCCGCTGGAACAATGGGGCTCGTACCTCAGTGAACGGCAATGGGGAACTGTAAGGGAAGATTACAGCGCCGGCGGTGATGCCTGGGATTATTTTACGCATGAACAATCCCGTAGCCGGGTATATAGGTGGGGCGAAGATGGCCTTGCAGGTATTTGCGATATGCATCAGAATTTATGCTTCGCCCTTGCATTGTGGAATGGCAAAGATGCTATTTTAAAAGAACGCTTATTTGGCTTAACCAACAGCGAAGGCAATCACGGAGAAGATGTTAAGGAATTGTACTATTATCTTGACAATACGCCTACGCATTCGTACATGAAGTATTTGTATAAATATCCGCAGGCCGAATTTCCCTACCAGCAACTGATTGATGTAAATCGTAACCTAACTAAAATAGCTCCTGAATTTGAATTGTTAGACACGGGCATTTTTAGTGATAATAATTATTTTGATGTTTGTGTAAAATATGCCAAAAACAATGGGGAGGATATTTGTGTGGAGATTGAAATTACCAACAGAAGTGCCGTGCCAGCACCAATTGTTGTATTGCCGGTACTTTGGTTTCGCAACCGGTGGCAATTTGGCGATACCCTGCAAAAGCCAGTGCTGGAAAAACTACCTTCACTAACGGATACAGGGGTTGTAAAAGCAACTCACGACAGATTGGGTAGTTATTTTTTTTATCATCAGGCTACCGGTGAAACGTTGATGACAGAAAATGAAACCAATTCCGAAAGTGTATTTGGTTATGCCAATAAATCGCCTTTTGTGAAAGATGCTTTTCATGATGCCATCGTTAAACAGGATACAGGGCTGCATCAACAATTACAAATCAAAAACACTGGTACCAAATTCGCTCCTGTGTACCGGACGGAACTTGCCGCAGGAGCATCTCACAAAATTTACCTTCGGTTAAGCAAAGATGAAATAGCGCATCCTTTCGATGACAGCTTCCATACAGTTTTTACCGAACGAAAAAAAGAAGCAGATGAGTTTTACAACAACCTGCTGCCAAAGGGCACATCAAAGGAAAATGCCAATATACAACGGCAGGCTTTTGCAGGGTTATTGTGGAGCAAACAGTTTTATCAATATGATATTGAGCGATGGCTTGCAGGGGATGCCAACAATATACAGCCACCTGAACAAAGAAAACACGGGCGAAATGCAAGCTGGGAACATTTGAAAATTGCGGATGTATTATCGATGCCAGATAAATGGGAATATCCCTGGTTTGCCTCCTGGGATCTTTGTTTTCACTGTATCCCCATGGCAATGGTTGATCCTTCGTTTGCTAAAAACCAGTTGATACTTTTATGCCGGGAATGGTACATGAGCCCCAATGGCCAGATACCGGCTTATGAGTGGAATTTCAGCGATGTAAATCCACCCATTCATGCGTGGGCTGCGTTGCAGGTATATCGAATAGAAAAAAATATTCACGGAACGGCAGACATGGATTTTTTGAAACGGATCTTTCAAAAGCTGATGCTGAATTTTACCTGGTGGGCCAACCGGGAAGATGACAACGAAAACAATATTTTTTCAGGCGGCTTTTTGGGGCTGGATAATATTGGCGTGATAGATCGCAACAGCTTACCTGCCGGTGCATCTTTGGAACAGGTAGATGCCACCGCCTGGATGGGCATTTATGCCCTTAACATGATGGAGATAGCGCTTGAAATTGCCCAGGTTGATAATACTTACGAGGACGTAGTTACCAAGTTTTATGAACATTTTGTTTTAATTGCCGGTTCCCTCAACGAGGCATTGTGGGATGCCGATGACCGTTTTTTTTATGACTGTTTACATACTGCCGATGGTAGACAGATATCGCTTAAAGTTCGTTCGTTGGTGGGGCTTAGTGTGTTGTTTGGCGCCGGTATCATCACCAGAAATGCCTTGCAAAAATTACCCGATTTTACCAGGCGGATGAACTATATAAAAAATTACAGGAAACAAAACCATCAATTTTTTCCCTGCGAGCAGGTAAGCGAAAAAGGAGATATCCTGATTTCGCTGATTCATAAAGATCGATTAGTACAATTGCTGGAAGTGATGCTGGATGAGAATGAATTTTTGTCGCCCGGAGGCATTCGGTCATTATCAAAATTTCACCTGGAGCACCCGTTTCATGTGCAGGTAAATCATACTGATTTTTCTATTGGTTATCTGCCTGCCGAAAGTGATAATGGCATGTTCGGTGGCAACAGTAATTGGCGTGGCCCTGTGTGGATGCCGCTAAATTTTTTATTGATACAAACGTTGCGGCAGCGTCATTTTTTTTACGGCGAAAGTTTAAAACTTTCCTGCCCAACAGGGTCGGGCAACCTGGCAACGCTGCAACAAATAGCCGATAACCTGGCAGAAAGAATTATAGCTATATTTCAAACAGACAGCAATGGCAAACGACCTGTGCATGGACCAGCCAGCCGCTTTTATCAGCAACCCGAAAATAAAGACCTGGTGTTATTTTACGAGTATTACAATGGCGATAATGCAAGCGGTGTTGGTGCTTGCCACCAAACCGGGTGGAGTAGTCTTGTAGCTGCCCTGCTAAGAAATATCAGTCCAGATTAAACTAAAGGAAGCCTGATAAACAGTAACTATTTATCAGCATTAAAAACTGCTCCTGCTGCTCGTGTTCTCTATTTTGCAGGGTACGTACGGCGTATGTCTTTTTTCTTTGTAATATATTCCAGCATCAGATCTATTGCAAACAAAATCGCTCAGGTGCGTAAGAACCAAAGCGTCAGCTGTTGCGCCAAACAGGGGAGGAGCATGGAGTAAAAAGAACCCCCAATTTTTATGATTAAGCCGTAGTAAAACTATCCTCCCGCAATAGCGGAATGTTTATTTTGTTGACAACAGTAGAAATTGTAGCGTGGATTTTATTAAATACAAGCAGTAATCTGTGCAGGCATAAAATAATCCGTTCTGCTGTTTCCCAGTTAAGAGAATTTGCGAAGGAAAGAAGGCGCAGTTTGTTATGGAACTATAATTTATTTAACCAATCCTTACCTGCTAAAATATGTACGAAAAATGATTTTAGAAAAACTACTGCACTACATGAACGGACGATTTATTCATTGTTAACGAAAGACAACGGTGCCAGCAAAAAAGAAAAGCTTATTAATTATTTAGCCCGGCCTTTATCACCTTTACTATTGAGCCAATAGGTATAGCTTTTTTTACTTTATCTTTCCATTTGCACAAAGCAGCTATTTATGAAAAAAATTATAATCTTATTTGCGGCTACATTATTGTTAGCTGCATGCAACCATGTTACTGAGAAAAAATATGTATCCATACAGGACGTAGACTCAACCAAAAAGCCCGGAGATAATTTCTTTTTATACATCAATAACAAATGGTTCGATACAGCGCAGATACCGCCTTCGCAGTCGGGCGTAGGTGCATACATGTTCATGAATTACCCACAGCGATTGCGTCTGCAGGGTATACTGGATAGTGTTTCAAAAGCTACCAATACAGCAGGAAGCATCGAGCAGCAACTAGGTGATTTTTACGCTTCCGGTATGGACACACTAACCATCAACAAACGTGGTTATGATCCAATCAAACCTTTGCTTGGTAAAATTGACAGTATAAATAATGTGGCAGCCCTGATGCAGTTTGTTGTAAATGGCAGTAAGGCAAATATTGGCTCGATACTGGCTTTTGCAATTGGGCCGGATAATAAAAACAGCAGCCTCAACATTGCACATATTTACCAAACGGGCATCGGTATGCCGGAGAGGGATTACTATTTTAAAACGGATGCACCTAATGTTGCAATACAAGCTGCCTATCAAAAGTATCTTACCAGTTTATTTCTTTTAACTGGAATTGATACTGTAACTGCAATAAAAAATGCAACATTGGTATATGGCATCGAAAAGCAAATTGCCGCTTCGCATAAAACGAATATTGAACTGCGTGATATTAACGCCAATTACAACAAAATGCCGGTTGCAGTGCTTGCAAAAAAACAACCCAATATTGGCTGGTTAAATGTATTAAGTGAGTTAGGAGCAAAAACGGATTCTATTGATGTTGCGCAAACTGCCTATTACGATAAATTGAATGCATTGCTTACAAGTATACCGATCGGTGATTGGAAAGTGTATTTAAAAGCAAATGTTTTAAATGCTTATGCCAACCAATTAAGCAAACCATTTGCCGAGGCGGCATTTGAGTACAACAAAATATTGCAGGGCCAGGCAGTACAAAAAGCAAGAGGCGAAATAATTGCTGATGCAGTTGATCAATTAATGGGTGAAGCCCTGGGCCAGTTTTATGTAAAGAAATATTTTACAGAAGATGCCAGAAAACGGGCACTGGAATTGGTAAATAATTTACAGAAAGCATTTGCCGTAAGAATAGATCATCTTGACTGGATGAGCGACAGCACCAAACAAAAAGCGAAAGAAAAACTATTTGCCATCACAAAAAAGATAGGCTATCCTGATAAATGGAGAGATTACAGGAATGTGCAAATTGAAAGCAATAAATACTTTGAAAATGTTGTATCTGCTGCAAAAAATAATTACCAGTATCAGTTGGAGAAGTTAGGTAAACCAGTAGACAGGTCCGAATGGTTTACAACCCCATCTACCGTTACAGCTTATTACAATCCGGCAGCCAATGAAATTGTATTTCCTGCAGCTATTTTACAATCGCCTTATTTTGATGATGGGGCAGATGATGCATTGAATTACGGCGGCATTGGTATAGTGATTGGTCATGAATTGACGCATGCCTTTGATGACCAGGGCGCACAGTTTGATAAAGATGGCAACGTTAAAAATTGGTGGACAAAAGATGACTATGCCAGGTTTAAAGCAAAAACGCAACAGGTGGTTGATTTGTATAGCACATTTACGGTGTTGGATTCGTTGCATGTAAAAGGTGCTTTAACGCTTGGTGAAAACACGGCAGATATTGGTGGCGTATCCATCGCCTACGATGCTTTTAAAATGACTAAACAGGGAAAGGATACAGCAACAAAGGTTGATGGCTTTACACCTGACCAACGGTTTTGCATATCCATTGCACGTATATGGCGGGTGAAGATGAAAGATGAATTTCTGCGTTTATGGATAAATAATAATCCGCACTCACCACCAACCTGGCGTGTAAATGGCCCGCTAATGAATATGCCCTATTTTCAGCAGGCATTCAATATACAACCAGGCGATAAAATGTATGTAGCAGAGAAAGACAGAATAAAAATCTGGTAGTAGTAAAATCAACGGAATTTTCTTTTAGTTACGCCAAACAGTGATGGGTTGCTCATTAATAGAAACTGCTGCGTTTGTAATAAATGCAGTTGCAAAAATTACGCAGCAAGGAAGCATGCATTATAAATCGGGAGCTGGCGGGTATCACTTCCTTTTCATTAACGCTGCATAAATTTAATCACCACACGTCTGTTTTGGCTATTGGCATTTTTGGTATTGCCTTCCACTGCTGGCTCCAGGAAAGATACTGCTGTAGTATTAATTTGCTCTTGAGATACCCCTTTGGAAAGCAGGTAGATACTTGTATTCTGTGCCCGCTTTAAAGACAATGCCCGGTTAACTTCCGGTGTTCCGGATTTATCGGAATGTCCGGTAACATCTACCAGTAACTGCTTTTCTTTTAATAGTACGTCTGCAATAAAATTCAGCCGTTTAAAGTACACTTGCTGAACGGTTGATTTACCCAGCCCAAAAAGCAGTACAGTTTCCGGCATGGTAGTATAATCAAACAACGCCCGCTTAACAATGGTATCACGCAATACTTTCACCGGAGGCAGAACTACTTTTGCAGCAACCTGTTTTGCAACAGGTTTGGCAGCAAACAGCGTAATCGTATCGCTGGTATTTATACGAATGGTGTCAAACTGCCTTACCGTATCCCTGATATAAATGGTGTCCCGGCGGATGCTAACTGGAGTTACAACCGCTTCCTTTTTTGCCGGTTGAACAATTATCGGAACCACTGTGTTTTTCTCGCTGTAATTACGATTGTTATCAGCAGCTGTGGCTTGAAGCCGGGCAATATCACTTCTGATTTTACCCGTTTCAATTTTAAACTCATTGATCAGGCGCTCCTGATCCAATGCCCTTTGTTGGTTATCTGCAACAGTTTTAGCGGGTGTAGAAACTTGTGATTTTACATCGTTTTGCTGTTTCTTAAAAACGGGTACAGTGCTCGCTTTAGCAGTTCCAGTATCTTTCACAATTACCCTTGCTTTACTACTATCAAAACTTTTCTTTTTGCTGATGACATTGTTTCTTGAGATGGAATCCATTTGCAATGCTACAGCCAAACTATCAGCTGCAGTATTTGCAGCAACTG
>JBBQWL010000089.1:0-8780 GCA_038210625.1 Chitinophagales bacterium | reverse complement strand
TCAGGCCGCTTTGCTGCCATTGTAATATCTTATCAAACATTGCAGGGGTTACATCTAATTTTAATGACATAGCATGTTTTGATAGCAAAACTATTTCATACATTCACGATACACAAGACGGCGTTGGACGTTCCTTTACCTAGCAATAGTATTATTTGCTGCATCCCCCTTCCTGAAGAACCTATTTCTAATTCGTTACCAGAAACATCTTTGTATTTTAATTTTAATATCCCCTTGTTGTCTAATTCCGGTTTTATCAAGTCAATTAAAAAAAGCTTATTAAGCTTTTGTGTCATCAATGCCCAGTCATCCACAGGGTTTCTATCTTTAGCTAATTGGTCATTTTCAGGATAAAGTACTTGATAGCATAAATTCCCAAGGACTTCAGCAGTTCTTCCTTCGCCCATGCGATATTCTACAGTAGAAAATAATAATTTTTCTTCTTCAAGTTTTAGTCCTGACATAGGTGGAAGGAATGCGACATTAATATTTTGTAAAAATGCAACATCATCATTTGCAAGATTATTGTCCAAATTTTGTAAAGGCTTAACAATAAATTGTTTCCTCGGTATCAAATCTGAATTCTAACCCGCAAACCCATTCTTTTCCTTCATTAATACCTTTCACAACTATTTCGATATTTACATATCTTGTCCCCTTAATTTTGCCATTTTCATCTCGATCAGAAGCTATTGCAAATAAATTCGTCCATATAGCTCGACTGTTAGTTACTGGAATTGCAAACAAATCTCTCCTATTTATAACAGCACCAGTCCTAATTGTGGCCTTTGATTTACTCCTTTTGTCAATCCATTTTTGTACACCATAATTCCATAATGCTAAAGCTTGTAGTGCGGTAGTTTTTCCAGAGTTATTAGGTCCAACGAAAACAACATTTCCTTCTAAAGGCAACCAATCTGTTTCACGAATAACTTTAAAATTTTTTATTTTGATACCTGTAACCATTAGTCATATTTAATAATAGGAAAAGCACTTAAAAATAAGGAAATGATTGCGAATACGATATAAAAAAATGGAAATTTCGATTACTGTGAGTTGTTTAAAGGCTGACCGCATTTATCAAATGGTTGCATTGCATATAACGTTTGTATTTCCGCAAGTAATTCTTAAAACCTCCACCGGTATAGCTACTGTAAGCCTAATCTACAAAATTTTTTATTTCGACTGCGGCGCAAGTCGCAAGTGTTCCGTTAAAAATTAAAGCATTTAAAATACGCAGACCCATAGCGTTAGCACCAATTAAGTTTCACGCAACAAAACAACGGATACAAAGAACACAAAGAAACCAATTAGCAAAAACAATTGCCGCAATCAAAAAAAAAGTCCGTAAATGCAAAGAGCGCCAAGGAAAACAAATGGGTGGTCTTTGTATCCTTAGCGCTCTTTGTGTGAAATATTCTTTTACGATCCGCAGCTGATACAACCCTCCTGCATGGTGCAGGTTTGGCCGGTGAAATCAGCTTCAATATCAGCTACATTGTTTTTATTTTCAGCATTGATATGCGGTATTACCGGGGCCATTTCTTCGCTGCCTTGCTTTTCAATCGTAAACTGTACGGCTTGTGTAGCGGCTTGTGAACGCAGGTAGTACATGCCTGTTTTCAATCCCTTCTTCCAGCCATAAAAATGCATGGAAGTTAATTTGGAAGAAGTTGGATTATCTACAAATAAATTCAGTGACTGGCTCTGGCAAATAAATGCACCGCGGTCGGCAGCCATGTCAATCAAATTACGTTGTTTAATTTCCCACACTGTTTTGTACAGTTCTTTTAAGTCAGCCGGTATTTCATTTATCTTCTGGATAGAACCATTGGCGGCAATGATCCTGTTCTTCATGTCGTTGTTCCATAAACCCAGGCTCACTAAGTCTTTCAGCAAATGTTTGTTTACAATAATAAACTCACCGCTCAATACCCTTCTTGAATAAATGTTGGAAGTGTAGGGTTCAAAACATTCGTTGTTGCCTAATATTTGTGAGGTAGAAGCCGTTGGCATTGGTGCCACTAATAAGCTGTTTCTTACACCATGTTCTATCACTTCTTTTCTCAGTGTTTCCCAATCCCAGCGGTCAGATGGTTGTACATTCCAAAGGTCAAACTGGAACTTTCCTTTTGATAATGGTGAACCATGGAAAGATTCGTAAGCGCCTTCTTTCAATGCCAGGTCTTTACTTGCTGTCATGGCCGCGAAGTAAATGGTCTCGAAAATATTCTTGTTCAGAATCTTCGCTAAATCACTTTCAAAAGGCAGCCGCAACAGGATAAACGCATCCGCCAAACCCTGCACCCCTAAACCAATCGGGCGGTGACGCATATTGCTGTTTCTTGCTTCTTCAACCGGGTAATAATTATAATCAATGATCTTGTTTAAGTTCAGCGTAGCCTGGTAAGTTACTTCATACAACTTGTCCATATCAAATGTACCATTGATCACAAAACGGGGTAAGGCAATAGAAGCCAGGTTACAAACCGCTACTTCATCCGGGCTGGTATATTCAATGATTTCTGTACACAGGTTACTGCTTTTGATGGTGCCCAGGTTTTGCTGGTTGCTCTTGCTGTTGGCAGCATCTTTATACAACATGTAAGGCGTACCGGTTTCAATCTGCGAATCTAAAATGGCAAACCAAAGTTCCTGTGCTTTGATGGTTTTTCTTGCCCTTCCTTCTGCTTCGTATTGTGTGTATAATTTTTCGAATGCTTCACCATGGCAATCGCTCAGGCCCGGTGCTTCGTTGGGGCAGAACAAACTCCATTGTCCGTCGGCTTCCACTCTTTTCATAAACAGGTCGCAGATCCACAAGGCATAAAATAAATCCCTTGCACGCATTTCTTCTTTACCATGATTTTTCCTGAGGTCTAAAAAAGAAAAGATATCTGCATGCCATGGTTCGATGTACACTGCAAAGGCACCTTTGCGTTTACCGCCGCCCTGGTCTACATAACGGGCAGTATCATTAAATACCCGCAGCATTGGCACAATACCATTGCTGGTACCATTAGTGCCGCCGATATAACTTCCGGTTGCACGGATATCATGTATCGCTAAACCAATGCCACCGGCACTTTGAGAAATTTTAGCGGTTTGTTTCAACGTATCATAAATGCCATCAATGCTATCTTCTTTCATGGTTAACAAAAAGCAACTGCTCATTTGTGCTTTTGGTGTGCCGGCATTAAACAAGGTTGGCGTAGCATGTGTGAACCAGCGTTCGCTTAACAGGTTGTAGGTTTTAATAATGCTATCTACATCACTCTTATGAATGCCTACAGCAACACGCATAAACATGTGCTGCGGACGCTCTACAATTTTACCATCTATCTTTAACAGGTACGCTTTCTCCAGTGTTTTAAATCCAAAATAATCGAAGCTAAAATCGCGGTCGTATATAATGGTGCTATCCAGTACTTCGGCGTTGTCTTCAATTACCTGCCATACATCATCGGCCAGCAAGGGAGATTTTTTACCATTTGATTTATCAACATACAAATACAATTTCTTCATTGTTTCAGAAAAAGATTTGATGGTATTTTTATGAAGATTGCTCACGGCGATCCTGGAAGCCAAAATAGCATAGTCAGGATGTTTGGTAGCCAGTGAAGCCGCTGTTTCTGCTGCAAGATTATCCAGTTCCGTGGTGGGTACGCCATCGTATATCCCTTCAATTACTTTTTTAGCCACATCAATCGAATTAACGAGCGGGCTTAAACTGTACGATAACTTCTCAATACGGGCGGTTACCTTGTCGAACTTAATGGTTTCTTTTTTACCATTTCTTTTAATTACATGCATAGCTCTGAACTTTATATATGGAGGTGATGATTTAATTTTTGGTGAAAATCTTAGAGACAGAAAAGCTAACAATTAAATTGAAAATTGCTGCTTAAATTGTTTCCACAGGTGTTAATTACTTTTTAAAAATCTTCTTCGAGGGAAAACGCCTGCGATTCTTTGGAACCCATTACACCTGCTTTTTGGTAATCACCCACCCGCTTCTCAAAGAAGTTGGTTTTACCTTGCAGGCTAATCATTTCCATAAAATCAAAGGGATTGGTGGCATTGAACATTTTGGGGTAGCCCAATTCTGCCAGCCAGCGGTCGGCAACAAATTCTATATATTGCTGCATCAGTTTGGCATTCATGCCAATCAGTGCAACAGGCAAAGCATCGGTTATAAATTCTTTTTCAATGGTTACTGCATCGGCAATAATGGTGAATACTTCGTCCTTGGTGAGTTTGTTTTCCAGCATGCTGTACAACAAACAGGCGAACTCACAATGCAGGCCTTCATCGCGGCTGATCAGCTCATTGCTGAAAGTTAATCCGGGCATTAAGCCTCTTTTCTTCATCCAGAAAATAGAGCAAAAACTGCCACTAAAGAAGATCCCTTCTACGGCAGCAAATGCTACCAGGCGTTCTGCAAAATTGCCTTTTTCAATCCAACGCAATGCCCATTCTGCTTTTTTCTTTACCGCAGGAACGGTATCAATGGCATGGAAAAGACGCAGTTTCTCTTTCGGATCTTTGATATAATTATCTATTAATAAGGCATAGGTTTCTGAGTGAATGTTTTCCATCATAATCTGGAAACCGTAAAAGCACCTTGCCTCGGGCAACTGTACTTCACTCATAAAATTAACCGCCAGGTTTTCATTTACTATTCCATCACTGGCTGCAAAAAATGCCAGGATATGAGAAATAAAATGGCGTTCCCCATCATTCAGGTTGTCCCAGTCTTTTTGATCACTGCTTAAATCAATCTCCTCCGCCGTCCAAAAACTGGCTTCGTGTTTTTTATACATTTCCCATACTTTGGGATAGTTGATTGGAAGCAGAACAAAGCGTTCTTTGTTTTCTCTTAAAAGTAATTCGTTGCTGTTTGTACTGTCTGACATGATGATGATATTATTCGTTTATATAAACGCAATATTGAAAACGGCGGCCGACAGTAAACCCTTTGTTGAGTTGGGTTATTGAAGTGCTGTAATCCTTATTGCGAAGATGTTGCACTGATTGTTCAGGCTGGTAATCTGACTTGTAACCATTTCGTACCGGCAGTAATAACCGGTTTGAAACATATCTATCAATAGCGTTACTTACAGTTGCGCAACAGTCCATGATTTTCACATGGTTCCCCTATTAATTCGTTTGTCTTAATTAACCTGAACAAGATGTACAAGAACTAATGCAATAGTACTACCGGTTTTTATTGGCTGCGATAAAAGTTAATAACACAATTTGTTAATATCGCATGAAACCTTTGTGTACAGCGTATTGTGTTGGGGATACCTTATTTTTCAACATTTTTTTAACGATTTGGGTATAAAAAAATATGGAAAATCCCCTAAAATTTGTACACTCAAAAAACAGGGCGTTCCGGGGTGGGTCACCCCAAAAAGGGTGGCTCACCCTGGAATATGTAAAGGCTGGAAAAAGAGCGGGTTACCCGGCAAATGTTAGCTTAGTCTGGTAAACGATTTCGTGCTTTTTCAGCCTTCGGTTTCTGTACAGTTCACCGGGCGGTGGGCCACCCTTTTTGGGGTGACTCACCGCCCAAACTTTTGCTTGAGCGCCGCCAGTGCATCATTTAACGGCAATTCGGCAATGGGTTTTTTGGCGGCAGCAGGTTGATTGTTTGTTTGCCTGCCCTGGGGATTATGGTTACCATATTGTTTTCTTGCAGGCGCTGCTTCTGTTTGTTTAATGGACAGGGCAATGCGTTTTCTCACCGCATCTACTTCCAGCACTTTTATTTTTACATGCTGATTTAATTTCAGCGCCTCGTTTGGATCGGTAATATAGGTATGCGAAATTTCTGACACATGCACCAGCCCATCCTGCTTTACGCCGATATCAATGAAAGCGCCAAAGCGGGTAATATTGGTGACAACACCCGGCACTTCCATCCCTACTTTTACATCATCAATGCTGTAAATATTGGCAAACTCAAACACCTGTGCTTCGCTGCGTGGGTCAAGCCCCGGTTTTTTTAATTCATTAAGAATATCCCTGATGGTAAGCTCGCCAATTTGCCCGGTAGCATATTTTTTTGCATCTACTTTTTTTAGTAATTCCTCCTGGCCGATCATGGCTTTTACTTCCACGCCCAAATCTT
Source organism: Chitinophagales bacterium (assembly GCA_038210625.1). Taxonomy (GTDB): domain Bacteria; phylum Bacteroidota; class Bacteroidia; order Chitinophagales; family Chitinophagaceae; genus Ferruginibacter. The sequence continues at coordinate 2,644 of JBBQWL010000089.1, read as the reverse complement.
TTGCCATGGCTTCTACAACCGGGTAGGCTTCCGGGTGTACGGCACTCTGATCCAGTAAATCTTCACCTTCTTTAATACGTAAAAAACCGGCGCATTGTTCAAAGGCCTTACCACCTAAACGGGGTACTTTCAGCAATTGTTTGCGGCTGGTAAATTTGCCGATTTCATTCCTGTATTTTACAATATTATCTGCTAATGTGCCGCCGATACCACTTACATAACTCAGCAAATGTTTACTGGCGGTATTTAAATTTACGCCCACATTGTTTACGCAACTAATTACCGTGGCATCCAGTTTTTCTTTTAACCGAAACTGGTTTACATCATGCTGGTACTGGCCTACACCAATGCTTTTTGGGTCCAGCTTTACCAGTTCCGCCAGGGGATCCATCAGCCTGCGGCCAATACTTACGGCACCCCGTACCGTTATATCTTCGTTCGGAAATTCTTCCCTCGCAATTTCAGAGGCGGAGTAAATTGAAGCCCCATCTTCATTCACCAAAAACACCGGCAAACCAAGGTTTAATTTTTTGATGAAATTATCTGTTTCCCGGCCTGCAGTGCCATCGCCGATAGCGAATACTTCAATGCCGTATTGTTGAACTAAATTTTTAATTTTTATTTCTTCCGCAGCTACCCGGTTGTGCTCATGTGGAAAGATGAGGTCGGTTTTTTGCAGTTCCCCTTTTTCATCCAGGCAAACCACTTTGCAACCCGTTCTGTAACCGGGATCAATCGCTAAAATTCTTTTACTGCCAATGGGAGAACTTAACAACAACTGCCGAAGGTTTTCTGCGAATACATTGATGGCTTCTTCGTCGGCTTTTGTTTTCAACGCAGTTCTAAATTCGGTTTCCAGGCTGGGTTGCAACAACCTGCGGTAAGCATCCTTTGCGGCTTTTCGAATTTGGTCGCTACAGGTACTCATGCCTTTGATGTACAAAGCTTCAATCAATTCCTGCGAAGCCTCTTCGGCCGGTGAAATAGCAATCCGTAAATAACCTTCTAAAAAGCCACGCAATACAGCAAGAATTCTGTGTGAAGGTGTTTTGGAAATAAGCTCGCTAAAATCAAAATAGTCTTTGTATTTAATGCCTTCGGTTTCTTTGTCTGTCACCACTTTACTTTGCAGCGTGGCTTCGTTTTCAAACAGTTTGCGCAGTTTGGCCCTTACCTGTGCATCTTCATTTATTTGCTCCGCGATGATGTCCCGTGCGCCTTGTAAAGCGGCATCCCCATCCAATATTTTTTCATTGATGAAAGTGGCAGCAGTAGCTGATAAGTCGATGTCTTTTTGTTCTAATAAAGTATTGGCCAGCGGCTCCAAACCGTTTTCCCTGGCGGTTTGTGCCTTTGTTTTTCTTTTTGGTTTAAAGGGCAGGTAAATATCTTCCAGCTCTGCAATGGTGGTGGCTTTATTGATTTTAGCCTGCAGCGCCTCCGTCATTTTTTCCTGGTCGGTAATGGTTTTTTCGATGAAGGTTTTTCGCTCATGAAATTCCTTTAAAAACTTTGCTTCATCCTGTATTTGCTGAATCTGTACCTCGTCCAGCGCACCGGTTTTATCCTTACGGTAACGGGCGATAAACGGAATGGTAGCGCCTTCTGCAAATAAACTCAACACGGCTTCTACCTGTTGTAATTTTATATTTAGTTTTTGTGCGATGGGTTGTACAAAGTCTGACATGGTATGAATAATTTTAAAAATTTGGGGCTGCGAAAATAGGGTGGTGAAGGGAAAGAAAAAATAGAAAATTTAAACAGGAAACCGTAGGTTAGCCGGAGCCAGGCTGATCCTTTTTTCCGGGTTTTTCTCTACAAATGAATAAATGCTGTTCCGGATGGTATCGTTATCAACATAAGGATTTAAATATATTTTTAAGTCGTCTGCCGTATGGATGGCCGCGTCGGATGGCAAATAGCCCATTCCCCAAAAACTGCCCCGCTCAATCAGCAGGCATAATTTTTCGGCTTCGCTGATGCCCTTGTCCATTACCGCGAATGTGGGTAAGTTTTTTTCAAGTGCCTGTATCGCCTCTTTTATTTTGGTATTGTATAAACCAGGTGGGTCTAACAGTTGCAGCTCCGTTTCAGAAAACGGTGTTTTATCTATGAAGCAAAGTTTTTCGTTCAGTGCAAATTCTTCTGCCATTTTTTTTATCATCACCAGCCCTTCGTGCAATAAATTAAAACTGTACAAGGCCGGAATATTTTTTTTCTTTTTATCAATGGCTAACCGCAGGTAGCCGCGGTTGTCTTCAAACTGGTACAGCGCAAACTTTTGTGCCGGTTGCTTTTGGCTGTAATTAAATTTTGGCCACCACCTTTTTATTTCGGCGCTTTCCAGTACAATCGCCTGTAATTCGGTAGCGCACTCTTTACAACTGATCCGGCAAATGGTCCGTAAAAAATTCTGTCGCTTTCTGTCGGGGTCATTGTGTGTAAAATGGCTGCTTACCCTTTTTTTTATGTTGATGGCCTTGCCCACGTACACGATTTTATCTTTGGCATCATGAAAATAATATACACCTGGTCCGATTGGTAAAACCACCACATCGGCCTTGGTTAAATGCAACGGCAACCACTGTTCCGCCGATGATTTTTTTAGCATTTGCGCAATGTGCGTATCGCCGCCGTTAGCTAT
>JBBQWL010000088.1:0-9165 GCA_038210625.1 Chitinophagales bacterium | reverse complement strand
TGGTTCTTTTACACCTGTGCTTGACCGTGAGTGTTGCAACATTCCTTTTACAATGGCATCTGCACGCTTGCCGTGATGGTTTATTTTTTGCTCATTGTCTTTTATGTCATCAGCTATGTCAATTGCCTGTTGCGTATTGCCAGTTGCCAATTCAGTTTTTAATTCATCAATCAAGTCGGTATTCACTTCTGAAAAATTATTCACGAAGTTTAACGGGTTTTGTATTTCGTGTGCAATGCCTGCAGTGAGTTCTCCGAGCGAAGCCATTTTTTCTGATTGAATTAGTTGGGATTGAGTGGCTTTTAAATCCGTCAACGAAATTTGTATTTGTTCTTTTTGAAGCTGTAGCAAGTGTTTTGCTTTTTTGTTTTTGCGGTTATTGCGCCAGAATATAAATGCGAGTACCAGTAAAAACAGAACGGCCACATCCAACAGGTAAAAACGTAAACTTGCTTGGTAAGCTGCTTCCCGTTCCTCGATGTCTCTTTGGCGTTGACGTTCGGCAAAGCTTAGGTTCTGAAACTCTTTAGTTTTTTCCTGGCTGTACAGGCTGTCTTTAGCTGCGATGGAAACTTCCTGGTAATGAAAGGCGCTGTCAAATTTACCTTGCTCTTTAAAGTAAGATGTTAAAAACTCGGCGGCCTCCAATTCATTGATGGTAAATCCGCCAATCGTACCAACCGCAAGACATTGCCTGGCGTAATATAGGCTGGAATCAGGCTTTCCCAATTGTTTGAATATTTCTGCGATGCCAAGTAGCGCTTCACATTCATTGTCATCATCGCCAGCTAGTTTAGTATAAGGAATCGATCTTCGATAGTAACGCATGGCAGTATCCAATTGCTTCTTTTTAAGAAAGTCAGCGCCCAGGTTGATTAAAGTAGCTGCAACGACACCAGGGTCATTCACCTTATTACCAAGTGTATATGCCTTTTGGATGCATGACAGGGCCGAATCCGGCATGTTTAAGTTTTTATAGTATTCACCGAGGTTATTAAGAGCACTGGCTGCGACCTGTTCGTTATCAATCGTTTTTGCAACGCCATACGCTCTTATGGTATAATTAATACTTTGCCTGTAATCGCCTTCATAACTATAAACATTCCCAATATTCATTAAGATATTGGCTGTTGCTAAACTGTAATTGATCTCCTCACTAATCTTGAGAGCCGATAAATAGGCGTTTAATGCTTTAGGATAATTACCTGTATAATAAAACACGTTACCAATGCCAAACAACCCTTTGACTTGACCCATCAAAAAATCTGCTTTTTGGGAACGTTCAAGTGTTTGTTCATAAAACAACAAGGCGCTGTCTAAATTTGAATTATTACTATAAATGTTACCAATTTTATTTAACAAAAGTGCCTTCACCGTATCTTCTCTTGAAGCAGCAATTAGTTTTTTAAGGCTGTCAATTTGTTGTTGCTGTGATTGTGCCACCATAAAAAAAGGAAGTAATAGCAACACTGTTATTTTTAATATTGATTTCATTTTAAACCATTTGAAGTTGAATTATAAATGTTGTTCCTTCCCCCTCCTTAGTCTCCACCTTTATTTCCCCTCCATGTGCTTTTATAATATCATTAATTGTCTGAACAACGATTTATGGGATTTGCCTGATTCACCTGATTTGAAAATCTATACATTTATTTCAGGAGTATCAAATAAATCAGGTAAACTTGTCTGCCGGCAGGCAGGTCAGTGGTTCAGACAACAGGTAACTGAATAATAAACTCTGTTCCTGCCTCTCCGGCAGGCAAGCCTTCTCCTTCTTTCGTTTCCACTTTTATTTCTCCTCCATGTGCTTTGATAATATCATTAATTGTCTTAACCACGGATTTGCACTGATTCGGAGATTTCACTGATTTCATTTTATACTTTTAATTGATGTTTTATATTTTTAATTCCGTGTAATCTTTTAATCTTATTAATCAGTGATTCAGACAATAGGCAATTGAATGATAAACTCTGTTCCTGCCTCTCCGGCAGGCAAGCCTTCTCCTTCTTTCGTTTCCACTTTTATTTCCCCTCCATGTGCTTTTATAATATCATAGCTCAAACTTAAACCTAATCCTGTTCCTTCGCCTGTTGGTTTTGTTGTAAAGAAAGGCTGAAAGATTTTATTAACTACTTTTTGTGGAATTCCACCTCCATTATCACTAACAATTATAAGTACACTATTTTCAGACTTCTTCGTACTTACTGAAACTGTTGGTTCATACGAATCAGGATTCTTGTTTTTTTGTTCATTTACTGCGTAAAATGCATTGTTGTATAAGTTGAGCAATACTCTTCCTATATCCTGCGGACTGATATTGATTTTTCCAATACTTTCATCAAAATCAGTTTTTAATGTAACATTAAACGTTTTGTCTTTTGCCCGCAAGCCATGATAACTTAGTCTCAAATATTCATCAGCCAAGGCATTGATATCAGTTGGTTCTTTTACACCTGTGCTTGACCGTGAGTGTTGCAGCATGCCTTTTACAATTGCATCAGCACGTTTGCCATGATGATTTATTTTTTCTTCGTTGGCTTCAATATCATCTGCAATAATTTTCACTTCATCATAATTGCCTTTATTAATTTCTTCTTTCATTTCAGCAATCATCTCTTTATTCACTTCCGAAAAATTATTGACAAAGTTTAACGGGTTTTGTATTTCATGGGCTATGCCTGCCGTTAGTTCACCGAGTGAAGCCATTTTTTCTGACTGTATCAATTGCTTTTGTGTGGCCTGCAGTTCGGTCAAGGCATCTTCAGCCCTCCTTTTTTCTTTTTGCAGTTTTACCAGATCTTCTTCGGCCTGTATGGCATGTGCTTCAGCAATTTTCAAATCATTAAACCTGGTAAATGTGAGATTAAAAACAGCTGCAAATCGTTCAAGAAGTAAAGTAGTTTCTGCTGGTTGCTCCTCCGGTGCTGCCATGCCAATAAACCCTTTAGAGAAAAAAGCAATGGTTTGTATCCTCCGTTTTTGAGTAAGCCCGCCTTTGAAGGGCACTTTTAATTCTTCATTCAGGTAATGAAAATAATTTTTTAATTCCTCGCCACGCATATCAATAATGATGGATTTTTTTTGTTGTTTCCATCCTACATACATTTTCATTATTGAATCATTCTTTGAAGCACTAAGAGTGAAAGTTGTTTCAATCCTGGTTCCATCTTCATTGGTAGCCCATGCTTCTATATCACCACTCTCATCCCTGATGATCCCGATAAATAAACGATTAGGTGCAATACCAAGATCAATCAGCTGCCTGAACAGTACAACAGATGTTTCAGCCAACTCATCAGATTTTTGCATAGCCAGTGTTCTGCTTCTCACTCTTTCAAGCCCAGCTTCTATTTGTGCTTCCCTTGCCTGCGCTTCGGCTTTTTGCAGATCAAGGAAACGGGTATAGGTTTGTTCAAAAACTTTGGCGAAGCGTTTGAATATGTCCCACATTTCGGGAGCTGCTTCAAAAGTGATGAACATGAGGTAGCCTTGTGAGAAGAAAGCACAATGGGTAATTTGAAATTTTGGCATCTGAAATCCCAGGCTTTTTACTCCGTCAAAATGTTTTTTAGCGTCAGGAAGATTAAACAGGTATTGATATGTTTCTTCCAGTTCCTTGCCACTCGATTCCATTACAAAAAAATCAGTGCCACTTTGCTTTGCTTCATAAATCTGTTTGAAGAAAGTATCTTCTGTATAAGGCACAATAAAAGGCTTCCCCATGCTTCCATCGGGGTTTGACATCCATGCAACAGCGGATACTTCATTTGCGTTCCAGATATCAAAACCACTTGACCACTGCCTGGTACCTAAATCTGCTATTTGTTTAAATAATAATGAAGCAGCATCACTTAATTCCTCGCTATGCTGCATAGCCATTGTTCTTGAACGAACTTTTTCCAATGCTGCTTCAATCTTTGCTTCCCTTGCCTGTGCTTCTGCTTTTTGCAGATCGAGGAAACGGGTATAAGCCTGATCGAAGACCCTTGCAAACCTTTTGATTATCTCATTATCCTCTTCTGAAAACAATTTTTCGGTGTACCGGGTAATATGAATTCCGATGTTCTTTGTAATGGCGGCGGACATGGTAGCATATTCGCTTTCCATAAGAAATGTTTTTTGTTCTTCAGGGATGTATTTAAAATCGGTCTCTTCTAAAAGATACTTATAGAACTCCTTTTTTTCTTCTCCGGAATAGCGGGCAGAAAACGACTCCTTTCTGTTTTCTTTTGCTGCACACAAGTGACGGAAATAAGGCAGGTCTGCATATTTAATCAGGATCCTGGAATGTTGCTGATTTATTTTATTGACAAGCCACCATAAAGTATCCCGTGAGCCTTCTGTAAAAATGTAAATGATGGCCGTATAAAATTCAATGTGCAACTCATTCAGGCGTTCAAAAACCGATTGAACTACTTCTTTCAGCTCATCACTCTTATGCATCCCTAAAGAACGTGAACGAACTTTTTCTAATGCAGCTTCTATCTTCGCTTCCCTTGCCTGCGCTTCTGCTTTTTCCAGATCGAGGAAGCGGGTATAAGTTTGTTCGAAGACTTTTGCGAAGCGTTGCAATATGGCAGCCTTCTCTTCAGCCAGCATTTCCGGGCCCCATATCAGGGCGCCGTATTTCATATAGGCCATACACAAAACGGTTTTGTTCAACTGAGACATGATCTTTTTTGTTTCGTCTGGCAGCCGCTTAAAATCAGTTTGATTAAAATAAACTTCATCGTACGCTTTTTTTTCATTGCCCGATATTTCTATCACCGCATATTTTTCCCCGTTCTTCCATGGTTGTAATTGGGCAATATGGGCTGGATGATCAAAATAATTTACATGATAACATTCCGGGAATTCCTTCTTGCCAAATCCTGCCATCCAAAAATCCATGTCGCCCGATTTGTGATCCATGATGCAGATATTGCAGGCACCATATTCAAAACCGAGGAAATGAAATTGTTCATATAAAGCAGCAACTACTTCTCTAAGTTCTTCGCTTTTCTGCATGACCATTGTCCTGCTCCTTACCCGTTCGAGGGCTGCTTCAATTTGTGCTTCCCTTGCCTGTGCTTCTGCCTTTTGCAGATCAAGAAACCTGATATAGACCTGTTCAAAAACTTTTGCAAACCTTTTCAAAATATCAGCATCATTGTCTAAAAATAATTTGCCGGAAAAACTACTGACTGTAAGTGCTGAGTTTTTTGCAAATGCAACAGAGTGTGCAAAGCTTTGAGTTTCTAAAATTTCATTCTTTACATTGTCAGGCAAGGCCTTATTATCAGCATATTCAAAAAGGTATTTAAAATAGGTATTTTTTTCTTCAAAGGAGTAGTCATTGGAAAAAAAATCCAGTCCACTTTCCCTGGCATTCCAAAAATCTGCAATGATGTGTTGATTGGCAATGGTGTCATACGGAAAAGGAAGTTTTAAGGAGAAAGCCGATGACAGGTCTGGGTTGGCTACCCAAAGCATACAATCTTTTGAGCCTTCAGCAAAAGTAACAATGGAAGTTCCACCGTCAAATTGAATATTCTGTTCCTGTAATTTCTCAAACACAACGGTAACCACTTCTTTAAGCTCACTGGTTTTATGCATGGCCATTGAGCGGGAACGAATCCTTTCCAAAGCAGCTTCAATCTTTGCCTCCCTTGCCTGCGCCTCTGCTTTTTGCAAATCAAGAAAACGGGTATAAATTAAACCAAAAGCCTGGGCCAGCCGAATCATGATATTGCATTCTTCTTCAGAGAGCTCCTGGCTGGAAATGACGTTGACGGCACCTTGTAAAAAAAAGAAGGAATAAAAAAATTCTTTGTTGTTATACCCCTGCTGTGGCAGCGCCAGGTAGCTTGACAAGGTTTGATAATACTGCTTTACTTCATTGCCTGCCAGTACCGTCAAAACAAAAGGTTTTTTTTGCGCCCTTGCTGGAATGATATTTTCAAAAACAGGGTGAATGTGCAGGTTAACATAGTCGAGTATTTTAATAGCCTGCTTACTGTCTGAAAGTGCAGTTAGCCATAGTTCCATAGCATCATTGGCATCATCAAAAATTCCCACACTGGTGCGGATAGCATTAATGTTCAGTTCCTTCAACTGTTGAAACATTACTGCAGAATTTTCTGACAGTTCGCTACTGTTAAGCATCGCCATTGCTTTGGTACGCACTTTTTCCAGTGCCGCCTCAATTTCAAGTTCCCTGCTTTTATGTTTAAGTTCAATATTTCTATCTGCCAGTTCTTTTTCCAGGAGGGCATTTGTTTGCAGAAGATTTTGTACCTGTTGACTATCCATCTTGTATTAATTAATTCAAATTAAAAAATATGCCGTCGATTGTACTGTTCTTTATGATATCCATCTGTGCGTGGCAATTGCAGTTATGCCAAATGGATTTATAAATTAATCCAATATTATCCGGTATTCCCGATAAAAATCGGGATTTCAAAAATTCAAAATGCCGATGTGATAGCTGTTTAGGCCAATGCAATTGGACTATTACAGCTATCCAATCGGTATTACAATTGAATGCATGCCATACTGCTTTCATCATTAGCATAGCGGTATGCAAATTCATCAGGTACCGAATATAAATAATTGAACTGGGTTGGCAAACAATATAATAAATCGCTCTCTTAAACAGATGCGATGTTGAATTGTAATAATAAGCACTGATGCCGGGGCCTTTGGGGAAGGGCGGAGGAAACAGCATCACCTGAACACCGGTATTGATTCAAAAAATCACTTTTTCAGCGTTTTTTGCTGTGTTCGTTATTGCATTATTCTGCTGTAGAAAGATCGATGATATTCGAAATTTCTGTGATGGTATTGGCAGGGAAGCCTCCCAAACGGGCATGCTCCCGAATCAACTCCTCGCTGGGTGCCAGGTAAATGCAATAAATTTTGTCGCCGGCCACATAGCTATGTATCCACTGTATATCGCTGCCCAAAATACAAAGTACTTCCCTTGATTTCCTGGAAATGCCCTTTAGCTCGTCAGCCGATAAATTTCCAGCATTGGGTATTTGCCGCTCAATAATAAATTTTGGCATGATGTATAAATTTTTAGGTTTAAAATTATTAAAATTTCTTAGTTTGCCGTCATCGTTATACTGTTCCCTTTTTTCAAGGTTTGATAAACTACACAATACCGTTCGGTTAATTTTATCAATGCGTCAAGTTTATCTTTTGGCTCATTGGTTTCTATGTCAAAATGAACCCGGATATCCTTAAACCCCACCGGGGCATTTTTATCAACCGCCAAAGTGCCCCTGAAATCCAAATCGCCTTGTACATGTATTGTTGCATCCTGTAAATAAAAATCAATAGCTGTTGCTACGGCTTTTAATGTAACGCCTGCACAGGCGGCCAATGCCTCTAACAGCATATCTCCGGAGCACAACGAAAGGCCATCACCACCGGTAGCAGGATGCAGGCCCGCCTCAACCAACATTCTTCCGGTTTCAACTTTGCAGGTAATTCCTTCGCCTACTTTTGAGGTGGCCTTTAAAGTTATAAGTGCGGCCCCGGGGCTTGCCTTATATTTTGCCTTTAGGGGTTCCTGAATTTGCCTTAGCGTAGTAGAATCCATTTGCAGAATATGCTATTTATTGTGATGCTTAAAGATAATGATTTTATGCTTTGGAGCAATCTTAAAGTAGGTACAATTCCATTATTATTTTGGCATTGTGTAATTGTCTGAACTATGATTTTTAGGATTTATTTGATTGTACTGATTTTAGAAAGAATAGATTTCAAGGTAATCCTAAAATCAGGAAAACTTGTCTGCCGGCAGCTACTGAGTGGACACATCTTTAGTCGAAAAATGAGAGTTTCCATCCCTGGTAAATCATTTCAAATTTTTCTAAACCTCTTTTAACTGTTATAGGACCTGCCCGTCGTTGTCTGGCATTTCCTTTCCATCCGCCTAACCTTGCAATGATCCATGAGGCCCATGCTAACTGCGCTTTATTAAATGTATTTCTCACACCCGGTGTTTGTTTTAAAAGATTTTGTTCTATTTTATTTAAACATTTAATTTCATCTGTGGTAAATACTTCTTCTATAGATTGGCTTTCCTCTTTACCATATGCCATATATAATTGCATCACCCGCAATGCTGCATTTAAAATTAATACCGTTAATTTTCTTATAGCCCAGCCCGTTAGTAACTGCGTTTCCTCTATTTTAAAACCTTGTTTTTTTAATAACCGGAATAATTGTTCTATATACCATCGTTTTTTATAATTGTTAATTATCAGTAACGCATCATCAAGTGATGCCACTTGCCGTGTTGTAAGTAATCTCCATTTTATCGCATCTTTTGCTTTTGTATTTATTTCTTTTGCTTCCACAACATACAGTTCCAGAATATTAGGAATATCTGTTCTTTTTAATTTGGCAGGCTTTACTACAGTTACTTTTTTATATCGTATTTCAAGAGTGGCTATTCTTTTTATCCGTTCTTTTCTTATATCGGCTGTTATTGCTAATTGATAAGTCCCTCCACTGGGCATTTGTGATAATGTCTCATGCAGTTTTTTGCCTTCTGTTAATTTTCTGTTGTCTCTGTTTCTTATAATTAAATTGGTTTTCTCGTTAGCCACCAAACAAAACTGTTCGTAAATATCTCCTTCTCTATCCTGTATGATAGTAAGGCTCCTGGCTGTTTGTAGCACTTCCTTGCTTGCCTCACTGGCTTTTATCCATTTATACGATTCCTTTTCTTCAATGTTTTGTTGCTTGTAAGCTTTTGTTGTGTTATTACTTTTATCTTCTGTCCGGTGCCACAATTGTACATCTGAAAAACCAAGCATCGTTTCATGATGAGCATCTAATACTAAACTGCAATGGGTAAGAAATCCTGTTCCGATTTTATTACCTACCAGGCCCAGGCCACTATTCTTTTTCTTATGCTTGCTTTGTTTACTTAAACCAAACGATGAACTATCTTCTATCACTAAAACATCCCTATCAGATACATTAGCACTACATCTCAATGTCAGTTCCTTTATTAATAATTCTTCCGTTACTTTTTCATTATCCAAAAAGCGATAAAAGCCTTTCTGCTCTGCCTCGTCTATTGTTGCACCTTTAACACTTGATGTTTTACTCTTTAACAAGGATTGCGAAATAAGTGCCGCCCTTTTTTCCAATCTTTTATCGCTAAG
>JBBQWL010000087.1:0-9209 GCA_038210625.1 Chitinophagales bacterium | reverse complement strand
AATTCACCGCACCAATTGCCCCAATGCAGCAAGGTTGATGGCTAACTATGGGCACCGGGTTGTAAAAACCAAATGGGCCAGAAACAAAGAAATATCTTTCCTTACCGGGCTTAAAATAGTGGGGCTCGATGATGTGGGTGTTATCCATAAAATAACAAATCTCATAAGCGGTGAAATGAAATTTAATATTGCCGGAATGATCATTGAGGCAAAGGAGGGGATATTTTCGGGAAGTCTTAAAATTTTTGTAAAAGATAAGGATGAATTGGATAATTTGGTAAACCGGCTTTTAGCACTGCCTGGTATAGAAAGGGTGGATAGGTTTGATACCGAATAATCAAAAATGTATCACTCAATGTAATTCATTTTGTTAACAAACACTAATTACTTGTTGGTATAAAAAGAAGCATATTTGTAACTCAATTTTAAAATTTTTTTTATGCAAGACTTAATTAACCGCCTCAAAGAAAAAGCAGGCATTACCGAACAACAGGCCATTGCCTCCATTACGGAATTGAAGGATTACGTAAAAGAAAAATTTCCCATGATTGCCGGAGCAGTTGATAATTTATTGAATGTGCATGCAACACAAGGTGCTGCTACACCAAATACCGAGCCCACTGCAACAACTGCATCAAGCTCCAGTGTTTTAGATAAAATCAGCGATGTAATTCCGGGTGATACCGGCCAAAAGGTAGAAGATTTTGCCAAGAATGCAGCGCATAAAGCAGAAGAACTGGCAAAGGAAGCCGGACATAAAGCCGAAGAAGCGTACGATGCAGTGAAGGATAAACTGAGCGGTTTATTTGGGGGGGATAAAAAATAAACCGGCATTTATTTAAGTTATTGATAGATACAAGTAGCAACTCCAATACAGTTACTGCAATATTATTATAAACCACCTGAAACAGCTTTAATCCGTACCCCTTTTTTCTCCCGACAAAAAATTTTGACACAAAGCATTCTCAAGCGCTTTGTACTATCTCCCGTTTTTCAAAGCAACATTTATTGTAGATATTTCTCCAAGTATTTTATGAAGCCCGCATTATAACTATTCAGAAATAATTGTTGGAAAATCCGCTTCATCTACCTGAAATATTTTCGGCAACCATAATTCAATCGTGATGATTTGTAAAAATCAGTTTCAACAACATGATAAGAATCATTTTTTCGATTGAACTACGTCAGCCTTCCTTTTGAATTCAGGTTCTACTTTGCTACTGTTTAAAATAGCCATTTTCATTGGTGGGTTAATAACCGCCTTTCAACTTTATTATTATGTCTGCAACCGACATTACAAAAGCGGTCGACCTTTCAACACATGCGGAAGGTACCGGTCCTAAAAGATTTCGTCAACCTGTTTATGTTGATTTTATGCCGCCGTGCAACAGTGCCTGCCCCGCAGGAGAAAATATACAAGGCTGGATGGCGCATGCGCAGGGAGGTGATTATTTTGAAGCATTCCAAACGCTGGTGGAAGACAATCCCTTTCCTGCAATTATGGGCCGGGTATGTGTAAAGCCTTGTGAGAGCGGTTGTAACAGAACTCATATTGATACTACCGTAAACATTCATGCTGTAGAAAGATATATTGGCGATGAAGCCATCCGGCAGCAATGGCAGGTACGCAATAATGTAAAGCCTAGCGGGAAAAAAGTACTGGTTGTAGGTGCAGGTCCCGGCGGTTTGTCTGCTGCCTATCATCTGGCAAGAATGGGCCACACGGTGGAAATATATGAAGCCGGTGGACATCCGGGAGGTTTAATGTGGACGGGTATTCCCGACTACCGGTTGCCAAAAGAAATATTGGATGCGGAAATTGACCGCATTGTAAAAATGGGCGTTTATATCCGGCTTAACTATAAAGTGCATGATGTGCAGGCTGAGAAAGAAGATGGCCGGTTTGATGCTGTTTTTCTCGCCATCGGCGCCCAGTTAATTCATCCCGAAACTTTTAAAAATGATGAATCTGTTTACATCAGGGATGCATTCTCTTTTTTCAACGAAGTAAAATTAAATACATCTCCCTACCTGTATAAAAAGGTAGTGGTTTACGGTGGGGGCAAACTGGCAATGTATCTCTCCAGAATGATCAAGCGTTTTGGATCCGAAGCGACTGTCTATTTCCCCGGTGATAAAAAAATGATGCCTGCTTATGATTATGAAACAGAAGATGCACTGGCAGAAGGTGTGGATGTACAACTCTATAGAAGTATCAGCAGTATAGAAAAAAATACAATCAGTTTTGAGATAATGAAAGTGGAAAAAGGAAAAGCTATTGGTACGGGCGAATTTGAAATAGTAGCTGCTGATGTGCTGATAATGGCCAACCGGCAGGAAGCAGATACTGCCTTCTTACGCACTGTTTCCGCTATTAAATTAAATGATGATGGTACCATCGCTATTGATACCCAACGTATGACCGGCTGCGAAGGAATATTTGCAGGTGGAGATATGCTGCCAGGCGAAAACAGGAGTGCAACTATCGCCATTGGCCATGGCAAAAAAGCTGCCAGGTACATAAATAGTTACCTGGAAAGACAACCTTTTATCAAGGCAGAAAAACATCCCACTGCAGGCTACCGGAAATTACACATGTGGTACAAAACAGATGCACCACAAAAGGAACAAATTAAACTGGCACCCACAGTAGCAATAAAAAGTTTTGATGAAGTAAATGCCGGTTTATCCGAACCCGAAGCAAGGTTTGAAGCACAACGCTGCCTTAGTTGTGGTAACTGTTTTGAATGTGATGGATGCTTTGGTGCCTGCCCCGAAGATGCCATTATTAAACTTGGAAAAGGCAACCGATATAAATTCAATTTTGATGCCTGCACCGGTTGTGGCGTGTGCTACGAGCAATGCCCCTGCCATGCAATAGAAATGATTCCAGAACCTGTTAATTTAACTACTGATGTCAAATAATAAAAATACCATTGCAACCATTGATGGAAACGAAGCCGCTGCTTATGTAGCGTATCGTGTAAATGAAGTTTGCGCTATCTATCCTATTACACCCTCATCTACCATGGCCGAGCTGGCTGATGAATGGGCTGCAAAAGGCTTGAAAAATGTATGGGGTTCTGTACCCGATATTATGGAAATGCAGAGTGAAGGTGGAGCTGCAGGTACGGTACACGGGGCCTTACAAACCGGCTCCTTAACAACCACTTTTACTGCATCGCAGGGCTTGATGCTGATGTTGCCAAATATGTATAAAATTGCCGGCGAATTAACAGCAACAGTTTTTCATGTGGCGGCTCGTTCATTGGCCGCACAAGGTCTTTCTATTTTTGGCGATCACCAGGATGTAATGGCAGCAAGAACTACAGGCTTTGCCTTACTAAGTTCTGCCAGTGTGCAGGAGGCCCATGATTTTGCTTTGATTGCACAGGTAGCAACTTTGAAATCAAGAATTCCCATTGTGCATTTCTTTGATGGTTTCCGCACATCTCATGAGGTAAATAAACTGGAGTTGCTTACCGATGAACAAATAAAATCGATGATACCGGATGAGTTGGTAATTGCTCATCGCAACAGGGGATTAAATCCTGAACATCCATTTATTAGAGGTACCGCACAAAACCCCGATGTGTATTTTCAAGGCAGGGAAACAGTGAATACATTTTACAATAATATGCCTGCTATTGTGGAACAAGTGATGGATGATTTTGCCGTAATGACCGGAAGAAAATATGAACTTTTTGAATACACGGGTGCTGCTGATGCAGAGCGTATTATTGTTGTAATGGGCTCCGGTGGCGAAACAGTTTCGGAAACCATGCAGGCGCTAAATGCTGGGGGTGAAAAAACTGGTGTAATTCAGGTGCGGTTGTACAGACCGTTCTCTTTAGATCATTTATTAAAAGTGTTACCAGCTTCAGTAAAATCAATCGCCATCCTCGACAGAACCAAAGAATCGGGTGCAGCTGGTGAGCCAATGTATCAGGATATTTTGTCAACATTGGTAGATGCCATTCAACAGGGCAAGCTGGAAAAACTCCCCAGGCTGATTGGCGGCCGTTATGGCCTTTCCTCTAAAGAGTTTACACCGGCAATGGTAAAAGCGGTGTATGATGAATTGAAAAAAGACAAACCAAAAAATGGTTTTACAGTGGGGATAAATGATGATGTTACGCACCTGAGTTTATCCTACGATGCTGCCTACAAATTGGATGAATCGCAATGGAGACAGGGATTGTTTTTTGGATTGGGTGCTGATGGTACAGTGGGCGCCAATAAAAATACCATTAAAATTATCGGAGAAAATACTGACCTTTTTGGGCAGGGATATTTTGTGTATGATTCAAAAAAATCAGGTGCAAGAACTGTATCTCATTTGCGGTTTGGACCAAAGCCAATCAGGGCGCCTTATCTTATTTCCAAAGCAGATTTTATTGCCTGTCACCAGTTCAACTTTACAGAGAAAGTAGAGATGTTGGCGTTTGCAAGTGAGGGTGCTACCTTCCTGCTGAACAGCCCTTACAGCAAGGATGAGGTATGGGATAAATTAACAGGGCAGGTTCAAAAATCCATCATTGAAAAGAAATTAAAATTCTATGTAATTGATGCTACAACAGTAGCAAGAGATAACGGCATGAGTGGCCGCATCAACACCATTATGCAGACTTGTTATTTTGCATTATCCGGTGTATTGCCGAGGGAAGATGCCATTAAACAAATTAAAAAGGCAATTGAAAAAACGTATTTCAAAAAAGGACAAAAAGTAATTGACCAAAACTTTATTGCCGTTGATGCTACGTTGGAAAATATGCATGAAGTTGACTATCCTGCAGTATCACTTGCAGCCGATCATAATTTAATGACGGTGTCTGATAAAGCACCGGATTTTGTAAAAAATGTTACTGCTGTAATGATGGCAGATCATGGAGATCAGTTGCCGGTAAGTATGATGCCGATAGATGGTACCTACCCAAGCGGAACTACCCAATGGGAGAAAAGAAATGTATCGGACGTGGTTGCTATATGGGAGCCTGACCTTTGTATACAGTGTGGCAACTGTGCGTATGTTTGTCCGCACAGTGTTATAAGGGCTAAATTTTTTCATAAAGACAATTTAGAAAAAGCACCCGAAGGGTTTAAAAATTCACCCATCAATGCAAGAGGATTTCCTGAAACAAAATATGCTTTACAGGTTTATTTAGAAGATTGCACCGGTTGTAATTTATGTGTAGAAGTTTGTCCTGCCACCGACCCGGCTAACCGTATCCGGAAGGCGATCAATATGGGAGACAAGGAACCGATACTGCAAGTTGAACAAAAAAATATTGAATTCTTTGAAAGTATCACCTGGAACGATCGATCCAAAATTGATTTCTCCACCGTACATGGGGCACAATTTTTAGAGCCGCTGTTTGAGTTCTCCGGAGCCTGTGCCGGTTGTGGCGAAACACCGTATTTAAAATTATTATCGCAGTTATTTGGAGATAGATTGTTGGTAGCAAATGCCACCGGCTGCTCGTCTATTTACGGAGGTAATTTGCCTACTACACCATGGACGGTAAACAAGGATGGCAGAGGTCCGGCATGGAGTAACTCCTTGTTTGAGGACAATGCCGAGTTTGGATTGGGGATGAGAATAACTGCCGATAAACAATTGGATATTGCCAAACAATATTTGCAGGAATTAAAAAATGAATTGGGTGAAAAAGTAGTGAACGAAATTTTAGATGCTCCGCAGGTGAATGAATCTGAACTGGTATTGCAGCAATTCAGAGTGCAACTATTAAAAGAGCAATTAAGATCCATGACTTCATCAGCAGCAACGCACCTGCTGTCTGTTGCCGATCAGTTGGTTCGCCGCAGTGTATGGTTGGTGGGTGGTGATGGATGGGCCTATGATATTGGCTATGGCGGATTGGATCATGCTTTGGCAAGTGGAAGAAATATAAAAATACTGGTACTGGATACAGAAGTGTATTCCAACACCGGCGGACAATCATCCAAATCTACCCCAACAGCAGCTACAGCAAAATTTGCTGCCGGTGGTAAATCAGGTGGTAAAAAAGATTTGGCGATGCAGGCAATTTCTTATGGCAATGTGTATGTGGCAAGGGTGGCATTTGGTGCCAATCCACAACAAACATTATTGGCCATGAGAGAAGCAGAAGCCTATGATGGACCTGCACTGATACTGGCTTACAGTCATTGTATTGCTCATGGATATGATTTAAAAAACGGATTGGATCAACAAAATAAAGCGGTGGCAAGTGGTCACTGGCCATTGCTGCGGTACAACCCGACTTTGAGGAAAAAAAATCAAAATCCATTTGTGCTGGATTCGCCCAGACCAACCATTAATTTAAAAGATTATGCCTACAATGAATTGCGGTATAAAGTACTAACAATGACCAACCCTGAATCTGCAGAGCGGCTGATGAAACATGCACAGGATTTGGTGAATTTAAAATGGAAAACATATGAAGAACTGGCTACTAAAAAAGCAAGTGATTTTGTTCCGATAGGATAAGATTTATAAGTATACAGCTTTTTAAAAAGCTGTATACTTTATCCTCAGTAAGGGATAAATTAGTAACATTTTAAATTGCTTTGTCTTTAAACCTTAGTAGAGTTTATGATTAGATATAGTCGACCTTATTAGCTTTTGACTGCTTGTAATATTCCTTGTCTATTTAATAATAAGGTGATAAGGTATGGTTATAAAAGTGATTTTTTTCTACTAAGGTTTGTATAAAAGTAGCAGAGGATTTAACTAACTATTTTTTATTTCTTGTATAGTATAATAAAAGCTAAACAGCATTACAACTGTTGAACGGAGCGTCCCGATTAAAATACGGGATTAAATATCGCCAATGCAGCTCAATCAAGGCTTTGCAGCCGATATCAAAAAAATAAATAAATATCATGTTATGAAAATGCAATCAACCTACATGGGGCTTCAATTAAATTCGCCGATTGTAGTATCTGCCTGTACCTTATCTGAACAAACAGATAATATTGTGCAAATGGAAGAAAGCGGTGCAGGGGCAGTGGTGCTTTTTTCTTTGTTTGAAGAGCAAATAAGGAGAGAAGAATCTGCTTATAAAGCGGTGATGTCCGGCACCTCTAATAGCTTTGCAGAGGCAGCCGATTATTTCCCGGATTTAGAAGATTTTAATGTAGGTAAGCAGATGCTTACCTTGAATATATCCACCGGACAAAAGGAAGGGTAGATTTTCCGGTAATTGCCAGCTTAAATGGCATTACCACCGAAGGCTGGATTGATTATTCCCGGAAAATTGAACAGGCAGGAGCGGATGGACTGGAAGTAAATATTTTCTTTATTCCCGGAGATATGAGGATGTCATCTTCGGAAGTAGAACATCGATACCTGAATATTATTGATGCCATCAAACGCTCGGTAAAAATTCCGGTAGCGGTAAAACTGAATCCTTATTTCAGTGCGATGGGCAACATGTCTGCCAGGATGCAACAGGCAGGCGCCAACGCATTGGTTTTATTTAACCGGTTTTATCAACCCGATTTTGATATTGAAAAACTAACCATCAAAAATGATTTACTGTATAGTGAATCAAGTGAAATAAGATTGCCGCTTTTGTGGATTGCGATGTTGTATGGAAAGGTAAATATTTCATTGGCTGCTACCACCGGCGTGCAAAGCGCTGTGGAAGTTATTAAGTATCTGTTGGCAGGCGCCGATGTGGTAATGACGGCATCTTCCTTATACAAAAATGGCATTCCGTATTTAATAACCATGCACAAAGAATTGGAGGAATGGATGAACAGAATGGGCTTTGAAAATATCGATGCATTTAGAGGTAGTATGAGTCAGCAACATATCAGCGATCCTACTGCTTATGAAAGAGCTAATTATATTAAGATACTGGAAGGAGTAAAAATAACATGAACGAAACAATAATTCAATTTATAAAAAAGCAAACAAGCGCCAGCGTTTGTAGCATAAATGAACGAGGAAACCCTTACTGCTTTAGTTGTTTTTATGTGTTCAACAGCCAGGACGGCTTGTTGTATTTTAAGTCTTCAGCCGCCGCCCATCATTCAAAGAATCTATCGAAAAAGTCGGCGGTTGCCGGAACTATTTTGCCTGACAATTTAAATGTATTACTGGTAAAAGGAATTCAGTTTGAAGGTATTGTATTGCCAGAAAATGATCCGCTGATTAATCAGGCAGCTGCTCAGTATTATAAAAAAAATCCTGCCGCTTTGGCCATGCCCGGCGAGGTTTGGGTGATACAAATTGATAGCATTAAAATGACCGATAGTACTTTTGGTTTTGGTAAAAAAATTACCTGGAAAAGGGAAGAAGTAAGTGTTTAGTAGCTCACCGTGCGTCGGGCTCCGTCCGGTGTCCACCTGTTACTAACGTCTGTCTATTATTGTTCCAACTGCTAAAAAATTATAGTTTAGTAACAAGGCGATACAAGAAGAAGACAGCGCCTGTCGGTATTATGTATAAAAATTTCTCTGCAATAGCAGGAATTAAAAATCTAGCTTTCTTTCACTTCCATTTTTTCCGCATCCCAATAAATTATTTTTTTCTTAAAATAACTTTCGTTGCATGCCAGGCAGGGCGCTGCAGCCCTAAAGCCAAATACGGCATCTTCCACCACCGGTTTTCCGGATCGTACACTATCAAAAAATCCTGTAAAATGCTGGAGATGTTCATCAAAATCGGCCGGCTCTTTATAGATGATATCCGGTTTTTTCTCCCTTTTTCTTTCATCTGCTGTGTATCGGTTGTTATAGTTTTGCAACAAAGTATCCTGCATTGCTTTGGGGTAAGTTGCCAGCGCATCCCAGCCGCCAATGCCGGGCGCTTTTGCCATTTTATTGTGACGAATCGTTAAGCCATTGTACCCAATATCCATTGTTCCTTCATCACCGGTAAACCGTATCAGTTCGGAGCCGCCGGTGCCACTTACAAAATTTACCTGCAACGTTAATTGAAAAGGCGAATGCTCGGGGGTGTCAGGATATTGCATAATGCCCGTCATTACATCAGGCACATCACGGCCATCTTTCCAGTAACTCAGTTGCCCGGCAGCATATATAGATTCCGGACCTTTGGAGCCTGTGATAACATGCGTTCCGGAAAGAAGGTGAACGAATAAATCACCGGCCACGCCTGTACCAAAAGCCTGATAGTTGCGCCACCAGAAAAACTTTTTTGCATCGTACTGTATTTTTTCCATGCCAGCAATATACCT
>JBBQWL010000086.1:0-9263 GCA_038210625.1 Chitinophagales bacterium | reverse complement strand
AATAAAGGCAAGATAGATTTACACAATGGTTTGGGAAGAGATGTAGCAAATTTATTCATTACCAATACCTCACCGGGTATTATTTATAAAGATCTGATTATAGTTGGGTCTAGGGTAGATGAGGGAGCCAATGCTGCGCCGGGACATATACGGGCATACGATGTACATACTGGCAAACAGGAATGGATTTTTCATACCATACCGCAGCCGGGCGAAGAGGGTTATGAAACATGGGACGACCCCAACGCATGGAAACATATTGGCGGCGCCAACTGCTGGAGCGGCTTTACATTGGATGAAAAAAAAGGAATGCTGTTTGTGCCTACCGGCTCTGCTTCGTATGATTTTTTTGGTGGCATGAGAAAGGGAAATAATCTTTTTGCAGACTGCCTGTTGGCACTAGATGCAGCCACCGGAAAAAAGATCTGGCATTTTCAACAAATACATCATGATGTGTGGGATAAAGATCTTCCTGCACCACCGGCGTTGGTGACCATTACAAAGGATGGAAAAAAAATTGAGGCTGTTGCGCAAACAACCAAAACAGGTTTTATTTATTTATTTGAACGCACTACCGGCAAACCACTGTTTCCAATTAAGGAAGAAAAAGTTTCTACGGAAACTGATTTAAGCGGCGAAAAACTTTCGCCCACCCAACCAAGACCAACCTTGCCCGAACCCTTTGTGCGACAGGTTTTCAACGAAGCTGATATCAATACCCTGGCAAGTGAAACGGAACAACTGGAAATAAAAAAGCAACTGGCAGCATTGAACAATGGCCATATGTTTTTGCCCCCCTCAAAAAAAGGAACGGTAATTTTTCCTGGTTATGATGGCGGTGCTGAATGGGGCGGCCCTGCCTTTGACCCCGCCACCAATTTACTATTTGTAAATGCCAACGAAATACCCTGGATATTAACCATGAAAGATGTACCAGCGCCAACAAAAATTAAAGAGAACTGGCTTAAAGCAGGTGAACGTTTGTACACTGCAAACTGCCTGTCTTGTCACGGACCAGATAGAGCAGGCGGTGGCAATTATCCAAGCATTGTACATGCTAATGAAAAATACAACAGCTTACAATTAGATACATTATTGCAAGGCGGCAGAAGGATGATGCCTGCCTTTAAGCAACTTTTAAAAGAGGAACGAGATGCCATTGCAGCTTTTATTTTAGAAGATAAAACTACAGCAAAAAATAAGTTTACGCTGCCAGTTGTATCAGACAGTTTTTTAAATCTTCCTTATACAGGCACGGGCTATAATAAATTTTTAACCAGCAGCGGATTACCTGCTATTCAACCACCATGGGGTACGCTGAATGCCATCAACCTTAGCACAGGAAAAATAGCCTGGAAAATCCCCCTGGGAGAACATAAAGCATTTAGAGATAAAGGTATTATTACCGGGACAGAAAATTATGGCGGCCCCGCTGTAACCGCCGGTGGATTGCTGTTTATAGCTGCTACCAGCGATAGCAAGCTCAGGGCATTTAACAAACGAACCGGTAAATTATTGTGGGAAACTACATTACCAGCTGCTGGTTTTGCAACGCCGGCAGTTTATGAAATTAAAGGTAGACAGTTTGTAGTGATAGCCTGCGGTGGTGGTAAATTAAATACACTATCCGGTGATAGTTATGTTGCGTTTGCATTACCTGCTGCCAAATAAAATACTTCAGGCAATGGCTATTGGCGCTGGCCAGTTTGTAACCTGCTAATAAGCTTTTACGCAACCAGCTCCTTTTGCGCTTCTAAAATCAACCGCACCGTTTCTTCAGAGAGTGGCTTTTCAATATAGTCCACCACATTTTTATTTTCCATGGCTCTTTGTCGGTCGCCCGGATGTATGGATGAAGACATGATATATATCCGGAACTGATCTCTTATTTTCTCATCAAAACTTTCAAATTTCTCTAAAAATTCCCAGCCAGACATGGTTGGCATGTTGATGTCAAGAAATAATATGGTAGGAATTGTATTGCCGGGATATTCCTCTAGTATGTAGTTGAGCCCTTTTTCAGGTACGGTAAAATCTTTAATTGCAGCTTCGCTTACAGCTTCATTAATGAAGATACCGCAAAGCATATTATTAACGGGATTATCGTCAACCAGCATAAAGTGAAACAGGGTTTTCATAATTACTATTTATTAAGTTTCAAATTCGATTTTAAATTCAGTTCCCTTATTTACTTCACTGGTAATACTAATTTTTCCTCCAATAGATTCTGCCTGCGTTTTTACCATGTACAGTCCCATTCCTTTTCCATCTGCCATATCCGGATGAAAGCGCTTGTATAAACCAAACACCTGATCGCCTCTTTTTTCAAGATCAATACCAATACAATTATCATTAAAAAGCAACACAATCTTACCGTTTAACACTTGGCTGCTGATTTTGATTATCGGCGAAATATCAGGTTGCCTGTATTTTAAACTGTTGGAAATAAGATTGTAAAAAATACTTTGCAAATAGCTTTTGATGGTGAACATTTCATCCACTGCTGAAAAATCGACGGAGATAATTGCTTTCTCTTTTTCGATAATACTCTTAATACCCGAAGAAATATTATTTATAAGTTGGGAAAAATTTACTACCTGTTTATCTTCATTTACGCCCTGTCTTACTATTAAAATATTGTTTAAATCTTTAAACACATTATCCAGCATATTTACTGAAGAGGTAAGTCCACTCAGTATTTTGCTTTTAGCGATATCTGGTAAATTATCTTTTTTAAGTACATCGCATATGCCAATAATATCTGCTACCGGGCTCCGCATATTGTGAGAAACTATATAAGAAAATTGCTCAAGATCTTTGTTACGATGAAGCAGATCAGCAGTTATTTTTTCCCGTTCTGCTGCCAATTTTTTTTGTTCAGTTATATCTTTAAAAAATACAGATAGTCCATTTTCAAGAGGATAAGCACTTATATCAAACCATTTTTTAAATGAAAAATAATAATCTTCAAAATGAATTACCTGTTTTGTTTTAATGGCCTTATGATATTTTTTGTATGATACTGAATTAATGCTGTCTGCAAAAATTTCCCATAAATTCTGCCCTGTTATTTTACGCTTAGGCATGTGCAACATTTTCTCTGCCTGGTTATTCCAATAGGTTACCACCCAGTTTGTATCTACAGCAAAAAAACCATCCCCAATACTTTCGAGAATGATGTTTTTTTCTTCATAAACTTTTAGTACTTCTATTTCAGCATTTTTTCTTGCATCAATATCCTGAAAGCTGCCATATCTCTTTATGCATTTGCCCTCACTAAACTCAGCCTGTCCAATAATCCGTATCCAACGATTATTACCCTTAAATGTTACAATCTGTACCTCAAGGTCGTAGGGAATATTTTTTTCGCTCAATTCTTTCACTGCCTGTGTAATGCGTTCTTTACTCAATCCCTCCTTATAAAAACTCATTGCTTTTGCAATGTCAGGCACAAAACCCTCATCAACTTCATGAATCTCCCTTGTTACTTCACTCCAATAAAGTGTGCCCTCTTCTACGTTCACTTCGTAGTTGCCGATACGGGCAAGTTTATTGGTTTTATCTAAAAGTTCCTGTAATTTTTTTTGCGCTGTTATGTCAGTTGATATGCCGATGATGCCTGTTAAATTTTGGTGTTCATCGTAATAGGGGGCATCGGTTACCCATGCAGGAAAGTCTGTACCGTCTTTACGTTGTACCCTAAATTCTCCTGACCATTCATGCCCTTGTTTCAACTCTTCCATTATTTGCAGCGCCTGCTCTTTAGTTACCGTAGAAGGTGTAAGGTCAATAATGTTTTTACCGATAGCCCATCAGGCGCCGGACTCCGTCCGGTGTCTACCCGTTACTAATACCCGTAGTTTTTTGCAGCAGCTAAAAAATTTATACTTCAATAAAAACAGACACCTAAAGAAGTCCTGATCCTTTAAATTGTAAAATAAGTAACCTTCCAATCAATCTCTGTAATTCAATGCAGGTTGCCTGTCGCCCAATAACGCTTTGTATTGATAAGAACCCTTTACCTGTTTAAACTCAGCCGTTGCCTGTTGTATCAGTTCGGGATGCAGGTACAAATCAATGGCAGTTAAGGCCATTGTTTTAGCAGCCACCATCATACCCTTGGTGCCAATCTCTGTACCACCGCAGGCTACAGCCTGCCAGCTATGTGCGGGTGTACCGGGCACCCATGTTGCAGCTTCTAAACCAACTGTTGGCACCATGTAACTAACATCGCCCACATCGGTACTGCCACCACCGGAAATGGCCTCTAACTTTAATGGCCTTACGGTAGCTGCTGCAGTTAAAGCAGGGACTGTATCTGTAAAGCTTGACTGTATCTTTTTACCAAATTCCATTTCTGCAGCTGTATAAGTTACCCCACCCGTTCTTTCTAAATTTTTCTGCATGGCAATTGCTAATGTTCTGTTGATCAGCAAATCGTGTGTGCCACCAATAATTTCATAATCAACTTTTGTATCCGTTCCCATTGCAGCACCATTGGCTGCATTTATTACCCTTTTAAAAATGCTTTGCGCCTGGTCTCTTTTTGGATGGCGTACATAATAATATACTTCAGAAAAATCAGGCACTACATTGGGCGCTTTACCACCATTGGTAATTACATAATGAATCCTTGTTTCTTGCGGAATATGTTCCCTCATCATGTTCACCATATTGTCCATTGCCTCTACACCATCCAACGCAGAGCGGCCACGGTCCGGTGCATCCGAAGCATGGGATGAAATTCCATGAAAGCGAAATTTTGCCGATACATTGGCAAGGGCACTCAACATGGTAACACTGTTGTTATTTCCGGGATGCCAGTGAATGGCTACATCCACGTCATTAAACAAACCTGCTCTTACCAGGTACACTTTTCCACTGCCACCCTCTTCTGCCGGGCAACCAAATACTTTGATGGTACCGGAGATTTTTTTTTCTTCTATCAGTTTTTTTATTTCAACACCAGCAGCCACCGATGCCACGCCTAACAAATGATGTCCACAGGCATGACCAGCATTTTTGCCGGCGCTGTTTTTTTCAGCAGTGGCAGTTTGGGATAAACCCGGCAAGGCATCATACTCAGCCAGGATAGCAATTACAGGTTTACCGCTGCCATAAGTTGCTACAAAAGCTGTTGGCATACCGGCCACACCAGCTTCTACTGAAAAGCCATTATCCTGCAAAGTCTTTTGCAACAGGGCGCTGCTTTTTACTTCTTTATAACCCATTTCTGCATAATCCCAAATTTGCAGGGCCGTATTTTTATACTGTTCGTAATTGCCTTGAATATCGGCAGCAGCCTGTGTCTTTAACGCTTCATCTTTTTTTACAACCCCTTTCCTTTGAGCAGTAACTTCAATAGCTAACAACAGTAAGGATGTAAATAAAAATATTTGTTTCATGGAATAATATTTATGAAATTGGAAGGTATGTTTTTTTGTGGGATCAACCAGCGATAAAGAATTAATTGGGCAACAAGCAAACATGCATTACCAGATAATACTTTTCTTAAAATGGAATATCCTGCCCGGTTGCTTCGCATCAAAGGTTGCTTTGGTTTATAAAAGCAAATCAATTGTAAATCGATTTTATGAATACATTTTAAGTGTAAGTTGTTAACAGGATTAACCACCAAAAATGTATCGATATATGAGGAAGAGTAGTATGGTTCTGTAAAAGTGAGAAGCGGCAACGAATTATGATCCTGTAGGTTTTTTTTTGTTCCACTAAAATTAAGCTATCCTACAAAGAGAAAACATCATTAAATATTCTATATTTACCTTTAATGGCAGGCAATAAATAAAAATTTATTTTACAATGGATTTTTAAATACATGATGTAACCAATCTCAGACGATCATTCACAAATAAAATTATTACAATGGTTCGTACAATTGTAACACCCAACAGCAAAACTATCCAATTTGAGATACCCCAAAATTATGTAGGTAAAAAAATAGAAGTAATCGCCTTTGCAATCGGCGAAGGGGAAGAGGAACAGGAAGTTTTACCTAAAAATACAATGGCTCAATTTTGGGGAGTGATGAGCAATACAACTGCGAATGATTTGCACGAACAAATTAAGAAAAGCAGAAATGAATGGGACAAAAATATTTAATTGACAGCAATGCCGTCATTGATTTTTTTAACGGCACATTACCACTTAATGGCAAACAGTTATTGAATAGCATTTCGCCTGCCATATCTGTCATTACACAAATTGAATTGTTTTGCAGCAACAATATTAATCCACAGGAAATTCTACAATTACAAAAATTTGTAAGTATTGCAATCGTCTACAACATTATTGATGAGGTAATTGTAACGCAGGCCGTCAACTGTAGAAAGAGTAATAAAATTAAAACACCTGATGCAATCATCGCTGCTACTGCCCTCGTTTACGGCTTAACTTTAATTACCCGAAATACTAACGACTTTAAAAATATTGATGGACTGATTATAGTTAATCCTCACCAACTGTAAATCTTTTGCAACCAACTTTTTTATCACATAAAAAACAGCAACAGCTCCGGTTTATGCAAAAAAAATATGGGCATTACGTAAAGCAACGAACATTTATGCTTTGCAACAAGGCTAAGCTGCAACCCGACACAAAATAGCGTTCCAGAAACTCGCCTGGATAACTGCAAGTGGCCTCCAATTAGCAGCAGGACGAATCAACAATCGTATTAAGTAAATTAATACGGACACATCATTTAAAACCTTCAAACAAACATCAACCTTATATTTTTATATTGGTGGTCTTTTATTTTCATTAACTGGTTTTAATAAACTCATCATGCAAAAAATAGCTGCAACAGCCACTTTCAAAGAACAATCTTTACAAAGAAGAGCCTTTATTACAACCTCCCTAAAGGCGGCTTTAGCTGGGTCAATGATGGGCCTACCGGCATTTTCATTAGCCGCAGGTAGTCGCTCTTTTGATCTCACTATTCGGCAAGTAATTGATTTGATAATAAAAGATATTCCCGGCGCTCCTTTTAAAGAAACAGTTGATACCATCAAGAGTGGCAGTGCTGATAATAAAGTTACCGGCATTATTACCACCATGTTTGCTACAATAAATGTTATTAAAGAAGCTATACAATTAAACGCCAATTTCATCATTGCTCATGAGCCAACATTTTACAATCATACAGACGATAAAAAATGGACGGGCGAAAATAAAGTGGTGAGTGAGAAAGATGCGTTGCTGGCAAAACATAATATTACGGTTTGGCGCTTTCACGATTATATACACTCATTTAAGCCGGATGGCGTATTCTACGGTGTTACAAAAAAAGCTGGCTGGGAAGGCTATACAAAATCAGGGGAAGAAACTTTTATCATCCCTGCTGCATCGCTCAAAAACATTGCGGAACATCTTAAAAAAACACTCTCCATCGATCATGTAAGGGTAGTGGGTGATTTAAATAGATCCTGTAAAAAAATAACGCTGATGCCAGGCGCTGCTGGTGGTAAAACGCAAATTGAAATTGCTGAAAAAGAAAAACCTGATGTATTAATTGTAGGTGAAGTGCATGAGTGGGAAACTGCCGAGTACATTCGGGATGCCCGTTTACTTGGACACGAAATCTCCCTGATTGTGCTTGGCCATATTGCAAGTGAAGAGCCCGGCATGAGCTGGTTTGTTCACTGGCTGCAACCAAAAATACCCGGTATAAAAGTTACGCATATAGCTTCTAAAAGTCCGTTTACCTGGGTGTAATAAATAGCTGCTTAAATAGCTGCTTATCGTATCAACACCAAACTTCCTTTTCTCTTTTCAACAGTCCCTCTATAATCTTTAAGGGTGATGTAATACACATAGGCCGATGGGTCTTGTGGATTGCCTTTAAAAGTGCCATCCCATCCTTTTTTGTAGTCCTGCGTTTCAAATAATAACTGGCCGGCACGGTTAAATATTTGCATGCGGTAATTGGTAACCGGTGCTGGTATAAATGGTTTGAATGTTTCATTTAAGCCATCCCGGTTTGGGGTAAAAGCGCTCGGTATTCCGATGATGATACAATCGGTGTAAAAGAAAATTTTCAGAGAATCATTACCAACACAATCAAAGCGATCTGTTACCTGCAATCTGTAGGTACCTGTGTTGCTGATGTCAATAAAACTGTTGGCACTGCCTGTGTTCCATTGATATGTTTTGTAGCCGGGAGCTGCTATTTGTAAGATATTCCCTTTGCAAAGATTACTGTCTGCAGGCAAAAAATCAGCTGGCCTTGGCAGTACAGCATTCAGCAAAATAGTATCGGCTCCTTTGCAACCAAACTCATTTTTTACTTCCACGAAATATTTACCCAAAACGGCTGTGGTGTAAGTGGAGGAAGTGTCAGCATCCTGCCAAATATAACGGGTAAAAATTCCGGGGTTCATCGTGTAAGTGGTATCCTTACAAATGCCCCTGTCTTCGCCCAGGTTAGGCTGTGGATTGGGATGTACAGTAAGGTTGGTTGTTTTGATGGAATCGCAACCAAGATAAGTTTGAGCTGTGTCAAAATAAATACCTGTACTTGTTTGTAACTTACCTCCGGCAAAATAAGTTTCACCTTCGCAGATTTCAGCATTTACTGTCAACGCTTTTGTTGGGTTCACCGTAAGCGTTAGTGTACGGGTACTATCGCAGCCATTTACCGCAGTAAACAAATTCACATACAAACCGGTAGTGGTATGGCCGCCATAATTTTCGCCCTGGCAAATAATTTTAGTGACAGAAGTTTTAAATATTGGCTTGATAGTTAGGTTCAAGGTACGGGTGCTGTCGCAACCATTTACTGCCGTAAACACATCCACATAAGTGCCCGAAGCGCCATAACCAGCATAGGTTTCTCCCTGGCATAATACCAGGTTGATGGTTGTTTTAAAAATTGGCTTTACCAATAATTTTACGGTACGTATGCTATCGCAGCCGTTGTACCCAACAAGCGTGTCGATAAAGGTGCCGGTGGTATTGTACCCAAAGTAATTGCTACCCTGGCAAATAGCCGTATCAACCAGTACGTTGTTTGGAACATATGGTATGGAGGCAAAGTTGTTTGTATAAACTTTTTCCAGCAATGGGGTACTAGGCAGGCTTACAGGAATTGTAAGGACGCTGTCATTTACCACAGCGTACAAAGTTCCCTGTGGCATTAATTTTATAGTGGTGCTGAAAGTAGCTTGTAAAGAATTGATGGAAGCTGGCACTTTGTAAACTGGCTTCAATAAAACAGCCGCACCCGTTGCCGGGTTTCCATTGTAAAA
>JBBQWL010000085.1:0-9302 GCA_038210625.1 Chitinophagales bacterium | reverse complement strand
CTGGTTTTTGCGCATTCACGGGCCGTCGCAACGGTGGGGATTGTACTACAGGTGGTTTATTTTTTTCCACGCCTGCAATTACCGGCAAACTTACAGCACCGGAATTGGTTGCTTTTTTCTTTTCAACCAACCAGGCTCTCAGCGCCTTATTGTCAATTTGCGCCAGGGTGCTAAATGCGGCTGCAACCAGGTTGTAGCTGTGCCTGCTTAGTGGCACGTACCAGCATTTAAATGTCTTCGTCCACCTTTTGCCGGGTATGGTTTTTACCGCGTTATTTAACGTGTTGGTATTGGTAAAATATATACCAATGCATTCTTTTTGTTGGTGTATTAATGGCCGTAGTGTAATTGTTTCCATAAAAATTAATTAAACTTAATTATATGGGTCAGGGGTAATAAATCTTGCTGTAATTTTTTAAAAATGGATTCTTAATAGCTTCGCCCTCTCTCAGTAACAGGCAACGGTACGGGAGCAATCGGAATTAATAACCTAAAGTATACTAAATTAATAATACTAAGGCCAAACGGGCGGGTTTTAATTATAACGCACGGGCAACGATGCCGCCCTTTGTTGCAAGCAAACTTGCATAGCCAAATAGCATCATTCAACCGGCTGAGTTTTGTTACTGGGTTAACCTAAAGTATCCGCCAAGGCACAGGCACGCCGACACAAGTGCCGGCCCACATTCCTGCGCCAATGCTGGTGTTGAATGGTTTTCAGCGTTGTCTGCTTCACGCTCCGGTTGCCTTTTTTACTTCGATTGTGCTGCTTCAATCGCCGGTGGATGCCTCACAAACGCGAATTGTTGCCACGCAAACGCCGGTGTTTGTTACAAAAACGCCGGTTGTTGCCTCACAAACTCAGGTGGAGGCACCCCAAACGCAGGTGGTTGCCCAACAAACGCCCGTTGTTGTGACACAAACGCTGCTTGTTGCCTCACAACCGCCGGTTGTTGCCATACAAACGCGGGCTGTTGCCCAACAACTGCCGGTTGTTGTACTTCATTCGCTGCAAAAAGTGCTTGTTGCGATAGTGCACCTAAAAATGGAGGGGCTTAAAAAGGGGTGTAATTGGTTAATTGTGCCTGCAAAAGTGGTTACATAAAATAAAAACATACACTGGTTGGTAAACTGTAATCGCAATATTGTGAAAACAAATAAATGTTTTGAATTACGCATTTACTTCGCAAAGCCTTTACTCTATTGTTTAAGACCCTACTTTCTTTTTTTTCTTGATAAAAAAAACAAAAAAAATCAAGCCCGCCCGGCTGGCTCGTCCGGGCGGGCCTGATTGCTTAACGGCTTGTGCTAAAAATTTCCAGTACTTTTTATTCGAGGCCGTTTGAAGAGTATGCATTATTGAAAGGAGGCAGCCGGCATTTTGGGGCATAAAAAATCACAAAAAAATAAAGCACATCGATCCTTCCTTCGAGTTGAACACAGTCACTGCATAAGATGCCTCTTTTGCTACGGTCCCGACAAAGTCGGGATTCAAAAAAATGCGCAGCAATATTTTTTTGAAAGAAGCAAAAGCAGCATCGTTGCAGTGACGCAGCCCCGCCGGCGGTAGAGGCGGATCTGCATTTGGAAATCTGTTCGAATTACTGCAAGTTCTACAACAATTTTTTTTGATACAGCTTACTTTCTTTTCTGTCTTGATATAAAAAACAAAAAAAATCAAGCCAGTCCGACTGGCTCGTCCGGGCAGCCTTGATTTCTTAACGCCTTATGTTGAAAATTTCCAGCAATTTTTATTCGGGGCCGTTTGAAGAGTATACATTATTGAAAGGAGGCAGCCGGCATTTTGGGGCATAAAAAATCACAAAAAAATAAAGCACATCGATCCTTCCTTCGAGTTGAACACAGTCACTGCATAAGATGCCTCTTTTGCTTCGGTCCCGACAAAGTCGGGATTCAAAAAAATGCGCAGCAATATTTTTTTGAAAGAAGCAAAAGCAGCATCGTTGCAGTGACGCAGCCCTGCCGGCGGTAGAGGCGAATCTGCATTTGGAAATCTGTTCGAATTACTGCAAGTTCTACAACAATTTTTTTTGATACAGCTTACTTTCTTTTTTGTCTTGATATAAAAAACAAAAAAAATCAAGCCCGTCCGACTGGCTCGTCCGGGCTTGATTTCTTAACGGCTAATGTTGAAAATTTCCAGCAATTTTTATTCGGGGCCGTAAAAATACCTGCAGTAAAGTATAATGCTTAATTTAATAGTAATTAATAATGATCGTACATTTCTTAAGTAAACGACATTGAATTGTTTATACATACAAACCCTATTTCCCCAGGGAAAATGACAATTGTTTATACATACAAACAAGATTCTTTTCAAACAGAATGCGGCCCGGTTTTACCCTGGTACAGGGCTCCCGTACTGATGCCACCGTTACTAACTCAACTTTCAACACGCACTCAATAAAAATATACAACAAGCTTCACGGCAATTGAGTCCCAGCACTATTTTGCCCGTCCATAATTCATTTTATTCGTTGGCCACGGCAAACAAATTAAATAGCAACACGGTAAAAAGTAAAATGGATGGAAAATGCAACGTTAACCATTTACGAACGCCTGCTGAACATAAGCGGTTTACCGGGATAGCTTGCCGGTTATTTAGCCACTTTTACCCGGTCGCCTTCGGCATCAAACATCCCCATCAGGGTGCCGGTTACATGGTCGTCGTCTTTTTTATTCATCACCAGGTTTACATCGTACCCCTGGGTGCTAAAATAAACAGTAACCGTGTTGTCGCCTAACTCAACTTTATCAAGTGTTGCTATTTCCTTACCGGTACTGTCCTGTACCGCACCTGTAAGGGTAGCGTCTTTCTTGTCGAGCGTAAAAAACATTTTGGTATCTCCCTGTGGCAATGATTTCACCAGTACATTCCATTTGCCTTCAAAGTAATCGGCGCCGGTTTTGGTTTGGGCATTTGCACCAAAAGATAAAGCCAGTAAAAACAGGCCTGATAAAATTAACTGTAGATATTTCATGTAATAATTATAAAAAAATATTTTGTAAAGAGAATGGTTATAAAAGAAAGATAAGGCTAATTAAACCCGGCAATTCTCATTTGGCCCGGAATATTAATACAGTGTTTTCTTTAAATAGTTAAAACTATTGGTGACATTTTGAATGGGCTGGGGGGCTCCGTCCTGCTCAACAAAATAATACTTCATACCTGATTCTTTTGCATTGTCGAAAATGTGCTTAAAGTCTACAACGCCCGTTCCAACTTCCGCAGGGTTCATTGTTTCCTTGTTCAAATCTTTTACATGCCAGAGTGGAAAACGACCGGGATGCATTTTAAACAGCGCTACAGGATCTTGTTTTGCTTTGGTTGCCCATGCAAGATCAAGTTCCATCTTTACCAGGTTCTTGTCTGTATTGGAAAGAATATAATCAAACGGGCGATGGCCTTCCACCTCATCAAACTCGCTGGTATGGTTGTGGTAGGCAAATTGCACACCCACTTTTTTACAGGCTTCGCCCGCTTTGTTGAACACATCTACCGCTGTTTTTATTTCATCCAGGGTACTAACGGGTATGCTGGAACATACCAAATAACCAATACCGCCTTCGGCAGCCGCATCCGCAAGCTCCTGGTGGTTTTCTGTCAGGTTGAGGGATTTAGGCATGTTTTTCATCCGTTCCAACATCTTTTCTATTCTGGCAGAATCTTCAGCTGTCTTGGCCCTTTTCATGATCGACTCCCTGTTGAAGGCAGCACCGCCCACATGTGCAGAACGCCAGGTCATACCGGCTTCTTTTATCATCGTTTCCAGTTCTTTTGGTTTGTAGCCGTAAAAATTTCCCTTTTGCGAGCCGGCGCTTTCCAGTTCTTTATAGCCGATTGCTGCCAGCTTTTGTAAAGTGCCTTTGGCATCTGTTGTCATCATATCCCCGAGCGTATATAATTGAAGTCCGGCAGGCGGAAAAGATTTTTTGGTTGTTAATATACCTGCGGCTGCGGAACGGGCAAGCAGTAAACCTGCAGCTGCCATTGTTCCTGATTGGATAAATGTTCTTCTTTGCATGAATCGTTATTTTAAATGTAGAAAATGAGATGAATACCTTACCGGATGTAAAACGTAATCGTTAATAAGGCGAATATAATCGTTGTATAAATATAACCTTTTTATTAAATCAAATAACAGCCTTTACAATTGGGAGATCAATAAATTGAGGAGCGTTTTTTCCGGAATTTTTCCTTAAATTAATAGACTCATTTCCGTTTCAGTAAGGATGAGACACCTAAAGAAAGACAGCCTTCATGGTGCTGAGGTGCATGGCGAAGAATGAATGTTCAACTTAAGCTAAGGGCCTGTTATCAGGAATGGTGAAATAAAAAGTACTTCCTGCACCGGGCGTACTCTCTACCCAGATTTTTCCATAATGCAGTTCAACAATTTTTTTGCAATGAGATAAGCCAATACCTGACCCTTCATACTCGGCACGGGTATGCAGTCGTTGAAAAATATCAAATATTCTTTCGGTGTATTGGGCTTCAATGCCGATGCCATTGTCTTTGAATGCGAATTGCCAGTAACGGTTTGCTTTACTTACGCTGATGATTATATGTGGCGCCGTATTTTTCTTCCTGAATTTGATGGCATTGAGTATCAGGTTTTGAAACAATATCTGCATCTCAAAGGCGTGACCATTGATAACGGGCAGCGTATCTGACTCAATCACCGCATTTGTTTCAGTTACCGCAGCCATGATATCCTGTTTTACATTTTTTAGAATTTCATTGCAATTAATGCTTTCAAATTCTCTTTTTTCGCCAATTCTCGAAAAGTCCAGCAAGTCGGCTATCAGCACCCGCATTCTGTTGGATGCTTCGGAAAGAAAGGACAGGTATTTATCAGCTCTTTCATCTATTTTTCCCTTGTACTGCCGTTGCAATAAATTTACAAAGCCGGTGGTAGTCCTCAGCGGCTCCTGTAAATCATGCGAGGCTACGTATGCAAACTGCTCCAGCTCTTTATTCTTCATGGTAAGATCGTTGTTGGCAAGTACCAGCTGCATGGTTTTTTCATCTACCTGCTGCTGCAATTTTTCCTGTTGTTTTCTTATGGAACTTACACGGTTCATATACAAGGCAACAGTGCCGGCTGTAAGTGCTAAAAGCGCCAACGATTTAAACCACCAGGTTAAATAGAAAGGAGGTTTTATCACCAGTTTAATGGAAACGATTTTAGGCGACCATTTCCCTTCATTGTTCAACCCTCTTACTTTAAAAGTGTATTCACCCGGGTATAGATGGGTATAGGTTGCCAGTCTTTCCTTTCCCGATTCGTTCCATTCCCTGTCAAATCCTTCCAGCATGTAAGCATATTTCTTTTTATCTGAAGAAGTATAATTCAAAGAGGCAAATTCAAAAGAAAAAACCGAGCTGGAGGAAGGCAGTGTTATACAATCTGTTTCAGTAATACTTTTTTTCAAAGGCGATTGCTGGCTTGCATTCGCAGCAATGGGCACTTTTTTATTAAAGATTTGAAAGTTGGTTATCAAGAGGGGCGGATCAAAAGCAATGGTAGATATGCTATCCGGATTAAACTGGTTGAAACCATTTACCCCGCCAAAGTACATCAAACCAGCGTGGCTTTTACAAAAGGCCTGCTCCTTAAATTCATCTGACTGCAACCCGTCTGACACCTTATAATTGGTGAATGTTCTGTTATAGGGGTTAAACCGGCTGATGCCTTTGTTGGTGCTAATCCAGTAATTTTTTTTATTGTCTTCCAGCATAGCCAGGGTAAGGTTTGCAGGCAAGCCATCTGCTGCAGTAAGCACAGTAAAATGATTTGTTTTTTTATCATACCGATTCAAACCATTGCGGGTGCAAATCCAAAGTGTGCCGGTGTTGTCTTCAAAAATGGAATAAACATTGTTATTGCTGATGCTGTTTTTTGTTTCATCGTGCAAAAAGCGCCTGAAAGTGCGGGTCTTTTTATTGAAAAGATTTAAGCCGCCGCCGTCTGTAGATATCCAGATATTGCCATCCCGATCCTGGAAAATATTCTGAATGTTTTCATTGGAAATGCCGTTAGGATCATTTGGGTTATAGGGAAAATGGGTAAATGTTTTGCCATCCGGATTTAGTAAATCCAGTCCGCCGCCATAAGTGCCTACCCAGATATTTTTATCTTTGTCCTCAAATATTTTCCAAACGTTGCTACTGCTAAGGCTGGTGCTATCGCCGGGGTTATGTATAAAGTGCCGGTACGTTTTTTTTGCGGGGTTATATACCGTTACACCAGATGCCCAGCATCCCACCCAAATATTTTGCTTACTATCTTCTGTAACAGAAATTATGTAATCGCCGCAAATGCTCTGGGTATTGTTTCTGTCGTGTTTAAAATAAGTAAAATGCCCGCTTTCCGGATCAAATAAATTCAAACCTCCACCATCTGTACCTATCCAGATATTGAATTTGGAGTCTTCAAAAATGGACAGCACATTGTTGTTGCTGAGGCTGTTTTTTTCCAACATGTGTTTATAATGAAAAAAACTGCCTTTGTCACTATTTACCATGTCAATCCCACCAGAATAATTACCCAGCCACATATTTTTTTTGGTATCCCTGAAAAGAGCGTTGATTGAATTATTGCTGATGCTCTGCCTGTCTACTGCTTCATTTTTATAAGTAATAAGTAAGCCACGTTCAAAATTTAAGAGCGATAATCCACCATTTTCGGTACCTATCCACAAGGTTTTTTCATCATCCTCACTAAAAGCGTACACGGCATTTGCCTGCAGGCTGTTGGCGTTGTTTTCATCTTTTTTATAATGATTAAAAATCCCTGTGTGGCGGTCAAAATAGTCCATGCCAGCTCCGTCGGTGCCAATCCACAAACGTTTTTTACTATCCTCAAACAAGGTGATGATATTATTGCTGCCAATGGACAATGGATTTGTTTCGTCGTGCACAAAATGGGTAAACGTCTTATTATTTTTGTTGAACAGGTTGATACCACCATTGAGGGTAGCTACCCATATGTTGTGCCGGGTATCCTCATAAACACATCTTACATAATTGTCGCTAATGCTGCTGGTATCGCCGCTGGTATATTTAAAATGTTCAAAGTGGTTTTGTTTTCGGTTAAGTAAATCCAATCCGTTCACAGTACCTATCCACACATTTTCGTTTTCATCTTCCCAAACACTGTTTACATTGTCATTCGAAATGCTGTTACTGTTTTTTGCATTGTGCCTGTATCTTGTAAAATTTTCTTTATTGTGGTCATAGAGGCAAATGCCACCGCCCATAGTAGCTATCCAAAGGTCCCCGTTTTTACTTTTTGCTATGCTTCTGATGTAGTTATTGCTGATACTGTTCGTGTCTGACAGATCGGTTTTAAAAACCGTAAAACGGTAACCGTCGTATTTATTTAAACCATCCGGCGTTCCAAACCACATAAAGCCACGATTGTCCTGGATGATTGATTCTACATTATTTAGTGAAAGACCTTCTGCAGCGCCAATATGATCAAATTGTAAATGCGGATTTTGCGCATCACTGCAAAAAAAGAAGAGTTGAAGAAGAATGAATAAAAAAAATCTTGATTTATTCGGCATTAGAATATTGGATATTTGCTGATAGAACAAGGATAAACATCAATTATAAAATTGATAAACTGTACCTGGATTTATTTAGGCGTCAAAGCCATGAAGAAAGCCATAAATCATCATACATACTGTAAGTTTTTTTTGATGGGGCTATAGAAAAATTTCTACAAATAGATGGCAATCCAAATTTTTAGACAGCTTTTGCTTACCAGGCCCGAAGAATGACACAATTTTTAAAATAATTCCATACCGCTCCCAATTATTCAGCAAACTGCACGGTGAACAGCGTGCCTGCGTTGAGTTGCGATTGTACATCTATTTTTGCATTGTGGCTTTTCAGTATGTTGAATGTAGTAGCCAGGCCCAGGCCGATGCCATTTCGCTTGGAAGTAAAATAAGGCTCAAATAATTTATCTTTATTTTCAGCACTAATGCCATAGCCGTTATCGCTGATCATTAAAGTAGCCCGGTTGTTTTGCACGCTTGTTTTTACTTCAATCATTCCCGTAACGTCAGGTACTGCTTCAATGGCATTTACAAGTATATTCAGAATGGCCATTTCCAGTTTTCCGGCATCTGCTTTCAGGATGGCATCCTGCTGATCGCAGCTAATTTTTAAAGTTATATTACGAAGCACCAGTTTGTCTTGTACCCTTGCAATTACTTTATTTAGCAAGCCGTTTAGCGATACATCGTTTAAACTGATATCGGCCGGTCGTGAGCTTTGTAATAGCTCCGTTATAAGATCGTTAATACGTCGGCCGTTGCGCTGAATAATATCCAGGAAGAAGTGATTTTCTTCATTGACTGCTGTTTCCAATAAATTTTCTACCGCCAGTTTGATGTTGTTTAACGGGTTTCTAACTTCATGCGCCAGGGTCAGTATGAAGCGGCCTGACGCGGCCAGTTTTTCTGCCTGAAGACTCGATTTCTCCGCTTTTTTTAAATCGGTGATATCATGTATAATTCCCTGCAGGTAGGTTTCCTCTGCGCTGTCGACTTCAACTGAGGCAGAGATCAGGCAGGTTTTGATTTCACCACCGGCAGTAATAAAATCAACTTCATAGTTCTCTATTTCTCCGTTTGCATTTATCATCCTGAAAAAATATGCCATGTCGCCAGGGTCTTTTAAAAAGGCAGTCAGCGGCCTGCCCTGGCAATCCCCGATACTAAAATTCAATATATCAGTAACGGCATAATTAATATTGGTGATGGTGGTATCAGTTTTTGAAATAAAAACAATGTCTTTGGATTTTTCGAAAATACTGCGGTAACGGCGTTCATTTTCCTGGATAATCTGCAAGCTATGTAAGCGCTCCAAAGTATACCGTACAGTTCTTTCAAGCTTGTCTGCATCCAGGTCGGCTTTTATAAGGTAGTCAAAGGCACCGGCTTTGGTAGCTTCTATATCAATATGGTAATTGCCTTTTCCGGTTAATAAAATAACCGGTGTAAGAATATTTTTTATTTTTCCGTCTTTTATAAAATCAATCCCATTTTTTGCCCCCAGGCTATAATCGCAAAAGCAAATGGTGTAATTGTTAATGCATAACTCATCTAACGCCTCGGCATACCGTTGCCAGCGATTCAGTGAGTAAATAATATCCTTACCTATAAAGGTTTTCAAGTGCGTTAATAAAAATATTTTTCGGGCTAATTGATATTAAAGTGGAGGTGTGGGAATAAAAAACCCTTTCGGGTCAATGTACTTTAAATTA
>JBBQWL010000084.1:0-9702 GCA_038210625.1 Chitinophagales bacterium | reverse complement strand
CAATTGTTTTGTAACAATTCGTTTGCTTTGGCTTCTATCCAATTGGTAACGGTGCCGGATGCAGGTCCGCCGTTTGGAGGATTGTATTTGAAGCCGCCATCATCCGGTGGATTGTGTGAAGGCGTAATAACAATACCATCTGCCAAACCTGTTGTTCGTTTGTTATTGTATTGTAAAATGGCATAAGAAATTGCCGGTGTTGGGGTGTACTCGTCATTGGTGGCTATCATCACTTCAACATCATTTGCGGCAAGTACTTCCAGGGTGGTAGCAAAGGCGGGTGCAGACAAAGCATGGGTATCAAAGCCTACATACAAAGGGCCATCAATTTTTTGTTGTTTGCGGTAAATACAAATGGCCTGTGTAATGGCAAGTATATGATTTTCATTAAAAGAATTATTGAAGGAAGAACCTCTGTGACCGGAAGTACCAAATGCAACACGCTGGCCAGTTTCAGCTGGGTGTGGTATACCTGTATAATAGGCTGTAACCAGCCGGGGAATATTTACCAGCATCTGCTGTTCTGCAGGTTTTCCGGCAAGGGGATTTATCGTCATCGGTATTTCTATTTATGGCTGTTTTCAATAGCTGCCACTTTTGCCAACCTGCGATTGTGCCTCACAGCACCACTGAATGTCGCCTGCAGAAAAATATCTACCAGTTCCCTCGCCAACGTCTCTTTAATTACACGGCCACCAAGGCAAATAATATTCATATTATCATCTTCAACACCTTGTTTTGCCGAAAACTTTTCTGTGATCAAGCAGGCTCTTGCCCCGGCAACTTTGTTTGCAGCTATGCAAGCTCCAACTCCGCTGCCACAAACCGCAATACCACGATGCACTGTACCATTTGCAATCGCATTTGCCAAAGGGATTACATAGTCCGGGTAATCATCATCGGTCTTCAACTCGCTGTTGCCAAAATCAATTACTTTATAATTGTCCTTGACAAGTATTTTTATCAGATTTTCTTTTAGTTCAAATC
Organism: Chitinophagales bacterium; assembly: GCA_038210625.1. Taxonomy (GTDB): domain Bacteria; phylum Bacteroidota; class Bacteroidia; order Chitinophagales; family Chitinophagaceae; genus Ferruginibacter. The sequence continues at coordinate 8,715 of JBBQWL010000084.1, read as the reverse complement.
CTCCATGATCTGCTGCGATACCGATCTTCAGCTGTTCAGCCATTGTTTTTTCTCCACCTGTAGTCATGATGATTGAGTTTTAATAAACTAATCGTAGCCGGAGGACCGTCTCACTTTTAGTCGTTTTTTTAATGAGCTTAACCCGGCAATAATGCAGCTGCCTTTTTATCAACCATCCAATACAAATTACCCTCTTCCGCTTCAATAATCTGTGCAGGAAATTTATCCGGCTGCTTCGTACCACTTAAAATAGTCTTTAAGATTGCTGCCTTATTTTCTCCTTCTACAAGAAAAATAATGTTATTTGCTTTATTAATTAAAGCTGTTGTCATGGTAATGCGAAACATATGTTGTTCTGCCACATACACCTCTTTTACCAGCCGCCTATTTTCAAAAACAACATCAGTGCCGGGAAACAATGACGCCGTATGGCCATTTTCACCCAAACCAAGCAGCATAAAATCAAAGCGGGGTGTTTGCTCTCCAAAGAATTTTTTTATGCTGGCTTCATATTTTTCTGCAGCCACGGCTGGCTCTGCATCAACCGGAACCGGGTAAATATTTATTGCTGGAATATCAACATGATCCAGTAAAAAAGTCTTAGCCATATGGGCATTATTTTGCTTGTCATCTGGCGGCACAAAACGCTCATCTCCCCAAAAAACAAATGTTTTGTTCCAGGGTATTTTATCCCGATAAGCTGGCTTAGTTAAAAGCGTGTAGAGGTATTCGGGAGTTGTACCTCCTGATAATGACACGATAAACCGTCCCCTGTTTTCGATCGCATTTTTTGCAATGGCAATCATTAAATCGGCGGTTGCCTGTGCCAATGCTGCTGTAGTTGCAAAAACGCTGATATTATTTTGTTGGTTCATTTTCATTTTTTTCAAAAGGTATAGCCAACCAGCTATGCCCGTCTTTGGCAATCAATGCTTCGGCGTCTTCGGGGCCCTGCATACCGGCCGCATAGTTTGGGAAATTAACAGATGGGTTGTTTTCCCAGGTATTAATAATTGGCATCAGTGCTTTCCAGGCAGCTTCCACCTGGTCGGCACGCATAAAGAGCGTAGAGTCGCCTTCCATAATATCCAACAGCAAAGTTTCGTACGCTTCCGGCGTTCCGGATTTATAGGAATCATCGTAGTTAAACTGCATATCAACAGGATAAAGCAGCATTTTAAGCCCGGGGCGTTTTGCCTGAAACTGCAGGTGGATACCCATGTGAGGCTGAATATGAAGTATGAGTGTATTTGGTTGCCAATGGCCTCTTGCTTCTGAAGGAAAAGATTGATGCGGCACCGGCTTAAATTTAATGCTAATGATGGAAATGGTTTCATTCATCCGCTTGCCTGTACGTAAATAAAAAGGCACGCCCTGCCAGCGCCAGTTATCTATGAATAATTTTACGGCTGCAAATGTTTCTTTGTTTGATTCTTTGTTTACATCTGGCTCCTGCCGGTAACCAATTACTTTTTTACCTTCTATCCACCCGGCACCATATTGGCCACGAACTGCGTATTCGTACACTTCCTCCGGGTTTATTTTTCTTAAAGCATTCAGTACATCAACTTTCCGGTTGCGTACTTCATCAGCTTCAAAAGAAACCGGCGGTTCCATCGCAATTAAACAAAGTAATTGAAATAGATGATTCTGTATCATGTCCCGCAAAGCGCCCGCAGTTTCATAATAATTCCCTCTGTTTGCAACACCCAATTGTTCAGATACTGTTATCTGTACGCTGTCGATATAATTGCGGTTCCATATTGGCTCAAACAAGGCATTGGCAAAACGGAAAGCAAGGATGTTCTGCACAGTCTCTTTACCTAGATAATGATCGATGCGGTAAATCTGTGACTCATCAAAAATGCAATGCAGCATATCGTTGAGGTGTTTAGCGCTATCCAGATCGTGACCAAAAGGTTTTTCAATAACAATACGGCTTTTCAGCTTATTTTTTGCCAGACCTGAGGCTGCAATTTTGCTGGCAATTTCTTCAAAGGAATTGGGTGGCACTGCCAGATAGAATATCCTGTTTACAGTAACCTTCCATTCTTTCTCAAAAGCTTTTATCTGCTTTTCTATTCCAGCGTAGGTTGCACTTTTATTAAAATCTCCGGCCTGATAATTAAGGTATTTTGCAAATCTGTCCCACTCGGCTTTTTTAGTTTTTCCTCTTCGTGAAAATTTATTTACACCTTCTTGAAAACGTTTATGAAAGGCAGCATCTGTTAAGTTAGAACGGCCTACGCCAATCAAGGCAAATTGATCCGGCACCCAGTTATCCAGATAAAGATTATAGATGGCAGGTACCAGTTTCCGCCAGGTAAGATCACCGGTAGCACCAAGGATGATGATGACGGTTGGCCCCGGTTTGGTTGTTGCTGTTGAATCCATATTAACTATTATTTTGGTTCCATTGTGTATGAAAAATACCTTCCCTGTCTATGCGTTCATAAGTGTGTGCGCCAAAGTAATCACGCTGTGCCTGTAATAAATTCGCCGGTAGCCAGCCACTTCGGTAGCTATCGTAGTAGGCAAGTGACATCATCATGGCCGGCACAGGAATACCGTTTTCAACGGCTTGCGGAATAACAGAACGAATCCCTTTTTCAGCATGTTGAAGTTTTCCTGTAAGTTGTTTGCTGATCATCAAATTTAATAAACCGGGCTCCTGCGAAAAAGCAGCATGAATATCTTCCAGCAAAGCAGCACGGATAATGCAGCCGCCACGCCAGATTTTTGCAATGCTTTCTGGTTTAAGGTTGTAATTATATTTTTGAGATGCAGTCTGCAAAAGAGCCATCCCCTGTGCATATACAGTGATCATCGAAAAATAAAGTGCCTGCTCCAACATACTTACCAATTCAGTTTTTTCATGAGTAAGTTTACTATCTGGTCCTTCCAGTTTTTTGCTGGCAACTTCACGTTCTTTTTTTAACGCCGACATGTCTCGCATGGCAACAGCAATGTCAATAACAGGGATAGGTACCTGCAGGTTTATAGCATCTTCCGAAGTCCAGCCGCCTGTTCCTTTTTGCTTTGCACTATCAAGGATCAAATCAACCAAACTGTTGTTGCTAAGTTCATCTTTTTGTAAAAAAATATCGGCAGTAATCTCAATTAGAAATGACTGCAACATTCCTTTATTCCAGTTTGAAAAAATATGATGTAGTTCATCATTATTTAGTTTGCCAACGTCTTTTAGCAAATGATAGGCTTCTGCAATCAACTGCATCAATCCATATTCAATACCATTGTGTACCATTTTTACATAATGGCCAGCAGAACCGGGGCCAAGCCAGGTTACACAGGGTTCTTTATTTACTTTGGCTGCAATAGATTCCAACATGGGTGCCACACGGGCATAGATATCTTTTGGCCCACCTGGCATAATACTGGGGCCGTACCTTGCCCCTGACTCACCGCCGGAAACCCCTATGCCCATAAAATGAATGGTTGAGCCTGCCAATTGTTCATTACGGGTATTGGTATCGGTGAAATGCGAATTGCCGCAATCCATCAGCAAATCATTTTCTGATAAAAGCGGCTTAAGTTCATTGATAACATCATCCACAATTTTACCTGCAGGTACCAACATTATAATTGCCCGGGGAATTTTTAATGAACCGATAAACTCCTGCAGATTTGATGTGGCAAATATGTTTTCATTGCCAGCTTCCTTTTTAAGTGTTTCCACCTGTGCATTATTTTTATCAAACCCAATAACGCTGTATCCATGATCGCTCATGTTATATACCAGGTTGCGCCCCATGGTACCGAGGCCAATCATTCCATAATCGAATTTTTGTTCTTTCATATTTTTTATTTGTGCAGCTTATTTTCTCAAAATACCGATTAAGCTTTGCAATGAGCTAAAGGCTACAAAACTTCCACCAAAGCAGTTCCTGAATTTGATGCTTTATGCCATGTTTTAACTTTCGCTTTTTTTCCGCTTAACTAAGGGCTGGGGTTTCATGCGAATGTCCATGCTTAGCTGTTCTTCAAATTCCTGAGGGAAGCTTACTTCTGCGCTTCCCTCTTTTGATTTCTTTTCAGCTGTTACAGGATGCTTTAGTTTAACCCCACTATTATCTGGTAATCCTTCTTTATAATTCTTTTTCATTTTTATTTTTTTTAAAATAACGCTTCCTCCAGTCAACAACTGTTGTATCTTTTAAAACCAGTCATCAAACGACTTTATCATAAATGAGACCGGAGCATCCAGGCCGTTTTTTCATGCTGTTCCATCAGCCCTGTAATGTAGTCACTGATGCCTTCTGCCTTTAACTTGTCTGCAACAGGTTTTATATTTTCTCTTATAAACACAATGATACTTTCGTGGTCTTTCAATAATTCTGCAAACAGGGTTTGGCTATCGTTCTTGCCAAGCGATTTTTCTGAAAGATGGGTAAGTTCAAGATATTTATTCAACTGTGCTGGTACGTAATGCCCTATTGCACGTATCTTTTCGGCTACTGTATCCACAATTTCCTGTTGCTGTTCATAGAGCGTCTCCAGATACAAGTGCACCGAATGAAAATCGGGTCCTTCAATATTCCAATGTGCATTCAGCGTTTTAGAATACAGCACAAATTCATCTGCCAGTATTTTTGATAATTGTTCAGCAATTGCTTTTCTGTTTTTATCGGAAATTCCGATGTTGGGCTTTTTCATTTTTTTATTTGTTTAAAATTAATAATCTTTTAAATTAACTTTTTAGTACTGCTCTTACATCAAAGCTTTTGCTCTGTCTACAACATTATTTACTGAAAAGCCATAAACTTCCATCAATTCTTCTCCGGGTGCCGATTCACCAAATTTGGTAATGCCAATTACATCACCTTCATCTGTTACATATTTATGCCAACCCAATGGCGAACCTGCTTCTACCGCCAATCGTTTACGTAAAGAGGCTGGAAATATTTTCTCTTTATACGCCTTATCCTGTTTTTCAAATAACTCCCAGGATGGCATACTTACTACTCTAGCTGCTATATTTTGTTCGCTTAATTTTTGCTGAGCTGCCAGCAATAATTGAATCTCAGAACCCGTGCCAATTAAAATAATATCCGGTTTAGTTGCCGGGTCAGAAAGAATATAAGCACCCTTTTCCAATTCAGTGGCCTTTGTATATTTTTCCTGATCAATTACCGGAATTCCCTGACGGGTTAATATTAATGCAACCGGACCACCGGTATGCTCAATTGCTACCCGCCATGCTTGTACGGCTTCATTTGCATCTGCCGGACGGATCACCGTTAAATTTGGAACAGAGCGCAAACCAATCAATTGTTCTACGGGCTGGTGGGTGGTTCCATCTTCTCCTAAAGCTATACTATCGTGTGTAAAAACATAAATGGCACGAATTTTCATAATCGCTGCAAGCCTGATGGGAGGACGCATATAATCAGAAAATATCAGGAAAGTAGCGCCGTAAGGAATGATGTATTTGCTAAGTGCTAATCCGTTTAAGATAGCGCCCATGGCGTGTTCCCGGATGCCGAAATGGAAATTACGACCATCACTATTTTCCGCTGAAAATGATTTATAATTGGTAAGGTTGGTGTCGGTTGATGGTGCAAGATCAGCAGAACCGCCTATTAAATTTGGCAGGTAATCAGCCATTGCATTTAACACTTTGCCGGAGGCTTTGCGTGTGGCCATTTCTTCCCCGGCATTAAAAACAGGTAATTTTTCTTTCCATCCTTTCGGAAATTTCCCACTGCTTAATAGCTCATATTCATTAGCGAGCTCAGCATATTTTTCCTTATAGTTTCTATAAAGATCATTCCAGTCATTTTCTTTATCTATTCCTTTTTTACCTGCTTCACGATAATAGTTCAATACTTCGCCTGGCACTACAAAATATTTATCAGGGTCGAAACCAAAATTCTTCTTTACGAGTTTGAGTTCATCTTCTCCTAACGGAGAGCCATGTGCAGCAGCAGTATTTTCTTTATTGGGGCTGCCATAACCAATATGTGTTCGCACTTTAATAAGAGACGGACGATGGGTTTCTTTTTGTGCATTTTTAATAGCTGCTGATAAAGCATCTACATCATTACCATCTGCCAATACCTGCACATGCCATCCATAGGCTTCAAAGCGCTGCGACAGGTCTTCCTCAAATGCAATATTCGTATTTCCTTCAATGGTTATATGGTTATCATCGTACAAATAAATCATATTGCCCAGCTGAAGATGCCCTGCCAAAGAAGCGGCTTCTGAACTTATTCCTTCCATCATATCGCCATCGCTGCAGATAGCGTAAATCTTATAATTAAAAACATCAAAGCCAGGTTTATTATACCGGGCTGCCATATATTTTTGTGCAATGGCAAACCCTACGCCATTGGCAAATCCCTGCCCTAACGGCCCGGTGGTTACTTCAATGCCGGGTAACAATCCATATTCCGGATGCCCTGCCGCTTTACTGTGTAGTTGCCGGAATTTCTTAATGTCGTCCAGCGTGATGGGATATCCTGTTAAGTACAAGAAACTATATTGCAACATACAGGCATGGCCGCAAGACAAAATAAAGCGATCCCTGTTTGCCCATTCAGGATTGCGGGGATTATAGTTCATACTTTGCGCCCATAAAACGTGGCCAACAGGAGCAAGCCCCATCGGCGTTCCCGGATGACCGGAATTTGCTTTTTGTACTGCATCTGCGGCAAGTATTCGAACGGTATCAATCCCCAACTGCTCAAGTGTTACTGTTTTACCTTCCATCGTAATAATTTAAAAGTTTTCTATCAATCCCTACTTGTTAAACATCTTATTATTGCAATACTGCATTATATTCACCCAGCTTTGCTGCAGCATTGTATTTAGCATGGCGTTAAAATAATTTTTGTTTCCAATTTTATTGATCGCATTCAAATGGGCAGCAGCTTCTTCAGGAAATTCGCCGCATAAAAATGCGATAGCTATTACAGTTGCAGGAGCGGAAGCAAGCACGCAGTTTACAGTTGTGGCGGCCACTTCATCCATGTTGTTTTGTTAAGCACTTTCTGTTCCGGCCATGACCATGCTTGGTTTTAAAAACATCGCTTCCAAATCAATTTTAAATTTGCATAACTCATAAAAAAGGGTTTTCAATACCTGCACTTTTACATCATAACATTGCTGCATGGTATGGTTACCTGTAATAAATACTTCCAGCTCAACAATGGGTATTGGCGGCCTCCTTACATAAAGCAGCCTATCGTGCAAGTACATGGACATTGGCTTTAATAGCGGCTATTGTTGGAGTAACTTAGCCATAGTAATTACTGCACGCAATTTGGCAAAGCAGGCACCCATATTTTTATATTTGGTTAAACGATCACGCAGACCATCGAGGCCTTCTGTTACTTTTTCATTGGGGAAACCAGCCATTGGCGTAGCACTTGTATCAACTTTACTTCCTGGGATAATTCCGGCTTTTAAAAAGACGACTATCAATGGAATTCCCTCTATAGTTTGCTGACGAATGGTTTCATCCTATAATATAGCTCCTCCAATACTTTCAAGCAAACCCGGCGCTGCCACGATCAGTTCACGATATCTACGCCTCCTATTTACCTTATTTGAATTGCATGGTGCGGCAGAATTCTTATTGCATATGGCGTTGCTTTCTTATGTAATTAGCAATTCTTTATTGCATTCCAAATGCAAGGAGAATCTGAAATGCCCATCAAAACTTTCAACCGCTATTTTTATATTTTTTTAGCTTGCTTGCTTCTTGCTACAACCTTCATTGTTAATAACCCTCCACCACTAACAACACTATTTCAAAAAGCAAATAGAACGCAAATGGAGAGCATTCAATAGCCTGCAAGCTGGAGATGGGATCGTTTTAAAAATTATCTGTCGACAAAACCACCTGCATACCGGGGTATTGAATGGCAGCATCGTCTTCGGCAGTTAGAAATATTTTTACCGGTTTGAATGAACTCACCGCCTGAAAAGAAGCCTTTAGTTTGCTGGATAAAAAACCGGTTGAACTATTGATTTGTCCAATGTTTTTTGTGCCATTACTTTCAGTATCCATCCAAACAACATATGTTTTCTTGGAAGGCTGTAACCTGGTTGGTTCGGCCAGATTTACTATTGATAAGTTTACCTGGTAATTGCTATTGCCATCTTTTTTTACCTTAACTGTACCGTTTGCAGCCGGGACAACTGAAGAGGTTTGAAAGGAAATTTTCTTTGAACAGGAATTGAAAACAAATAACATCATTGCTGCTGCAATGGTAAAACCAATAGTACGTGTTGTTGTCATTTTTAGATAATTCATCTTTTTTGTTTTAGTGATTGATAAAAAGGAATTGTGTGTAAAATAATTCAGGTTATAAGTTACCATTTCATTCTTGGATTTCTATATTTTGATATTATTTTTATTAAAAATGTAAAATATAATATCAAGTGTATAATTTTTACTCGTGATAATCTAGCTACTTTAAATCTGGCAGAAGAACAGCATATTTAAAAAACAATGTACCTAGTCGCTTATTAAAGCCCATTATAGGGCTTGTTACATTTAAAATACTATCACCTGTATTTTGTACCATCGTGTTGTTATTGGTTAAAGCAACAGCTTCACCGATAGACGTAAAAGGTTTTCCTTCATCTTTTTTGTCAGTGGAGGATACAATCAGTCCGCTATCATTTGCAATGGCAATACGGAGGAAGTTTTTTTCTTTAATCATATCAAGTGCATACAAATTTATC
>JBBQWL010000083.1:0-10347 GCA_038210625.1 Chitinophagales bacterium | reverse complement strand
TCGGCAATGCCTATCGTTAAAACAGCCCCTGCATATACACTGTTGTTTACAGTTGTGTTTACTGTAATTGGCCCCCATGCATTATTGGCTGTAGTATAAGTTCCTACTGAAATACCATCAGCATATAATGTGACTACTGTTCCTGCCAAAGTTGTGCCGCTCAATGTGCCGGAAACAGTGGTAGCGGTTTCTGTAACCGGGCCTGTAATAGTACCGCAACGGGCAGAACCGGTCGCACTGGCAGTAGCCACAGTAGATGAATTTTCGCTCAAACCGCAGCTGCCGTTTTGGGCATTCGCAAAATAACTTGTTGCCGCTAAAGCAGTATAAGTAGCGGGAGTTGTACCAGCATTTGTTGTCGACCATGCGCCATTTGACTGAACGGTTGTGGTAGCTACAAGTGTGTTGGCTGATTTATAAACTTTTATTACGGTGCCGGTGGGTTCAGCAGATGTTCCTGTAATGGCGGCACCTGTGGTGAGTTGGTTGCTGCTGCTGGTGGTTATTACGGGGGCGCTGGTAAAGCAGGTTATTGTAGCGGTGGTAGTTTGGCTGGCGCAATAACTTGTACCTACAGTTCCTGAATTCAATTCAGCTACAATATAAAACTGTTGACCTATAAGAAATGTGAGGCCTGAAAAAGTAAATGTTCCCGCCGCTGCTGTGGTTGTTTTTGCAACGATACCATTGATGTATAAACTGAGAGTTGCTCCGGTGGTTGCTGAACCGGTAATAGAAGTAGTTGCAGGCGTATACACTCCGGTAGAAGGAGAAGTAATTGTTGGTACTGCCAGTGAACCAGCCAGCGCATTTCCTCCGTTGCCGGCCGCACAAAAATAAGCTGGCTGCGAGTTACATCCGGTGATGTTATCTGTATAATATATTTTGTAAGAACCTGATGTTAATGGAGAGCCTGTACTGCATCCACCTGAGTATTGCCAGGTAATATTAGGGCTGGTGCCGGTATTGGCTCCAAAAAAACCGCCGGTATTGGCAACACTGTTTTCGGCGGTACTCCTTGTAACATTGTCAGCATGTATTGTCCATCCCGTTGTAAGGTTGGTGCCGCTAATACCTTTACTTCCGCTTGTGCAGCTAAGAATTGGCGTAGAAGGCATATTGGCTGAGTTACAGGCGCTGACTGTTACGGCATTGCTTGAAAGACACATTGATTCGCCGGATGCCTGTGCTTTGGCCGTTAATACATCCGCATTGGCCAGGCCTGAAACGCTAATGGACCAGGAAGCTCCGGAAGATACGGTAGCGGTTCCTATTGAGACAGCACCTTTATATAAAGTTATGGTGGCTGAAGAAAGAGAGGATGTTGTTGCTTTTGTCCAGGTACCGGTAACGGTCGTTGCTGAAGGTGTAACCGGTCCGTTTAAAACCGGAGCGTCTGTACAGATAGCACCCAAACCAGATCCGCCGCTACTTAAACTATTAAAGGTAAAGGGAGGTTGTGATGAAATCGCCGTTGTCCACTGCGTCATGTAGTCATTTCCTGAAACGCCGTAAATATCTGACTTCGGGCCTCCGATTGCGGCCTGTGGTGACATTACAGTTGTTGCTGAGACTCTGATGGGTGTAGCAGCTGAAATACCCAGTACTGAAAAAGGAACATAAAAATCATAAAAATAATCGGCATCTCCACCATCGCTACTTGCCGCAACAGAAATTTGCGAGTTGGTGTTAATGGCATAAGAAGTAACCAGCACGGGTGTACTTGTTCCATCTACATTATAAACAGCTATTCTGAAATTGGATTCAAAAACTACTTCCAATTCGAACCCAGGATTACCATTTACCCCGTTTGTTGCCGCTACATAATTGGGATCAGCATACGCCCCAGTGTTTCCAATTTTACTATCTGTATCAATTAATATGCTGTAGCCTTTGGAACCGCTTACAATGCCTCCCATCCTAATTCTGCACAAAAGATTTGTACCATCATTGAAAAGGTAGAAGCCACTGCCATCTACTGTTTTTACGATATCTGAATATTTTCCATTAGGACCCCTTAAAAGGTCGCCGGTTGGTTCCGCGATAACAGGGGGAACTACTTTATAAAGTATCTCACTATTTAAAATGTCATCTGTTCCAAAGCCTGCAGTAGTTTTCGATGTATAGGCGTCAGCATTAGGGTCTAAAACGGCGGGCCCACTGCTACCTGCGGGCCGAACAATTATGCCGGGAGTTTGAGCAAATAAATTAAAAGAGCTTAAAACCCAATAAAGAGTAATGACAGACAATAGCTTTTTCATAAACATTAAATTAAGGGTGACAAAAAAGGGAAAAAAATACTAATACGATGTAGTCGCTAATTTATAAATACTGTAACGATTTATATAAAGTTTTATTACGATAAATAAAAAAAGACCGCGAAATTCGCAGTCTTTTTTGCAGCATTTTTATATCAACCGATTTATTAAATATCAGTCGCTTCGCCGTAAGCCATTGCTGTAGCTTCTTTCAGCGCTTCGCTCATAGTCGGATGGGGGTGGACAGCATTCAGTATTTCATGCCCTGTTGTTTCCAGTTTGCGAGCCACTACCACTTCGGCAATCATTTCGGTAACATTCATTCCTATCATATGGCAGCCTAAAAATTCACCATATTTAGCATCGTAAATTACTTTCACAAAACCTTCTGTAGCACCAGCAGCACTTGCTTTACCGCTTGCCATAAATGGAAACTTGCCTACCTTAATTTCGAAGCCCGCATCTTTTGCTGCCTTTTCTGTATAACCAACAGAAGCTATTTCAGGTGAGCAGTAAGTACAACCAGGGATATTATTATAATCCATGGGCTCGGGATGATGACCGGCTATATGTTCAGCTACGCTGATACCTTCTTTGGTTGCAACATGCGCCAATGCCTGGCCAGGTGTACAATCACCGATGGCATAAACACCGGGAATATTGGTAAGACCATTGACATCCCGGACAATCTTTCCTTTTTCGGTTTTAATACCCAACTCTTCCAAACCTATATTTTCAAGGTTGGCGATAACACCCACAGCGCTTAATAAAATATCAGCGCTTAATTCAATTTCACCATTGGGCGTTTTTACTTTTGCTTTTATTCCTTCGCCACTTGTATCAACACTCAATACTTCGCTATTGGTCATGATTTCAATTCCCTGCTTTTTAAATTGCTTTTCCAGTTCTTTGCTCACATCTTCATCTTCTACCGGCACAATGCGTGGCATAAACTCAACGATCGTAACCTTTGTACCCATCGTATTATAGAAGTAAGCAAATTCACTTCCGATAGCACCGCTGCCACAAATGATCATGCTTTTTGGTTGGGGAGACGGCAATACCATTGCTTCCCTGTACCCTATAATTTTTTTACCATCAATAGGCATGCTTGGTAACTGACGAGCCCTGCCACCGGTTGCAATTACAATATTCTTAGCTTCTAAAATTTGTTTGGTACCATCAGCAGCTGTAACCTCTAATTTTGTTGGCGCAACCAGTTTGCCATAACCCATAACCACATCAATCTTATTCTTTTTCATCAGGAACTGAACACCCTTACTCATCTTATCTGCCACACCACGGCTGCGTTTAATTACGGCATCAAAATCATGACCCGGGTTATCTACTTTAATACCATATGCTGCGGCATGTTTGGCGTATTCATACACATTGGCGCTTTTTAATAAAGCTTTGGTTGGTATACAACCCCAGTTGAGGCAAATACCGCCAAGGCTTTCTTTTTCAACAATAGCAACCTTTTTGCCTAACTGACTTGCCCTGATTGCTGCCGGGTAACCACCGGGACCGCTACCTAACACAATTACATCGTATGCCATACTTTATTATTTATTTATTGATTGAATTTAATTAATAAAAAAAGATAACCGCCTGAACGATTAGCGGTGCAAAAATAATCTGAAATAGGGGATCAGCCAAATGGATAATTTTCAAAGTATGCCGCCTCCAAATATTTAATGGCGGCTATTTTTCAACTTAGGGGTTTTTGCAAAAAAAATGTTGCCTTTAATAACTAAACTCAGCTACCAGATACGGCCTTGCTATTTTTTTCTTCTATCTCTCGTTGATCTGCGATAGACTTGAGGCTTTTTATACTTACGTTTAGTTCAAAGCCAATCATAAGTACTAATGAGTTAATGTAAATTAATGCCATTAAAACAATGATAGTTCCGATGGAGCCATACAGTGCATTGTAACGGCCAAAATTATTTACAAAATAAGAGAAGCCAACAGAGGCAAATATACTTAATGACGTGGCCAGAATAGCTCCCGGGCTTACCAGTTTCCAACGCTTCTGAACCGCCGGTGCATACTTGTAAATAAAGGCCATTGAATAAAAAATCATTGCAACAATAAAAATCCATCGTACATAGTAAATGGTGTTGCGGATGGTTTCACTTTGTATGCCGATCCACTTTAAAACAGCACCCTGGGTGATCAACATCAGCAGGCTGCCGAGCACAACCAAAAACAACAACATAGTTAATTTAATGGCCATCCACCGGTTGTGCAGACCCTTTCTTTTTGCAAAGCCGATATAGTTTTTATTGAATGAGCGCATAATACCCATCATGGCATTGGACGCAAAATACAAGGCAGTAATAAAACCAAAAGAGATGAGACCAATTTTTGAACCATCTATAAAACTGTCTACAAATTTTATCAGGTTTTCGTTGTGAACTTTTAACGGAATAACATCCGTTATTAAACCATGTAGCTGCAGCTTAATACTTTTTTTGGAAATAAAGGGCAGGCTTGGTATTAGCGTAAATAAAAACAAAAAGGACGGCGGGATGGCCATAATAAAATTGTAAGCCACAGCAGAAGCTCTTTCCGTAAGCCCAACCGTTTTTACCTGTTTGTAAAAAAATACTATTACGTCATACAAAGGCACACCTTCAAAACCAGGCAGATGCCATTTTTTACTTTTTTGAAAAAAATAGCCGACAGGTGTTTTTGTGATTATAATCCGTTCTAACTTATTCAAACTATTGAACCTTGTTAATATGTTATGAGAAAAGCTGTTGATGCAATCAAATCTAGCGATTAAGCGGCTAAAAAATCAAATCACTTTGCACTGTCTGTAGCTTCTTTTGCTTTTAAATAACCGGTGAGCCATTGCTGGTACTGTTTGGCAAACGCCATGTGTTCCCCGTAAGTAGCAGCAAAGTTGGAATAGCCCGTTAAATTCGGTTGTGCAACAAAGTACAGGTAATTAGTGGCTGGCGCATTTAGCACCGCATCTATTGTTTTAATGGATGGAGTGCATACCGGGCCCGGCGGCAGTCCGCTGTTGAGATAGGTATTATAGGGCGAAGCAAATTCAGTATATTTTTTATAGACCCGCCTGATGGAAAAATCTTTCAGCGCAAATATCACCGTTGGATCGGCAGACAATCGCATCCCGGTACGGAGCCTGTTTAGGTACACACTTGCAATCTTTCCTTTGTCTTCATCTTTATTACTTTCTTCTTCCACAATACTGGCTAATGTATATACCTGTTTTACAGACAAATTCAATGCAGCTGCTTTCTTTTTTCTTTCTGCCGTCCAGAATTTTTCCTGCTCAGTAAATAGTTTCCTGAAGAGCTTATTGGCAGTAGTGTTCCAAAGAATGGCATAGGTGTTAGGTATCACCGCCGTCATGGCAGTATTGGTATCCAATCCATAATGTAATAACGAATCATTATCATTTAGCAAACGGATAACAGCTGCAGAATCACATTCAAAACTGTTACCGATTTTTTGGGCAAGATCTTCTTTGGTACGAAGTTTTGTGATCACTAAATTTACTGGTGTTTGTCTGCCTGCTTTTAAGATCTTGATTACATTAAAAATGCTGGCTCCATTTTCAATAACATACCTCCCTGCTTTTATATTTTGATCGTACTTCAGCTGGTGGGCAATTAATTTAAATGTTCCGGGATTTTTAAGAATTTTTTGTTCCTCCAGCTGCGTGATAACGCTGTTAAAATTGCTGCCTGTTTTGATGTAAAAGTTTTTTTTACTTTCTGTAAAATTGGTGTTGCTGCCAAATACCCGCCATGCTAAAAACGCGGTTATAAAAAAAAGTGTGGCAACGATTAGTAAAAACTTTTTTTTGGGGGAGGTCATAATAATCCTGTTTCATTGGATAATCAAAGTAAAATAAAAACCCCGTCATAAACAGACGGGGTTCAAATATTTCTACAAATATTTTTATTTTGTTTTTGGTGAATCGGTAACTGCAGGTGCAGTCATCGGAACTGTATTGTTTTGATTGGTTGATGGAGCAGTTGCCGGCGCGTTCTTAATCAGGTCATCATTTTTTGATGATGTACCACTTGCAGATGGTATAAACACCGGAGACATCACACAAAGCAGGGCAACAACAGCCGCAAAAACCCAGGTACCTTTTTCTAGTACATCCGTAGTTTGTTTAACACCCATCAACTGGTTGCTGAAACCACCCAAACTGCCGGATAGTCCGCCACCTTTTGGATTTTGAACCAATACAATCAATCCTAAAATCACAGAAAACAGGATAATTAAAATTCCAAATAAAATTAACATAGTAACACGCTTTAATTAAAATGATTTTACAATTTGTTCTTCTCGTACTGACCTATCGTTTGATATTGTCAATTTTGGCTGCAAAGTAAGCGCTTTTGGAAGGATTGAGCAAACTTAATTTTTGGTAAAGTTCAGTGGCTTTATTCGTCTTGCCCTGCTGAATCAGTACCTCGGCCATGGCCTCTGTTAACACATCTCCATTTTTGTTGGATTTTTCCGCTATTTCCTGGATGGTATGCTCCGTTAATTCATCTGTTTGTGGCAGCTGATCGGGATGTATTTTCTTCATTACTTTTAGCCAGTCTGTGAAACTTTTTAGTTGTTTGCCAAGCTTGTCAACAGGTAACCCATTTTCATTAAGCCTAATGCCAAGGCTGGCAAAATAATCAGAGGTATAGAGCGGTTGATAAGATATCGTGTCTTCAGTAGTGGTAGCGCCTGCATCAAAATTTAATTTCAAATTCATTGGTTGCTCATTTTCAGAGCTGTTGTCCAATTCACTATTGATATCTTCACTATCAACTTCTCCCGTTTCTTCATTTGCAGTTGCGGTAATAAACGGCGTTGCCGGTTTTTCAATAGCTGGGTTTGGTGGATTGTTTAATGTGTCAAGTCGGGAATGATAGTTATCATTTACTGTCGTTGACCCTTCAGTAGTTTCAATTGAGGCCGTTGTTGCCTCAATGCTTTTCGTCAATTCTTTTTCCTCATGATATTGATGGTGCACCGCTGTCTCAGGTGGATGCCCCTCCTGGGTAGTACCGTCCTTTGTCTGAACAAATTCATTTGTTGAGTCCATCCTGCTGGCATCTTCCAACAATGACGGGGCATATTCCTCCTTATCTGTATTGATCAATGTGCCTTCACCAAGTGGCATACTTTCATCCACTGGATGCAAAATGTCCTGCTCTGTTGTTTCTACATAAAAATTATTTTCAGTTGGGAGAGTGGAGGGTGTTGTCTCTGTTTCGTCGCCGGTAGCTGGCAATACAATTTCATTTTCCTGTCCGTTGTTTTCTTGTATCGGTTGTAGAGTAGGATATTCATCCGCCGCAATCGCTGGCATATTCTTTTCAATTTCCTCATTCCCGCCAAGATTTGCTTCAATACCTTCATCTATTTCTCTTGAGGTAAACGTTTGATTTTCCTCATGGGTTAACTGAAAATTAAGCCAGAATGGATTGTTAAAGAGGAGCGCAGTTTTGGCCGCCTGGTCAGCAAAATCCACGCTATTGGTTGCAGATTGCTTTAACAGATAAAATTGGGCCGCTGTAAAATACGGGTATTCTTTTGCTAGTGCAGTAAGAAAAGCTTTTGTATCAACCGAACGAAAGTTTCTTTTAAATATGGATTCAAAAAGCTGATCGTTATTGTGCATATTTTACAACTGTTATTTTAATAAAATTGTTGCCAACGGTCATTTACCAGTTGGAAAAGATTTTATTAAAGATACCGTCGATGGTATTTTTAATAATATCCGGTGTAAGTGTGGACTCAGCCTGGGGCAGGTTTTGAGACGCACTGAAATCATAGTTGGTGGATATGTCAGCTTCAAAATTTTTAGAAAGATCTAAATTATTTTTAAAGATAAGGTGAAAAGTAACAGACAACCTGTTGCTGCTTGCAGTAGTGCCAGAAATACCACTGGTACTTACACTGTAATCAGATACATAGCCGCTGATGTCGTAATGGGCGCTGTCTTCATTTACCTGGCGAAGTCTGGTATTGCTCCTGATTTTATCTTTTAGTTTTTCCGTTAACTGGGGACTTAACTGCGTATTGATGTACCTGGCTTTATTTTCAAGATAATTAACCCGGAAAGTTTTAATCTCTGGCGGAATTGGAGAAGTATCTTTAAAGGAGTATTTACAGGTGTTAAAACTAAAAACCGTCACCATAAAAAAACAGGCTATTATCAACCCAGGCCGGCTAAACCAGTTACTTTGTTTAATTCTTTTTCCTAAAAATAACGCTTGCCTCATATTGCAAATTAACCTGTTTTTATTTATCTGTATTTGTTAAAAATAACCAGTACTGTAGAGCATTTTATCAATAAAGAGGTAATGAAAATCCGGGTTCATTATTCTTCAATATCATATTCTTTGAGCTTGCGGTATAATGTTCTTTCACTAATACCCAAATCGGACGAAGCATCTTTGCGTTTGCCTTTGTGTTTCTTCAGCGCTTTAATAATCAGTTCTTTTTCTTTATCCATAATGCTCAGTGATTCTTCTATCTGTTCGTGTTGGTGTATTTCATTGCCGTTTTGATTGATAAAAACAGGGAGATTGGCAGAAGGGTAGTTCCCAGTTGAACCACCATGTTTTATTTCGGGAAGCGTGTTATCCGAATTGTTGAACATGGGCATATGGGATGTAAGGCCGGGGTTTTGCAGCAAATCAAAAAACATTTTTTTTAACTCATTTACATCTTTTTTCATGTCGAAAAAAAGCTTGTACAAAATTTCTCTTTCATTGGCAAATTCCTGCTGGCTGACGGCCGATTTGCCTCCCGCTAAGACCGGTAACCGATTGTAGTTATGATCAGGCAAAAAACTTTGCAATTCTTTTGCCGTAATGTTTTTTTCTTTTGACAATACAGATATCTGTTCGGCGATATTTTTTAACTCCCTCACATTGCCTGGCCAGGGATAATTCATTAATAAATGTTTGGCATCTTCCTCCAATTGAATGGGCGCTCCCTTGTACCTGTCAGAAAAATCCGCAGCAAATTTTCTAAACAATAAAGGAATATCTTCTTTCCGGTCTCTTAGCGATGGAACCCTTATGGGCACTGTATTTAAACGATAATAAAGATCTTCCCTGAACCGACCGGTTTGTGTAAATTCAATCAGTTCTTTATTGGTGGCGGCAATTACCCTTACATCTGTTTTTTGCACTTTGCTGCTGCCCACCCGAATGTACTCACCGGCTTCCAACACACGCAATAGCCTGGCTTGCGTACCCAATGGTAGCTCACCAATTTCATCCAAAAAGATAGTGCCTCCATTTACGGTTTCGAAATAGCCTTTGCGACTATCCACCGCACCGGTAAACGAACCTTTTTCATGGCCAAACAATTCGCTATCGATGGTACCTTCCGGAATGGCACCGCAGTTTACCGCAATAAACGGGTTGTGTTTTCTTGCACTCAAGGCATGAATGATTTGAGAAAACACTTCTTTACCAACACCACTCTCTCCGTTTATTAACACACTCAGATCTGTGTTGGCAACCTGGGCTGCAATATTGAGTGCATGATTAAGAGCGGGAGAGTTACCAATAATGGCAAAGCGATTTTTAATTGATTGTAAATCCATAAATAGTTATCAATGCAACAGCATTTTTATATCCGCAAAGCGGCAATCGTTATTAAAATTGATTTTGAGTTACAGTTAAAAAATGACCGTTGAGCACATTTAATAACTGCAAAAAAGGTTTTTATGCTACTGCACTTCCAATTAATGTACCAGCTGTGCAACCGGTGATTTTTACCGTAACATACTCACCTTTTTTAAAATTTTGCCTGGGAAAAACCACTACCTTATTCTGGTCGTTTCTTCCCTGCAGTTCATCCTTCGTCTTTTTTGAGAAGCCTTCCACCAATACTTTAAAAGTTTTGCCTACATCACGCTGCATACTCAGCAGCGTATTTCTCCGATGCAGATCCACCATTTCCTGTAACCTTCTTTTTTTTACTTCCTCGGGGATGTCATCTTCAAACCTCCGTGCAGCAAGGGTTCCGGGCCGTTGGCTGTAAAAATACATATAGGCCAGGTCATATTTGCAATAGTCCA
>JBBQWL010000082.1:0-10630 GCA_038210625.1 Chitinophagales bacterium | reverse complement strand
TCAGGCCGCTTTGCTGCCATTGTAATATCTTATCAAACATTGCAGGGGTTACATCTAATTTTAATGACATAGCATGTTTTGATAGCAAAACTATTTCATACATTCACGATACACAAGACGGCGTTGGACGTTCCTTTACTTATCAGCGAAGCTCAACAACTATAGCTTTCGGCTCCGAAGTCGGCTTGCCATTGAGTTTTGCCGGTTTCCAGCCAGTGGCCGATACATTCATCATTTTCATTGCATCAATAAGATGAGTTTCCTCGCCAATACCTGACTGAGGTTTAAAGTCGGTCATTTGTCCCTTCTCGTCGATTGTGATTAATATAGTGACAACACCCTGAACCAGCGGCGTGGGTAAATTTAAACCAGAACGGGTAATGTAGTCATATTTCTGCCTCAGTTCCTTGTAGAAGCGTTCTATTCCGCCAGGATATTGCGCATATTCATAATTACGTCTGGTAACGTTATTAAAACACCTGTTGATTTGAAATTGTTCTGCATTCAAAAATTCCGGAATCTGTTCGATGTCGCAGTACGAAGTGTCTTTGTATGACTCACCGCCCTTGAACTTTGAAATCATTTTACCACTGATCAAAATTCCTTCCTTATACTTTTCGATATTAGTAATAAATTTTTCTGAAGCAATGGAATTTGTCCATGTTCCATCTTTTTTTCCGTTGATAACCTTGCCGGAAATTTTTCTGAATTTGTCAGCAGCGGCATAACCATACCAATCGCCTTTACCTGAATCCACCATTACCTTGCCGTCTTCATTCCAAAATTTCTCTATTAAAGTTTCATTGTTGACAAAGTTGATTACTTGTTTTTTTACCCCGCTTTCATAATAATACTGCCACAAGCCGCTTTTTTTGTCATTTATGTAATTACCAGTTTGGGCCAATTGACCGTTGTCAAAATACAGTTTAAAGAGACCTTCTTTTTTTCCTTTTGCATAACTACCTTCAACCGCTATCGAACTATCCATGAAATAGTCAACAAATTTTCCGGTAAAAGTCATTAACAGGGTATCAATTTTTGAAACCCTAAACATAAGTGCGCAAGCGGGTTTTACCATCTGCCATCTCTCATTATAGTATAATACGACTGTATCATCACTTAACTGATTCATTACTTCATTGATGGAAACAGGAAGTGCATTTACATTTGCAGTTTCATTGGTTTGGCAATAAATGTTGCAACGAACTGCAACAAAAATTAGAAACATCAATACTCTTCTCATATAAACCTTATTTAGACAAGCCGCTTTCGTCAGCTGTTTCTTGTATAACTAACTCAACATAATTTTATTTTTCATCCATAATGTAAGGCCCCCCGGTTTCTCCCCAGCCCCATTTCGGCATTGGCTCAGGAAGCGCCATTGGGTTTTCTGTTAATTGAGAATTGATAACGGCAATTCGTGTTCCCCATTCAATATAGCCAACAAAGGCTGAACGAAGTCAGGGTCGCTTTTAACTCCGACTTCATCAGCAGTTTGTAACAATACATGCACCCATCGTTGTAGTTTTTCTTCTGTCAGTATTTTACCAATGTGTTTACCAATCAATCGCTTCGAATTACATTAAGCAATTTCAGGCAATCTGAAATTCGCGGCTTTTAAAAATAATAGGAAAACGAAAGTGCTGTACTCCATTTAATTTAATAAAAATTCTTCTTCTTATCTAACTGCTTTGAATGCATATATTCCGTAGGGGTGATATTAAATTGCTTTTGAAAATTCCTCGCAAAATTACTTTGCGAACTAAACCCTACCATGTACGAAATCTCATAAATTTTATGATCCCCTTCCGCCAATAACTCAGCTGCTTTTTTTAGCCTGGTAATGTTGATGAGCTCGATGGGCGTCAATACCGAAATCGCCTTTATTTTTCTATACAAAGTAATGCGGCTCATATTCATTATTTTGGCCAGCTTCTCTACATCCAGGTCGGTATCTTCTATATTGGCGCAAATGGTATCATTTAAAATTTCTAAAAAATGTTCGTCTGCTTTTGAGTGCGCCATGCTTTTGATGTGTACCAAGGGAGAGCTGGCAAAGTATTCGCGGATCATATTGCGGTTGGCGAGCAGGCTGGCTATTTGTGCCTGCAGGTGCTCTTTTGAAAAAGGTTTTTCTATGTAGGCATCAGCGCCCAGTTCAAGTCCTTCTACCTTTGACTGGATGGTGTTTTTGGCTGTCAGCAATATCACGGGAATGTGGGAATATTCAAAATTGGATTTAATGATTTTGCACAGTTCAAATCCGTCCATCACCGGCATCATCACATCACTAATCACCAGTTGCACGGCTTCTGCCTGCAAAATTTGGATGGCCTCTTTTCCATCAAGTGCTTTTAATACGGCATATTTATTAGAAAATATTCTTTCCAAAAATTCCAGTATTTCTTCATTGTCATCTACAATCAAAATCAGGGGCAGCATATCGTTGTTCATTATTTTAGTTTTAGCAATGGTTGATTTATTTTCTTTTGTCGGTATATATTTTCTTCCTGTTGCATCGGCAAAATAAATACAAATACATTCAGGTTATCAGCGGTGTCTTTCAGGTATAAAGTGCCGTTGTGTAACATCGTTAAAGACTTGGCAAGAGCCAGGCCAATTCCGGTACCTTGTTGTTTTAAAGAATCCTTTAGCCTGTAAAAAGGTGCAAATATTTTCTCCCGCATTTCCGCTGGTATTTTTAATCCGTCGTTCTCAAATTCAATTATACAACTTACAGTACTGTCGTTGGGCGGCAACAGGCGGATGGCAATTTTTTTGTTGGCATACTTCAACGCGTTATTAAAAAGGTTGCTGAAAATTTTGGTCAACGCTTCTTCATCAGCAAAAGTAATCATGTCATTGGCCGGGCATTCAATTGTGTACTCCAACTTTCTTTTTTTTGCAAGTGGGGCAAAATTTTCATACGATTCTTTGAGCAATGCGCTCACATTCACTTTCACAAAATCCATGCTGAAACCTTTTGCTTCTGCCTTTCTGAAATCCAGGATTTGCGTAATTAGTGCAATGAGGCGGTTGGTATTTCTTTCCATGGTTACCACATCTTCTTTAATCTGCGGTAAATCATCCACCTGCTCGAGTAAATTTTCCACCGGACCTTTTATCAGGGTTAACGGCGTTCTGATCTCGTGCGCTACATTGGTAAAAAAATCAATCTTTGCTTCATATATTTCCTTTTCTTTTTTATCTTCTACAATAATATGGTAGGTTCTTAAAAGATACCAGGAAAGGGCTATTATAAACAGTGCATACAAAATATAAGCCCAAATTGTAGCCCACCAGGGATGTGAAATGATAATTACCAACTGGGTTTCTTTTCCCCAGTTGCCATTGTTACCCGCCCTTATTTTGAAAATATATTTTCCGGGTACCAGGTTGGTAAAATATATTTTCCGGTTCTGTTTTAATTGGGTCCATTCTTTATCCAGGCCTTTCATTAAATAACTGTAGCCCGTCATTTCGGGAGATATATAACTCAATGCCGCAAAGTCAATGCTAAAGGATGACCGGTCGTAGGGTAGTGTAATACTTTTGGTATAAAGGATTGATTTTTTAAGGTAAGAGCTGTCCTGGTTGATTTCCACTTCTTTGTTTTGCACCTGGAAGCCGGTAATAACAACCGGTGCGTTGAGTGTGGTTTTTAGTAAGTCTTCCGGCCGGAAAGCAATCATGCCTTTGACACTTCCGAAATACATTTTGCCGGTAGAATCTTTATAGCCGGAATTATAATTGAACTGGTTGTTTAATAAACCATTGTCTTTTGTATAAACAGTCGCCGTGCTGGTTTGCGGATTAAAATTTACTAACCCCCTGGAGGTAGTTACCCATAAATGCTGTTGATCATCTTCCAGAATTTTAAAAATAAAATTACTGGGCAGGCCATTCTTTGTGGTGAAGAAAGAAAATTTGTGCCGGTCTTTATCCAATTTTACCAAGCCGCCGCCTTCAGTAGCGATCCATAAATTTTGATGGCTATCTTCAAAAATGGCGTTGATAATATTATTCGGCAGGCTGTTTGGGTTATCCGTTTCATTGTGAAAATAACCTCTCTTTTTAGTGATGGGATTAAAGAAAAATATACCGCTGCCGTGAGATCCTACCCAGATGGTTTTATCATGATCTTCCAATAAGGCAGCTACAAAAATATTGGGGTCAATTGCTTTTACCAGGTCAAAGCCTTTTACTGCGGGGTTAAACTGGTACAGCGATCCAGCAGTGCCAACATATATCACACTATCGCGGCTTTGCAATAAACTTACTACGAAATTGTTCTTTATGTCGTACTTACCCGAACCGGCATTGTAATGCTTTTTTACTTTTCCTGTTCGTACATCAAGGATATCAAGACCGTGATCGAAAGTGCCAATCCATAAGTCGTTGCCAGATAGCAGTAACCCGTGAACGTTGGGATAAGCAATATCCCCTTTTTCACCGGTTGGTTTAAATTGGGTAATAGCACCGGTTGCAGGATTTAATTTATTAAGGCCAGCATCCTCTGTTCCAATCCAGATATTGCCCTGGTGATCGCCGGTTATTTCACGTACCGCATTGCCGCTGATTGCCCGGGCAGAGTTATCGGGAAAGTATTTTTGAAAGACGGCGTATTGCCTGGAGTAATAATTAACCCCGCCAAAATAAGTACCCGCCCACATGCCGCCCTCGTTGTCTTTACACAAAGAATACACTGCATTATCAGAGAGCGAATAGGGGTCGGTAAAATTCTTTTTAAGATTTACAAATTCACCGGTGCTGGTATTTAAGATAAAAATGCCGGACTCCGTCGCAAACCAAAATTCATTGGCAGCATTCCGGGCAATGTCACGGATATAAATGGTTGTCTTGTCTGGGTTATAGGTGAGCAG
Source organism: Chitinophagales bacterium (assembly GCA_038210625.1). Classification (GTDB taxonomy): domain Bacteria; phylum Bacteroidota; class Bacteroidia; order Chitinophagales; family Chitinophagaceae; genus Ferruginibacter. The sequence goes on along the minus strand of JBBQWL010000082.1, from coordinate 5,747 downwards.
GTCTTTGTACGTTCCGGTAGCAACATCAAACTGTTTCAGGCCCTGGGCAGAGGTGCCCACGTAAATGGTGTTGCCTTCGCCCAAATGTATTTTTGATATCCAGGTATTAACAGGCGGTGGCGAATGGTCAAATAAATTAAATGATTTGAATTGATTGGTTTTGGCATCAAACCGTTGCAAATGCCCGTTATCAGTAGATACCCAAACATCGCCATTATCGGAACTACAAATAGAAGTAGCGGCAAAATAACCTGCCTGGGGAAATTGGGTTAATGTTTTGTTTTTAAAATTATAGCGGCATAGCATTACAGCAGATATAAACCAAAGCTGTCCATCTTTGTCCATGTGCAGGCTGTTGATCCATACCAGCGAATCGATAAAGCGCACCAGTTTTTCTTTTTGCCGGTCAAAATAAAATAATCCTTTCTGGCTTCCAATCCACAATGTATTTTCCTTATCCACCAACATGCAACCAATCATATCAGGCATCATTACATGTCCCTCTTTGGCCATTTCATAATGTTTAAAATGGTAGCCATCAAAGCGGTTAAGTCCATCTTTGGTGCCAAACCACAAAAAGCCATAGTTGTCCTGCGCACTGCAAAAAACGGTACTGTTGGAAAGACCGTTTTCAACCTGGTAGTGCCTGAAAAAATAAGATTGTGCCCTCGTTTGAAACGTGCTGAAAATCAGGAACAGAAAAACCTGTACAAATTGCGTGATATGTTTTTTATGTTTCAAACCGTTTGCGAAGTTGATGAAAAATTTGAATTACACCGGCTGTTTATTTTTTATCACTAAATAAAATGCCTGTGTTGACAAAGTTAAAATGATACAATTTGAGAAAATTATGGTACGCAAGGAATGGACCTCCGGAAAAATAAGATTTTATTTTGCTCCATGATTTAAAGGTAGTGTAACAACCGAATTAAATTATGTAAACGATTACAATCATTATTAAATCATCAAAATTACTTGCTACATGAAATGTACTACTCAGCGTATTACGCCGGTAATTGCCTGCGCTCCCAAACGCTTGCGGCAAAAAACAATATTGCTTCTGTTCTCACTCCTTTTTCTTTCTTTTTTAACACCGGCATTTGCACAACAAGCTGCAAAGATTACTGTATCAGGTATTGTTAAAGACAGCGTTGGCAACGCATTGGCAAACGCTACCATTACAGAAAAAGGTACAAGAAATGCAACCTCTTCCGGTGCAGATGGAAGGTTTACTATAAAAGTGGCCGGGCAAAATTCAGTATTGGTGATTTCTTCTGTAGGATATGGAATACAACCAGTAACAGTGAATAACCAGACAGATTTTACCATTGCTATGGCGCAGGTAAAAAATGATATGGATGAGGTTATTGTGGTGGGATATGGTAGCAAGAAAAAGGAATCTTTGACGGGTGCTATTTCATCGGTTACGGCGAAGGATATCGACCGGGTACATGGCGGCGCAACCGTAAGTACCACGCTGGCTGGTAAATTACCGGGTGTAACTTTTCGCCAGGCAGAAGGTCGCCCCGGCGCATCTGCTTCTATCCAGATACGTAACATGGGTACACCCCTGTATGTAATTGATGGTATTCAGCAGGATGAGGGCCAGTTCAACCAATTAGCTCCCAATGATGTGGAAAGTATCACCATTTTAAAAGACGCATCTGCAGCTATTTATGGTGTGCGTGCTGCTAATGGTGTGGTGGTAGTAACTACTAAAAAGGGAACACCGGGTAAAAACAGCGTTAATGTAGATGCTTACAGTGGTTACCAGAGCTTTTTTCGTTTTCCCAAAGTAGTTAATAACACAGCGGATTATTTATATTACAAGGCCGATGCTGAGATGAATTCTTATGGCAGCACTACTACTACCCAGGCCATACTGGATGCAGCGAAAGCTGGTACAGATCCGCAATACAGAAGTTTTGACTGGAGAAAATTTGTATTGAATAACAATGGTGCGCCACAAAATTCTGTGAACGTAAACATTAGTGGCGGTTCAGATAAAGTGAGCTACTATGTATCGGGTACCAACCTGTTTCAAAATTCTGTTTTGGGTAAAGAATACAACTTTAACCGCAGCAACATACAGTCCAATGTTACAGCAAAATTAGCCAATGGTTTAAGAGTTGGTTTTGATATTAATGGCCGTGTGGAAACATACAAAAATCCAGGGGTACCAGGTGGTGATGATTATTTTTTAGCAAGGCTGGCCGTACTTAGAAATACGCCAATGGAAAGACCTTATGCAAACGACAACCCACTTTACTTAAATGATATGGGGCCGCACCTGGAATCTAACTATGCGTTCCTCAATAATAATTTGTCGGGTAAATTCAGAAAAGACTGGCGTGTGTTGCAAACCAACTTTCATATCGATTGGGATCTTCCATGGGTGAAAGGCTTGTCTGTAAGAGCGTTGGGATCTTATTACATGGCGGATGAACTGGAAAATAACCAGGAGTATACTTACAAAGCCTACACCTACAATCCATCTGATAGCAGCTACAAAACAACAGGTGGAAGTACCAATCCATGGCGTGACAGGGAGCAGATTAAACAAATCAACTCCAACATGCAGGTGCAGTTAAACTACAATAAAAAATTTGGCGACCATACCATTGCTGCAACAGCAGTTGCGGAAAGAATTAATAATCATTTTGTAAGAAACTGGATCCATGCCTCACCGCAATCCAACTTTCTGCCATTGGTAAGTTATCCCATAATAGATCAATACCAGGATGAGGACGCAACCCAAGCCAGGATTGGTTATATCGGCCGTATCAACTACAATTATAAAAACCGGTATTTTGTAGAAGCCTCTGCAAGGCGTGATGCATCTTATTTGTTTGCACCGCAATACAGGGTAGGTTACTTCCCCGGCGTATCTGCCGGCTGGCGCATTAGTGAAGAACCTTTCTTTAAAAAAATATTAAAAGACGAAACAAAAATTATCAGCAATTTAAAATTCAGGGGCTCTTATGGTGTGTTGGGTGATGATAATCCCAATAACAATCCAATTGTTGCGCCGTTTGCTTACCTGGCTGGTTATAACTATGGTACAGTGGGTTCTGCAGTATTGGATGGCAACACGGTTCCTGCCTCAAGAGATAAGGGAACACCCATTACCAGTATATCCTGGTTAAAAAGTAAAATTACCGACGTAGGTATGGACTTCGGTTTACTGAACGGAAAAATCAACGGATCGTTTGACTGGTTTTACAGAAAACGTACCGGCTTGCTGGGTACCAAAAATGATGTGATTGTGCCCATTGAATTGGGTTACAATTTAGCACAGCAGAACATTAATTCGGATGCGCAGTTTGGTGAAGAATTTTCGCTGGCTTATAACAGCACCATTGGTAAAGTTAACTTTACCGTTGGCGGAAACGTTTCTTATACCCGCTCTAAATTCCTGCAATCTTACAATCCTTTATTCTTTAACTCGCTTGATCAATACCGCAATTCAAGTGAAGGCCGGTACACAAATCTTGGATGGGGTTATAATTGTATAGGCCAGTTTTCATCGGTTGAACAAATCAATGCGTATAAAGTGGATATTGACGGACAGGGCAACAGAACGTTGTTACCGGGCGATTTAATTTACCAGGATGTAAATGGAGATGGAAAAATTGATGGCTTAGACCAACGCCCGATTGGCTATGGTTATGGTACACAGCCCAACATCAACTTTGGATTTAACATTGCAGCCTATTATAAAAACTTTGATTTTCATGCTGATTTTTCAGGCGCTTCAGGCTTTACCTGGTACCAGAACTGGGAACAAAGATGGGCCTTTCAGAATAACGGAAACCTGAATGCAATTTTTGAAGACAGGTGGCACAGATCAAATATTTATGATGTTAACAGCGCATGGATACCAGGCAAATATCCTGCAAACAGGTACAATCCCGGTACATCGCATTCTGACTACAATGTACAGTCAACATTCTGGTTGCACAACGTTTCCTACATCAGGGCAAGAACGATTGAAGTAGGGTACACCTTACCATCCAGTATTTTAAAAAGAGCTAAAATTCAAAAAACAAGGTTTTACCTGAATGCTTATAACCTGTTCTCGATTGATAATCTTTCCCAGTACGGAGTTGATCCTGAAACCATTGATGACAATGGATTACAGTTTCCACAAAACAGGGTTATTAATGTAGGTATCAATCTTTCTTTATAATCAATTCTGAATAAAAATATTTTCAATGAAAAAAATAATTTTAATATCAGCTATCGCACTGCTTCTATTCAGCGCAGGCGGTTGCAAAAAAGATAGTGCGTTCCTGGACGTACAGCCGAATACATTTCTTACAAACGACCAGGTTTTCAGCGATCCCGCTTTGGTGCTTTCGGTGCTGGGCGACTTATACAACAGGCAACTCGACTTTAGCGGCCTTGATAACGGATGGGGAAGCTTTACAGATTTTAGTGAAAGCTTTCCATCAGAAAATAGCAGTTTCGCCCGTGACCTTGTACAAAGAACCGGGTGGAATTATGATACCTGGGGTGTTAACTGGTTTGACAGTTATAACTATATCCGCGACCTGAACTTATTTTTACAAAGAGACAGTGCATCTACAGCACTTACCGATGGCGATAAAAAAAGATTCAGTGCCGAAGCCAGGTTTTTACGTGCCAATTTTTATTTTGAATTGGGCAAACGTTATGGCGGTGTACCACTGAGTTTACAGCCCCTTTCGTATGATTATAATGGCGATGCAACCTACCTGCAAATACCAAGATCGAAAGAAGCGCAACTGTATGATTTTATCATCAGCGAAGCGGAAGCCATTAAAGGAGATTTACCTGCAGACGCCAATGAAAAATCCAGGGCTAGTAAAGGCGCAGCGTTGGCAATGGAGGCAAGGGCGGCCTTGTATGCTGGTTCTATCTCAAAATATGGTTCCAATACACCTTCCATATCTACACCCGGCGGCGAAGTTGGAATTCCGGCTACCAAATCAAATGACTATTATGCGATTGTATTAAGGGCAACCGGTGAAATTATCAATGGCAGTGCAGGTGCTTATAAGTTATACACTGCACCAACCGGCGCTAATGCAACCGCATTGGCCGATAATTATGCTAATCTTTTTTTAGACAAGACTAGTCCGGAAACCATCTTCTTCGAAGATTTTAAAACCGGTGCCAAAACGCATGGTTTTACTACCAACGATCAGCCGTATTCGATCTCTGACGAAGGCGGCGATGCAGGCAGGCTTGATCCTTCACTCAACCTGGCAGAAGCTTTCGAAAAAACTGACAATACCTATGCTCCGTTTGCTACTACAGATGGCGCTGGCAACCCGATTTATTACACCAATATCCAGGACATATTTGCTGACAGGGATGCAAGGCTTGCAGGAACTATTTTGTTGCCGGGCAGCTTGTTTAAAGGACGTGCAGTGGATATATGGGCAGGTTACCAACTGACCGATGGAAGCATAATCACAAGTGATGAAGCAGGCCACCTAAAGCCATTAACAACTGGCGGAACACCGGTTCAGGTAGTTGGTAAAGACGGCCCTGTTAATGGACTGGAGTTTAGAACACAATCCGGATTCTATATTAGAAAATACCTGGATCCAACCGTAGGCTCCGGCCGCCGGGGACAGGGTAGTACAGTAGCGTTTATACGTTACCGCTATGCTGAAGTATTGCTGAATGCTGCTGAAGCTGCTTTTGAAACAGGAGACAATCTTACTGCTGCGCTTTATTTAAACCAGGTGCGCTCAAGG
>JBBQWL010000081.1:0-10803 GCA_038210625.1 Chitinophagales bacterium | reverse complement strand
TCGTCTGCGCTGTTGTTTCCAATCTTTCAAAGAACTTATATAATCTCTTTTTCATTAACCCACTTTTTCAAGCGGGTTGCAAAAGTAACTAACTTATTTTTATACACCTAATTTATTTGGAAATCTTTTGAGAAAAATTTTCGCAATTTTTCAAAATTCAGGTGATTTTATTTTTAAGAACTACCCCTTTTTTATTTGGGAGTGCGAAGGTAAGGGCGATCACTATAGCTTCCAAATTTTATCAAAACTATTTATTGTTTTAGTAAAAATAATTTTATGAAAACCGAATGAATATGCAATTTGAAACTGCCTTACTACTTGCTGTTATGACATGTCCTGTAAAATGCAATTGCCCTGAAACCTTTAATGAATAAAGACTTCAGGGCAGTTACCACAACTCTTTGTTTTAGAATTTTTGTATGAACCTTTAACCAGTTAACATTTGTTAAACCAATAAACCATTTACTTTTTTCAGCAATAATTTTCTACACAGCAAACATCCACTGGTGGTTATCCGGCGCCTCGCCATATTTAATGGCATCCATTCTTGTCTTTATTTCTGGTGCAATGGTCCATTTATCTACATCAAACGTCATAATAAAATTCTTGTATTTTAATTCTTTAATTAAAGAAATCGTTGCAGCAGTTCCCGTTCCAAAAATTTCGTTTAAAGTACCCGCTTTATAAGCATCCATTATTTCTTCAATACTTAGTTTTCTTTCTTCCACTATATACCCCATCTCTTTTAAGATTGCAATGGTACTATCCCTTGTAACACCCGCTAAAATGGTCCCGTTTTCCAAACCGGGTGTAATTACCTTCTTGTCTATAATAAAAAAGGCGTTCATTGTACCACACTCCTGAACATATTTATGTTCAAACGCATCCATCCATAAGACTTGGTCGTAACCCTGCTTCTGTGCTACGGCAGATGCATGAAGGGAACCTCCGTAGTTACCTGCGGCTTTGGCATATCCATACCCCCCCTGCACAGCCCGCACATATTTCTCTTCTACATAGATGCGCATCGGCGCCGCATAATAGGGTCCCGTAGGGCTGAGAATGATCAGGAATTTATACTTATCACTCGGCCGCACACCGATTGCTTCATCGCTGCTGAACATAAAAGGCCGGATATATAATGAATGATTAGGCTTTGCGGGTATCCAGTCTTTATCAATTTCAATCAGCTGTCGCAACCCCTCAATAAATATTTCTTCCGGCACAATAGGCATTTCCATTCTTTCCGCAGAACTATTGAACCTCTTGAAATTATCATAAGGCCTGAATATTGATGCATTGCCTTCTGCGTCTTTGTATGCTTTTATACCCTCAAAAATAGCCTGGCCGTAGTGCAGCGCAGCTAAAGAAGGCGCAAGAGAAAGGGGCTGATAAGGTTTAATGGAGGGCGTTTGCCATTCTCCATTTTCATAATCCACTTCCAGCATATGGTCTGTAAAATATTTACCAAAAGGCACGTTGTCCAAACTTATTCCTTCCAGTTTACTCTGTTTTACTTTGGTGATATTAAAATCTTCTGCGGCTATCATATTCCTTAATTTTACAACAAAGTAACAAAAAAAATACAGAGTAAAGGTTCATGAGCATAGATAATATTCAGTTAACGCCGTTTTTAATACAGGAGTTATTTAAAAAATCATTGGTTGAATCCGACAGTCAGGAACCTGATAAAAAACTTAATCCCGAGGTATCGTTTTCCATATTGGGGCATAACCGCAAAAAAATTATTATACTGGTTGCCAATGATGAGACATTGTATTTACCAGACGAACAATTAAATTTTTTGCTCGGTATTTTATCAGCCTGTAGCTTAACCATGGAGGATGTGGCCATTATCAATACAAGGAAAAACAAAAACATTACTTACAAAGCAATAGAACAGGAATTAAAGGGAGAGAAGATTATTTTATTTGGCGTAGCCCCCGCACAAATTAACCTGCCTATCGAGTTTCCGCATTACCAGGTACAACCTTTTAATAGCCAGACCTATCTTTCAGCTGCGATGTTGCGGGAAATACAGGATAATAAAGCTGAAAAAGCTAAGCTATGGAATTGCCTCAAACAAATTTTCGCTATCTAAATTTTCTTATGGATCAATTGATTTTTGCTACCAATAACCAGCATAAAGCAGACGAAATAAAAGTAGTGCTCGGAAATCTGTTTGCTATCAGTACTTTAAAAGAAGCTGGCATCGACATCGATATTCCTGAACCACATGATACGCTGGAAGCAAATGCAACTGAAAAATCGCTGACTATATATAAACTTACCGGTAAAAATTGTTTTAGTGAAGATACCGGCCTTGAAGTGCCGGGGTTGAATGGAGAGCCCGGCGTGAAGAGCGCCCGGTACGCAGGCGAAGGCAGGCTGTTTGATGCCAACATTGACAAACTGCTTGATAAAATGGCTGCGCTATCCAATAGGCAAGCCAGGTTTAGAACTGTAATATCACTTATACTAAATGGCAGGGAAATACAATTTGAAGGAATTTGCGAAGGCGCAATTATAAAGGAAAGACGCGGCGGCCAGGGATTTGGATACGACCCCATTTTTGTACCTGCCGGAAGTGAAAAGACTTTTGCTGAAATGTCTATAGAAGAAAAAAATCATTTTAGTCACAGAAAAAAAGCGATGACCAAAATGATTGCATTTTTAAAAGAATTGAAATAAAACTCAATACTAAAAAAGCGTTAGGGATTGGAGCGGAAAGCCCGGAACGAAGCGCAGTGCAACGGAGCGTAGTGAGGACTTGGAGCGGAAAGCCAGGCCCGCCGCGGCGGGAAACGCCCAAACTAAAACATCTTTATTAATGTATTTTGAACGTTCCAGATGGCAAGATTAAAAATTATTGTTCCTTCAAATAAAATTTTTACGGTCACAATTCCGGTTCGGATCAGTGATATCAATTACGGGAATCACGTGGGCAATGATGCCTTTGTGTCTATCCTGCACGAAGCACGCGTGCAATGGTTATACAATTACTCTTTTACAGAATTGAATATTGCGGGCGTTGGACTCATCATGGGTGACCTGGCGGTTGAGTTTAAACAGGAATCATTTTACGGAGACAGCATTGAAGTACAATTAAGTTGTGGCGAACTATCCAGCGCCGGATTTGAATTGTATTACCAGCTTTTTACATACAGAGAGGGCAAACAGCATTTGCTGGCCGTTGCGAAAACAGGGATGGTTTGTTATAATTACGCACTCAAAAAAGTAAGCGCAATTCCGGAAGTATTAAAAAAGATTTTGCAGGCGCATTAAAGGTTATTCCAAATTTCCCAACTTGCTTCTGCCTGAAGTATTAGCATTTCATAACCGTTCTGTATCTGTGCACCCCGCTCTTCTCCTTTTTGAAGAAATAGTGTTTTGGCAGGCTTATACACCAAATCGAACAGGTAGTGCTGTGAATTTATAAATTGGTATGGAATAAACGGATAGGTGTGATCGTTGGGTGACATACCTGCGGGCGAGCAATTGATAATAACAGCATGAGATTGCATTGTTTGCTCGTCAATCATATCATAATTGATATAACCCGTAGGCGTATTTTCGCTGCGGGTGACCAATAAAAATTCGATATCTAATTGTTGTAACACGTATTGAACTGCCTTGGATGAACCGCCGGTTCCCAGCACGAGGGCCTTTTTGTGGTGGGGTTGCAGCAATTGGCAAAATGACCGTTGAAAACCAAGCACATCGGTATTGAATGCTACTAATTGGTCGCCTTCAATTTTAATACAGTTTGCTGCACCAATCGCGGCTACCTGTGGAGTAACCTGCGTTACAAATTGCAATACCTGTTCTTTATAAGGAATGGTAACATTTACTCCCTTTAAATTAGGGTTGTCGTATATTAATGCTGGAAATTGATCGATGGAAGAAATTGGATAGGCTTCGTAAAAGCAATCATTGATTCCTTCCCTGGCAAACTTGTCTGCAAAATATTGCTTTGAAAAAGAATGTCCCAGCGGATACCCAATCAACCCGTACAACTTCATTTGGTGTTTATTTATTAAGATAGAGTTCGAAGGTATCACCACGCAAACCGATGCGCATGGCTTCCAATGGAATCACTTCCGTGGGGGCAATATTGCCTAGGTTAACATTGCAGCCAATCAACTCCAGGAAGTAAAGCTGCTGTGCCTTTTGCGGTGCTTCCCACAAAATTTTATCTTCCGGTATTTGGGTTAATATTTCTTGTACGAGCCCCTCTCTTACTTCGCCGCTGCCCCTGTAGATACCAACATTTCCTGCTTCCCTTGCTTCAGCGATAACATATGCTGACCCCGCTTCCAGTTCTGCCCGCATCAATTCAATCCACTTATAAGGCGGAATGATATGTGCAGCATCTTTGCTACCCACTTCGCTCAATACAATAAAATTTTTGGCGAGTTTCTCTATATATCCGCATTTCTCTGTATGAGGTATGGTAATGGAACCATCGCTTACTTCAACATATTTAATTCCATATTCATTGCAGACTTTTATATAGTCATCAAACTGGTTACGAATTAAAAAAGCTTCAAATAAAGTACCACCGAAATATACAGGAATGTCATAAGAAAGATATACTTCCAGTTTCTCTCTCAGTGTTGGCGTAACAAAGGCAGTTCCAAAACCAAGCTTCACAATATCAACGTGCGGATGAGAAACACTCATAAAATTCTTTGCTTCCTGCACACTTAATCCCTTGTCCATTACCATTGTGATCCCATGCGCACGTGGCTTTTTATGGCGCTCTGGTATCTGAGAAAGATTGAAATTCATTCCACTATTTTTTTTGATTGGCGCAAAGATAACCATTGACTACTAATAGTTAGTAATGCACCAGCAGAAAAACGGGATGTTTTAAATTGACTTGTTGCGTTTAAACCTGGCGATGACATCTACCACCGATTGATTTTGGAGAATGGCAGGATTTAATTCAATGAATTTTTTCACCAGTTTGGGATTCTTTTCCATACCCAATTCCAACTGAATAATGGCTTCTTTTGATTTACCTGCAGCTAAGAGAAAGGCACTTTTATAAAAAAGAAAAATTGGCTTTACATTGGTTAATTCAATGGCATGCTCTACATACTCGAGTCCTTCATCTATGCATTTTGCGTGATACAAACATTTTAAAAGTTCAAGCCAGCCATTGCTGTTTTTGGGTTTATTCCGCACTACGTTACCAAAATACTGTACTGCTTCTTCTATTTTTCCCTGCTCCATGAAACACTGCCCCATAGCTAAATTATATTCTGGCTGTAGCCTGTGAATCCGCATTGCTATATGGAGATTTTTTATGGCGCTGTCCCAAACTCCTTCATTCATATAGGTTACAGCAATTTTATAAAACAACTGGCTATCATCCTGGTTTAAATGTGTAGCCTTGCGATAATTAAATCTTGCCTGTGCATAATTGTGCAGTTTGTCGTAACAATGGCCAATGGCTTCGTAAATAACATCTTCCGGCCTGGCCAGTTCAAGTACTTTTTGCAGTACTTCTATAGCATCCTTGTACTTTCTTAGCCTCAAATATGCATCGCCCATATTACGCCAGGCGTAATCAAATTTTTCGTCTATCGCAACGGCATATTGGTAAGCATCAATCGCCTTTTCATATAATTTAATGCCCTGGTAGGCAGCCGCCAGGTTAAACCAGGCTAATTCGCTAAAAGGAAAATCTTCAATAATTTTCTGGTGCAACCTTATCCCCTCTTCGTTCCTGCCCGTAAAATCTGTCCAAAAACAAATCTTATATAATGCTTCTTCATTATTGGGATCCATTTCCAGTATCATTTTCAGGCAATCAAATACCTTGTCAAAATTTTCATAATCATCATACACATCAGTTAATTCAAAAAGCAATTCCAACTTTTCATCTCCTTCAAAATAATTGAGTGCCGCTTCAAGTACCTGGGCGGCTTTTTTTTGCTGATCAAGTGCCAGGTAAGCATCTGTTTTTAAAATGTAAAGATTAATATCGCTGCTGTCCAGAATTTCAGCCTGCTCTAAAAAATACAGGGATTCTTTATATTTTTTTGCGGCAATTAAAAGATCGGCTTTTTTTATAAGTAAAGAAGAAGAGTAAGGATATTGATCAATTGCGTAATCGGTAACTTCCAGTGCCTGAATGAGTTCGTCTTTGTCATCGAAATAATCGATAATTTTTTCGAAGGCATCTTCTTCAATAAAAGAGTGACTGCGCCCTTTTTTAAGGTTGTCATACTGTTGCAACAGTTCCTTTAGCTCTTCCCGGTCTTGTCGGTATGGATTTTTACTCATGCGCTTTTAGGTTACTGTAAAATACATTAATTTGAAGAAACTGTCAAAAAAAAGTAACATTTCCTAAGGGTATGCGTTAAACTCATCATAAAGATTTGTATAAGTGGTACGCATTTTGACAGAAATTTAATATATCTTTATTTAGTTAAAATTATTTTAAATGAAAACGTTCACCAAAAAGTTACTTACAATTGCTCTGCTGTTTGGCATTGCACAGGTTGCTATGGCTGACAGAGGCGTTGGGAAAAAGAAGAATAAAACTATTTTAAATATCTATACACCGTCTACTCTAAGAAATTCAATTGCCTTTAATCTTAAATCGGGATTGAGTTATAAGGGGAGCCTTTTAAGCAGCACTCAAACAGTTGGCAACAGCATTATGGCCAATTCACTAATTACTTATCAGAAAGGAAATGTTACCTATGTTATTCCTTACAAACATAAAATTGTAATGCCAGAAATTACCCAGGGATATACAGGCATGAAACTCATTATTCATAGTCATTAACAGAAAAGTTTCCTGTTTAGAAATTATATTGAAAGACCTTCCTCAACGAAGGTCTTTTTTAGTTACTGTCTTTTTTCCCAACACGGCTCTCATCGTAACTCATTACCCTGTAACCGGATTTGGGTATGTCAAATTTGGAAACGGTCACTGCGCCAGGATCAAGGGAAGCAAGCGTATATTTAAATTTTAGTTTCCCACTTTCAAATTCATACTCCACTGGTAAACCCGGAAGATCTTTAAATAATTGGTTATAGTTTTTATCATTGATATTTGTATCTGAAGAATAATATACCGTCATTACATTACCATCCTTTAATTTGGCTGTTGCCTTGGTGCAGTTATAACCGGCAATTTTTTTTGTTTCGGCAGTTGGCGTAAAAGCAATTCCTTCAAATTTTTTATTATGGCTTGCCCAATTCTCTTTTGTTAATGTTATCATCAGTTTCTGCCCACTGTATTCCTTTAAAATAACACCGGTACCATTCTTTGAATCATAGATGGTCGTTTCTTTCCCCAATGGACTTGCCATTTCTGTTTTGCTTAAATTCCCTTTTAAATAAACTGTGTTGGTGGCGCCGCTCAAAGGATCAGGTTGACCTGTTTTATTATCGGTTTGCGTTGATATCGTATATACCAACGTTCCTTCTGAAATTATTTTTTGAGCATAGACATAACTACTGAGTGCTAACATTACAACCATGGCTGCTACTTTCATGCTTTTCATTTTGTATTGATAAAGATAGTGAAATACAATGCCAAAATAATCACAAACCCATGCACGAAAAAGCCTGCAGTTGTTGAAAACTGCAGGCTTTTATTAAAAAAAACATTTACTTTTTTTGCGTCTTGGCCTTTACATCCTGCACTTTTTTATTTGCGTCCTGCATCGCCTGAATTCTTTCCTGCAGCTTACTTTGCTTCACTGGCTTCTTCCTGTTCTCTTCTATTTGCGCTAATATTTTATCATGATCGATGATGTATTTTTGAATTACAATCTGGAGGATTAATGTAATGGTATTTGAAATAGTATAGTACCAGGTGAGTGCCGATGGCAGCTTGTTAAAAACGCCTAACAGCAATACAGGGAAAATATAAGGCATGTATTTCATTACAGGATTAGAGTTATCCTGCATATTACTCATGCTATATATTGAAATAAGCAAACTGGTTATAACCGCTGTTAATGTAAAAAGGCTTACATGATCGCCGTAGAAAGGGATATTAAATGGAATGTTGTAAATAGAATCGTATGCAGCCAAATCTTTTGCCCACAGAAAATTTTGCCCTCGCAACGAAATATTGGATTGGAAAAAGTAATACAAAGACATGAATATTGGAATTTGTAACACTGCGGGCAAACAGCCTCCCAATGGACTTACACCGGCAGATTTCCATAGTTTCATCTGATCCATACTAAAGGCCTGCTTATCCTCTCCATGCTTTTCCTTCAGCTTATCTATTTCTGGCTTTAACGCTTTCATTTTTGCGCCACTTACATAACTCTTATATAAAATGGGTGAAGTAAGTAAACGAATAAAGAGAGTAAGTAACAAAATTACAATCCCCATGCTGGCCACATTCTTTCTCAAAATATCAAATACGGGCAACAAAACATGCCGGTTAATGTATTTTACAAATGCAAAAACGCCACTACCGTAAGGCACGATATTTTCCATTTTATTGTTGTACGCCTTTAGAACGTGGTAATCGCTGGGACCATAATATAATTGCAGCGGAACAGTTGCCTGGCCTCCTGCTGGTATACTAATATTAAAGCTGGCAATTGATTGCGCTAAAATATGTAATGAGGTATCCGACGGTACAGTCCATTTAATTTCGGCACTTTGAAATTTATTTTTATTTACCAAAGCACTTACAAAAAACTGCTGCTTTACTGAAAGCCAGTCAACAGGTTTTTCAAACTTTTTGGTATCACCACTATTGCCCAGCATGGTAAAATCATAGCCGCCATCTGTAAGATAACAAATATGGGTTTGGCCCTTTTCGTATACCTCGTCTTTTTCAATTTGATTGGTTTGCGTTTGCCATTGCAGGTTAATGGCGTTTTTTGATACCAGTTTATCCGCACCGTTTAGAATAATTGCAAAATCGAGTAAGTAATCATTTGAATGCAACGTGTATTGATGGCTGATTTGTTTACCTGCAGAATCCTTGATGCTGAAAGTGAGCGTTTGACTTTTATCAGCATTTTCCGCTTTAGCACTGGTAGCAAAAACCAAGTCTGAGGTATTTCCTGTAACATTATCGCCTGTATTGATTTCGTAAGATATCTTGTTAAAATCCCCCTGCTGTATAATTACTGGTTTACCATCCAGCGTTTTGTAATTTTTTAATTCTACTGTTTTAGGTTGTGCACCTTTATTGGTAAAAGTAATTTTTATAACTTCATTTTCAAGCGTAGTCTCTGCAACTGCGGCATCCTGTTGCAAGCTACCGGCTGCCTTTTCCCTGCGGGTAGAATCAAATCTCAACGAATCCAATTTCATCTTTACCAGATCTACCTTAGGTTTTGTTTTTGCAAGTGAATCTGCTATCCGCTGTTGCTCTGCCTGGAAAGCCGCATTGCCTTTGTTGTTAAAATAAAACATGCCCATCAACAACATACCAATCAACACAAAACCAATCACGGTATTTCTATCCATTCCCATAATATTAATTTAAGTGGGCAAAGGTAATTAAAGTTTATAGTTGCCCGGTATAAAAAATGCCCTGTAAAAGCAGGGCATTTTTTCAATATAAAATACATTCAATTCAACTTATTTTTTTGCAGCAGGTGCGGCTTTAGCAGCGGCAGCTGGTGCAGCGGCTTTTGCAGGAGCGGCGGCTTTTGCAGGAGCAGCACCTTTAGGGGCAGCAGCTTCTTCTTGTTTCAACTGACGCGTCATAGTTATGGAAGCGATTGGAATACGGGGTGAGTTCATAATCTCCATATTCTCAGCTTTCACATCCTGAACGCGGATATTTTCATTCAAAGCAAGGTTGGTAATATCCAACTCAATGTTTTCACGTAAATATTTAGGGAACAGTTTAACTTTAAGGCTTTTCATCTTCGTTACCAGTTTACCACCCGCCTTAACGCCTGCAGGAGCTCCGGTAAATTTAAGGGGCAAAGTAACAGTTACTTTTTTGTCTTCTACCAATTCCAGGAAGTCTACATGTATTAATTGGTCACTTACCTTGTCAAATTGCAAATCTTTCAATACACACCTGTATTTTTTTCCGCCAATAGTAGCTTCTACCACCATAAAATCCGGCGTATAAACTATATTTTTAAAAGCAGTTGCAGGAGCAGCAAAATTGATCTCCTCAGCACCTCCGTAAATTACAGCTGGCACTTTTTCCTCAAGGCGAAGCTGGCGGGTGGCTTTTTTGCCAAATTCGGTCCTGATTTGTCCGTCGATTGTAATCGTTTTCATTTAATGATTTTTTTAATGAGGCGCAAAGGTAGGGAAATAATAGATAATTTATGGGTTGATATTGAATAATTGACTATCAATTTTCAACCATGCCGTCTATCTTCCAACTTTTACTTCCTTCATAACTGAAAATCCCGCTTTTTATCCATTCTTATTTGCCATACGGCTACGTAAAAACAGGCTGTTAATACTCTTATTCTCCAATGCGTTACGTATGGCTATGGCAAACAACTCAGCCGTTGACACTACTCTTATTTTGCCTCCCAAATGTTTCACCGGAATGGTATCGCAAACTACCAATTCTTCCAGCACACTGTTTTCAATGTTTTCGTATGCCTTACCACTTAAAACAGGGTGTGTACAAAATGCCCTCACACTTCTGGCGCCCTTTTCCTTTAACAAGCCTGCGCTTTTAGCGAGCGTGCCGCCCGTATCGCAGATATCATCGAGTAACACAATATCTCTGTCGGCAACATCTCCAATAACTACCATGCTGGCAATCTCGTTTGCCCTTTTCCTATGCTTATCGCAAATAACCATTTCTGCTTCAAAATAGGTAGCTAC
>JBBQWL010000080.1:0-11132 GCA_038210625.1 Chitinophagales bacterium | reverse complement strand
AATGATCATACACGCTGGAACACCAAAATATTTGCTACCATCGGCGACAGGAACAGCGTAGGATTTATAGCCCCAACCACAACAAAGGATACCATCAATGCTGCTACAAAAGACTACAACAACAGGGTTTTAAATGCAGATACGTACAGAAATTATGCGTTGGAAAGTCGCATCATAACAGATTATTATTTGGGTAAAATGAAGAATAGTTTATCTGGCGGTATCCGGCTTTACACGGGTACTACAACAAGAGTAGCCGATGGAAAAGGAACAACTGGTGCTGATTATGATATGACCCTGATTGGAAATTACTCCAGGGATATTGCCTTTACTTCACGCAATGTAGCTGCGTTTGTAGAAAATATTTTTAGAATTTCAGACAAATTTTTAGTGATCCCCGGTGTACGATATGAATGGCTGGAAGGCTCAGCAGGTGGCAGAATTGGTTTTGCCCCAAATGGTGGTGATCCCATTAAATTACAGGAAGTAAAAAGGAGCCGTAGTTTTGTTTTGGCAGGATTAGGTAGTGAGTACCATCTTACAAAAAGCACAGAAATTTATGCCAATTACAGCCAGGCATACCGACCTATTCAATTTGCCAATTTGCAGGCACCACCAACAACGGATGTAGTAGATCCAAATTTGAAGGATGCAAAGGGGTATAATATTGACCTTGGCTACAGAGGAAAAGTTAGTAATTTTCTTCAGTTCGATATCAGCGGATTTTATCTACAATATAATAACAGGGTGGGAACTATTACACCAACCGGCACCAACTACCGGTTAATTACAAATGTAGGAAACAGCACCAGTAAAGGATTTGAGGGTTATGCAGAAATAGACCTGGTACGAGCATTTACAAAAAGCATTAAAACAGAGTTGTCCATTTTTGGATCGTATGGTTATACAAATGCAACTTATAGTGGCAATCATAAAGATGCGCAAACAAAGGGAAAAAAAGTTGAGAATGCCCCAACCAATATTTTACGTACCGGCATTACAGCAGGATACAAAACGATTTCGTTGACTGCTCAAATAAACTATGTTGACAAAACCTTTAGCGATGCAAACAACACAGTAAAACCATCGGCTAATGGACAAACAGGTTTAATTCCATCTTATTCAGTAACTGATTTAACTGTTACTTATAAACACTCAAAAAAATTGAACCTTAAAGCAGGACTTAATAACGTTTTTGACAAACGTTACTTTACACGTCGGGCCGGCGGCTATCCGGGACCGGGTGCTTTACCGGGTGATGGCAGAACCTTCTTTATTTCGTTAGGAGCAAAATTTTAAAAGCAAAAATTAAAAATTATTTCAATTGATATTTTAAAATCCAACGAGGCTGCCTTAAAAAAGCAGCCTCGTTTAGTTTATAAAAAAATATCAACAATTCATCAATCCTACACTGCACGCTGCCGGATGGCTTCATATAAAATAATACCATTGGCTACCGAAACATTCAGTGATTCAAATTCACCCGGCATGGGTATTTGAAAAACTGCGTCGCAAATTTTCAATAAGGGTTGATAAACACCATGTTCTTCTCCACCCAAAACAATAGCACAGGGTTCTTTAAAATCAATATCATAAACTTTCGTGGTAGCCGTCATTTCGCTGGCGAATACTTTTATGCCATTCAAATGCAATTCATCTACCGCCTTCATTAAACTGTTAACGCGGCAAACAGCCATCATTTCCAGGGCGCCCGCAGATGTTAGAATTGCATCTTCATTTAGTGCACCCACACCTTTATCGGGAATAATGATGGCATGTGCACCAAAGCTATATGCACTCCGTGCAATGGCGCCGATATTCCTGATATCAGTAACGCCATCCAATATTACAAACAGCGGCGTTTCTCCATTTTCTACTACCAACGAAATCACATCCTGCAGATTTTGGTATTGTATCTTGCTGATTACAGCTATGCAACCCTCATGGTTACTAACATTTAAACCATTCAATTTTTCTACCGGTACTTTATTGATAGGAACCAGATTTTTTTCTGCCAGTAACCGGATGGTATTAATTATTTCTCCGTGAACCGTTGATTGCATATAAATTCTTTCCAGTTGTTTGCCGGATTCCAATGCATTAATGATGGCCTCTCTACCTACAATAAGCGTATTTTTTTTCGGCCTGTGTTGTTGTTGCCTGAAATTTTTCATATTGCGAAGTTGCTGCTAATTAGGTGAACTAACATCAATTATAGTCCAAAATTTAAATTCAGTTTAGCTAAATAAATGAATTGTATGGTGTATACAGCTTTACTAACTAAAAAAGGAATGCCTTTCAGCATCCCTTTTAATCATCATTTTTAAACCCAAAAACTAAGTTGAAAAATTATCACTTTATAAATAACGGGCAATTGCATTATCGTCAGCAGTTTCCAGCAAAGAATGACCAACCAAAAATTCATCTACTTTTTCGGCACAATCTCTACCCTCTTTTATGGCCCAAACCACCAGACTTTGTCCACGACGCATATCGCCGGCGGTGAATATTTTATTGATGTTGGTTTGATAACTTTTCTCCGTAGCCCGAACATTTCCTCTTTCATCAAGTTCCAGTTCCAACTCCTGTATTACGCCTTCGTGTTGCGGATATACAAAGCCCATGGCTAACAAAGCCAGTTCGCAGGGTATTTCTCTTTCGCTACCGGGCACCTCAACAAAGGCTGCTGGTTTTTCATCAACAATCTTCCATTCCAGGTCTACCAGTCGTATTGCTTTCAATTTCCCTTCATCATCGCCAATAAATGCTTTGGTAGATACAGCCCATTTTCTGTCGCAGCCTTCTTCGTGTGAGGAAGTTGTTTTTAGCAACATGGGATAAGTAGGCCAAGGCATAATTTTATTTCTTTCGGCAGGAGGCTTGGGTAGCAACTCAAACTGCGTTACAGAAGATGCTTTGTGGCGATTACTTGTTCCAACACAATCGCTACCGGTATCGCCACCACCTAATACCACAACGTTCTTATTGCTGGCAACAATTTCTTCTTTCTGAAAAGGAATGTTTGCAACCCGTTTATTTTGCTGCGTTAAAAACTCCATCGCAAAATGAACGCCTTTTAATTCTCTGCCGGGAATATTTAAATTACGTGGAATGGTAGAACCACCGGCCAAAACAATGGCATGGTACTCCCTCAACAAATCACTGATACTGATATTTAAACCTACGTTGGCATTGCATTTAAAGACGATGCCCTCTTCCTCCATCAATTTGATTCGCCTGTCAATCACCCATTTTTCCAGTTTAAAATCGGGGATACCATAACGAAGTAGTCCGCCGGGCAAATCATCTCTTTCAAAAACTGTTACTGTATGCCCTGCAATATTTAATTGAGCAGCTGCCGCAAGTCCGGCTGGCCCACTACCAACTACAGCCACTTTTTTCCCTGTTCTTGAAATTTGCTTATTCGGTTGTACAAAATTCTTTTCAAAAGCAATTTCAATGATATGCTTTTCAATTTCTTCAATGGTAATGGCCGGCTGGTTGATGCCGAGCACACAGGCGGTTTCGCAGGGAGCAGGACAAATGCGGCCTGTAAACTCCGGGAAGTTATTGGTAGATGAAAGTATTTCGTAAGCCTCCTTATAACTTTTACGATAAACAGCGTCGTTGAACTCCGGAATAACATTACCGAGCGGACAACCATTGTGGCAAAAAGGAACACCACAATCCATGCACCTGGCAGATTGCTGGTTCAATTTTTCATCCGAATATTTTTCTATAAATTCCTTGTAATCGTTTACCCGCTCTTGTGGTGAACGCTTGGAAGGAAGCTCCCTAGTAAATTCTAAAAAACCAGTTGGTTTGCCCATGTTGTAAAATATGGTTTAATGTTGTTGAATACTGTTTAAGATGGTTTAATGTTGTTGAACATCGTTTAGCATCGTTTAGAAAGTTTAGAAGTTTAGCATGGTTTAGCAACAAGCACTAAATACTCACTTGTTGTTTAAAATATCAAATACTTGCTTTCTATTTCCCCACCTGTTCCTTAATTTTTTTACCAGCGATTGCCTTCTTATAATCCTTTGGAAACACTTTTACAAAATGCTGCAACTGGCTATCAAAATCATCCAAAACAAATTTTGCAACGGTACTTTTAGTGAAAGTAAAATGATTGCTGATCAGTTGATAGAGTTCATTTCTATCTTCATCCAAAACCGGATCAAGGTCAATCATCTCTTTGTTGCACTGTGCTTCAAAATCGCCTTTTACATTATAGACATACGCAATGCCACCGCTCATGCCTGCCGCAAAATTTTGTCCGGTTGCACCAAGAATTACAACTCTTCCGCCAGTCATATATTCACAGCCATGATCACCCACACCTTCTACAACCGCTGTTGCGCCTGAGTTTCGTACGGCAAAACGTTCACCTGCCTTTCCACGGATATAAGATTCGCCTGAGGTAGCGCCATAGAAAGCAACATTACCAATAATGATATTTTCCTCCGGAATAAATGTGGCGGCAGCAGACGGATATACAATTAACCTTGCCCCGCTTAATCCTTTCCCAAAATAATCGTTGGCATCACCTTCCAATTCCAGCGTAACACCTTTGGTATTAAAAGCTCCAAAACTTTGTCCTGCTGTACCAGTAAATTTAAAATGAATGGTATCATTCGGCAATCCTTCTGATTTATAAATTTTAGAAATTTCGTTGGATAAAATTGTTCCGGTTGTACGGTCAATACTGGTGATATTAAAAGATGCCGAAACTTTATTTCCAGATTCTAATGCAGGTTTTGCAGCGGCCAGTAATTTCCAATCCAACACTTTGTCCAATTCATGATCCTGCGATTCTTTATTATACAAACCTGTATAGATAGACGCAGGTTCTTTGTACAATATTGGAGACAGATCTAACTTACTATGTTTCCAGTGTGTAATAGTATCTCTTCTTTCAAGGCAATCGGCCTGTCCAACCATTTCGTTAACGGTTTTAAAACCAAGCTGTGCCATTATTTCCCGCAGTTCTTCAGCTAAAAAACGGAAGAGATTTACTACATGATCTGCATTACCTGTAAAACGTTTGCGCAATTCCGGATCCTGTGTGGCAACACCAACCGGACAGGTATTCAGGTGGCATTTCCGCATCATGATACAACCTTCTGTAACCAATGCTGCTGTTGCAACACCCCATTCTTCTGCTCCTAATAAAGTAGCGATGGCAATGTCTTTCCCCGTTTTTAACTGGCCATCTGTTTGCAATACAACCCTGCTGCGTAATTTATTTTTCACCAGGGTCTGATGTGCTTCTGCCAATCCTAATTCCCATGGTAACCCTGCATGCTTGATAGAACTAATAGGCGATGCGCCCGTACCACCATCATTGCCGGCAATCAACACCACATCGGCTTTTGCTTTTGCAACACCAGCAGCAATAGTACCAACGCCTGCTTTGGAAACAAGCTTAACATTGATTCTTGCAGCACGGTTGGCATTTTTTAAATCGAATATTAATTGAGCCAAATCTTCAATAGAATAAATATCATGGTGCGGCGGTGGTGAAATTAAACCCACACCTGGTGTAGCATGCCGTACCCGTCCAATCCAATCATCTACTTTATGTCCCGGTAACTGTCCACCTTCACCTGGCTTGGCGCCTTGAGCCATTTTAATTTGCAGTTCATCTGCCTGCGTTAAATAATTGCTGGTAACACCAAACCTTGCGGAAGCCACCTGCTTAATGGCGCTTCTCATAGAATCGCCGTTGGCCGAGGTTTCGTATCGCATTTCATCTTCACCACCCTCGCCGGTATTGCTTTTACCACCGATGCGATTCATGGCAATTGCAAGTGTGCTGTGTGCCTCATGAGAGATAGAACCAAAGCTCATAGCGCCTGTTGCAAAACGTTTCAATATTGTTTCAACAGATTCTACTTCATCAATAGCAACCGGCGAACGATGATAATTAAATTGAAACAAACTTCTTAAAGTACAGGCTTTATCACCCTGATCATTTACCAGTTTGGAATATTTTTTAAAGCTGGCATAATCATTCAGCTTTGTTGAATATTGCAACAAATGAATGGTTTGCGGATTGAACAAATGAAACTCCCCTTTGCGTTTCCACTGGTACATACCGCCCACTGGTAACCGATCTACCGGTATTGATTTTCTACTGAATGCAAAATTATGTTTGGCCAGACTTTCCCTGGCAATATCATCTAACCCCAAACCTTCAATACGGGAGATACAACCCGTAAAATTTTTATCAACCACCATTTTATTTAATCCAACGATTTCAAAAATTTGTGCACCCTGGTAAGACTGCAATGTGGAGATACCCATTTTTGAAAACACTTTCAACAACCCGTCGTTGATGGCTTTGGTATAATTATATTTTAGTTGGTCTACATCAAGATCAGTTTGTAATTTTCCATTAAGCTTCATGTCCCGGATGCTGGAAAATGCCAGGTAGGGATTGATGGCTGTTGCACCAAAACCAATTAAACAGGCAAAATGATGTACTTCCCAAACATCGCCGGCTTCTACAATCATACCTACGCTTCCCCGCTTTCCTTTACGGATAAGGTGATGATGAACCGCTGCCAATGCCAGTAAAGATGGGATGGGTGCATGGTCACTATCGATTGCTCTATCTGATAAAATCAACACTTCAAAACCATCATCTGCAGCATCTACTGCATATCTACAAAGCCTGTCTAATGCCTTTTGCAAAGAATCCGGCTTTCCATCTGCCCAAAAATAAGTTTGCAGTGTTTTGGCCTGAAAGATACCGGTATCAATACTTCGGATTTGCTCCAACTCGTGACTGGACAATACCGGATGCTTCAGCGCAACTGTATGGCAGCTCAATGGATCTTCAACCAACAAGTTTCCATTGTTGCCTAAAAAAGTTGCCAGCGACATTACAAGACGCTCCCGAATGGGGTCAATCGGCGGATTGGTAACCTGCGCAAATAACTGTTTAAAATAAGAGCTTAAATGTTGTGGCTGATCACTTAATACAGCGAGCGGAACATCGGTACCCATTGAGCCAATTGGCTCTTTGCCATCCAATGCCATGGGCGCTATGATGGTATCTAAATCTTCGGTAGTATAACCAAATGCTTTTTGATATTTAAAAATCTGATCGCTTTCCAGGTGTGTAAACATTACCCTTGGCTCTGGCAATTCCTCCAGGCGAATTTTATATTTATTAAGCCATTCTCCATAAGGTTTTTGAGAACAGATTCCTTTCTTCAATTCTGTATCACTGATAATCCTTCCCTGTTCCATATCTACCACAAACATTTTGCCTGGCTGTAATCGCCCGTTTTCTTTTATAAGCGCCGGATCGATGGGAAGGGCGCCACTTTCGGACGCCATGATAACCCTGTCATCATGCGTTACACAATATCTTGAAGGACGCAAACCGTTTCTATCAAGCGTAGCACCAATAATTTTGCCATCAGTAAAAGAGATAGAAGCCGGGCCATCCCAGGGTTCCATCATAGAGGCGTGGTATTCATAAAACGCTTTTTTTACAGGATCCATTTTATCATTGCCATCCCATGCTTCCGGAATCAACATCATCATTACATGCGGCAGGGAACGACCGGTAAGTGTGAGCAATTCAATCATGTTATCGAGGCAGGCAGAATCGGATTGCATGCTGGTGATTAGTGGCAGTATCATTTCCATTTCTTCTTTGGAAAAATGAGGAGATACAAAACCTTTTTCACTTGCCTTGAGCCAATTTAAATTGCCTTGCAGTGTGTTGATTTCACCATTGTGTGCGATGTACCTGAACGGCTGTGCCAGCTTCCACGAAGGGAATGTATTGGTTGCAAACCTTGAATGCACCAAACCAAAAGCGCTCACTACCCTTTTGTTACTTAAATCAGGAAAATATTGACGAACCTGTCCGCTGGTTAACTGCCCTTTATACACCACTGTTTTGTAAGAAAGTGATGCAATGTAAAAACCGATGGCATCTTTCCGAACGGTATTGTTGATGGTATGACTTGCATAATTCCGCAGTACAAATAATTTTCTCTCAAAATCCAGCGGGTTGGTAATATGATCGGGACAAGCTATAAAAACCTGTTCCATCACCGGTTCTACCGATAAAGCTGTTGGACCAATACCCGATGTATTTACCGGTACGCTCCTGTAGGTTAATACATCAAGTCCTAATTTTTCTGCTGCCCTGTTAAAAATATCCCTGCATTCTTCCCGCAGTTTAATTTCTTTTGGAAAAAATATTACACCCACTGCATACCTACCAAAAGATGGCAGATGCACTCCTAACTTTACACATTCATCAAAGAAAAACTCATGCGGAATTTGTATAAAAATCCCAGCACCATCGCCGGAGTTTACTTCACAGCCACAAGCACCGCGGTGTTCCATATTTTCCAAAATGGTTAAGGCATCAGAAACATGCTGATGAGATTTGTTCCCTTTAATATTGGCGACAAAACCAATTCCACAAGCATCATGTTCAAATGATGGATCATACAAGCCCCCATCCCCTCCCGATATATCGGGACTTTGTGCCGGGGAGTTAAGAAGGTGTTCATTTTTAGCGTTATACTGCTTCTTCATCATGGTCTGTTTTTCCTTTTAAAAATAATTTTTAGCAAAAATTATAAAAGCAAGCAATCGAAAAATAGTCTTCGTTAGGATTTGAATTCAATTTATTAAAACATCTTTTTTCTGCTCTGCTTCTCTTTGCATTTTAAGCAAGAGAAGCAACCAAATGACGCTTCAAATCTTATCCCAATAATTTATCTTCTATCTTTTCTTTGGTTCATTTAAGAAGGTGAACCGGAAGAAATTTTGTATTCTAATGAACCTGCCCGATTCCCCCTTTGGGGACAGGGGGCATTTTATGCTAACGTACTAATCACTTTCATATCCGTCATAGCCTGCCTTAGTTCTGCACCAATTATCTCGATAGGGTGAAAACGGATAATTTCATTTACTGCAATCAGCGTTTTATTATCTACACCTGCATCTTTTCCTTCGTTATAATTTTTTCCAATGATATTAGTGTCAACCTTTTTCATAAAATCAGCCAATAATGGTTTGCATGCATGATCAAATAAATAACAACCATATTCAGCAGTATCAGAAATAACCCTGTTCATTTCAAATAATTTTTTACGGGCAATTGTATTTGCAATCAACGGCGTTTCGTGCAACGATTCATAATAAGCAGATTCTTCTTTAATGCCCGATTCAACCATTGTTTCAAATGCTAGCTCAACACCGGCCCTTATAAATGCAACCATTAATAAGCCATTGTCAAAATATTCCTGTTCATTTATTTTAGCATCTGTTGCAGGCGTTTTTTCAAAAGCAGTTTCGCCTGTGGCAGCTCTCCACGCCAATAAATTTTTATCACCATTTGCCCAGTCTTCCATCATTGTTCTGCTAAATTCACCGCTCATAATATCGTCCTGGTGCTTTTGAAACAAGGGACGCATGATGTCTTTCAATTGCTCCGATAATTCAAATGCTTTAATTTTTGCAGGGTTACTCAACCTGTCCATCATAGCTGTAATACCGCCTTGCTTTAATGCCTCTGTAATTACTTCAACACCATATTGAACCAGTTTAGCGGCGTAGTTTTTGTCAATGCCTTTTTCAGCCATTTTATCAAAACTAAGTATAGAACCTGTTTGCAACAAACCGCACAAAATAGTTTGCTCACCCATTAAATCTGATTTTACTTCTGCAACAAAAGACGATTTTAAAACCCCTGCCCTATGGCCGCCAGTGCCCACTGCGTAAGCCTTTGCGTAAGCCCAGCCTTTTCCCTCAGGATCATTTACCGGATGTACTGCTATTAAGGTTGGTACACCAAAACCTCTTTTATATTCTTCCCTAACCTCTGTGCCGGGGCATTTTGGAGCTACCATAATTACTGTGATATCAGGCCTTATCTGCATGCCTTCTTCCACAATATTAAAACCGTGAGAATAACTCAAAGTGGAACCTTTTTTCATCAACGGCATTACCGCAGTTACCACAGCAGTATGTTGCTTATCGGGTGTAAGGTTAATTACTAAATCGGCCGAAGGAATTAATGCTTCGTAGGTACCAACTGTAAAATTATTTTCTGTTGCACTTTTCCATGATTGCCTTTTATTGTCGATTGCTTCCTGACGGAGTGCATAGCTAATATCAAGCCCGGAATCTCTTAAATTTAAACCCTGGTTTAAGCCTTGGGCACCGCAGCCTACAATTACAATTTTCTTTCCTTTTAATTCATTTACGCCGTCGGCAAATTCACTCTTGTCCATGAATTCGCAAACGCCTAATTGATTCAATTTTTCCCGAAGTGATAATGTGTTAAAATAGTTGGTCATTGATTTTTGTTTTGTTTTTTTAGGCTAAGAGGCTAAAGGAGAAAAGGAGGCAAATGAGGCTGTTTGTTTTCTCTGTTATCTTTTAGCTTTGATTTGTTTTAAGTTTTTGTTTTTTTGCTAAGAGGTTAAAAGAGAAAAGAAGGCAAATGAGGCTGTTTGTTTCCCTGTTATCTTTTAGCTTTAATTTGTTTTAAGTTTTTTGTTTTTATGTTACTGGCTATTCCAGCTTTGTTCGTCTTCATTGGCGTCGCACTCTTGTACTTTTAAATTTCTATTGAGCTTTGTCCACATTATCTTGCGATGGGTTTCACCCAACACTGTTTATATATCGCCCTTTCAGGTCTTTCAATCAAAACTTTCAAAAAACTTTAAAAACCCTTTATATCAGCGAACTATTGCCTTACACCCCTTTAGGGGATGGGGTTACATACTAAATACTTCATCCTGCTGGTTCAAAAATTCATTTTCGGTTGCTTCTTCGCCCGGCTCTTTGTATTCAAACTCTTTTAGTTTGTTGTGAAATCCGTCGCTGTCCTTTATGATGGCAACCCTTGCACTCCTTACAAATTCTATCAGGCCGTATGGCTCTAAAATTTTTATGAAATTATCCGTTTCGGCCCTTTGTCCGCTTACTTCAAAAACAGTATAATCTTTTCTGATCACTACCGCCTTGGCTCCGTGTTGGCTCAACAAACGCTCTACTTTTACCTCTTCTGCAATTATTTCGGTTGGAACTTTATACAGCGCCAGTTCCTGCCAGATAATTTCTTCGTTAGTATTGAAGTAGGCTTT
>JBBQWL010000079.1:0-11133 GCA_038210625.1 Chitinophagales bacterium | reverse complement strand
TTATCATCAATTAAAAACAAAACAAAAAGTAAGTATTTAGATTGTAAGTGAAAAGCCATGTTGAATTGCTGTGCAGCAAAGCCCTCGTGATCAGGTCTTCAACCTATTGCCACCAATTATTTACACGTCGTATCATTAGTATTTTCGCCCCATCTATTTCAGCAACTCATCCACTCTTTTAAAAGCATACCCTTTTTGTTTAAGGGCCATTATCAATTCATTTAACCGAAAATAAAATTTATCGGTGCGGCGGCTGTCGGTACCAACGTGCAGCAATAGAATGTAGCCATTTAAACCATGTTCATCGCTTGCTTCGGTTTGCAAAATAGATTCGAAAATTTCGTTGGAGCTGCGGTAATTTTTTAAGCCCGGATAAGTATAATCCGCATTGCTTAGGGTACCGGGCGAGTAGTTAATCAGTTGCAGGCCGTAAGCTTTTGTCCAGGCTGCAATGCTGTCGTTGTACCATTCGTAGGGCGGAAGAAAGTAGCCTGGTTTTGCAATGCCTGCTTTTTGGATGGCCTGCATGTTGGCATCCAGATCGGCAATGAACTGTTGCTTTGTTACCAGCAAACTGTCCCGTTTATCCCAGTCGCAATACAGCAGGTGTTGATCGCTGTGTGGCCCCAGGAAGTTACCCTGCTGCCGCAGCTTTTTAACCAGCGGGCGAAAGGCCGGGTTGCGATAAAATTTACCGGTAAAAAAGAAAGCGGCCTGCATATTTTGTTGTTTTAAAATAGCCGCAATGGTATCGCCGCCATCGGCAAATTCATCGCCGGTAAATACCAGCGCTAATTGTTTTCTATCTGTTTTGCCCCTTGTGGTTGCGCCCTTAAAAATGTTGTGCTGCGGACGGGATGCACCGGCTTCTTTGGCGGCCATCAGGTAAATCAGTGAGGCTGTTCCATCCATTGTAGGTTCGTTGGTGCTGTAGTCCCCATAGTCGTCGTGATACACTGCCAGCCCGCTTTGAAAGGGTGCGTACTCGTCCGCATGCTCCAGCTGAATGCCAATGAGGTTACTGAAAATGCTGGTATACACCGGTCCATCAACCAGGCCGCCGTTGATGGGATATTGTTTTAAATGCGTAAAGGCAGAATGCGGATCAACAGGGTTGTCGCCCCCGGCCGGTAAGCCATATACCATCGAAGTGCCCCAGGGATTGCAGCCAAACAACCAGTCGGTATTGGCCTGCTCCAGCTCGGCAAAAGTTGCGTCGCCGGTGAGCTGCTGGTACCAGTAACATTGAATGGCAAAGGAAGTAGTTAAATTATTGCTGCACCATATAAAAGGAATGCCGCGGTAAAATGCATTTTGCTTTGCCTTGTTCCACACCCTTTGGATGCCAGCTTTGTAATACCCTGTTATCGTATCTCTTTTTTTACCGGCTAGCTGTTTGGCCAGTTCGTAATGGCCAATATTAATGAACGGGTACCATTGGTAATGTTTGGCCGTATCGGCGCCCAGCCAGGGAGTTACGGGTTCTGCCGCTGCATAACGCATGGCATTGCCAAGCGAGGCCGGCAATAAAGCTTTGGATGCTGTATTGCGCCATTGAGTTTTTATCATTTTGGCTGTTACCGCATTGGCGAGTTCCATATCATCTACCCAATTGTCTTCTGCATAAATGTAAGGCGATCGTACTGAGGCAGTTTGTGTAACGCCCGGTTTTTTGGCGGCAAATGCCAGAGCGGTGATTGACTTCTGCTGTAGAGTTGTTGCAAATTTTGTATCGGTGTTTTGGAATAAAAGGGAACCCAATGCAAAGGCACTTGCAAATTTGGCTGCAGCTG
The DNA here is from genome assembly GCA_038210625.1 of Chitinophagales bacterium. Classification (GTDB taxonomy): domain Bacteria; phylum Bacteroidota; class Bacteroidia; order Chitinophagales; family Chitinophagaceae; genus Ferruginibacter. Next base: position 9,340 of record JBBQWL010000079.1, on the reverse strand, counting down.
AGGAGGTGCCGGTAGTGTTGTTCATAAACTTGCCACGTTGCTGCGGTTGTCCACTAACAAAATATACAGGCCGCTCAAAACCTCTTCCATAAAAACTATCTTCCTTCGGTATGCGCATGCCCATGTGATCCCGGTCGTCGCCCAGTTGGTTAAATAGCAGGTTGGGTTTGGGATGCATTTTTAGCAACCAGTTCAAGCCCCATCTGGCTTCATTGAGTACGTCGGGCAGACCGTCTTTTCCATCCAGACCATTGGCCAGTTTTTCATCTGTAAACACAGTCGGAAAATCACGGTATGCCATCAGCAAATGATAGGTAGCATTGGCAGAAGTGGTAACATATTGCAGGTAGTCGCTTGCATCGTGCCAGCCGCCCACTACATCTATATGGGTACTGTCTGGTATGCCCGCAGCCTGTGCATCCAGGGTATAGCCGTCGTGGGTATGGCAACTGTCTTTTAAATATGGGTTAAAACCGCTTCGCTGTTGTCGCATATATTGTAAACAAAAATCGGCCACCCCTTTGTATACCTCGTCGTCAATGGAAAATACCGAGGACAGGGCATCGCCGGCCGAAAGGAAGTACCTGCCCGGTTTTTTAAACCCTGAAAAATTAAAGCGATAGGTATTTTGGAAGGGACCGTAGGCACCAAAGTTTTTTGAAGCCGGTGCTGTAAAAACTGCCTTGCCGGTGGCTGAGTCTACCAGGTTAAATGTTTCAATTTGTTGTGGGCCTTTACCACACCAAACTGCTACTTTGATACCGTTGGGCGTATAGCCCAATTGACTGATCCTGATCCAGGCTGCCTGACCATGTGCAACAAACTGAGAGAGGGACAGGCTGGCGATTAATAAAAAAAGTATAGAAGGATTTTTTCTGTTCATGATATTGGCAAGTTGATTGGAACCTAAAGTTAACGCATAAGTGCAATTTGTAAGTAGATTTTCTGGACCTAAAATAAAGTAAAGTAACGGAATATTTTTACCTGGTTTAGCTGGCGTTTTTGATAGATTGAATTTGTATGAACGCCATCTGGCAAAGCCATCAAGTATGTAAAGTTTGTATTGATGAAGTAGCTGGTACATTTAAAAACTGTCTATAATTTTTAAATGTACCAGCCCTTTTATTAATTATTTCTTTTCTCATATAGCGGTTGCTTTGGTGCTGTATATCCTTTATTCTTTAATTCGTTTTTTATTTCGATAATGGCACGCTCCAGTTGCGGATCAATTCCCTTGCTCATCATACCAAGGTCTTCGTCAACAGCAATATCGGGGTCAACACCATGGCCTTCTTTAAACCAGCTGCCGTCGGGGTTATACATACGGAAAGTTGGTGCTGTAATGTTGCCGCCATCAATTAACAATGGCATACCACTTATACCGATCAATCCGCCCCAGGTGCGTCCGCCAATCAACGGACCAAGCCCTTTCTTTCTAAAATAATCAGGAAAAGCATCACCGCCGCTGCCGCTCCATCCGTTTATCAGCATCACTTTGGGGCCAAAATGTGCGTAGGGTGGCCATGGCCATGCTGCGCCGTCACGGGTGGCCCAATAGGCAAGGGGCGTGCGGTTGAGCATTTCAATAAACCGATCGGGTATTTGTCCGCCGCTGTTAAAACGTTCATCTATCACCAGTGCTTTTTTATCCCACTGTGCATTAAACTGCCGGGTGAGTTCTTCTTGTCCATCTTGTCCTGTACTTGGTACATAAATATAACCGGCATCGCCGTTGGTAGCTTCATCAACTTTTTTACGATTGGCCTCTATCCATGCCAGGTAACGCAGTTTAGCTTCATTGTCCATGGTTTGCACAATGGCTGTTTTGGCACCTGTAAATGTTGGGCTACTATTGTACGTTAGCTCCACCGTTTTTTTATCAAGCCCCTGAAAAAAAGCGTAGGGATCCCGATCGGTTGTAATAGGGTTACCATTTACTGCAAGCAGGTAACTGCCTTCTTTTATGTCAATACCCGGCTGGTCGAGCGATGAACGTGTTGCCGCATCACATACTGCGCCACGGACGATATTTTTTATTTTATAATAATTTCCGGCAGCTTCCCAATCAACTCCCAGATAACCTACATTTTTATTGTTTGGTTTTTCCACATCGCCACCGCCATGATAAGTGTGAGAGGCATTTAGTTCGCCGATCATTTCACCAATAATAAAATCTACTTCTTCTCTTGTGATGGCGCCTTCCAGCATTTTACTATACCGTTCTTTTATTGTGTTCCAGTTTACGCCATGCATGTTGGGGTCGTAAAAATAATCCCGTTCCATGCGCCATGCATCAGTAAAAAGTTCTTTCCACTCGGCCATCGGATCAACCATCATTTCCATTTCGTTCAGCCGGAGTGTCTTTTCAAATTTCTGGCTTTCCTCAGGTTTAATAACCGAGTACGCACCGCCACGCTGTACCAGTAACTTGTTGGTATTAGCACAGAGCCAGAAATTATCAATATTGTCCAAAATAGATTTTTCTTCCCGCTTATCAATATCAAAATATTTAAGCGCCGGCTTCACGTCTTCGCCACTACCAAGGTTAGGGAATTTCTGGTAAAGAATCTTTCCTTTTACTGAAGCAAGGTTATTGTAATTGCCTGCAGCTATTGGTAGCATCACCATCCTGGTTTGTATACCATCAAAGTCTATATCAACAGCAGTTGAAGCAGGTTTTTTTGCGGTGGTATCCTTCTTTTTTTCGGCGGGCATTTCATCTGCTTTTACAGCAACTGTATCATTTTTTGGATACAGTAAAGACGGCGTACTTTTCTTTAAGGAGATGGCTGCAATTTGTGTGCTGTTGCCATAAATAAATGAGTTATCTATATCACTGTAGTAAGGTTCAAAAGATTGGTTACTGGTGATGTATAAATATTTTCCTTCGGTATCAAACACGGTATTGCCGCAGCTATAATAACCATCGGTAACCTGCATCAACTTTTTATTTTGAGCATCGTAAATATATGCTGCGTTATGATAATTATTAAGGTCACGGATATAAGTGAACCAGCGGCTATCTGGCGACCAGCTTACTGAAAAACTTTCGCAGCCGCCATGCATAAAGCGCAGCGCCTGGTCAACTTCGGTAGTTATGCCTGAGGCTAGATCATACATTTTTATTTTCATTGCCTGGTCAATAAAAATTAATTTTTTACTGTTGGGGCTCCAAAATAAACTGTAACGAAAGCCCCCCGAATATGTAGTAACTTTTTTTGGGGCATCCTCTTTCCCCGGCTGCGAAAGCCACAATTCATTTTCCCCGGATTGATCACTCCAGTAAGCAATGGTACTTCCGTCTGGCGACCACGCAGGATAGCGTTCGTTTGCATTGGTAGTTCGGGTAATGTTTTTTACAAAACCATTTTCGGCAGGCATAGAGAATATATCGCCTCTTGCCTCCAGTAATACACGGCTTCCATCGGGACTGATGGCAACATGCTGCACATATTTTTCGGCCGAAATTGATTTTGATTTTATGCCTGCCTTATCGGTTACCACATTTACATTGACAGCTTTTGCCTGCTGAGTTGCAAACGAGAAGAGCCATAATTTTCCACCTTCTTCATACACAATATCATCGGGCCCGGCAGAAGGGAAATGAATGTCGTACTCTTTATAATTGGTAAGCTGTTCGTATTTTTTATTACTGACGGTATACCTCCAAAGGTTCATGCGTTGTTCTGCTCCACGGTCGCTTATAAAATAAATATAATCATCGTGCCACATGGGGAATTCGTTACCGGCCACTTCATTGGCTGAAATATTTTGGGAGGTATTATTTGTAAAATTATAGAGATGAATATTTGCCCTCCATCCGCCACGGTATCTTTTCCAGTTGCGGAAAGCCTGCGAAACAAAAACAACGGCCATCTGTTTTCCATCAGGTGAGTAAGAACCAAACTCGGCATAAGCAAAAGGTAATTTTTCGGACGGGCCGCCGGTTGCAGCAACGGTATAGAACTGGTTGAACCTGTTGCGGCCGCTCTCACGGCCTGATGCAAATAGTATCCTTTTGCCATCGGGTGTCCAGTCCACTACACGATCAGGAAATCCATGTGATGTTAGCCGAACCGGTACACCACCTTGCACGGGAATTGTATATGCATCTGAATTACCATCATAATTACCACTGAAAGCGATTGATTTTCCATCTGGAGAAAATTTGGGAAAACTTTCTACTCCCGGAGGTGAGCTAAGTTTTTCCGCAGTGCCACCTTCTTTGGGCATCACCCATATATCGTTGCCATAGGTAAAAACAATTTGTGTTTTTGACACATCGGGAAAACGAAAAAGACCGGCATCAATTTGTGCATTTACCTGTAAGCAATATAAGACTGCGATGCAGCAGAAAAGAATTAATTTCTTCATGGTGTTGGTTTGTATGATAAATGTATGGGGATATTTAAGTTGGGTGAGTAAGGTAAAATAAATTGGTTGATTTTTTCTACTTTTTATATGTACGGAAAAAGCTATCCTGAGAGGGTTTATTTGTATTAAGTTGGGGATAAATACAACAAGGAAATAAAATCGATGAGCTTTTAATTTTACCGGAAACTAATATTATCTTATCATCCGGCGCAGGTCTTTTACAAGTTGATACCATTTACTAATTCAATGTGATTCGTTCAATAATAACTTTACATTTTTATTTACCAATCCTGTTATTAACGGGCAGAAAAAATGTACTGGTAAAATGGGTTTACATTTTAAAAAAATTATTATCTTTCTTTTTATTAAACAACCAATCACTTTAATATGAAAAAAATAATTAAAAAAATCAGTGTGTTACTGCTTGTTCTGGTGGTCATTATTATTGGTATTGTTGGATATGTAAAACTGGCTTTACCCAATGTAGGTGCAGCACCCACCGTTAATATTGATAAAACGGCCACAAGGGTGGCAAGGGGCGAATACCTGGCCAACCATGTTTCCATTTGTATAGACTGCCACTCTACCAGAGACTGGTCAAGGTTTTCGGGCCCGCCAATAGATGGCACAAAAGGAAAGGGTGGTGAATTATTTGACCAGAAATTTGGTTTTCCGGGAGCATTTTATTCTAAAAATATAACACCGGAAGGTATCAGCCGGTATACGGATGGAGAACTTTTCAGGGTGATTACAACTGGTGTAACCAAAGAAGGAAAAGCCTTATTTCCGGTAATGCCTTATCATTACTACGGACGAATGGATCCGGAAGATATTTATAGCATCATCGCTTATATACGTACGTTACAACCTGTAAAAAATGACGTACCGGCTTCATCCCCTGATTTTCCGATGAGCGTAATCGTCAACACTATCCCGTCAAAAGCTACTCCTACCAAAATGCCGCCACAAACAGATGTAGTGAATTATGGAAAATATATTACTAATGCTGCAGCATGTATGGAATGTCATACCAAATTTGAAAAAGGCAGCCTGGTGGCAGGAACCGAATTTGGCGGCGGCAGGGAGTTTCCTTTCCCCGATGGCAGCATTGTACGCTCAGGTAATATAAGCCCAGATAAAACCACCGGCACCGGCGCATGGACGGAAGAAGCATTTTTATACCTGTTCCATTCCCGCTCAGATTCTTTAACCTTAGCCAAAAAATTACAGCCAGGTGAGTTTAATTCTATAATGCCATGGACTATGTATGGCAAAATGAAAGATGAAGATCTTAAAGCCATTTTTGCTTATCTTAAAACAGTACCTCCCATTAATAATATGGTGGTAAAATTTACACCCGGCACTGCAAAAATGTAACTCCTATTATTTCTTAAATGCTCAGTTGGTTGGCCGCTTTGTGTTCTGTGGATTTTGGATTCCTTACTTATGTGGGGCCAGTTCTGCAAGGATCCCTGCAGAAGACTGACGCAAAACGTCCTATCGGAATAATCAAATTCCGGCATTGGTAACGATAGGCAGCGGGTAAAATACTTGCGAAGACTTGTGATAAAGAGCCTCGCCACGGAACAGGTAAACCTTATTTAGGCAAGGACACTATTTCTACATTCTATATTCCTTGTTCAATATTCGATATTTTCCCTCGCTCGCAAGGTGGGGCTGTGCCTGGTATTCCCCAACCCTGGCACAAATACAGCAGCCAATAATTAGAATGTACTAAAACTTTTCCCGCTTTATTGGTTTTTAGTTTTTCTTGCAAAAACTAAAAGAATGGTTCTTAGCAATCAATTAGGATACAGCTGAAGGCGAAAATAGCTTTACATTCTAAAACTAAAAATCATGAAAGCAATTATTTTTGCAGCTGTTATTCTCGTTCTTATTTCCTGCGGTAAGCCAACGTTTAATTTAAATGGTATTTACACCTTGGGTATTTATTCTATTATCGGAGATTCGAGCAATACGATAAAAGCCGAAATTGATGCTGACGGTAGAACTGAATCTTTTTCAGTTGCGGCCCTAAGTACAAGATTCTCAAATATGGTAATGGCAGATAGTAATATAATTACCATTTATGGTGCTAACTACAATAATAGTCTCCAACTTGATTTGATTAATATAACAACTACCGGTACGTACAGTTTTGGCCATACGTCAGGCAATAGGATGGAAGCTAAGGCTTCCTGTGCAATTGGTGGTATTGCCTATTACAATGACCGGAATACGCTTTCCGGATCCCTTACCATTGACACCCTTACAGACCATCACATTCATGGTTTATTTAGTGTGCAAGTGGCAAGTGGCAGTAAAACTGCAGAGATTAAAAATGGAAGCTTTTCAGGAAAGTTTTGAAGCCATAAATGAAGCCTTTCTATAACACGAAGTTTATAAAAAATGTACTTTTTATATGCAACTATGGATGCAAGGTCACCTACGCAACACCGGGAAAGAGACTCGCCGGCATTACACTTTCAATTAGTAAGCTTATGCCAGCGGCAGTAACGACAGGCAGCAGGTTTGAGACCTGCCCCTACCCGATGGGTTCAAAATCTGTTCTGCAAAAATCAGAACTATTAGTACAAATTACATCAACACAACAATTGCCGGGGACGCTGTTTTTATCCATACGCTTTTTAATAAAAATAATTAGCCTAAAATGCTATGAACTAATAATTAATAACTGTAAGTTTATGGACGTCTACCAGTCTCCCACTCTTTGAAACCTCCCTCCCTGCGCATTTTTATAACCTTTAAATATATAAGTATGAAACGTTTTACAATTGCCATTGCCTCATTAATCTGTGTTTGCTTTTTTAAAAACAGTTCTGCACAGAAAAAAGCAGCTCCGTATATAGCTGATTACTCATCGGACTTTAAAATGGGCAATGCTGCCTATGCTGATATAGTGCTAAACATTTGGAAAGACTGGGACGACAATGAGCTTAAAAGGCACGATTATTTTGCAGATACAATTACCATTTGGATGTCGGATGGATCGGTTACCCATGGTAAAGCCAACAACCTGGAAATGGCCATGAAATACCGTGGCAGTATGGTGAGTGCAAAATCTACCCTCCATGCATGGGTGCCATTGTACAGCATCGATACCAAGGATAATTTTGTTTGTGTGTGGGGCTCCGAAGTTGACACTTTTGCAGATGGTAAAGTGGAAAAAAGAGAACTGCACGAAGTATGGTGGTTTAACAAAGATGGCAAAGTATCTATGATGCGGCAGTGGGATGCCAAGTTTGGTGAATAGGCTTGTTGGTTTGTTTTATAGCAGCGCAGTTGTAATTCCAGTACCTGAATTAAAAATTCTGCTATTTCTAATTTGGGATTACAACTGTTCTTACTTCATTTTATCAGCAGTAAAAAATTCCATACTTTAAAATAATAGCAAAATAGTTCTGTAAATTTTTTGTTTTTTAATTTGGTCTATCGGTCTTCAAAAACCATTTAATTAAACATGAAAGTCCAAATAGTTTATTTCGCAATTCTATAAATTCTTGTTAAATTTATTTTTCACCAAACTTCCATTTATGCAAAAGAAATTTATTTACGCAGGCATATTTGCCTTTATGTCTTTTCAAGGGTATGCACAAGTAGCATCCAGAGTAACAAAAGGTTCAATTGGAGAACATCCGGAATATATTGAATTTGGATCGAAATCAGCCCCTTCCTTTAACAGTAAGGCTGTAATTGTTTCAGAGAAAAACCAGGTCTCTTTTTCAGATGCAGCCGTCATTGGTAAAGAGACTGATATAAATGGAACAACTCACTATCGACTTCAACAGTTAATCAACAATATTCCTGTTGAAAATAGTGTGTACATCAGCCATGTAAAAAATGGCAAAGTATTAGCGCAAAATGGTCATTGGATGAATAATGCAGGTAATAAAATTGGCACTAAAACAGGCATTACCGAAAGCAATGCATTGGCAAATGCGCTGCGTTTTGTAGGGGCAAAATCATACAAATGGCAGGATACTGATGAGGAAACATTTATAAAAACTGAATCGGGTAATGCTGATGCCAGCTTTTTCCCAAAAGCTTCCATGGTGTATTACAATATTGCCGGAGAAAATGAAAAGTCACAACCAAGGCTGGCTTATAAATTCGATATATATGCCCAAACGCCCGTTAGCCGTAAACTGGTTTATGTAGATGCTTCTAATGGGAGCATACTGGCATCAAACGACCTAATACATGATGTTGATGTAACCGGCACAGCATTTACAGGATACAGTAGTACACAAAGCATTTCTACAGAAAAATCCGGGAGCACTTACCGCCTGAGAGAAACCGGCCGTGGTCTTGGTATCCAGACGTATAATATGAAAAAAGGAACTAGCTATAACCGGGCGGTTGATTTTACTGATGCTGATAATAGCTGGAATAATGTAAATAGCAACCTGGACCAGTATGCAACCGATGCACATTGGGGAGCAGAAAAAACTTATGATTTTTATAAGCAAAATTTTAACCGGAACAGCATTAATAATGCAGGCTTTGCCATTAAAAGTTATGTGCATTACAGCAGAAACTATTTTAATGCTTTCTGGGATGGCAGTAGAATGACTTATGGTGACGGAAACTCTACAGACGGCAATAAACCATTAACAGCCATTGATGTTTGTGGACATGAAATCACACATGGCCTTACAACCTTTACGGCAAATCTTACATATAGCAACGAATCCGGAGCATTGAATGAAGGCTTTAGCGATGTATTTGGTACTTCTATTGAATGGTTTGCAAGACCTGCTCAACATGACTGGCTGATAGGTGCTGACTTTTATACCATTCGTTCTATGAGTAATCCGAATGCTTACGGCGATCCTGATACTTATAAAGGAACTAACTGGTACTTCGGCACTTCCGATAACGGTGGTGTTCACACTAACAGCGGGGTACTCAATTTTTGGTACTACCTGCTAAGTGATGGTAAAGT
>JBBQWL010000078.1:0-11142 GCA_038210625.1 Chitinophagales bacterium | reverse complement strand
AAGCAATGATATACCTGCCAATGAATGGTTTGAAGGCCGCCATTTTTATCGGGCGGATTTTTCTTTATTTAAAAAATCAGGAACATTCATGTTAAGAATAAATTATAAGGAAAAAGAATTGTCATCAAGTCCTTTTGAAGTGGGTGATCAGATCCTGGCAAAACAATCCATACCTGCTGTGTTTGAATTTTTCAAACACCAACGGGCCAATTCACCCGAGGAATTAAATGCAGATAAACATTTACTGCTTTATGGCAGCGACACGCGGGTGTATGTTCATGGAGGCTGGTGTGATGCATGCGGCGATGTCAGCAAGTATTTTTCCCATCTTGCTTACACCAATTTTATGTCACCGCAACAAATACCCAATGTTGTTTGGTCAATGGGGAACGCTGTAGAAACTGCTGGCTCCTTAATCAAGAATATCAAAGATAATGCAGCCTTTACGGCAGAAGCACTTTATGGTGCCGATTACTTAATGAGATCCTTATCTCCTGACGATTATTTTTACATGACCATATTTAGTTATTTTAAAAAAGAACCTGAAGAGCGACGCATTGTGGGCTTGCTTGCTGATAGCAAAACTACATCCGATTATCAATGCGCTTATCGTGAAGGTGCTGGTATGGCGATCGCCGCACTGGCCAGGATATCTCAATGGAAACAAAATGGTGAATTCACCCATGAGCAATATCTCTCTGCTGCAAAACGGGCTTTTAAACACATTGAAGTAAATAATTTAAAGTACGATGATGATGGAAAAGAAAACATCATTGACGATTATTGTGCACTGATGGCTGCAACAGAATTGTGGATTGCCACTGGCGAAGATGTATATAAAACTGCAGCCCGTAAAAGAGCACAGCATCTTTCTGGCAGAATGTGTAAAGCCGGCTATTTTATTTCCAATGATGCTGATCGCCCTTTCTGGCATGCAGCAGATGCAGGCTTGCCAGTTATTGCCCTGGCCCGATATCTCGATAAAGAAAATGATGGAAAACTTCGGGCAAAGGCTCTTAATACAATCAAACAATTTATTGACTATCAACTTAAGGTTACCGGCGACGTTAGTAATCCATTTGGGTACGCAAGGCAAACATTTAAGTTTAGGGAAAGTATTAAAGAAGGGTTTTTTATTCCTCACGAAAATGAAAGTGGCTGGTGGTGGCAGGGAGAGAATGCCCGACTTGCTTCATTAGCTACAGTTGCTATCGTTGGCGGCAGGCTGGTATATCCGGGTGATGGTGCTTTCGGAATCAAACCGGAATTGGCAACTTTTGCAGCCAATCAAATTAATTGGATATTGGGAGGCAATCCTTATGATGTGTGCTTTATGTTCCAGTATGGGCAAAACAACACAGCTTACATGGCATCTCTTTTTGGTCATGGTTCAGGCGCAGGTGGTATTGGTAATGGTATCACCGGAAAAGAAGGTAGCCCGGATGGCACCGGTATAGATTTTAAAATGGAAGACAACGGCAACGAATGGCGGTGGACTGAACAATGGATCCCACATTCCGCATGGTTTCTGCAGGCCGTCTCCGCAATTGCGGCAGGCAAAAACTAAGGTTGCATTTTATTAGCAGTGATTAAAAGAACAAGTGTGGCGGCAATAGCAACTTTGTTAATCATCATCCGCGTAAACGCCTTGTAAAAGAATATAGTGAACCCAAGGTGAGAAGTGGCAAACAGGAATATTTTGAAAACATTATCAACTGTTTTATCTCATTAATAAAAAACCAAAACCATGTCGTTGGTAAACACTTCTTCTGGGCTGGCGAATAACAGTTTTAATGCGACTTAAAACCCAACCTTTAGTGGTGAGCATGTACTGTGGCTATGTATTATTTTGATAGATGGGAAGTAAGTGCAAAAGGCTGAAATACCTTTAGTCTTAATCAGGCGCCGGCGCCAATAGCTATCGGCTCTGTGCGGTGTCGACCTGTTGCTAAACTTACAATTAATTTACCGACGGTATTGCAGCATAAATTTTCCTTGTTGTTTTTGCAGGTCGGTTAATAAAAAAAACTGCTATCCGGGCAAGCCGACGTTGTTACTATCTGTTGTTATTATACAATGTCATAAATTCTATATTTAAAATTCCCGCCTAAACTATCATACCATTACTGTACCCAACGGCAAAGAAGTAGTTTCTTTATTCCCTGCTTTGTACTGTGGTGTAGACCTTCCATTTGCCCACGTAGAAAATGATTATCGAGCAGCATCATTGATTTGCCACAGCGAAGTTTCTGCGGCATAATTTCAAGAAATACAAACGCCTGCTTGACAACCGAACAATTAAAATTCCTACATTATCTGTAATCCACTTTACGAAATCCTTTCATTTCGATAGTCGCCAGTTTTATCGCCAACAACTTCAGGCTGCAATTAACATTGGGAACTCGATGCATTTTATTTTATTATCTGTAGTTTTCTAAGACGAAAACAACCACCGGAAAAAAGACTCATGCATTTGCTTATTTCCGATGAGATACTTTATTGGAAGTTGAAGGGGACAGGATACATTTTCATTCATGCCTGTGTTGATTGGTTAGGAAATATTCCCCGTGTCACGAAACATGGCGGATAGAAATACCACTAGGAAATCTTGCGCAAAAAAATTAATTTTAATGATGACTTTATCAATTTAAATATTTAATTATGAAAGTTATATTATTATTCACTTTGGGATTTATCTTTAAATCCACTACAGGTCAAATTACATTATCTACAACAACTTCGGAACCAAAGACGATTGTGATGCCACTTATAAAAAACGTTCCTTTCAATACCCCGGTTAAAAGCATCGCATCCTATGTTAGGGATGATGTAAACAGGAAACTCTTTGCCAATTCATTTTATCATCAACTGCAAAAAGAACAGGCCGTTGCTAAATTGGAATCTGCAGGTTTTATAAGGCAACGAATTCTTTTTTTTGATAAAGCTAATTTCAATAAAGCACTTCAATACAAACCAGGTAATGCAACGCTCGATAATATTACAATGATAATAGGATCAGTTTTCGATACCTTCCTGCAGCAATACAGTATTGAAAACAGCATCAATCATTAAGGCTTTTTGTGCCGGCGGATTTTTCACAACATAGCATAAAAATCTAAAATCTCTTTGTGAAACCCAGCAAAACAGCAATGCTTAGATTGTCTGCCAACCACGCTAGTTTATCCTTTTTATTTAAGTAGTCAAAAGTTCCCGTTCTGGTAAATTCAGGCTTTATTATACGTCGTGGTATCGCTGGCGATAGTTTTTTTGTACAGTTTGGCAGCAACTCAAAGACACGGGACAGGGTCCGTTTCCTTATTGAGTTTAAATCACTAATTTTTTTTCTGAATTAGCAATACTGGTATTACAATATCAATTACATGGAAGCAGATTCGGCACCGGCTCGTTGCCCATCGTAAAGGATGTTACCATCCATCCATTTGCAGTTTTTTTAAAATAAACTGTTTCGGATGAACTGTAATTGGGTTGCATGCCGGTGCAGCGTTTTGTAGCATTACTGTAGTAAGTATAAGTCCAGGTTTCAGCAACTTCCACTTTCCCATCCGTTTGGTTACTGCTTATCTGTATATTTTTGTAAACTCTATTTTCAAGCACAGCCTGAACGTAACTGTCATTGGCAATCAGGGTTTCAATTTGTGTATCTAAAGTTTTAAGAGCTTCGCCTGTAAATGATTTATTAAGAAGCAATGGATTTAAAGTAAAAGTGGCATTGATGAGGGTTTGATTGGCCATTTCAAAAGCAAGTTTTAATTCTGCTTTAGCTGCTTCATTATTGGTTTCTCCATTTGGGTTATCTGATGAATTTGAAGAACCTTGTTTGGCCGGTGTGGTGGGCTCGTCGGAAGATGTAGAAGCAACAGCCAGTAGGATGATAAAAACTATCCCTATCAATACCCCTAGCCCAATATATAAACCAGTTCTCGATTTATTCTTTGGAGCTGCAATTACATTAGTTGCTGAACCATAAGTTTGCCTGGTTCTGTTTTCGGTATTGGTTGTCTTTTGGGCATCTGCATCGGCGGCTTTATCGTTTGCCCGCCGTTCTTTTTCAAGTGCTGCAAGCCTTTTAATTTCCATATCCTGTTTGGATTTTACCTCTTCCAGCTCTGCTATCAATTTAATGGTTGCAGCTTTATATTTTCCGTTGGGATATTTGCTGAAATAATCCTGGTACTCTTCGATATTATTTTTTCGCTGTGCTTCCCTCCATTGATCATCTTCATTTCTTTCTGCTACGTAATTATTAAGGTCGGGATAGCTGGAGGGAAGCTGGTTTAATATCTGTACAAATGAATTGATCAATACCGCTTTTTCCTGGTTGGCACTTGCCTGGTCAATGGTGTTTGTATTCATACGGTTATTCAAGTCGGTAAACCTGCCCGAAAGAATTATTACCTGCCCCCTCAGTTGATTGGCATCGTTCCTTGCATCCTTATCGGATTGCGGAACCTCACTCAAAAATTTCAGGAATTCTTCAATCACTTCCTTAATGTGGTTAGAGCTTAACAGCTTTTCAATTTTTTCTGTAAAAATCATATAATATGGTTTGAGTTATGAATTAACAGCATCTGTTATTTTACTAAAATTGGATTCCAGTTTTTCATCTCTAATATCTATGCAAAGGCTTTCACGAAGCCGTCTGATTATTTCGTCCATGTTGTTCCGCAGTTCTGTCATACGGGTAAGTTCATTCTGCAAATCCCTTATGCTTCGGTTTTTCTCCATCCTTGCTGTTACCAGGTTCTGAATTTCCTTTATCTCGCTTTCAACATGATCCAAAGCTTCATCTGTAAAATTTCTTTTAAAGAAATCATCGGTAATAAAACAGGCTATAAACTTCTTTTTTACTGCTGTTTTTTCATGATAAAATGTGTTGATGGATTCCATGGAAACCCATGCTGATAAAAGACTGGTAGCCGATACCAGCGAAATAGTTACGCCGGTTTCCCGTACACTTTTTTCAATGAATTCCTTTATATCTTCCCCGGCCTGCATCCGCTCACTGTCAATCACTACCTGTATACCATTTGCCCTTAGTTTTTCTTTTAGTTTGTTGGCTGTTTCACTGTCGTGATGGTTATAAGATATAAATACTGTTTTAGCTTCCGTGTTTATAATTTCGGATTGTGCCGGTGAGCGTTCATCTTTATTTACGCCTGCTGCCTGCTGCTGTTCTACTTCATTTATCATTTCCAGAACTGCAAAATTTAGCTTTGAGTGAAATTGCATCGCTTCTTTGTTATCAAGTAAACCAATATTTTCTTTTTTACGGGTATCGGTAAATTGAGCGGTAAGTGTAAGCAACTGATTTTGCAAATCAGGATAACCGGTTATACCATCAGTAAGCATTTGTAACGCCCTGTCTGTTTTATTTTCAGCAACAAATCTCCTCAACTTATTAATGTCAATAATCATTTTTAGCAGTTGTTTCTTTTTAAGAGCCTCCTTAAATGTACAAATAATTTTATGATACTCATATGTAGAAAAATAAATGCGGGGTTGCGGCGAGACTCTCACTCAGAACTTTGTCTTTAAATCATTGCTCAAAGGTTGATGTAAAGTACTGAAATTTTCCACCGGGTTGGGGAGATTAATTTTAATTAATAAAGTGAAAAGCACCAAACGCATGCACATCAATACGATACTTACCTACCTATTTATCCTTCAAATTTAGTCGGTATTCTACACAGGGTTTTGAATAGCATTAGATTTATTAATTATCGATATCATTGGCGAAAACTGCCGTTGGGTAAGAGTGGCTAACTCAATTTCCCAGTAACTTCTCTTTGCAATGTTTTGTGTGAGTGCAAGTACATGGCGTCTGCCGGATTTGGGTTATCATACAAACCCCAATCAGGCGCCGGACTCTGTCCGGTGTTTATCCGTTACTAAGCTTACAATTTATTTACCGTTGGTATTGCAGCAAAAATTTTCCGTATAGTTTTTGCTGGTCGGGTAAAAAAAAACTGCTTTCCCGGCAAGCCGTCGTTGTTGCCTTGCGCAACTACCCAAGTGCACGGCATGATAATTTCAGCATAAAATCAAATGGAAGGATTTTTCTGTTATACTGCTTTGCCTGTTGCTTAAAAGCAGGTATATTTTTTCCCCAATTTTTAATAGAGCTCACTTATCGTAACTCTATCTGCCTTGTACAGTGTGCGTTGCAATTGCGGCTTCCTTTTTGTATCTCAAATCTTCTAAAACAGATAATATGAAATCAAACTTGCCGCTGTTTTTTTTACTCAGTATAAAAAAGCAAACTAACGATATGCTGCAGAAACGCATTCTTACTGTTATTAGGTTGACACTTTTTTTTGTAAGCTTTTTTTTATTGGATACAGCAAATGCACAAACACTGCCTGCCGGCTTCAGTCAGGTGTTTGTAGGTAATGTTACCAGCCCCACAGCAATGGCCTTTGCGCCAGACGGAAGATTATTTATAACAGAGCAGGGGGGAAAAGTAAGGGTTGTAAAAAACGGGGTAGTCCTTACACAGCCCTTCGTTACACTGAGTGTAAATTCCTCCGGCGAACGAGGCCTGCTCGGGATTGCTTTTGATCCTTCGTTTGCCAGCAATAATTTCATTTATCTATATTATACTTTATCATCGGGTGCCAATAACCGTATTAGCAGGTTTACAGCAAACGGCGATGTGGCAGCAGATGGAAGCGAATTACTGGTATTAGATCTTGACCCACTCAGCACCGCTACCAATCACAATGGTGGTACCATGCAATTTGGAGCCGATGGAAAATTATATGTTGGCGTTGGTGAAAATGCCAATGGCGCCAACTCACAAAATTTAGATACTTATCTGGGAAAAATATTACGTATTAACAAAGATGGCAGTGTACCTGCCGGTAACCCTTTTACCAGCGGGAGCAATCAAAAACAACGGGTTTGGGAGTATGGTTTACGTAATCCGTATACCATTACTTTTCAACCCGGCACGGGCCGACTGTTTGTAAATGATGTGGGACAAAATACCTGGGAAGAAGTTGATGATGCCACAATCGGTGGCAAAAATTTTGGATGGCCTGCTGCCGAGGGTAACAGCAGCAATAGTGCGTACAGCAACCCAATCTATGCCTATACTCATGGTACTGGAAGCGGGCAGGGTTGTGCCATTACGGGCGGCACATTTTTTAATCCTTTGTCCACCAATTATCCCTCCTCCTATATTGGAAAATATTTTTACATAGATTATTGCGGCAACTGGATAGATGTGTTAACGCTCAGCGGCAGCACTGCCACCCGCTCGGCATTTGCAACCAATATTGCAGGTAACCCGGTCTCCATTATCACCGGTACAGATGGCAATCTTTATTTTCTTTCCAGGGCCAGCAACGCTTTGTATAAAATTACCTATACCGGGTCTCAACAACCGGTAATTACCAACCAACCCAAGAGTATTTCCGTATCGCAAGGTAACAGTGCAACGTTTAGTGTAACCGCTACTGGTAGTGCACCACTTGGTTATCAATGGCGTAAAGATGCTGTCGCTATTTCGGGTGCAACCAGCAGTACTTATATTATTTCTTCTGTAAGCACAGGCAGTGCGGGCAATTATTCAGTAGTAGTGGATAATACAGCCGGGGCTGTTACCAGTAACGATGCCACACTTACTGTAACTCAGGCAAATCAAAAACCTTCCGCAAGCATCACCACACCAACAGCGGGTGCTATGTACCAGGCTGGCAGCACAATAAATTTTAGCGGCACAGGTACCGATCCGGAAGATGGAACACTTGCTGCTTCCAGCTTTAAATGGTTCGTTGTGTTTCATCATGCCACCCATACACATCCGGGTCCATCTGCACCCAGCGCTGTAAAGAGTGGATCGTTCAACATTTCCAATACAGGAGAAACAGCTACCAACGTTTTTTACAGATTGTATCTGGTAGTTACAGATGCGCAAGGTGCGGTAGATACAGCTTATACAGATATCAACCCAAGGTTGTCTAATTTTATGCTCAACACTAGTCCACAGGGCATGCAGGTTACCCTGGATGGGCAACCGTTTACTGCACCACTCAACGTATTGAGCGTGGTAGGTATGCTGAGAACAATCGGCACACAATCTCCACAAACATTCCAGACAAACAGCTACAATTTTATCAATTGGTCCAATGAAGGCGCACAAACACAAACCATTGTTACAGCATCCGATAATGCTGCTTACACGGCTAATTTTTCTAAATCCACCAATATTACCCTGTCGCCCGTTGCAGATGCACAGGTGCGTGGCGGCATCTATTCAAATACAAATTATGGAAGCGATGTGGAAATGGTAACGACCAATACCGGAAACCCGGACTATAATTATGACAGCTACCTTCGCTTTGATATTTCATCATTACCAGCAAATAATTCTTCGGTAAAACTGAGGTTGTATGCCAAGTTGGGTAACAGCAATTCAACCAGTATTACTGCACAGCTGTTTAATGTATCATCGCAAAACTGGGATGAAAATATCATCACTTATGCCAACAAGCCTGCTCCACAAACCACTGTGCTGGCAACTGTTGCTGTTAACAGTACAGCCAATGCCTATTATGAGTTGGATATCACTTCGCATATTAATGCGCTTAAAACAGCAGGTGCCACCAGTGTTTCGCTGGTAATAAAAAATGCAACATTTGACAACAGCAACCGGATTGTTTTCAGATCGAAAGAAAATACAAGTAACAGGCCTCAATTGGTGTCCACCGTAGGTTCCGCCCGGGCTTTACCCTACAGCATAAATAAGCAGGTTGATAATGATTTGGTGCAGGCTAATGTATATCCTAATCCTGCAAAAGGACGTTTTACGATTGTATATGCTGCAGCTTTTACCGGCGGTACGCTGCAATTGTTTGACGCTGGCGGACGGATGATAAAACAGCAATTGCTTACACAAATAAATAATCAAATTATTTCAACAGGCAATCTTCAAAATGGGGTGTATACCATGCTTCTTCAAAAAGGAAATAAAAAACTTACAAGGCTGGTAGTTATAAAAAAATAAATAGCTTGTTTATTGATTTTCTACAGATCCTTGTCTCGTTCATTCAGGCGCCGGAGCCGATAGCTATCGGCTCCGGCCGGTGTCAACCTGTTACTAAGCTTACAATTTATTTACCGCTGGTATTACAGCATAAATTTTCCTTGTTGTTATTTGCAGGTCGGTTAATAAAAGAAACCTGCTGTCCCGTAAGCCGTCGTTGTATCCTTTAACCAACGACCGAAGTGAATTGAATGATGGCTTTACCGTTTAAATAAATGGATACAGGTTTCGATTACAAAACTCCGCCTGTTGGTGAAAACACACAACAGGGGCGTTATTGATAGTGAATGGTTTTAGAATAATAACAGGGGCGAATTCAAAAAAGTAAATTGATGAAAACCTGTTACAGCAAACGCTTTTCTATTCAATCAACCTTTCCTTTTTATTTATACCTGTCTCATTTTTTTATAATTGTTGATGAGTGCATTAGTAGATGAATCATGCGTTGATACAACAGCATCATCCTGCAACTCCGGTAATATTTTATTGGCCAGCACCTTGCCCAACTCTACACCCCATTGATCAAAACTATAGATGTTCCAGATAACCCCTTGAACAAAAATTTTATGTTCGTACAATGCAATTAATTCACCCAAAGTAAAGGGCGTAATTTCTTTCACCAGAAAAGAATTGGTTGGGCGGTTGCCTTCAAAAACCCGGTACGGATTTTCATTTGCCGAGCCATTCATCAAGGCTTCTGTTTGTGCAAAAAAATTGCTCAATAAAATTTTATGATGCTCCCCAATCGGGTTATGACTAATAGCTGGAGCAATAAAATCGCAGGGAATTAATTGAGTGCCCTGATGTATTAACTGGTAAAATGCATGCTGACCGTTAGTGCCGGGTTCACCCCAAATAACCGGCCCGGTGGAGTAGGTTACTTTGTTGCTGTTTCTGTCAACATACTTTCCGTTGCTCTCCATATTACCTTGTTGCAAATAGGCAGAAAAACGATGCATATATTGATCGTACGGTAAAATGGCTTCTGTGGAACTGCCATAAAAATTGCCGTACCAAATACCGATTAAACCCATCAGCACCGGAATATTTTTTTCTAAAGGCGTGTTGGTTAAATGGGTGTCAACGGCATGGGCGCCTTTTAGTAAGGCTTCAAAATTTGCATAGCCCACCGTTAAGGCAATCGATAAACCAATGGCACTCCACAAACTGTACCTGCCACCCACCCAATCCCAAAATACAAACATATTTTCTGGCGCAATACCAAATTGGGCCACTGCTTTTTCATTGGTACTTAATGCCACAAAATGTTGGGCAATATGTGCTTCCTCTTTGGCATGTTGTAAAAACCAGGATCTTGCTGTATGTGCATTGGTCATGGTTTCCTGCGTGGTAAAAGTTTTAGATGCCACCAAAAAAATAGTTTCATCCGCAGTTATTTTTTTAAGTGTTTCGGCAATATCACTGCCATCTACATTACTCACAAAATACGTTTGAATGCCATCTACCCAATATGATTTTAAAGCTTCGGTCACCATTACCGGGCCAAGGTCGCTGCCGCCGATGCCGATGTTTACAATGTATTTGAATGGCTTGCCGGTATAGCCTTTTTTTGCTCCGCTGTGAACGCTGTCGCAGAATTGCTGCATTTGTTTTAGTACGGCCTTTATCTCCGGCATTACATCCGTGCCTTCAAATAAAACGGGCTTGCCACTAAAATTCCTGAGGGCGGTATGCAGTACTGCCCTGTTTTCGGTAACGTTAATTTTTTCACCACTAACAAAAGATTGGATGGCCGCCGGCAGTTGACACTCATTTGCAAGCTGCACTAAAAGCGACATCGTTTTTGCGGTAATAATATTTTTTGAGTAGTCAAAAATGATATCCCCGGCGCACAAAGAAAAATGATTGAAACGCTCCGCATCTGCAGCAAATAACTCCTTCATTTGTACCGGTTTCATTTCGGTATAATGCTGTTGTAATGCCTGCCAGGCTGCAGTAGTAGTGGGGTTGATAGAAGGAAACATGTGTTTTATTTTTTTGAGTTAATGGTAAGAGTTGGTAGCGAAGATATTTATAAAGCAAGATAATGGCAGAAAAATGGCAATCAACCTTAT
>JBBQWL010000077.1:0-11312 GCA_038210625.1 Chitinophagales bacterium | reverse complement strand
TCTTCAACATTAATTTAATAATAATGGTAAGCCATATAACAATATCAAAGACAGATTAACTCCAATGCTTACCACAAATAAGGCTAATTCTATACGCATGCGGGAATTTGCAAAGGCAATACTATTTGCCATAAATGCAAGTGCAATCCCAATTCCATATATCCAGGGAGAAGCTCCCGCCATACCAAGAATACCTACCATAGCCGCTGCAAAAGAAACCTGTATAAATATTCCGGTAGCTGCAATGCCAAATCGATAATACTCCCAGGTAGGTTCCTGCTCGTCAATCCATTTTTTTATAATAACTACTATACTTTGGTGTTGGTGATAATGTGCTTGCTGCAGTGTAGAATACTTCTCTGCTGATATTACTTTCATGATAAATAAATTTAGAATACAAATTTATACTGCATATAAAAACTGCTTCATGATGTATGTCATACAAGAAAAATAATACAATAATTTCCTTAATTGGTAACTAAAGATGCAATGAAATTATCGGGTGAGTTGGCGGTTTTTTAAACAACTAGAATCAACTGTACTATCTTAAAATGCTGACTTTTTAAGATAGGTGATTTATTTGGACAACAAATCTCTCTTCAATAAAACCGGAGTTACTAAGGAGGTTAAAAATTTTTATTTGGAAGATTGCGAACTATATTGCCTCTGCTTGTCTTGATCAATCCTTTGTCTTCAATATTTTTCATAGTGCGTATAACAGTTTCTACCCTTAAACCGGTCATGTTTGCTAATTGTTGTTTGGTAATATGCAACGTGTTGTTAGTAGCTTTAGTTTGCTCTGTCAAATAGTATATAAGCGTTAGCAAACAATGTTCAGCTTTTTCATTGGCAACTTCCTGCAACATGATGGTTTTAAATAACAACTGCTCACTCAACATTTTTGTTATACTAAAATGAAAGTCGTAATTGGTTTCCAGTAAAGTAAGAAACTGTTTTTTGGGTACAATAAAAACTTCACAATTGGTATGTGCAACTGCAGCAGCAGGGTAAGTTTTATCAGAGAAAAGTAGCGGCAAACCAAAAGATTCATTGGTTTTATAAACAGCCTGGATAAAGTCTTTGCCATTATCATTGCAGTTTACAATCTTTACCTCACCAGTTTTTACTTCGTAATAATATCTGGCAAGTAAGCCTTCCTTGTAAATGAGTTCCCCTTTAGAAAAATATTTTACTGTGATAGATTCTTCAATACAAGTTTGAATTGACATGGTCTGTTTTTATTATTTTTATCCACTTTCACCCTACAGTAAAAATGAGGGGCGGAACCTAAAAGAAGTAAGCATCTGAGACCACTTACCTGTGTGGCATTTTTTGTTGTAAGATTTAAAAAAACATTGCGTACAAAAATACGGAGATAAAATTAGTCGGTCAGCTGGTATAATTCGGCTTTTACAATTTACAGATACGGAATCTTTTTTTTCGCTACAACTTTTTTCATCATCAAAACAATGCTCAGCAAAATATCTTACATATTTAATGCATAAAGCCGATGCCGTTGCGCCAAACAGCACAGCAGTAGGTTATCAAAAAAGTTTAGCCCACATGCATCCAGCTCTGGTAATTACAATGCCCACTATTTAACACAATGCTTAACAAAATGAAAGTTTTCAGAATAAATTGATTTGCCACCTGCAAACATTTCTTGTTTACACAAGGCGCAGGTGGTTGCTGCGCCTTGTATGTAGCATTAGCATTGCATTAACACTACTAACTAAACTTCCACTCAGGACGAATATAATGACAGGTATATCCATAAGGATTTTTCTGCAGGTAATTCTGGTGTTCTTCTTCCGCATTCCAAAAATCAGTGGCGGGTACTACTGCTGTAACAACCGGTCCGGGTAATTTACCTGAGGCATTTATTTCACTAATCAATGTATTAGCTGTTGCTTTTTGCCCTTCATCCAAATAAAAAATAGCGGAGCGATAAGATAAGCCACGATCATTACCCTGCCTGTTAAGCGTAGTGGGGTCATGTATCTGAAAAAAGAATTCCAGCAAACTGCGGTAAGATAATACCGAAGAATCAAATTGTATTTCGATACCCTCTGCATGTGTGCCATGGTTGCGATAGGTTGCGTTAGGTACATCGCCGCCTGTGTAACCCACAACGGTTGAATGAACGCCGGGCAATTTTCGTATAAGTTCTTCCACTCCCCAAAAACAGCCTCCGGCCAGTATTGCTTTTTCCATAGTAATTTTTTTTGTTGCAAAGTTAACTATTGATGAATGAAAGCCGGCGTAATCATCTACCATCACTCCGGGGAATCAGTTATTACCATCCGTGTTTTGTGGAGACACGAGTCGAGGCGTAGGTGATCTTTTGCGTAAGGGAGTCTACCCTTTAGCGATTAGCTTCGCTTAACCAGTGAAATTGTTTTTCTGCCAGTTGAAAATGTCGGTTGCTTCTTCTTAATTCTATAAACAACGAATCATTGTTTTTCAATCCACGGAGCTGAATGGTATTACTGTCGGGCTGCAGGTAATGAAAACTGAAAAGGTTAACACTGTCCTGCCTGGTTTTTTTAAAATTTACAATTGGCTGCAATGTATCAACCGCAAAGGAAAAATAGCCCCGGCCATAGCGCCGCCTAAAGCCGCTATCGTTTGTTTGAATGCTGCCCAAACCATTCTTCTCAAAGATTAAATTCTGCCACCGAATCGTGTCCGTCACCAGGGCAGCAATCGTATCTTTATTTACCACATATTTCACTACATCATACACACCGGTTTTAAAAATTTTATCTTCTTTAGCCGATGCAACTTCTCTGGAGTATTGGACTGCGCCATAGAATGATTGCCCCATCATAATAAAAATTCCGATCTTAAATATTACCCTTGTTATCCGCATCCATTTTTTTGTAAGCGGATAATGGTAAACGGCACACATACCTGCCGGCCTGTTCAACACAAAAAAGCAAAGGATGCGTTCTGATTCGTTTACCAGCAAGTAAAGGCACATCAGCACCAGGTTCATTGAATACAGTTTAACCGGTATGTCGTAGCAAAGGTTCAACATCATCACATTCAAAAAGACTGCTGTAGCCACCAATGTGCCCATGGTAGCCGTTCGCCTGTACAACAACAGCAGGGCTGCAAACACTTCCATCACACCAGAGAATACTTCGTAGGGCGTGGAGTAACCAATAAACAGCCAGGAAAAACGCATCGGCAAAAAGTCGCCAAGCGGTGTTGCAAGCTGGCTCAGTAATGGAAACGACATTTGCAGCGCAAACACTTTTTGAATACCATAAGAAAATGCAGTAATTGCCAGCGTGTACCTTAGCAAAAGACACAGCAAAAAATTTAGCTGCCGGTAGCCCTCTCGTTTGCGGTCAATAACAGACCATATTAAAGTACCTGTTACAGCAAGGGAAAGCATTAAGTAATTGGCTGCCCAGTCAAAAGAAGTGTCACCGCTGCCGTTATTAACCTGTTGCACTTCTTTTACATTGAACACCTGGAAAAAATGTCTGTTGGCTGTAATTACTCCCCATTCCATAAAATCGTGGTAGAAGCCTAATAAGTAACTCATGCCGGGAATATCAGCAAGCCAGTCCCAGGGGGCATTGTACAAAACAAAGTAGATGCAAAAAAAACGAAAGAAAACTTTTTTCAATAATGGCCACTGGTTATTGTGCTGCTGTATGCTGCTGGTCATGGTAATAGGTTTATTGTATAAAAATAAGCAAATGTGGATTACAATTAGTTGATACCGTCCGCTCATTATTTCTGGCGCCTGATGAGCTGCACAACCGTTCTACCTAGCAAAGAAAAAAACTTCTGAACTACGTAACAGCAAAAAAATAAACAGCATATACTGCGATAATTTTAAATGCACCTTACAAACTATTAGCAGGTTTACTAATGCCAAATAACTTATCTTACGTTACCGAAAATATATTATCAATTCCAACATTAATTTTCTAAAAAAACAGGCATGAAAAAAATATTTCCCATCGCATTCATTCTCCTGAGCTTTAATATTTCAATGGGGCAACTGGCACCTGCCAGCATCGATTCGTTGGTAAAAGCCACCCTTAGTACATTCAATGTTCCGGGTATTGCGGTGGGTATTATTAAAGATGATCAATTGGTTTTTGCAAAAGGATATGGCGTTAGGTCACTAGCCGAAAAATTACCGGTAGATGAGAACACACTGTTTGGCATAGCCAGCAACAGCAAGGCATTCACGAGTGCTGCCCTTGCCATGCTTGCAGATGAAGGCAAACTAAAGTGGGATGATAAGGTAACCGATTATGTGCCTGGTTTTATGATGTACGACGCCTGGGTTACCCGGGAATTCACCATCAGGGATTTGCTCACACACCGCAGCGGACTTGGGCTAGGTGCCGGCGACCTGATGTTTTGGCCCGAGGGCGGAAATATGACCCAGGAGGAAATGATCCATAATATCCGCTACCTGAAACCGGTAAGCAGTTTTAGAAGTCAATACGATTATGATAACAACATGTTTATGGTTGCCGGGCAGATCGTAGAAAAAGTAAGTGGTATTAGTTGGGAAGATTTTATAGAACAAAAAATAATGAAGCCACTGGGATTTACTACCAGTAAGTCATCTTACAACAGGGTAGGGGCCGGTGCAAATATGATAGCGCCTCATGCGCCTGCCGATGGCAAAGTGATACAGATACCACACGACTGGAACCCCGCTGTAAATGCTGCCGGGGGGATAATTAGCAATATCACCGACTTAAGTAAATGGCTCATAATGCAAATGAATGATGGTGAATATGGCAATGGTAAAAAACTGTTCAGTAAAAAAAATCACGATGAGATGTGGCAACTGCAAACTATTATTCCTGTTAAGGCTGCCGGGCCTTATAATACACACTTTTCCGGCTACGGACTTGGCTGGTTTCTCTCTGATGTAAAAGGATACAAACAGGTAACCCATACAGGTGGCCTTGCAGGAACGGTAACGCAGATCACCTTATTGCCCGAACTAAAGCTTGGCATCATTGTGCTTACCAATCAACAACAGGGTGCTGCATTTAGAACCATTACCAACACCATCCTGGACAGTTACCTGGGCTATCCCAACAGAGGCTGGCTTAAAAAATACAAGGCCAGATATATTGCCGATAATAATGAAGCAGATAGTATCAAAAGATCAGTGGAGGCCGATGTTGCTGAACAATTGAAGCATAATAAAATAAGCATGCCGGATAGTTTAGTTACCGGAACCTATCAGGATAATTGGTTTGGAAACGTAGAAATAACTACAAAGAATGACGGGCTTTGGTTTGCTGCCGTTAGGAGCCCCCGGTTAAGCGGAAAGCTTTTTCCATATAAGGCAAATACCTTTATCGTTAAATGGACAGACAGAAGCCTTGATGCAGACGCTTATGTCATGTTCACCGTCGATAAAAACGGAAAGACATCCGGTTTTACTATTGAGGCCATATCTCCCTTAACTGATTTTAGCTTTGATTTTCAGGACCTGGATTTGAAGCGAATCAGGTAGCTTTTGTCAATCAGATTCCGCAGGTATTGGTAACGGGTACACAGCAAACAGCGTAAAGCGCCTGGTGAATGCCTCCATTTGTAATTATTAAAACAGGAATATATCATCCTAAATGAATTTTTCCTTTTTAAAGGGAGGCAGATTGCACAATATTTTAAAAAAATAATGTGAAGCAGCTTCCTTTGTCGGTACCCGGATTAATTGTTTTCCTTTTCTTAATTTTTATTTTCGATATAGCACCCCGACAATGAAGCCGCTGGTTTTGATATATAATTTTGTGAAATTGTATCAATGGTTAGGTTTTAAAAAGCCTTTGGTGTAGGTTTGAACACAATAAAAATTATACACATGAAGAGTAGAAATTTTCTGTTTAGCCTTTTTGCAATATTGGCTTTTTTCAATTGCACAATAGTAGATGCCCAAACGGTACTTCCCCTTAATTCGAAAGTAGTAAAAGGGAAATTAGACAACGGTCTTACTTACTACATTTTACCCAACAAAAAACCTGAGAATAAAGTGGAGCTGCGATTGGCGCTGAATGCTGGTGCAATCAACGAAGATGACGACCAGCAAGGACTGGCGCACATGGCGGAGCACATGGCTTTTAACGGTACAAAGAATTTTAAAAAGAATGACATTGTATCCTTTTTGCAGGATATTGGTGTTGGCTTTGGAAGCGATTTAAATGCCTATACCAGTTTTGATGAAACGGTATACATTTTACCCATCCCTACCAGCAAACCGGAAAATCTTGAAAAAGGATTTCAGGTACTGGAAGACTGGGCACACAATGTAACCTACAACAATGATGACATCGACGGGGAACGTCCTATTATTTTAGAAGAAAGCCGTCTTGGAAAAGGAGCCAACGACCGCATGTTTAGAAAACTATATCCCAAACTTTTCAAGGGTTCTTTATATGCCAATCGTTTACCCATTGGTATTGACAGTATCATAAAAGGGTTTCCGTATGATGAGATAAAAAGATTTTACAAAGACTGGTACCGTCCAAATTTAATGGCAGTAATGGTAGTTGGTGATATAACCGTTGAGAAAGCGGAAGCCTTGATTAAAAAACATTTTGCCGGATTAAAAAATCCTGAAACGATCAGGGAAAGAAAATACGCAGCAGTACCGGCCTATACCAGTTCGGATGCGTTAGTAGTAACCGATAAGGAAGCTACCGGTTACCAGGTGAGTGTGCAATATCCAACTTTTGTAAAACAGGATCTTATAACAGATACTGATTATAAAAATGATCTGATCCGGTCTTTGTTTTCTGCCATCTTTAACCAACGTTTACAGGAACTTACTCAAAAAGAAAATCCTCCTTATCTGTATGCTTATGGAAATTTTGGTTCCTATGCAAGAGGATATGATGCCTTTTCATTGGCAGCAGGATCCGGCACCAATAACCCAACAACGGCACTCACTGCTTTGATGACAGAAGTAGAACGGGTCAAACGCTTTGGCTTTACACAGGCAGAATTGGATAGAGCTAAAAAAAGTTATCTGAGCAGAATGGAAAAATCCTATAATGACAGGGATAAAACTGAATCGGGAGACCTGATAGGAGAAATGGTGCGAAATTTTCTGGAACACGAAGCCATGCCCGGCATAGCGGTAGAATATGAATTGACAAAAAAACAACTACCTACCATTACTCTTGAAGATATCAATGCCGTGCTGGATGTAATAAAAGGTGATAAAAACAAACTGGTTGCCGTAATGGGGCCGGAAGGAACCGATAAAATGATTTTGCCCGACAGTATGCAACTGATGCAAACGCTGGCAGCTGCTGAAAAGGCGGACGTAAAAGCGTATGAAGAAAAAGCAGTTGCCACTAACTTGTTGAGTAAAGAACCCAAGGCAGGTAAAGTTGTAAGTAAAATTGCGGATGCCAAATTAGGTACTACCACATTAAAATTGTCAAACGGCGTTACCGTTACATTGAAGAAGACAGATTTTAAAAATGATGAAATCATAATGTCGGCCGCCCGCTTTGCCGGTAAAAATGCTTATGGTTTAAAGGATAAATACAATGCAGAATATGCAACGCAAATAGCCGCTACTATGGGGTTTGGAGATTTCTCTCCTACAGATTTAAGAAAATCTCTGGCGGGTAAAACAGCCTCGGCAAATGATATCTTCTCCGGCACAAAGGATGGCTTTAGCGGCAGCAGTTCTGTAAAAGATGTAGAAACGATGTTGCAGCTTTTATACCTGCATGTAACGGCTCCACGAAAAGATACAGCCTTATTCAATTCGTTTATTCAAAAAAATAAATCGCAATTGGCAATGTTGAGCTCTAATCCGCAGGCAGCCTTTGTAGATACCTTTTATAAAACCATGTTTAACAATAACCCTTTGGCACCGGTGGCTGTTCCGCATGCAGCATATTTTGATCAGGTACAATTAGACAGGGCCATGGAAATTTATAAAGAGCATATGGGCGACGTAAGCGGAATGCAGTTTGCCTTTGTTGGGAATATTGATGAACAGAAACTAATTCCCCTGATTGAAAAGTACGTTGCATCGCTTCCTTCTACTGGTAGAAAATTCACGTATACCGATAACAAGGTTCGTACAGCAAAAGGAAAAATAGATTTAAATACCTATAAAGGAAAAGAGGAAAAGAGCTTGATTCTTGCGGTGTTTGCAGGAGCAACACCTTTCAGCGAAGATGAAGCATTAAAAGCAAAAGCATTAACCGAAGTGCTGAACATCCGCATTATTGAAGAGCTGCGTGAAAAAGTGCAGGGTATTTATGGTGGTGGTATTTATGGAGGCTTAGAGAAAGTTCCTTACAACGCTTACTCCTTTATAGCACAGTTGCCTTGTGGCCCTGAAAAAGTAGATACACTTACGCAGGCTTTGCAAATTGAAATTGCTAAAATCCGTAAAAATGGAATTGAAGAAAGCTACCTTTCTAAAGTTAAAAAGCAATGGCTGGAAGCGCATAAGGAAACGATAAAAAGTAATGCGGCATGGGCTGGAAATATTATCAGCAGTAAAGTAGAAGGTGAAGACATTGATCGTTTTGTGAACTATGAAAAATATGTTGAAAAGCTAACAACGGCTGATATAAAAAAAGCGGCCAATACCTACCTGAGTGGAAATAATTTGATGATTGCTACTTTAATGCCGGAGAAATATGATCCTAAATATGAAACTACCACCGGCAACCGGAAGAACGTGGTGATGAAAAACATTGATATAAAATCGGCTGACATAAAAATTGAGTTGTATGATAATGGCGAAGTAGACGGCGATGAAGTAACCGTTTATTTTAATGGTAATGTTATCAGCAGTAAACAAAAGCTTACAGAAAAAGCAATAACCATCAATTTAAAGGCCATCAAAAATGCCAGCAACGAACTGGTGATGTATGCCGATAATCTTGGAAGCATTCCTCCCAATACAGCTTTGATGAAAGTGTATTGTGATGGCGAGGTGTATGAAGTAAGAATGGAATCTGATGAAAAGAAAAACGGGGTAATTCGTTTCTCATTCAAATAGAAATACTCATAATAGACAATGCCGCGGTATTAATAACTGCGGTATTTTTTTTGCCCATAATGCCTGGAAATGCTTTTTGTATTTCTCTGTTAATAGAAATGAGTTTGTTTGCTACTGCAATAATTTACAGTTATTAGTAGTGGGTAAACACACCGCAAAGTAGGTTGTCTCATGAAGAAAGCTTATTTACTTACGCTACTAGATCAACATAAAAACAATTAATGTTTGCTGTTGATTTTCATTTCTTGTATCCGCATTGGCATAGCGTCTACCATATCAAAAATAGCTTTTGCACTTACCAGTTTATATGATCGGAATTTTTCTCCACCATCTCTGCCAATTAGCAGCAGCGTAAAACTACTGTCAGAAGGAATATTGCAGCTGTTGAATTTATTTTTATTTTTCTCATTGTGGCAAAACTGTTCAATAACGATATCCCGTTCGTTCATTGCATCTTTCGATTTTGAAAAAATCTCTACCTGTTTAAGTAGCATGCTGCAGTCACCGTTTCCAAATACCAATAATTTTCTGGGTGGAATTTCCATAAATTGAAAGATTATAAAAAGTAAACAAACAGAAGCTTTTAAATTCATAGGATTAGTCGTTTATTTCGCAAAGCATTGTCGATATCATGTTAAACTCTATTTACTTTTTTGATAAAAAAAGTAACAAAAAAGATCAATCCGCCGCGGCGGATAAAATCAAGGATCTTGATAGCTATCGTGACGCCGCAGGGTTTAAATAATTTATAGGTTATGCAGGCTCAAACAGTATTGATTTCTTAACGGCTAATGTGGAAAATTTCTAGCACTTTTTATACAAGGCCATAACCAACTTTCGTATGTGAACAAAATACCTATCCCTAAGGCTTAGTTTAATTTTTAAAACAAGTATTTTCAATATTCACATTCAAGTAATGCGACAATAATTTTTACCAACCAATACCATAATCTTCGCCGTGATTGCTGCTGCCTCCCCAAAAACTTCCATGTTTCCAATCAAACCAAATGGCATTGATGGGGCCACTCGTGCGGTCATCAAACGAAAGCGTGTAGCCCATTTTTCGCAATTCTTTGCGAACCCATTCTGGTGTGTTATCATGCAATAATAAATTGCCCGGTCTTGGTTGCCTGTCTTCGGTTTTACTACCGCCTAATGATAGCCACAATTGATTGGTGTTGATATTGGCAGCTTCACAGGCTTCCTGCACATTCATGCCAAACTCAGTTATGTTTAAAAAAAACTGCAACAGGTTTTGGTCCTGCGTATCGCCTCCCTGTACGCCGAATGCTAAAAATGGTTTGCCATCTTTCAATGCAAGTGTAGGTGTTAAAGTAACCCTTGGTCTTTTGCCCGGCTCTATCACATTAAATGGATTGAGCGTGGAATCCAATACAAAACTCTGCAGGCGCTGGCTCATGCCTACACCTGTATTTCCTGCAATACAAGCAGGCAGCCAGCCACCTGAAGGCGTGATGGAAACAACCCAGCCCTCTGCATCTGCTGCTTCAACAGAGGTTGTTCCGGCCCATAAACGTTCCATATAAGCGGTATCCAAATCGCCAGTCTGTGGGGAGACTTGTGCCACACCTCTTACATCATGTGCAGGCACAAAACCTGCTTTTTTATTATTACTGGTATCAGATGAAAAACCTCTTTTCTTTAAAAGATCTATATAAGGATTTGTTTTTCCCTCAAAAGGATATGGATCACCGGGACCAGCATTTGGGTTATTACTTTCAAATGAAATGCTGCCGGCTCTTTGTTTGGCGTAAGCTTTACTCAACAAGCCCTGCATGGGACCCTTGGGTGAAAAGGCAGGATCGCCATAATAAAAATCTCTGTCAGCAAAGGCAAGGTTCATTGTTTGATACAGCGTATGTATGTAGCGTGCACTGTTGTAGCCCATGCTTTTTAAATCGAAATTCTCCAGTATGTTCAGGCTTTGCAACAAGGCCGGACCTTGTGTCCATTGTTGCAGTTTATATACATCTATGCCTTTGTAATTTACCTGCATCGGTTCCTCTTCAACGGGCTTCCAACTGGCAAGATCTTTCATCGTAATCAGTCCACCTTGCTCCTGGCAACCACGAACAAATTCCTGTGCAATATCACCCTTGTAAAAACGGTCGTATGCCGCCATGATGGCTTCTTTACGGCTCTTTCCTTTTTTTAGTGCCTGCTGTTCTGCCTCCACTAATTTGGTGAGTGTTTCCAGTAAATCTTTTTGCACAAATATTTCACCTGCCTCCGGTGCCTCTCTTTTTTCGCCGGTATGTGGCAG
>JBBQWL010000076.1:0-12469 GCA_038210625.1 Chitinophagales bacterium | reverse complement strand
AAAAATCAAGGCTGCGAATAAAAAGGCTGAAATTTTCAACACAATCCTACAATCAAGGAACTCGCTTGAAGAGTATACTATTTTGTAGAGCATGCGTGCTCAAACAGCCTTGATTGCTTAACGGCTTGTGCTGAAAATTTCTAGCACTTTTTATTCGAGGCCGTTTGAAGCGTATGCATTGTTGAAAGGACGCAGCCGGTGTTTCGGGGCATAAAAAATCACAAAAAAATAAAGCGCTTCGGTCCTTCTTTCGAGTTGAACATTTCGGAAAGTGTGTCTATGTGATTCGTTTGCTTAAACGAACCTGTCGTGAAATTAAGAATAAAAAATATTTATATTTTATTTGCTTTATTCAAAATATTTTATATTTTTATATTCATCCGTCAACATTCATCCAACTATCCTCTCAACAAACCAGTGGCCCTGCATTGTCTGTCCCGGTGGCTTTACCTTCTATCCCATAATTAATTTCCGATGTACGTCTTTGTAAAAAAAATGCACTTTTTTTTACGTGGCAATCGTATGTCTGTTCCGGTGAAAATTAGGTAGTTATGAAAGCATACTTTTTCTTCCCTGCATTTGCAATTCTATTATGTCTTACCAGTAACGGGCAGACAAATAATTATTTTGGCGCTTCCGGCGCCCTGAACGGAAATGCCTGGAGCACATCACCAATTGGCCCTTACACTGCTCCCTTAAATACTACAGGAGGTGCGATCATTTATTTTAATAATCCTGCTACAGTCGCTGGCGCCAGTATCACCGTTGCGGGTATCAATGCCAACGCCAACGTTTCCGCCTGGACGAACATCGGAACCTTAGCCACCGGCGGCGCTGTTGTGCCAATTACAGTGGGCGCCGGAGTCGTATTGAATATGAACCAGGACATTTCAAGTGCAGCCGGAACAGGGTTTAACAAAACAGGCACGGGCGTGTTGGTGTTTGGAGGTGGCAGCGGTTACAATGGAGGATTTACCCTTACAGCTGGCCAAATGGTGGTAGATGGTATCAATGCAATGGGAGGCAATACACTCAATTTAAACGGGGGAATACTCTGTTCTACAGGTAATATGAATCTGTCGGGAAAATACCCCGGCGGCATAACAATAGGTGGCAATTTACAGTTTGGAGAAATTGCTGCACCCGCTGCAGGTGCCGCCAATATCACTTTCAGCGATAACATTTCTCTCGGTACCGTCAATCGTACCCTCACGTTGGGAAATGCAGGCACAGTAGCATTTGGTGGCATCATTTCAAATACTTCGTCTGGAGGTGTCACTTTTTCTGCCAACAGCAATGGCACGGGCTTGTTTAATATTACCAATACGGGCAATACTTTCTCCGGCCCTGTAAACCTAAATGGCGGCGAAGTTCGTTTCGCTGACAATGGAAGTTTTGGTAACGCGGCAAATGTAATCAGCATTGATGGTGGCGTGTTGCGTACGGACGGCACATTTACCATTGCACACCCGGTTCAATTGGGGTCAGCGCCTGGTACAGCCATCAATGTAGCCTCGGCCGCCTTAACTATTAGCGGTATTATCTCCGATAAAGCAGGTGCGGGTTCACTCACGAAACAAGGAGCCGGCACGCTTACCTTAACTGGTGCAAATACATATACTGGCACAACCTATGTTTCGGCAAGCGGCGGCATACTCCAGTTGGACAGGGTGGTTGGCAACACCATTCCCCCGGCAAGCAACGTAGTAATAAACGGAGGCACCTTACAAATAAGCCGTAATCAGTTACTGAATAGTATCAGTTTGGTGGCAGGCAACCTGGTTGTGGATAATGGGGTAACGCTTACCATTGGTGGGGAACTGGATTATTTCCCTGCCGCTGCCATTACGTTAACCGGCAGTGGAAAAATAGCCTACGGACCCGCCGGCAGCCTCAAATATTCGGGTGCTTCCACTAAAACGGTAACAACAAAAGAATGGCCCCTGGCAAACGGGCCGTTTACGGTGATCTGTAACAACAGTGGAGGTATTGTGTTGCCCGTTACCGGAACAGTTACAGGTAGCCTGCAATTATCTGCCGGTACATTCACCATTGGTGCCGGAGCTTTGTTGGACCTGGACGGGGCGGACCTGGTGGTTGGTAGCGGTGCGCTTGCCGGCAATGCAACAGCCGACTTCACAGTAAGAGGCACAACAGGCAGTACAGTAACAATTCCAGCCAATATCAGTTTACACAATGTGACTGTAGGCGACACAAGAACATTGGCGCTGAATGGCACCAACAACCTGAACTTATCTGGTAATTTATCTGTTGCTTCAAATGCTGTCTTCGACAATGGAGGCGAAAGCCAGGTGTTAGACAATGGCGGTTCTATAACCGTTAGCGGCACATTCATCAACCGCGACAAAGACAATTTTACCGGTGCCAATGGGGCCATACCAGGTCTTACAACCACATTAATGCCTGGCAGTACTGTTGAATATGCACTCGCGGGAAATCAACTGATCAATAAAAGAGATGATTATAGTAATATCGTTTTTTCCGGGGGAGGGATAAAAACGCTGGCCAACGCCTGCAGCCCGGCAGGAACTGTTTTTATAAAAGGCAATACCACCGTGGATGCAGGCATCCATGTGTTTGGAGATTTGCTTACCAGCCTGTCTATGGATGATGGACGGTTAATTTTAAGAGGCACCAGCAATCCACAACCGCATATGGGCGGTACATACAACCTTACCGGGGGCGTGGTACAATTTGATTGCAACAGTAGTAGCGGGCAAACCATCCGCAGCGAAACCTATAAAAATATTGAAACGACTGGTTTGTACACAGGCAACTCAAACGGCAATATTACCCTGGGCACGAACGGTACATTTACTGTAAAAACCGGCAGCGTGTTTGAGATGAATGACAATGCCATCATTGGTCCTTCCGGCGTTCAAACTGTAACGGTTGAAAGTGGCGCCGTTTTTAAATGCGGCAACGCCCTTGGCTTCAATGGTGCGCTATCCGGGTTAAACTCGCCCTCTATCAGGGATAATATTGAGACTATTATTTTACAGCCCGGAAGCACCATCAATTATTCAAGATCCAACCCGCCGCAGGTCAGCGGCAACCAGGTAATCACCAACACGATCCCTTACCAGCACCTGGTAATTTCAGGCAGCGCCGGTATTAAGACTGCCCCGCCAGGCGTACTGACTGTAACCGGAGACCTGATAAAGACCGGAACATCCAGCTTTGCCCACAATGATGGCACGGTATTTTTAAATGGTGGCAACCAGTCTTTTGCTGGCTTGCCATATAATAATTTACTGCTGGACAATGCCGGAGTAAAGACGCTGGCGGGCAATGCCAGCATTGCCGATTCTATCCAGATCAGCAACCTGATTAGTACACCGGCAACAGCATTATCCCTGGGAGAAAATTATATTACCCTGGTATCCGGCGCTACCAAAACTGCCCGGGTAGGCACGCTGCCCAATGTGTCCGGCGTAAAAATAAATTATGGTACCAATGGCCGGTTTGTAATTGAAAGATATTACCCGGCTAAACGTTCCTGGCGATTGATTACTGCACCTGTTACAGCAGATGCGGCAACGGGCTCTATTTTTAATTCCTGGCAAAACCGCGGATTCGCTACCAGTCAAAGCGGCGCGTTTATAACCGGAAAAAATCCGGCTCCCGCAGTGAATGGGTTAGATCCATCGCCGTATAATAACAGTTCTTTAAAAACATTTAATCCTGCCACGCAATTACTGGAAGCCGTTAGCAATACCAGGACACAACTCATCTCCGGAACCTCGGGTGCAGCAGATAATAGGGGCTTTTTTATTTTTGTGAGGGGTGATAGAAGTACAAGCAATCTTTTTAACCCACCGTTTGCCAATGTAACTGTGCTGAGGGATACCGGCAAACTTTTAATAAAAAATCAGGCTTTCACTTTTAGCGGTTTAACGCCCGGCGGCTATTTTCTGGTGGGCAATCCATACGCTTCACCTGTGTATGGATCCCGCATGGTAGCTTCAACTCCCGGTATCAACAACGGCATTTTTTACACCTATGATCCCAACCTGAATGCACAGCATGGCGGCTACATTGCCCTTACTTACAGTGTTGTTGCGGGTGGAAACTGGATCGCTACACCACCCAGCCCCGTAGGTAAACAGGACAGCATCATTCAATCCGGCCAGGCTTTTTTTGTACAGGCTTCTGCGCCTTCGGCCACCATATCATTTACAGAAATGGATAAATGGCGCACCGGTAACCCCGCTATTTTCCGCCCGCTTGGCGAGAGCGGGCAAAAGGGTTTCTCTTTGCGAACAAATTTACACTTGCTCAACATTGATAGCACCACGATTATGGCAGATGGGGTACTCGCCGAATTTAGCGAAGGATATAACAACGGTTTAGATTATAACGATGCTGCAAAAATGCCTAATATCGGCGAAAGCCTTGCATTATTCAGGGGAAACAAATCCATCTCTGTAGAAAGGCGAAACGTGTTCCCTGCCTCTGATACCCTGTTGCTGCGCCTAACCAATACCCAAGCCCGTAGCTACCAGTTTGAATTCTCCCCAACGAACCTGCATCCACTGATTACCGCTCATTTGGAAGACACTTATACTGGCTTAAACACACCCATCAACACGCAGGGAAATACCAACATTTCATTTACTGTCAATGGCGAAAAATCCAGTGCCGCACCTGATCGCTTCCGTATTATAATGAACAGGGTTACCAAAGCATTGGCAACAAACGATATTGGTATCAGTGCTGTACAAGTCGGCGAAACAATCATCGTATCGTGGAAACTTGAAAATGAAAACAGTACAGCGCATTATGTACTTGAACGGTCGGCGGATGGCCTCCATTTTAATACCCTCAGGCTGGTAAATGCAGCAGGTAAACCCGAACCGGTACACTATTCGGAGGCGGACGAAAACCCCTTTCCCGGCAATAATTTTTACCGCGTAAAAATTGTAGACATCAATGGCAAGGAGTTATTCACCAGTGTAGTTGCTGTGCCCTGGCTGCAGAACGACAAAGACATTGTTGTATATCCCAATCCTGTAAAAGGCGGTATCATCCGTCTGCACTTTTTTAAACATCCTGCAGGTTCTTACCTTGTCAAACTGTTTAGCGAAACGGGGCAATTGCTGATAGAAAGAAAGGTTGATTACAATGGATTGAATCGTGTTATTTTAATTGCTTTACCCTCCACCATTTCCTATACAGCAGTCGGTTTGTTACAAGTTATTGGTCCGGGTGAGCAGGCTAAAATTATAAAAATTAAGCTGCGGTAAAGTTGCTTGTTGATTGTTATTCCTGGCCTTTTCTGCGTTTATCAGCGTGATTTTGCGGGAGTAAAGATTTTTGTTGTAGCCGAAGTATAAGTAAAGGCTCTATTCTAATTGGTGTGATCAGTAGGAGTAAAAATTTGTTCTACAGATCGCGGAATTTATTTGTAAAAAACGAGTGTTCTGGTCGCAATTCTTTTAGTTTGATTGCTGTTTCTTCTTTACTTTTTTTGTCTTGGACACAAAAAAAGATAACAAAAAAAAGTCAAGGCAGCAACGAATACAGCCTGTTGCTGCCGTATAGCTTCGTTGGGCTTTTGTGCATAGTAGTTTCGGCTTTTGTAATTCTACTCTTAGACTTGTTACAGCTAAAGTATAAGTAAAGGTCTTATTCTTATCTGCGTTTATTAGCGGGATTAGCGGGAGAAATAAATGTCCCGCAGATTGCGGGGATTGCCGCAGATGTTGTTGTTTCTTATTTACTTTTTTTGTCCTGGACAAAAAAAGATAACAAAAAAAAGTCAAGTCGGCCCGACTGAAGCCATTCGGACGGGGCAGCAACGAATATAGCCTCCCGAAAAAATCGGGACTGGCTGTTGCTGCCGTATCGCTTTGTTGAGCTTTTTTTGTGCATGGTAGTTTCAGCTTTGGTAAGTCTACTGTTAGGGTTGTTACAGTCGATGTATTGGTAAAGGGTTTATTATAACCGATGTTTACTGACGTAATTTGCCGGAGTTGTCAGTGTCTTGCTGCATCGGGAGATTCACGAACATATTTATCCAGGATCACTTTTGAGGCTCATTCTTCACTTTTGCAGCAAACCGTGCACGGACACATGGCTCATGAGTTATCCATGGCTTATCCATGGCTTTGACTGGGAGTAGCAATTTCTGTGTATCGTCTTTAACCAGCACAGGATTATTGTTTCCGTGTTGAGTTAGCAACCAGGTTGAATTATTCAGAAGGAAAACAGCCCGTAAGCCAACATGCGGAATTGGACAGCCATTGAGTATTTCTCTTTTATTAAAGAACGTGAAAATTAAGCGATCATATAAATGGTGGCCTTGCTGTAACCAGAAGATACCCACAGGCGGGGAAAAATAAAAAGGGTATAATTGCTTGCGTGAAAACTATAATACAAAAACTATCGTTAATTTTACCGTAGAGGTGGAGTATTGAAGGAATGAAAAACTGAAATGTACATGAAGAGAAATTATAGGCACTTGCTGGTGTACGCATTATTTTTAATAACAATGACTTGTACGCCAGGTTTATTAATGGCTCAGCCTAACCCAGGTGATTGTGATCCCGCAGTGGATCCGGATGGCCCAAACTGCCCGATTGATGGAGGGCTAAGTTTGCTATTGGCTGCCGGCATGGTATATGGCGCCAAAAAAGTAAAGGATAACCGGAATAAAAAAACGGTGCCACTTATATAATGCAGGCTGCATGCGTGCCCCTGGATGATCACTGCTATCACCCATTTTTTTTGAAAAACTACCCTTATCAATTTGTTGGCTCAGTCATTTTTTTATGCGAAATTTGATTGCGTTTGTTAATATTTACAACACAACAATTATAGTGTAACCCATAGTTATTTTTTATTTAACTATTATTGCGCTTCCTAAAGAAATCATTATGGAATTACCGGCATTTTGTCCATTTGCAAAACGAACTTTTTTTACAGTGTTACAATTTTTTGCAGGTGTATTTATTGCTGCTTTCTTATTGCCTTCCTGCGCCATCACCAAACCTACCTATATTTTTAAGGATATAAAAAAGGATACTATCATCCAGGGATTTGTAGACGCCAATATAGAATTAAAAATTCAAAAAGATGATGTGCTTAGTCTGTCGGTATCGAGTTTGAATTCAACAGAGGATGCTTTATTTAATTCAGCAATGGGATCTGTAGCCGCTGCAGGAAAATCAGACGGTGGAGGTGCAGGTTACCTTGTAAACAATGAAGGCAATATCAACATGCACAAATTAGGGATTGTACCCGTAGCAGGTATGACAATTAAAGAACTGAAGATTAAACTTGAGAAAGATCTCTTACCATTTTTGAAAGACCCAATTGTAAACGTTAGTTTCGCCAACCATTTTATCACTATTATGGGTGAAGCTGGTAGTTCTCAAAAGTTGAATATTCCCGCTGAAAAGATTTCTATAGTCGATGCGCTTGCCTTAAGCGGCCGTGTAGGTGTTAATGGCACTTTACAGGACGTAATGGTCATCCGGGAAACTGAAGGTGCGAAACAATTTAAACACCTTAACCTCGAAAACGCTTCCATCTTTACTTCACCCTGGTACTATTTACAGCCAAAAGATATATTGATAGTGAATCCTAATGAAGAAAAAATTTACAGGGAGGCAAGACGAACCAGGAACCTGCAATTATATACTACTTTCGTCTCTGTTTTGTCAATTACATTAATTATTTTAGATAGAATTGTAAAGCGATAACTGCTGCAAGGCATTAATGTATGAACGAACAACCTATATTTCAGGAAAAGCCGGAAACCAATATATTCATACAGGTATTGCAAAAATACCTGCCGTTCTGGCCCTTGTTTGCATTGACGATACCTATTGCGATGAGCGTAAGCTATGTTTATTTACGTTCCCAAATACCCATTTATGTTGCGACAGCTAAAGTGTTATTAAAGGATCCTAATAAAGGATCAGGGGATAGCAAAGTTTTAGATGCCCTTAATATCTTCAGCGAGAAAAAGATTGTGGACAATGAGATACTGGTTTTGAAATCAGCCAGCATCACCCAGGAAGTGGTTAAAGAACTGAATTTATATGCCACCGTATACAACCAGGGTAAGGTAAGGTTAGAAGAATTATATGGTCAAAATTCACCTCTGAGTTTTATTGCGTTGAACGAAGACAGTATTGTATCCTATAATAAATTCTTCTTCTCGGTAAACTGGAAAAACAGAACGATAGAAATCAATAATCAAACAGTACACTTTGATTCTACAGTAGTTCTCGGTAATACAGCCTATCGGCTAATGAGCAATAACGGTTACAACAAAGAAGTTACAGGCAAAAATTATTTTGTACTGTTAAGACCTGTTGCAGCAGTTTCCGGGGGAATTTCGGGCGCACTTGGTGCTACTCCATTATCGAATGTCTCCACAGTATTGAATGTTTCTTTTTCTACACCAGAACCTTTAAAAGGGGAAGCCATCCTGACTAAATTATTTGAAGTATACAACCGGGAAGGTATTGAAGATAAAAACCAGATTGCCCAGCGTACCCTTGCTTTTATTGACGGCCGGATGCGTCTGTTAAATGGACAGCTGGACAGCGTAGAGAAAAACATCGTTTCCTTTAAATCCCGGGAGTCATTGTATTCAGTAGGTTCCCAGGCAGAACTTTTTTTAAGTAAGGTGCAGGATTTCGATAAACAGCTGGGCGACATTGACCTGCAGCTGGAAATACTAACTGATATAAAAAAATATG
Source organism: Chitinophagales bacterium (assembly GCA_038210625.1). Lineage (GTDB taxonomy): Bacteria > Bacteroidota > Bacteroidia > Chitinophagales > Chitinophagaceae > Ferruginibacter. The sequence continues at coordinate 3,734 of JBBQWL010000076.1, read as the reverse complement.
TTCAGCGAAAAGGTAAAAATAATGGAACCGTACCCTCTTTAAATTTGGTTTCAGATGGTACTTTAAGTGGTCTTCTGACAAATTTGTACCAGGCCGAATTTGACCGTGATAATGCCATAAAGATTACTGGCGAACAAAGTGAACCTGTAATTATTGCAAAAGAAAAAGTAGAGCGGTTAAAGGAGGACATACAGGAAAGCCTGAACAATATCCGCGCTAATTTACTGACTGTGCGTAATGATATTGTGACTAAAATAAATTTAAACAATGGTTTGCTGAGCCAGGTTCCACAAAAAGAAAAGGGTTTGCTGGAAATCAGCCGGGAGCAAGGTGTTAAAAATAGCATCTATTCGTATTTATTGCAGAAACGGGAAGAAACCGCCCTGTCTTCCGCATCAACATCTTCCGATTTAAGGGTAATCGAAAAAGCCAATTCTTATGGCCCGGTAAGCCCGGTGCCAAAAAACTTTTATTTAACAGGCTTTATAGTTGGCCTCCTTTCGGCGGTGTTCCTGGTATTGATGAAAGAACAATTTAAAAGCAGGGTACTGTTCCGGGACGATATTGAAGGGAAGACCTCTGTTCCATTTGTAGGAGAAATTGTACAGGCCGCCACTAAAACACCAGTTGTAATACTGGAAGGAAAAAGAACGGTTATTGCCGAACAGTTCAGGGCGCTGCGAACCAACCTGGCCTATATCGGGCTGAACGAAGAGCAGAAAACCTTGTTGGTAACCTCCAGTATTTCTGGTGAAGGCAAAAGCTTTATCGCCATTAATTTCGCCATCAGTCTCACCCTCACCGGTAAAAAAGTAGCCCTGATGGAAATGGATCTGCGCAAACCCAAATTAAGCAACCTGATGGGCATAACCCGGGACCCTGGTATCTCTAATTATATCGTTGGCAAAGCAAGCTACCAGCAGGTGGTACATGCTTCCTCCATCGCCAATTTATACATCGTTCCGGCAGGTGTAATCCCACCCAATCCTACAGAACTGATCGGCAAACCGGGTTTTGCTGAATTGATGAACCAATTAAAAAAAGACTTTGATTATATCATTTTGGATACGGCACCCATTGGCCCTGTTACCGATGCTTTGCTATTAAAAGATTTTTGTGATGTTACCTTATATGTTATCCGGCACGACCGCACACCAAAAGTATTTATCCGCACCATCAACGAGTTAAATGAATTAAAAAAATTCAACAATATGTGCCTGGTGTTTAATGGGGTAAAGAAAAGGGGTATTAATATTGGCAATATCAGTAAAAACTATGGTTACGGCTATGGATATGGGTATGGATACGGATATGGTTACGGTTATGGATATGGATACGGATACGCGGTAGATGATAAAAAGCCTGGTCTCTTTAGTATAAAGCGATTGTGGCGCAGGATCAAGGGCATCATCTATGGAAGATAGTGGAAACGGAATGGGCGTTTAATTCAATAAAAGTATTGGCTTTCGTTTATTTATAGCACCGTTCAAACACTTCTCCAAATCTTTTAATCAGTTCACCTGTCTACCGCTGGAACTTAAAGTGACAGGAGTAGGTGGAATGTGGCGAATTTGAATTGCTATTCTGGCAAACAAATTAAAAGGGCATCACCAACTGCCCGGGGATAAATTAAAAATATTTATTGATCAGCTTCTAACAAAACAATGTGACTGAGGCTAAGCGAAGCTATGCAATGACGGAGAACAATGAACAATGGTATGCGCTGTATACAAAGCCACGCTGGGAAAAAAAAGTGGCCAAACTGCTGGATGAACAAGGCATCGAAAATTACTGTCCCATCAATAAAGTAACCCGGCAATGGAGCGACCGCAAAAAAGTAGTGCTGGAACCGGTGTTCAAGGGCTATGTGTTTGTAAAAATCAGCGAGGCCAACAAATGGGAGGTTAAAAAGGTAAACGGTGTACTCAACTATGTTTACTGGCTGGGCAAGCCTGCCACCATCCGCGAAGACGAAATTCAAACCATCCGTAAGTTTTTAAACGAATTTACAGATGTAGAAGTAACCGATGTCACGCTTAAAGTAAACAGTTCAGTCCGCATAAAAACAGGTGTGCTGATGAATTACCATGGCGTGTTGGTTGAACTGATTGGGAATAAAGCCAGGGTAAGGATTGAAAGCATGGGGCTGCAGTTGAGTGCGCAGTTTGATAAACGCAATTTAGAACAGTTATAATTAGAACAGTTATAAGTTGTAGGTTATAAGTTATAAGTTTTTTCATTTCGAAATGGTCAAAAGGTCCATTCTGGTCTGTTCGATTCAAAGCATGGTTCTGTAGTTTGTTTACATTTGATCAGAAAAATTTAGAGCAGTTATAAGGAGTTAGAACAGTTATCAGAACAGTTATAGGTTATAAGTTCCTCCATTTCGAATTGGTTAGCTGATAAAATAGTCAGCTAGCTTCACTTAACACGTAAGCCCAAAAGTTCAAACTTGACACAAATAAAACGAGTTTTCCATATGGCTGAACTTCTTTCATTAAATCGAAGTTTTCTCTTTACTTTTTTTGTCTTGGACACAAAAAAAGTAACAAAAAAAAGTCAAGTCAGCAACGAATACAGCCCGTTGCTGACGTATAGCTTTGTTGAAATGTTGTGCATAGTAGTTTCAGCTTTTGTAATTCTACTGTTAGATTTGTTACTGTCGAAGTAGCAGTTAAAGTCTTATTATCAATTTGTCTTGGACACCAAAAAAGTAACAAAAAAAGTCAAGTCCGCCCGGCCAGGCTATTCGGACGGGCCCGCCCGGCTGAAGCCATTCGGACGGGTCAGCAACGAATACAGCCTCCCGAAAAAATCGGGACTGGCTGTCGCTGACGTACAGCTTTGTTGAACTGTTGTGCATAGTAGTTTCAGCTTTTGTAATTCTACTGTTAGATTTGTTACTGTCGAAGTATAAGTAGAGGTTTTATTTTCATTGGTGTTCATTGGTTGATTTGCGGGTTCATATACCTTGGTGATCCGCCAGGGTATCCCGAACCTAACAACTTATAACATATAACTTTTAACCTATCACTTTTTTGTGACTACTTATAATTCCCTGAACATACCTCCTGAATTGAATACCCTCATCAATAAGCAGGCGTTACCGAATTGAACAACTTATAACTTATAACCCATAACTAATAACTTATTGTCCCTTATAACTTTTAACTCACAGAGGATAATCTCCGAAGCGGCATCAGTTTGCTGGACAGGAAAGCATTCCAAAGTGCATAACTTATAACTTATAACCTATAACTTATAACTCGTTTGTGTAGAATCGCCGGCCTTATCAACCCCTCCATGCCTGTTGCTGCTATTGAAGCTGTGGTAAAAGAAATGTGCACCGTGCAAAAGCATGGCGGGCCGGATGATGAAGGAATGTTTACTGATGTTGACAATCACCTGGTATTGGGGCACCGGCGACTGAGTTTAATAGATTTGTCTGCTGCCGGGCACCAGCCGATGCGGTATAGTGGTGGTCGTTATACCATTAGCTACAATGGGGAATTGTACAATTACCTGGAGTTAAAGGCGAAGCTGCAAAAGGCGGGTGCTACCTTTACCACCCATAGCGATACAGAGGTTATACTGGCAGCTTTTGCTTACTGGGGTGTCGCCGCTTTTCAACAGTTCAACGGTATGTTTGCCTTTGCCATCTGGGATAATGAGAAAGGTGTTCTTTACCTGGTAAGAGACCCCGCAGGCATCAAACCCCTGTACTTTGCACATAC
>JBBQWL010000075.1:0-12706 GCA_038210625.1 Chitinophagales bacterium | reverse complement strand
CGGGTTGGATAAATATGATCATGATTTTGAGGGTAAGTTTTACAAACCCTGGTACAGCAGCCGGTTTAAAAATGTGGAGGAAGTAGCTGCTCACTGGAAACAACAATATGAATTATTAAGAAAAAATTCTTTACTGTTTACCAAAGCTTTTTATGCCAGCACACTGCCGCCGGAAGTGGTAGAAGCGGTAGCTGCCAACCTCACTATTTTAAAATCACCCACCATGATGCGCCAGTTTGATGGCCGCTTATGGAACTGGGAAGGCTGTGGTGATGACGGAGGCTGTTGCCATGGCAGCTGCACGCATGTATGGAACTATACGCAAGCCGTAGCGCACTTGTTTCCTGCGTTGGAAAGAAGTTTACGCAACACAGAATTTTGTGAAAGCCAGGACGAAAAAGGGCACCAAAATTTCAGGGCAGTATTGCCTATTAAACCTGCCACCCATGACTTTCACTCAGCAGCCGACGGTCAGTTGGGTGGTATCATGAAAGTGTACCGGGAGTGGCGTGTAAGTGGCGACACCAACTGGCTGACGAAAATATTTCCGATGGTGCAAAAAAGTATGGACTACAGCATCGCTACCTGGGATCCAAGGCATGCAGGCGTTATTGAAGAGCCGCACCACAATACCTACGACATAGAATTTTGGGGACCCGACGGCATGCATACGAGTTTTTATGTGGGTGCATTGCAGGCAATGATTGAGATGGGTAAATTTTTAGGGAAAGATATGGCGCCCTATCAGCACTTGCATAGCAATGCAAAAAAAATGATGGAAACAGCTTTGTATGATGGCGAATATTTTATTCAGCAAATAAAAGTAGAGGGGTTAAATGCAAAAAATCCAGCCACCGAAAAATCATTTGGAGGTGAATATTCAGCAGAAGCAAGAGAGCTGTTGGATAAGGAAGGTCCTAAATACCAGTATGGAAAAGGCTGTTTGTCAGACGGCATACTGGGTGCATGGATTGGCCGTATGTGTGGCCTGGAAGACACCATCGACCAGGCAAAAATTACGAGCCATTTAAAAGCCATTCACAAATACAACTTAAAAGATAATTTAAGCGAACACGCCAATCCGCAACGTCCCGCCTATGCGTCTGGAGAGGAAGGTGGCCTGTTATTGTGTACCTGGCCCAAGGGCGGAAAATTATCTTTGCCATTTGTATACAGTGATGAAGTATGGACGGGGATCGAACACCAGGTAGCCTCGCATTTAATGTTGATGGGGCATGTAAAAGAAGGGTTGGAGGTTTTGCGTGCTTCCCGCGACCGCTATGATGGCCGTGTAAGAAACCCGTTCAATGAATATGAATGCGGCCACTGGTATGCACGGGCTTTGTCAAGTTATGGTTACCTGCAGGCGCTTACCGGCGTTCGGTATGATGGTGTTGATAAAACCTTGTTTGTAGATTCTAAAATGGGCGACTTCGTTTCTTTCTTATCTACCGAAACAGGCTTTGGTACGGTGACACTAAAAGCCGGTAAAGTATCGGTGAATACCGCCTACGGTAAAATAGACGTAAATAAAATAATGGTAAGCGGAAAACAAATGCATGCATGATGGAAATAGCTGCCAATTGTGTGGTATCCATTCGTTACGTCATGAAAAATGATACGGGTGAAGTATTGGAAAATACCCTGCAGGGAGAACCTGTAAGTTATCTGCATGGCGGCTCCAGCATTTTGACAATATTGCAGCAGCAATTGCAAGGATTGAAAACAGGTGATAAAAAAACGATTCTCTTGCCTGCTGAAACCGGTTTAACAGATAGCAATTTTATTTTTGAAGTAGTAGTGGATGAGGTGCGTGCCGCGTTGAAGGAAGAAATAATATTGGGCTACCCCGTTCAGTTACGGGTTGCACCATGCGAAGCCGATTGTGCCTGTTATGGGCCAGTACACCAACATAAAAATGCGCAATGAGAATTCATTTGTTAAGTGGTTTTTTGGGGAGTGGTAAAACTACCGCCATACAGGCAGCAGCGGCAGCCCTAATGCAGCAAGGCATCCATACAGGTGTTATTACCAACGACCAGGGAATTAAACTGGTGGATAGTGATTTTTTTAAAAGCAGAGGTATACCCGGCCGCCAGGTTACAGGTGGTTGCTTTTGCTGTAATTATGCAACGCTTGATAGCAGCATTCAATCGCTTGTAGCGGCAAATAAAACAGCGGTGATATTTGCAGAGTCTGTCGGTTCCTGTACAGATATTGTTGCGACTGTATTAAAGCCGTTGCTGCAATTTTATCCAAGCGCACAGGTAACCATTTCTGCGTTTGCAGATGTACGCCTGTTGCAGCTAATACTCAATGGCGAAACCGCTTTGTTTGATGAAACAGTTCACTACATTTATCTGAAACAATTGGAAGAAGCGGGCATTATTGTGGTCAATAAAATTGATCTCATTGACAACGCAATGCTTGTGGAAATTAAAAACCAGGTGCGTCAAAAATATCCTGATAAAATTATTTTGTACCAGAATTCGCTGGATGAAAATGATATCCGGAACTGGATTGATACGGTGAATAATAATCATTCATCCGGTAGTTTGGCTTCGCTGGATATCAACTACGATGCGTATGCGGCCGGTGAAGCAAAGCTTGGCTGGCTCGACCAGGAACTTGAAATTCACAGCCAGGATAATAATGTGTTGCAGCATGCGGAAGACCTCGTCAACCTGATTTATAAAAAAATAACCCGTAAGCAATATGCTATCGGTCATTTAAAAATGCTTATTAATGGTACAGACAAAATTAGTTTTACAAATGCCGACGATCCTACGGTTGAATTAAAAAAAACGCCTTCATCCTTAGCAACGGTGCTCATTAATGCAAGGGTTCAGGCAGCGCCGGAAAATATCCTTCAAGTCGTTTCAACAGCGGTGAACGAAATTGAAAAAAGTACCGGGTGTAAAATAGTTGTCTTTAGCCAGTCAGCATTTCAGCCCGGTTATCCAACTCCCATTCACAGGTTGTGATGTGGCTGGCAACTAATTGCAAAAAAAATGTCTTAATATTTTGTCAATGAAAAAAATCAATGCGCTGTTGTCTTATTGCCTGCTAATTATTTCAGCGATTAGTTGTAACACAAAAAAAGGTGATACCGGCTGGCCGCAATACAAAGGCTCAGATGCCAACATTCATTACTCTTCGCTAACACAGGTAGACACCAATAACGTTACGCAATTAAAATTGGCCTGGGAGTATCATGCTGGTGGGGTAGATACAGCCAATCATTCACAGATGCAATGTAACCCCATTATGATAGACGGCCTGTTGTATGGCGTTGCGCCTAACATGAAACTTTTTGCAGTGGATGCAGCTACAGGTAAAGAGAAATGGCAGTTCAATCCTTTTGATTCGCTCAATGGCGACAAGCGAATGTTTTTTATTTTGAACAACTGCCGCGGCGTTACTTACTGGACGGATGGTAAAGATGATAAACGAATTTTGTACACCGCGGGCAGTAACCTGTACTGCGTGAATGCACTGGATGGCAAGCTCATTAAAAGTTTTGGGCAAGATGGAAAGATAGACCTGCATGATGGACTTGACAGGGATGTGAAGGATCTTTTTATTACCTCCACAACGCCGGGCATTATTTTTAATGACCTCATCATAATGGGCTCAAGGGTGGATGAAGGAGCGGCCGCCGCACCGGGACATGTAAGGGCATTCAATGTTAAGACGGGACAACGGGCCTGGATATTTCACACCATACCACATCCTGGCGAAGCAGGTTACGAAAGCTGGGATGACAGTACAGCGTACAAATTTATAGGGGGAGCCAATGTGTGGAGTGGCTTTAGCATGGATAAAGAAAGAGGAATTGTCTTTGCGTGTACCGGTTCTGCCAGCTATGATTTTTATGGTGGCAGAAGAACCGGAGCTAATTTATATGCCAATTCCATATTGGCACTGGACGCAGCCACAGGACAATTACGCTGGCATTTTCAAACGGTGCACCACGATGTATGGGACAGGGATTTAAGCTCCCCGCCAATGCTGGTAACTATCACAAGAGACGGTAAAAAAATCGATGCGCTGACAGTGACGACCAAATCAGGTTTTATATTTTTGTTTGATAGGGCCAGTGGAAAACCCCTCAACGAAATTGTTGAAAAGCCGGTACCCACGCAAAGCGATTTAGCCGGCGAAAAATTATCACCAACGCAACCGGTACCCACTTCTCCTGCGCCGTTTATGCGGCAGCTGGTTATAGAAAAAGACATTAATCCATTACTACCGGACTCTTCTTACAACGACGTTAAAAAAAGATGGGCCTCTTATAAAAATGATAACATGTTTAACCCGCCTTCTTTGCAGGGAACGGTGGTGTTTCCGGGCCTCGATGGGGGAGGAGAATGGGGCGGTCCCACCTTTGATCCTGCATCAGGTTTGTTGTATGTCAATGCGAATGAAATGGCCTGGGTGATACAGGCCGTAGACATAAAAACCATTCCTGTAAAAGGGGAGAATTATTTGGAAGCCGGCACAAGATTGTACCGCTCCAATTGTATGACCTGTCATGGTCCCGAAAGAAAAGGCTCCGGTAATTTTCCTTCACTTATCAATGTTGAAAAAAAATATACCGCGGCATCTTTTGATACGCTGATACAAAGTGGCCGCAGAATGATGCCGGCATTTAAACAACTGGACATGGTGGAAAGAAATGCCATCGCGTCTTTTGTATTGAGCCTGCAACCGAAGCAAAATAAAAAGTTTGTTGATACCGGGGCCGCTAAAAAGAATGATCCTTTTAACCTGCCTTATACCATTACGGGATACAATAAATTTTTGAGCAAAGAAGGGCTTCCCGCCATTGCACCACCCTGGGGAACTTTAAATGCAGTTGATCTTTCCACGGGCAAATATGTATGGAAGAAAACCTTTGGTAATGATCCCGCTTTTCCAAACGCCAAAGAACCCACAGGCGTTGAAAGCTACGGTGCATCAGTCGTTACAGCCGGTGGACTTTTATTTATAGCCGCTGCAAAAGACGGTAAATTACGTGCCTATAATAAAAGAGATGGCAATTTATTGTGGCAGGTGAATTTGCCCGCACCGGGTTTTGCAACGCCGTCTGTTTATGAAATGAATGGCAAGCAATACATCGTAATTGCGTGCGGTGGTGGTAAAATGAATACGGTCTCCGGGGATAGTTATGTGGCTTATACGTTGCCTGGCAAATAAAATAATTTCCAGAAGACTAATTTAAATCAGGCTTATTACAATTACATATGATTGAACATGTTTTCAGGATAACTTTCAGGGATTATTTTTGGACAGCTTATCCATTTATATTCTTATTGATAACTGCAATACTGGAAGGCTGTATTGCATCCAGGCTTTTAAAAAAGGTAACCTTCGATATCCGTATAGCTGGCGCTCTTATTATTGCCAATATCATAAGCTACTTTAGTGAATATTTTATTTCCATTGCATTGAATGGTGGGCACGTTCTGCTGGTATGGATACCCTGGGTTAAGATAATAGGGACAGAAGATTTATTTAATTACCTGATTAGTTTTCCATTAATTTTAATCTTGACTTTATTGTTCGAAGGTTTGATAAACTGGATATTGCTTAAACGAAGTTTCACCTGGAGACAAATAGTTAAAACAACAGCGGTAGTAAATATTGTTACTACCATTATTTTGTTCATTCTATTCAACTGTATCATTTTTAATTTTATTGAAGGGGAGCCGGTTGGCACGATCATCGATTATCTTCCTTCCATTAAACAATAAAATAGCTATACATTTATCCAGTGTAAATTTCTTCTATCTTCGTTACAGTGCCCGGCCGTTTAAAAAAGATCTTTTACTTTCAATAAATATTTCACCGCATGAAAAAGGCAAGTCTAATCTCAATCTGTTTTTTTGTTGCACTGCAACTTGTTGCGCAAACAAAAACAGTCACCATCTCAAAAGAAAAGCTGAACGATAAAATCCGGGGTGGTTGGGCCGGACAAACCATTGGCGTAACATTTGGCGGACCTTACGAGTTTCGTTTTGACGGCACTTTTATCGGCGATTATCAATCGCTGTTATGGTATGATGGCTATTTAAAAAATACCATGCTCAACAATCCCGGCTTGTATGACGACCTGTATATGGACCTGACTTTTGTAGATGTGTTTGAAAAATACGGACTCGATGCACCGGTGGATTCTTTCGCCAATGCCTTTGCCCACGCTGGTTATGCGCTGTGGCATGCCAACCAGGCCGGCCGCTATAATATTTTGCATGGCATCAAGGCACCCATGTCCGGGCAATGGAAAAACAATCCCCATGCAGATTGTATCGACTACCAGATCGAGGCAGATTTTGCGGGGCTGATGAGTCCGGGGATGCCGAATACTGCATCCACTATCAGTGATAAAATTGGTCACATTATGAACTATGGAGATGGTTGCTATGGTGGGGTGTTGGTAGGTGCCATGTATTCAATGGCTTTTACTTCCAGTGATATTAATTATGTGGTGAGCGAGGCATTGAAAACCATCCCGAAACAAAGTGAATTTTATCAGTGCATCAATGATGTGATTGGATGGCATAAAAAATATCCGGCAGACTGGAAGCAAACCTGGCTGGAAGTGCAAAAGAAATGGGCCAATGATATTGGTTGTCCGGATGGTGTATTTGCACCATTTAATATTGATGCAAAAGTGAATGCGGCTTATGTGGTGATGGGATTGCTGTATGGCGAAAAGGACTTTACAAAAACACTGGAGATAGCCACCCGTTGCGGACAGGACGCTGATTGTAATCCATCAACCGCAGGCGGTATTTTAGGTGCCATCATGGGCTACGATAAAATACCGGCTTACTGGAAAATGGGTTTAAAAGAAGCAGAGAACATTCCGTTTAAATACACTACCATGAGCCTGGATAATGTGTATGCTACCGGGTTAAAACATGCGTTGCAAAATATAGAAAGAAACGGGGGCAAAATAAATGGAGACAATATCACCATTGCAGTGCAGTCACCCAGGGCTGTAAAAATGGAAAAATCTTTTGATGGTATTTACCCGGTTACAAAAATTCCGGTGCAATGGTCAGATGCTAAAGATGAACTTCACTTTGACTTTGAAGGAACGGGTTTTGTTTTAAAAGGGGAAACCGCGGCATGGGCGAGCACCACCAATTTTGTTTTTTCTACCCAATTATTTATTGATGATCAACTGGTAGAGTCGCCGGAACTACCTGCTAACTACACAACAAGGCGCCATGAACTTTGCTGGAAATATGATTTACCAAAAGGCAAGCACAAAGTGCAATTGAAAATAATGAACCCATCCAAAGAATTTAATTTTAATGCGGGCGAGGTGATAGTATATTCTGATAAGCCGGTGAACGGATTGCTTGCGAATGGACGATAGTGGTGAGTAGTGAGTGGTGAGTAGTGAGTGGTGAATCGTGAATGGTGAATCGTTGTGAATAGTGAATAGTGTAAATTGTAAATCCCTGATATAGGTTGACCACAACTGCTAATTTTCTGCTTATCATTCATCTAAAACAACACAGTAAATACAATCACATTTATGAAGTATATTATTTCCCTTACCTATTTTATGTTTTCGCTGCTTATTGCAAATGCGCAGGACAGTACCATTCGCCTGATCGTTCGTGGTGATGATATGGGTTATGCGCATGCGGGGAATGAAGCATTGATTCAGTGTTTTAAAACCGGCATTGAAACGTCCATTGAGGTCATTGTGCCTTCGCCCTGGTTTCCGGAGGCGGTTAAATTGCTGGACAAAAATCCAACGATAGACGTGGGTGTTCATCTCGCCATCACCAGTGAATGGGACAATGTAAAATGGCGTCCCGTAACCGATTGCGCCAGTATCAAAGACAAGGATGGTTATTTTTACCCGATGGTTTACCCTAACAAAAATTATCCCGGCCGTTCAATCAAAGAAAATACCTGGACTATTGCGGATATCGAAAAAGAATTCCGTGCACAAATTGAAATGGCCATCAAAAAAATTCCACGCATCAGTCATATTTCTGCACACATGGGTTGTACCGATATCAGCCCGGAAGTAAAGGCGATGGCCTTAAAATTAGCCACGGAGTATAAAATAAATATTAATCCCGAAGCGTACCATTTAAAGTATGCAGGCTATGTTGGGCCAACCAAAACCGCCGCAGAAAAAGTACAAAGCTTTACAAATATGCTGGCAACATTAAAGCCCGGCAATACCTATTTATTTGTCGATCACCCGGGGCTGAATAACAATGAACTACAGGGCATTCACCACATCGGCTATGAAACGGTGGCAGAAGACAGGCAGGGTGTTACTGATCTTTTTACCAGTAAAAAAATAATGGCACTCATAAAGCAAAAGCATATTCAGTTGATTAGTTATAAAGATTTATTGGCCAAATAAGGCGGAGTCGTCAATGATATTTTATTACAGTGTCCATCCTGTCGGCGAATTAATTTCCTTATATTTTCATGTACAAAAAATGAAGCAGTTGAAAAAGATAGTACCGCTGGCAATCTTCGGTTGCCTTTTGTTGATGATTAGCCATGCAGCGCCTTTACAACCCGCCGCACTTACCTGCGAATACACCAGCAACCCGTTAGGGATTGATACCAGGACACCCCGCTTTAGCTGGACATTAACCGCCACAGAAAGAAACCAGCTGCAGTCGGCCTATGAAATTATTGTAAGCGATCAGTTGCAGGAGGTGCAACAGGGCAAAGGCACTCAATGGACATCCGGAAAATTGATTTCGGCACAAAGCATACAGGTGGATTACGCCGGTAAGCCATTGCAATCGTTTACCAAATATTACTGGCGGGTAAGGGTTGCCAATCAAAAAAATGAAACTTCCGGCTGGAGCGAAATCAGTTCGTTTGAAACGGCCATGCTCAATGCAACAGACTGGTCGGCTAAATGGATCAGCGATGGCAGCAAAAATCCGGAACGGGATGAAGATTATTATAAAGAGGATCGCATGCCGTTGCTGAGAAAAGAATTTGCGGCCAATAAAAAAATTGTTAGTGCACGGTTGTACATCAGCGGGCTGGGGTACTACGAAGCCTTTTTAAATGGGAAAAAAATTGGCGATCATGTATTGGATCCCGGCTTTACTACTTATAAAAAACAAGTGCTGTATGCCGTGTATGATGTTACGGCTATGTTGAAGAAAGGTAACAATATAGCAGGCATTATGCTGGGCAGTGGCTGGTGGAATCCTTTACCAATGCGCATTTTTGGCCGCTTCGATCTGCGGAAAATTCAGCAAACAGATCGCCCCTGTGTCTTGGCAGAAATGCATTTGACTTATACAGACGGAACAAAGCAAACGATCAATACTGATGAAAGCTGGCAGACAGCACCCGGTCCGGTAATACACAACAACGTGTACCTCGGAGAAAAATACGATGCAAGACTGGAACAAAAAAACTGGAATACCATCAACGCTGAAAAGACCAACTGGAAAAATGCCACCATCGCAGCAGGGCCTGCAGGTGTGTTAACAGCGCAAATGGCACCGCCCATCCGCATTACAAAAATCATCCGGCCGGTAAAAATCAATGAGCAGGGAAAAGATACTTTTATTGTGGATATGGGGCAGAATTTTGGCGGCGTGGCACGCATAAAAGTAAAGGGTCCGAAGGGTACTAAAATAACTATGCGGCTTGGCGAAGATATTTGGCCGGATGGCAGGTTGAATTTTATGACCGCCGTTGCAACACAATTAAAAAGTCCTGGCGCAGGTGGCCCTGGAGCACCCGACATTGCCTGGCAGGAAGATGGCTATATTTTAAAAGGAGAAGGTACCGAAACCTGGCAGCCCCAATTTACATTTCATGGGTTTCGCTATGTTGAAATTACCGGCTGGCCGGGCAGGCCAACACTGGCGGATATCGAAGGTTTGCGGATGAACAGCGATGTGCCGCAGCAAGGGAATTTCAGTTGCTCCAATGAAATGTTTAATCAACTGCACCAGGTAATTCAATGGACGTTTCTGAGCAATATATTCAGTGTGCAATCTGATTGTCCAGCGAGGGAGAAGATGGGCTATGGTGCGGATATGGTGGTAAGCTCCAACGCTTTTATTTATAATTACGGCATGGCGAATTTTTATACCAAAGCCATCACCGACTTTGCCAATGAACAGCAACCCGATGGTGGCATTACAGAGATAGCACCGTTTACAGGTATTGCAGACAGGGGCTATGGCGGCGACTCAGGCCCAATGGGCTGGGAACTCGGCTATTCATTTTTACAAAGGCAGTTGTATGATTTTTATGGCGATAAAAGGATCATCGAAAATAATTATCCCGCTTTTATGAAACAGATGGCATTCCTGCAATCAAAAGCAAAAGACGATTTGTTTTACTGGGATATTGGCGATCATGAAGCGTTGGATACAAAACCAGATGCATTCAGCGCCTCCTGCTTTTATTACCATCATGCAAAACTGGCGGAGGAGTTTGCCAGCATTTTACACAAACAAAACGATTCCCTCAAATTTGCAGAGCTGGCCCGAAACATCAAAGAGGCCATCGTATACAAATACAATGTGCGCAACACGGGCCGGTTCGACAATGCCACGCAAAGCGCCCAAACGTTGGCACTCTGGTACGGCCTGGCACCCGAAAAAGATTCAGCACTGGCGGTGCTGATGAGTGAATATGCCCGGCACAACATGCATTTATCCACCGGCATTTTTTCTACCAAAATGATGTTTGATGTGTTGCGGGAAAACAACCGCAACGAGGTTGCCTACACCATTGCCAATCAAAAAACTTTTCCGGGCTGGGGCTTTATGCTGGCCAATGGCGCCACCACCTTATGGGAAAGCTGGGCACCTACCGGGACTGTTTATTCGCAGAACCATCCCATGTTTGGCTCAGTAGATGAGTGGTTTTACCGTTCGCTGCTGGGCATTAATCCTGCCGCACCCGGCTTTAAAAAAATAATCATTCATCCGCAACCGGCCGGTGACCTTACCTGGGCCAAAGGCAGCTATCAATGCATGTACGGCAATATCATAAGCGACTGGAAAAAAAGCGGTAATGCTTTTTCGCTACACGTGGAAATACCTGCTAACACAACAGCGTTGGTATATGTGCCATGCAAACTAAATGCGGTGGTGATGGAAGGCACCAACAAGGTAACAGTTGCCCGTTATGACCAAGGCTGCGCCGTTGTGGAGGTTGGTTCGGGGGAATATTTATTCAGGGTGGGGGAGTAACGTTGATTTAATCGTTTCGCCAGTGCGATTATTTTGATTGACTTCAGGAATGTTTTTCGATACATCAGTAAATTAATCTGTTGTACGGTGGCTAACAGTGTTTACGTGGTGGCCAATCTATTAAATCCAATGATCCGGGGTTGGCAAAACTACTACTGCCATTTTATAAAAAGAGACTTGAACGATCTATGGCGCTTTGTAAACCGGCGGCTTGAGAAATGGTGCAAATGCCCGCCTGGCCGGACGGGCAGGGAACAAGCGGATGAATTTACGCAAGAGTCGTTGATGGCTCAATACGTTGTTCAAATTACAACCCGGTTTGTTTGCCCATTGGAGAGTATGCCCATGCTACTAATTGCCACCATCATCTTGAAGAGCCGTATGAATCGAGCGGTTCACGTACGGTTGTGTGAGGAGCAGGGGGTGAAAGTCCCCTTGCTTACCCGACTGGGCGTTCGTGCTATTTATGTTTTAGGAAATCAGAAATTGTTAAGATGCTTGTTTCACCAAATTTTTTGAGATCTAATAAATCTTTGTCGCCTGTTATTAGAAAATCAACATTGCCATCGATTGATAAGGAAAGTAAAAAATTATCTTTTGGGTCTCTGCAAACTTCTACTTCGGCATAAACTTTTATAAAGTCTGCATATTCATCTATTGTTTCAAGTAGTTCTTCAATATCTTTTTGTGAAAAGAAGCGTCTAAATTTTGACCGCTTTGCAACTTCTATAAATTCGTTAAGCAATTCCTGACTAAAAACCAAAATGCTCTGTTTTGAAAATATAATTTCGTCAAGTTTACTAAAGTCTTTTGTGATTAGAAAGCTAATCCAAAGATTAGTGTCAACGATAATGCGGCTTATTTTATTTTGCATAGCGTTTTGCTCTTACCAATTCAACTTCTTTTGTTATTTCTTCAAGAGATGGTGCTGATTTTGCTTTTGAACGCAATTTTTTCAAAACTGTAATAAAGCCGTTTTTAGAAGTGTCCTGAATGGAGATAAGGTTTAAATCTGCTAAATCTTTCAAAAGTTTTGCAGCCTTGGGGTTTAATATGTCTATTCGCATAGTATTCATGTATCAAATTTAAAGAATTTAACTGAATAATCAAATATGAAATCGGAGTACGAGATACTCAGGGAGCATGACGCCCAACGGACGAGGCTTTGTGCAGTTGGGGAATTGGCCAACTGTCTGCCCGGAACCGAAGCTAAATTAGTAATTAAAATTTGATGATAAAAACTGATGCCCTGTAGAATTCCGTCCGCCCGATATAAAGCCTGGATGTGTACTGCTGATGATTGTACTTTCGTCAAGCCCCAATTGCACAAAACCTGATGTTGAACCAACACCTACGGTGAAGGCCGCAACAGATCACTAAAAATACGACCTTCCCTTTTCATTAAAACAAATTCATCATGAAAAAAAAATGAGTACAGTAAAGTAACACTGTCGCCGGAGGCCCAGGATGCCTTGCAG
>JBBQWL010000074.1:0-14375 GCA_038210625.1 Chitinophagales bacterium | reverse complement strand
CATAACGCTAAAATGCCTACGAGTTTTGGGTTCTAGCTCCTCTAATGGGAAAGGGGTTGGGGTGAGGTTACGAAATGTTTTTGGAGTTGAGATAGTAAGTCGGTTAACAATTAAAAAGGTCAATTTGTATTTCTAAGACATAAAAAGCATTCAATGAAAAAATCTATACTGCTGTTTTTTGTATCAGTATGCATGCTGTTTACAAATGTAAACGCCCAGAAAGAAAGAACAGTGTGGAGTAAGGAGAAAGCCGCTGAATGGTACAAAAAGCAAGGCTGGATAAGGGGTTGTAATTTTACTCCTAGTACTGCCATCAACCAACTGGAGATGTGGCAAAAGGAAAGTTTTGATACTGCCACTATCGACCGTGAGCTGGGCTTTGCCCAAGGAATTGGCCTCAATGCCATGCGGGTGTTTCTGCATCACCTTGCCTGGGAAATTGATCCGGCAGGATTTAAAAAACGAGTAGCAACCTACCTGGCTATCGCCAACCGGCATCATATCAAAACCATGTTTGTTTTTTTTGATGATTGCTGGGATGAAAATTATGCAGCCGGTACGCAGCGGGCGCCAAAGCCTGGCATACATAATTCTGGCTGGGTGAGAGATCCGGGCAAACTGTATTACGATCAGCCTGCTATTATCACCACTCTGGAAAAATATGTACAGGATATCCTCACCAGCTTTAAAAATGATAAAAGAATTTTGTTGTGGGATGTTTACAATGAACCGGGTAATAGCGGTTATGGCAATAAAAGTTTACCACTACTTTCAAAAATTTTTACCTGGGGCAGACAAGTTAATCCTAATCAGCCTTTATCTGCAGGTGTGTGGAATAATACGCTTGCTGAACTAAATGCCTTCCAGCTAAAAAATTCGGATATTATTACCTATCACAATTACAGCGATGAAAAAGAACATGCACAGGTAATAGACAGTTTAAAAAAATATGGCCGCCCATTGATTTGCACAGAATACATGGCGAGAACAAGAGGCAGTCGTTTCGAAAATATTATGCCCTTGTTAAAAGAAAATAACGTGGGTGCCATCAACTGGGGTTTTGTATCAGGGAAAACAAATACGATTTATGCCTGGGACACACCTATGCCGGATGGTGCTGAACCCGTAATTTGGTTTCATGATATTTTCAGAAAAGATGGAACGCCATTTAGCGAAGCCGAAATTAAATTGATAAAAAAATTAACTGGTAAAAAATAGGTCGGAGTTTCAAAGCCACGCTGTTAGCTGTATGTTAACTTAACAGCCTTTTTAAATTTTGTATATTTACGAACGTTAAGTCAAGCGTATGAAAAGTAAAATTATCCTGATTTTATTTGCAATAATTATTTCTGCCGTCGTGTGGATTTCCTGTAATAATAAAGGTACAAAGGGTGCACCCATTCCGGATAAAATCAGCTATAATTTTGATGTGCGGCCCATTCTGTCCGACAAATGTTATGCCTGCCATGGCCCTGATAAAAACCACCAGGAAGCAGGCTTTCGCCTTGATATGGAAAAGTTTGCCTTTGCTCCATTAAGAGAAACCAAGGGTGCCTTCGCCATTGTAGCAGGTAAGCCGGAAGAATCTGAGTTGTACAAGAGAATCATCTCAACAGATACCGCTTACCAGATGCCTGCCCCCGAATCTCACCTTGGATTATTGACTGAACGGGAGATAAAAATAATTGAAAAATGGATCAGGCAAGGCGGTAAATATGAAAAGCATTGGGCTTTTACCAAACCGCAAAAAGCCCCTCTGCCATCAGTTGAAAAAAAGGATTGGGTAAAAAACGAGATTGATAATTTTACCCTTGCAAAAATGGAGCAACATGGTTTTGCACCCAATGAAGAGTCGGATAAAGATCATCTCTTAAAGCGTATTTCGCTTGATCTTACCGGGCTGTTACCCACTACCCAACAAATGGATGCATTTGAAAAGGATAACAGTGGCAATGGTTATGAAAAAATGGTAGACCAGTTAATAGCGATGCCACAATTTGGCGAAAAGATGGCCATGCATTGGCTGGATGTTGCACGCTACTCCGACAGCTATGGCTACCAGGACGACAACATCCGAACGCAATGGCCTTACCGGGATTGGGTGATTAATGCATTCAATAAAAACCTTCCTTACGATCAGTTTGTAACCTGGCAACTGGCAGGTGATTTGATGCCCGGCGCCAATAAAGAACAAGTACTAGCCACCGCATTTTTAAGAAATCATAAATATACAGAAGAGGGTGGGGTGGTGCCGGAAGAATACCGTGTGCAATATATTCTTGATAAAGTAAAAACGTATACCAAAGGAATATTAGCGCTAACAGCGGAATGCGCCCAATGCCACGATCATAAGTTTGACCCCATCTCACAAAAAAATTATTACCAGCTTTTTGGCTTTTTTAACAGCAGTAAAGAAGTGGGGTACGAGGGAGATGTGTCAGTCTCCAAACCTGCCAAGCAGCCGATTATTTCTATATCTAATGAGGAGGTAAAAAACGTGATGACCTTTATCAATAAAAAAGATACCGGCAGCGTAATGGTTTCAGTTATGGGAGAGAGAGATACCATCAGGCCTACCTATTTATTAAAACGTGGCGTATACGATCAGCATGGCGATGAAGTACAACCCGATGCCCCGCCCGCAGTGATGGCTTTTGATACAACCAAATATTCACGCAACCGCCTCGGCCTAGCGCAATGGACCGTTAATAAAGACAATCCATTAACAGCCCGTGTTTTTGTAAACCAGTTGTGGCAAAACTTTTTTGGAACAGGCCTTGTAAAATCCACCGGCGATTTTGGTATGCAGGGAAATCTCCCAACGCATCCCGAATTACTGGATTGGCTGGCAGTAGATTTTATGGAACATAACTGGGATGTAAAACGGCTCGTAAAAAAAATGTTGTTGTCTGCTACCTATCGTCAATCATCAAAAATATCCAAAGAACAACTGGCAACTGATCCTGATAATATTTACCTCAGCCGTTCAAGTCGCCAACGTGTGAATGCAGAATCAGTTCGTGATATTGTTTTAGGAAGCAGCGGCTTGCTGGTAAAGGAAATTGGTGGCCCAAGTGTAAAACCCTATCAGCCAAAAGGCTTATGGGAAGCTACAACTTCCGGCAGAGGTGTACTGGCAACTTATAAACAAGATACCGGCCAGGCCCTTTACAGGCGTGGCTTGTACACGTTTGTAAAACTCACGTTGCCGCCGCCATCTATGATTTTATTTGATGCAAGCAACCGGGATCAATGTGAAATTAAACGATCCAGAACCAACACGCCCTTGCAGGCGCTGATGATGATGAACGATCCAACTGTATTGGAAGCATCAAGGGTATTGGCACAAAGTTTACAAAGTACCGGCACTAATTCCGAAGCGAATATCAGCAATGCTTTTCGGGCAATTATTTGTCGGAAGACAAGTAAAAAAGAAATGGAAATTTTGTCTGGTTATTATGCAGAACAGTTGCAGCTTTTTAAATCGAAACAGCTAAATGCAAAGGAAACCTTGTCAATAGGAGAGAAGCCATTAAACGACAAAATAGACCTCAATGTTTCTGCTGCATT
Source organism: Chitinophagales bacterium (assembly GCA_038210625.1). Lineage (GTDB taxonomy): Bacteria > Bacteroidota > Bacteroidia > Chitinophagales > Chitinophagaceae > Ferruginibacter. The sequence continues at coordinate 10,805 of JBBQWL010000074.1, read as the reverse complement.
AATGAAAGTGATAAGCACAATTTATAACATGGAGGAAGCCATCACAAAATCATAATTATGAAAAAAGAAGTCATTGAACATGGTTTAAATTTAAACAGGCGCAGATTTCTTACGCAGGTAGGAATGGGCCTTGGTGGTGTAGCGTTGGGCTCCTTATTGATACCAGATATTTTTGGAAGTGCAAGCGAAGAAGAAATGCTGGTAACTGGATTGCCGCATTTTGCACCCAAGGCAAAAAGAATTATTTACCTATTTCAAAATGGTGCTCCCTCTCAGTTGGATTTGTTTGATTACAAGCCCATGCTGCAACAAATGTTTGGACAGGAATTACCAGCCTCTATCCGCAACGGACAACGGCTTACGGGTATGACGGCAGATCAGGCTAAGTTTCCATTGGCAGGCACCAAATTTAAATTCAATCAATATGGCGAATCCCGTGCATGGATGAGTGAATTGCTGCCTTATACTTCAAAAGTTGTTGATGATATCTGCTTTATTAAAACCATGCATACCGAAGCTATTAATCATGATCCGGCGCTAACATTTTTTCAAACCGGTGCACAAATTGGCAACCGGCCAAGCATGGGTTCCTGGTTAAGTTATGGCCTCGGTAGCGAAAATAAAAACCTGCCGGCTTTTTGTGTTTTGCTTTCAAAAGGTAAAGGTAATGGGCAGGGCGTTTACTCAAAATTATGGTCCAATGGCTTCCTCGATTCTGTTCACCAGGGCGTTCAATTTAGTAATGGAGAAGATCCTGTTTTGTATTTGAAAAATCCCGACGGAATGGACAAGGCGGAAAGAAGAAAAATGCTGGATCGCCTTGCCAGCCTGAATGAGGAAGGTTTTAAAGAGTTTGGAGATCCTGAAATAAAAGGAAAAATTCAGCAATATGAAATGGCCTACCGCATGCAGACAGCCGTGCCCGAAGTAACCGACATCAGCAAAGAACCGGAAGATATTATAAAGATGTACGGTCCCGATTGTTTGGTGCCGGGCACTTATGCAGCCAACTGTTTGCTTGCCCGAAAACTGTCCGAAAACGGTGTTCGTTTTGTACAGATTTATCACCAGGGATGGGATGGGCACAACAACCTGCCCAATGAATTGGCAGGACAATGCAAGGATACCGACCAGGCCTCCGCAGCATTGATTACCGATTTAAAACAAAGAGGTTTGCTGGATGAAACGTTGGTGATTTGGGGTGGCGAATTTGGCCGTACCAATTATTGCCAGGGCATTCTTACACCGGATAATTATGGCAGAGATCATCACCCACGAGCCTTTACTATCTGGATGGCCGGTGGCGGCATAAAGCCCGGTGTGTATGGCGAAACTGACGATTTTGGTTACAACATTGTCAGCAACCCGGTGCATGTAAATGACTTTCATGCCACGGCCCTGCACCTGATGGGACTCGATCATGAAAAACTGGTGTATAAACATTTGGGAAGAAGATATCGCTTAACCGATGTAGCCGGCAAAGTAGTCAGTGGCATTCTTGCGTAGCAGGATTATCATTGAATAATTTCTTTCATAAAAAATGATTTTTTGGTAACCAGCTGTTGTATTTTAATTTGGCTTCATTGGCGTCGCACTCTTGTACAGCATGTACATTATTCAGCAGCTAAAATGGTAGATTTCAATATTTTCAATTTAGCGTTGCCATTAAATAATTATGCATAACAATTCATCCAAAATAAAAAACCAACACAACTATGCACCGCAAAAACTTCATCAAAAACACATCGCTTGGTCTGGTAGGCGCATTGTATGTGCCACAGGTATTAATCTCCGAAAAAGTAATATTGGGTCACAACAATAAGCGGTATAAAATCAATACCAAATGGAGCAAGGCAGATGTTGCCCGCTACCCGGTAAATGATTGTCACGAAATGGTGCAGGATCAAAAAGGACGGATTTTATTACTCACCAACGAGACAAAAAACAATGTACTCATCTACAATAAACATGGTAAGCTGTTAGATACCTGGGGCACCGAATATCCCGGCGCACACGGCTTTACACTGTTTAATGAAAACGGTACAGATACTTTGTATATCTGCGATAACAATCGTCACCAGGTAATTAAAACCAGCATCGATGGCAAGGTGTTGCTTACGCTTGATTATCCGAAAGAAACCGGCATGTACAGCAAGCCGGATGAATACATACCAACCGAAACAGCCATTGCGGCCAACGGTGATATTTATGTAGCCGATGGTTACGGAAAAGATTTTATTATTCAATACGATCTTAACGGCAAATACATCCGCCACTTTGGAGGCAGAGGTACTGAGGATAAGCATTTGCTAAATGCACACGGCGTTTGTATTGATACAAGGAACAATAAAAATCCAACACTTATTGTTTGTTCAAGACAACAAAATGCCTTTAAACGTTTTAGCATGGAAGGCGATTATCTGGAAACTATTTCATTGCCCGGTGCATGGGTATGCCGTCCGGTAATTAAAGGCGACTATTTGTATGCTGCTGTTTTACAATCCAACAATAACCAGTGGAAACAGTCCGGGTTTGTAACCATCCTCGATGCAAACAATAAAGTAGTCTCCAATCTTGCCGGCACCGAGCCAGTTTATAAAAGCAATGTACCCGATGAAATGTTTCAGACAGATAAAGTATTTCAGTATCCACATGATGTGTGTATAGACGATGAAGAAAATATGTATGTGGCACAGTGGAATTCCGGTAAAACATATCCGTACAAATTAGAGCCTGTAAAATAAGATGACTGATTTTAATCTTGAATTTGATTGTGTTTTTTCTGAAACCTTACCTAAAATAAAATTGACAAATAGGAGTAATAACAAGTGTCAAATTTTACAACTTTCATACACAAACTAACAATTTATAATCATGGATATTTGTTTTGAGTTTACAACAGTAACTGGATAAGCCGCCTCTTTTGGTTCGGTTCCGACGAAGTCGGAATTCAAAAAATGCGATAGCATATTTTTTGAAAGAAGCAAAAGTAGCGGCGTTCCAGTTACGCAGCCTGCCGGCTGTGGAGGCAAATGCAATAAATTTTAAAGCTGATGTTTATTTGAAGTGATCTCGAAATTACCTGTCAGGAATAATTGAACTAACTATTAATTCTATAAAACCATTTATGATTCGCTGGAAAAGTATTGTTTATAATCTTGCATTTGCATTAAACTGCCTACTGGTTTTTCTGTTAATTTTTGGTGATAAAGTTTACGTGCCGGGACTGTTGAAAGTATTTGGCAGAATGCATCCGATGGTTTTACATTTCCCCATTGTGCTGCTGATAATAGCGCTGTTATGGGAAACAATCACCGCCCAAAAAAATGACAAAGATTTAAAAGAAGCAGGCAACTGGATATTGTTATTGGCCTCTTTTACAGCTGTAAGTGCAGCCTTAATGGGCTTTTTTCTTTCCAGGGAATCGGGTTATGATTCAGACGCTATTTTCCTGCACAAATGGACAGGATTGGCTATTTCATTATTGGCGTTATGCTGGTATGCTTTTAAAGAAACAGTACGAAAAAAAAGGATACTCACTTTTACCATTGGTGCATTAGGTACCGCTGGCATAATTATGGCCGGGCACCAGGGAGCTACTATCACTCATGGCGATAATTTTTTACTGGCACCCATCACAGCCGATCAATTAAAGCCAACAGTTTTATTTGAGGATGCCATTGCATATACTCATTTAATTAAACCAATTTTACAAGCCAAATGCATCTCCTGCCACAACAGTAGCAAAGCCAAAGGAGAGCTGGTAATGGAAACGCCGGAACTATTATTAAAAGGCGGAAAGAAAGGTAAGTTATGGGACACAACCGCTGCTGATTTTGGATTAATGATGCACCGGGTGCATTTGCCGATGGATGAAAAAATGCACATGCCACCGAGAGGTAAAATACAACTTACTGACGAAGAAATAAAAGCATTGTACTACTGGATAAAAGGCGGATCAAATTTTACCGCAAAGATTACAGACCTGCCAACAACAGATACTTTAAGAACTGTAGCTGCTTCTTTTTTCAAAACCATTGAAGGCGATACCTATGCGTTTGAACCCGCCAAAGAATCAATCGTTAAAAAGTTAAACAACGATTACCGGGTAGTTGCTCCGCTTGCCAAAGGTTCACCTGCTTTAGGGGTGGAGTTTTTTGGAGCATCTTTTTATAAGGCTGAACAATTAAAAGAATTAGCGGAAGTAGCACCACAAGTTGTAAGCTTAACCCTTAATAAAATGCCGGTAAAGGATGAAGACATTAAATACATTGCTTCACTAAAAAGTCTGCGTAAACTCAACCTTGCTTTTACTGAAATATCCGGTGCGGCTCTTGCACAATTAAAAGATTTGAAGGAACTGCGACAATTATCGCTGGCAGGAACTGCGGTAAAGGCTGCGGATCTTACAGTGCTTAAATATCTTCCAAAATTATCTTCTTTGTATATCTGGAATACTTCCATCAATAGCAATGATATTGCAGCAATTAAAAAGCAGTTTCCTGCAACCACCATCGGCACTGGCTTTAGAGGTGATACCGTAATTGTAAAATTGAACAGCCCGATTATATTGGGAGAAGGACAAATTTTTACAGCCGCCACCGGTGTAAAATTGAAACACTATATAAAAGGAGCAGAGCTTAGATACACACTGGATGGAACAGAACCAGACAGTTTAAATTCGCCTGTTTATAAAGACAGCATCTCCATAACAAAAACATCACTTTTAAAAACAAAAGCATTTTTAAAAGGCTGGGGTAGCAGTGAATCGGTCTCAAAAAATTATTTTAAAACTGGCTTCCTGGCAGATTCAGTGAAATTAATTACACAGCCGGATATGGCTTACAAGGGAACGGGTGGCATCACATTGTCTAACGGAGAAAAGGGCGACCTTAATTTTAGAAGTGGCAAGTGGTTAGGCTATAAAGCAAGCAACCTGGAGGCCGTATTGTATTTTAAAAAACCCATGTTGGTTTCTTCGGTTACCTTTAGTACTCTTGTTGATATAGGTTCATTCATTATGCCTGCAGCCGCATTGGAAGTTTGGGGAGGAACCACTAATGGTAACATGGTATTGCTTAAAAAATTGAATCCTCCACAACCTGTAGCTTTACAAATACCCTACCTCACGGCGTTTGAATGTGCGTTTGAACCAAGGCATATTACGATGCTGAAAGTTGTGGCGAAACCTGTTATGAAATTACCGGATTGGCATCCCGGCAAAGGACAAAATGGTTGGGTATTTATTGATGAACTTTTTTTAAATTAATGCAAGCAACGAACCTTTACTTTTAAAATAATCAATGTGAAAAATCTTATTACATTTTGTATTGTAACCATTGCACTCGTTTCTTGCGCAGGATCAAAAAAAATGGCAACCGATGGTTGGGTATCTTTATTTGATGGTCAATCGCTCAGCAACTGGAAAGTGGGTGAAAATGCAGCATCCTTTAAAGTAGAGAATGGGACGATAGTAGTTAATGGAAATGTTGCACATTTGTTTTATGATGGGGATATACAAAACCATGCGTTTAAAAATTTTGAATTCAAGGCAGATGTGATGACCATGCCCGGAGCCAATTCAGGTATTTATTTCCACACCCAATTTCAACAAAGTTCCTGGCCACAAAAGGGCTATGAGGTACAGGTGAACAATTCTCAAAGCGACTGGCGTAGAACGGGCAGCTTATACGGTATACAGGATGTGAAGGAAGTATATGTAAAAGACAGCACCTGGTTTACAGAATCTATAACGGTTGTTGGCAAGCGAGTTATCACCCGGATAAATGATAAAATTGTAGTTGATTATACCGAACCGGATAATGTAAAAAGAGAAGCCGGAAATGAAGGACGAGTAATTTCTGCAGGCACTTTTGCCTTACAGGGTCATGATCCCAACAGCAAAGTTTATTTTAAAAATATTATGGTAAAAGTATTGCCGGATTGATAACAAATATGATTCATTACAGGCAAAGTAACCTGGCTGAAATTATATTCGATGCTGCAGTGTGAAGGGATTTGGGAAACCTACCTGCCTTTAGCCAGTTAACTTGCCCTGCCGATCGATTTCGGTATTTGACAACAGCTTATAATAGGTACTGTTTGTGTTGTAGAATTAAAAATATACCTATTGATGTTGGAAGTTAATTTCAGTTATCAAACAAAGTGTATTATAAAAGGCGGCCTGTTACCAGACCGCCTTTTACTATAAAAATAAAATCAAAATCAGACAAGATCAAAACGATCCAGATTCATCACCTTGTTCCAGGCCGCAACAAAATCCTGTACAAACTTTTCTTTTGAATCTTCGCAACCATACACTTCTGCAATGGCACGAAGCTCTGAATTGGATCCAAAGATTAGATCCACACGAGAACCCGTCCACTTAAGTTCACCGGTTGTACGATCATGTCCCCAGAATACTTGCTGAGAGTCAGAAGCAGCCTTCCAGGTAGTGTTCATATCCAGCAGGTTTATAAAGAAATCGTTGGTCAGTACTTCTGGACGGTTAGTAAATACACCGTGTTTAGATTGATCGAAGTTGGTGTTCAGCACACGCATGCCACCCACGAGTACAGTAAGTTCTGGCGTAGTAAGTGTTAGTAGCTGAGCTTTATCTATCAACAGTTCTTCTGCTGATGCAGTATGTTTGGATTTCTGATAGTTGCGGAATCCATCAGCAGCCGGTTCCAATACTGCAAAAGATTCCACATCAGTTTGCTCTTGCGAAGCGTCGCCACGGCCAGGTGTAAAAGGTACCGTTACATTGTGTCCTGCATTTTTTGCTGCTTGTTCAATACCAGCACATCCGCCCAAAACAATCAGGTCGGCAATAGAAACATTTTTCCCTCCATTATTAAAGTCTGTTTGAACGCCGGTAAGCGTCTGCAATATTGAAGTCAGTTGCACCGGGTTGTTTACTTCCCAATCTTTCTGCGGTGCCAAACGAATGCGTGCCCCATTTGCGCCACCACGTTTGTCGGATCCACGGAAGGTGGATGCCGACGCCCAGGCGGTTGATACCAATTGAGAAATGGAGAGTCCTGTTGCCAATATTTTATCCTTTAAAAAAGCGATATCTGCGTCATTAATTAATTCATTTGAGGCGCTTGGAATCGGGTCTTGCCAAATCAACACTTCTGATGGAACATCAGAACCAAGGTAGCGTTCACGTGGGCCCATATCCCGGTGTGTTAGCTTGAACCATGCACGGGAAAAAGCGTCAGCAAACTCATCCGGATTTTCAAAGAAGTGGCGGGAAATTTTCTCATAAGCAGGATCAATTCTCAGGGCAAGATCAGTTGTAAGCATCATGGGCGCATGCCTTTTTGATGCATCGTGTGCATCGGGTACTGTGCCAGCTCCTGCACCATTCTTCGGTTGCCATTGCTGTGCACCTGCCGGACTTTTGGTGAGTTCCCATTCGTACCCAAACAGGTTTTCAAAAAAGTTATTGCTCCATTGAGTGGGCGTTTGAGACCAGGTTACCTCCAGACCGCTCGTAATGGTATCGGCACCGTTGCCACTTCCAAAAGTATTTATCCAGCCGAGGCTTTGCGCTTCAATGCCCGCTGCTGCCGGTTCTTTGCCAACATATTTGCCGGGGTCTGCTGCGCCATGTGTTTTGCCAAAAGTATGTCCACCTGCAATCAGTGCTACGGTTTCGTAATCGTTCATGGCCATGCGGCCAAAAGTTTCCCGGATATCACGAGCAGATTTTAGCGGATCAGGATTGCCGTTGGGCCCCTCAGGATTCACATAAATTAAACCCATCTGCACTGCCCCTAAAGGATTCTCCAGTTCCCGGTCGCCGGTATAGCGGCTGTCGCCTAACCATTCTTTTTCTGCACCCCAATACACATCTTCCTGCGGCTCCCAAACATCCACCCGTCCGCCACCAAAACCAAAAGGTTTTAACCCCATCGACTCAAGAGCGCAATTGCCAGTGAGGACCAACAAATCGGCCCAGGAAAGTTTTTTACCATATTTCTGTTTGATGGGCCAAAGCAAGAGGCGAGCCTTATCAAGGTTAGCATTGTCGGGCCAACTGTTGAGCGGTGCAAAACGCTGAGAGCCTGCACCTGCGCCACCACGGCCATCCGAAATTCGATAGGTGCCGGCACTATGCCAGGCCATCCTTATAAAGAACGGTCCATAGTGACCGAAATCGGCTGGCCACCAACTTTGAGAAGTGGTCATCAATTCGAAAATATCTTTCTTCACGGCATCCAGATCGAGTGTTTTAAACTCCGCTGCATAATCGAATGCTTCACCCATTGGGTTTGATAATGTAGAATGTTGGCGAAGGATGTTAAGCTTTAACTGGTTAGGCCACCAGTCACGATTTCTGGTGCCATTGCCTGCGCTTTGCTTTAATGAGCCACCAGAAAATGGGCATTTAGCTGCATTACCTGGGTCATTAACATCTGCTAATACGCTTTGGTCTTTGTTATTTTCCATTATTTTTCTTTTTATTTAAATGAATTATTTGGAGGGCAAATTTACGAAAATCTCTGTTGTTGAACTGACCGAAAACAACAGAATTTAAAACACTTATTTGTAACAAAATGTTTTGGCATGGCAAACAAAAGAGTTAAAAAAAAATGAGTATCGGTTAAAAAAGTTTATACAGTTTTTTTATATTGACTGATTTCAAAATATTACACTGCGTACTACTGATAAAATTTCGTTATGCCCGTTGCAATCAAATTAATTATTACACTACTCTTTTGTAAATTAAATTGACGATAATAAAAAACTGCGATGATGGAAACATTTAATAGTCTTGCTTTATCACTTACCCGGCATTTTCTTTCGCAATGTAATAACAATTGGCTGGCATAGTAGCAACAGTTTAGGTGCAAGTTCGTTTTGTTCCTAATTTCGTAAAAATATCAGCAAAGTAAAGGCTGGCTAAACTCTTTCAACAACTATATTCTTTAATGACAGACCAATTTTATAAACTGGATAATCCTGCCTGGTACGCCTTACACGAAACGCATACAAATTTTTGCATTGGCATAGATGGGTTGAAAGGTTATCAAAAAAATATTGTTGCTTTTGCTGCCTGGGATACATCAAATACTGAGGGGCTAAACAGGTTGGATGAATTGATTGAACTCAATGAATCTTTTTTCATCATAGGTGAAATGGCGCCCCTACCTTCCAATTATTTAATTGAAAGAACAATCACCTGTTTGCAGATGATTTGTACTTCGGAAATAACCATTAATAATTCCGCAGCCATTGTGCAATTGGGCGAGGCAGCAGCCAATGAAATGACAGCATTAACTAAATTGGTGATGCCCGGCTATTACAAACATGATACAAGGCTGATGGGTGATTATTACGGAATAATGGACAATCAGCAATTGGTAGCAATGGCAGGGGAGCGTATTTGTTTAAATGGCTTAACAGAAGTAAGTGCAGTGGTTACACATCCTGCATTTACCGGGCGTAAATTTGCACAGCAATTGGTGGCGAAGGTTGTAAACAAAAATCTGGCAGCAGGAATTATTCCTTTTTTGCACACAGGGCATACCAATGAACGGGCCATCAGGATGTATGAATATCTTGGTTTTGAAAAAAGAAGATTTATTAGTTTCACTAAAATTAAACGGGAGAAATAAGGCAGCTATTTTTTATTGTAAATTAAGTACATGAAAGCACCGGATTACATAGCCAAAAAAATTATTTCCACAATAAGTATTGACGGCAACCTGCTTAAGGAAGAGTGGCAGCGTGCAACATGGAGCAAACGCTTTGTGGATATGGTTACAGGCCATGCCGGAATGTATAATACCCAAACGGCGTTATTATGGAATGATGTTTATTTATACATAGCATTTAAGGTAGAAGAACCTTTTGTAGAAGCAAGCCTTACCGAAAGGGATAGCATCATTTTTTTAGAGAACGACCTGGAGGTTTTTATTGAAGGCAAAGATTGCTATTACGAACTGGAAGTAAATGCAGCCAATACCATCTACGAAGTTTTTTTTATCTGGAAAGATGCTTACCAGAAAGGAGGAAGGTTTGATACTGCACAGTTTGATGTTCACCAGCAGCAGGCTTATACATTTGGCGGCGATTATGACCGCAGTGGCGCCAGTTTTTGGAAGGGTACACATCCAAGAGGAATACGATGGGCCTTTACCAATTTTGATATGCCGGGCTTGCAGACTGCAGTGCAGGTAGATGGAACCCTAAATGATAATACTGATATTGACAATGGTTGGAGTCTTGAAATTGCCATTCCCTGGGCAAGTCTTCAATTGCTGGATAAGGAGCGTTCAATTCCACCCCAAACAGGCGATCTATGGAATATGTTTTTGGGTAGGTTTCAAAAATTAATAACCGGAGGAAAAGAACTGCATCCACACCCGGCGATGGCATTAAACAGCCATGGGATTTATGATACGCATTTAGTTGAAAAGTGGAGCAGGATTCAATTTTTTGATTAATTATGCTTGGATAATTTCTTGGTTCTTAAATTTAGCAAAATCACTCTTTCATTTGTTTAGCCAAACCATCCTTTAATATTTTTACCTGCATAACAGTTGCTATACTCATTGCTCTTTGCTTGGCAAGCGTGGCTTTGGTTCCTTCAAATAATTCATCTACCGTTTGTGCAAATAGGTTATTCCATTGATTGAAATGAGCAGCAGTTAACGGCACAACCTTATTTATATGCTGATGAATTTGCAATGGATTGCCATCGTAGCCACCGGTAAAGAACAATACATTTTCCCAAAAATCAAACATTACTGGCAGGTGCCTCTCCCAATGTACATTAAAGATATCTGTAA
>JBBQWL010000073.1:0-15251 GCA_038210625.1 Chitinophagales bacterium | reverse complement strand
TTGTGTTTGATCCGGTGTAAGCGTAACACCATTTGGATATTTTATGCCTTCGTCCACCACCACTTGTTTGCCATCCGGACGCAGCAGAACAAGCTTGCCCGGCTTCTCTGATCCATCCGGAACGGTAATGTAGATATTGCCGTTTTTCGCTACCACCAAATCATTGCCGTCAATACCATTGGCAATTACGGTTGCTTTATCACTGGCATCGTAACTGATGATTTGTTTGGTAACTGCCGCGTTGCTGTAACGCTTACCATCTGCGCCAAAACAATTGGCACTGGCTTTTTTAGCATCCACCGGCAAGGCAGTTACTTTACTGTCAAGCCCTATTTTATATGTTTTTGAATTGGGAATATCCTGAAAAAAAACTTCTCCTTTTGCATTGGCGGCAATGCCTTCCGTAAAACCATATCCTTCACCAACAAGTTCCCAATCCTGCCCTGGCAGCAGCAATTCCCCCAGGTATTTATTTTTGGATGATCCGGTTGCAATTGGTTTTGGCCAGTCCTTCCATAACCACCGCATGACAGCAGGAAAGATGGCAGTTCCCTGGTTGCCGTTATGCCCTTCTTCGCCCCAAACATGCGTTACTTCATACCCGCCAAAACTCAGCGCCCGTTCCACAGTTTGATTGGCCATCCACCAATCGCCGGCATAGATATTTAAGTCGTTGCTACCATCCTGCAAAAAAATCCGAAGCGGTTTGGGTTCATATTTTCTGATCAATGTTGAATAATCGTTTGCACCCCGAAGACCGATATAAGTACCAATGGCACTAAATACACGGGAAAATTCAGCAGGCTTTTCCCATGCAGCCGTGAAGGCGCAAACCGCTCCGCTGCTTGATCCGCCAATTGCCCGGTCATTGCCATTCTTTGATAAATGGATGGCACGTCCATCACTCGTATGTTGCTTTTCCACAGCAGGTAAAATTTCTTCCAGTATAAAGCGTGCATAGGCATCACCCAAACCATCATACTCAAAGCTCCTGTTATAACGGTCGTTCGCAGCATTGCCATCGCCCGACCTCACTTTGCCATGCATCACAAATACCCCAATGGTAACAGGCATTTCATTGCGGTAAATCAGGTTATCAAAAACCGTTGGTGCCTTCCATTGAATACCATCCTGGTTTATATAAACGCAGGCAGGCTTATCCGCTTTGTACTGTGTTGGTACATATACCCAATACTCCCGCCAGGTGCCGGGGAAAATTTTTGAGTTATCAAAAGTAAATTTCAATACCTCTCCTTTCGGTACACCTGGTTGCTCAACGGAGGCTGAGTCAACAGGATATTTGGTAGCCTGCGCCAACAACTGTGTACACGACAAAAGGAAAAGCAAAGCAATCAGTAACTTATTCATATTGGGAAATGGTTTTAAAATGTTGGAATGCAGCAAAAGACTTACAGTTCCTGCTGTTAAAATACCGCTTTCTTTTTAAAATACATTATTTGGCGCATGCTATTATTGCCTGCAATACCATACATCAAGAATAAGAATTAGTCGTACAGTGAAACGGCATTACAGCAGGCTGTTCAGAATGATGGCCAGTCATTTTCTAATTGCAGAATGAATGCCCAGTTCATTTTGCATACCCCATTAAAAAAGCTTGTTGAAAACAAATACAATTACTTAATTTACGGTTCGGGGTGTCCCCGGCATTTTTATCTAAAATCAATTCAATGAAACCAACAACAAGAGTGCAGTTATCAGTGATGATGTTCCTGGAATTTTTTATCTGGGGATCCTGGTATGTCACCATGGGCACTTATTTAGATAAGGTGTTACATGCAGATGGGGTGCAGATTGGCGCAGCATATAGTGCCATGGCCATCGCTACCATCATTTCGCCTTTTTTTGTGGGCATGATAGCAGATAAGTTTTTTGCCGCACAAAAATTGTTAGGCGTTTTACATCTTGCAGGTGCTGCCATACTCTTTTACATTACAAAGGTTGACAATCCTGATTCCTTTTACTGGGTGGTACTTCTTTATTCCCTCATGTACGCCCCAACACTGGCATTGGCCAACGCTGTGGCTTTTCGCCAAATGAAAGACCCCGGAAAAGAATTTCCATCTATCAGGGTGTTGGGGACCATTGGATGGATTGCGACCGGATGGTTGCTGGACAAAGTATTTAAGATATCTACCGATCAATTGGTGTTTACATTTAAAATGGCTGCGGTAATGTCTGCCGTATTGGGCCTTTGGAGTTTTTTCTTACCAGATACTCCCCCAAAATCGAAGGGCACAAAAACTACTTTTGCTCAAATTTTGGGAGCCGATGCATTTGTTTTGTTCAAAGACAAATCATTCGTGATATTTTTTATCGCATCTGTTTTAATCTGCATCCCTCTGTCATTTTATTATAGTCTTACCAACTTATACCTTACAGAAGCCGGTATGAAAGATGTCACCAGCAACATGACTTTCGGCCAGTTTTCAGAAGCGTTTTTTATTTTACTCATTCCACTTTTCTTTCGCAAACTGGGCGTTAAATGGATGATTGCCGTAGGCATGATTGCGTGGACCCTGCGCTTTTTATGTTTTGGATATGGCAACGCCGGAAGTGGGGAATGGATGCTGTTTGCGGGCATCCTGCTACATGGCGTTTGTTTCGATTTCTTTTTTGTTACCGGGCAAATTTATACTGACAGTAAAGCCGGTGAAAAAATTCAAAGCTCTGCACAAGGGATGATTACCATGGCCACATATGGCATCGGCATGTGGATCGGCACGCTGCTATCTGGTTTTGTAAAAGATCACTATACTGTAGCGACTGTTGTAAGCTGGAAGGCTGTCTGGATGGTACCGGCAGGCATTGCCGTGGCTGTGCTGGTGTTGTTCCTGCTGTTTTTTACTGATAATAAGAAGTCCGCTTTGCGGGAGGAACCGATGATGATGGTGTAAAGCGGGAGGCTTAAAGCAGAAGGCCGAAAGCTTAAGGCGGAAGGCTTAAAGCAGAAAGCAAAAGGCTTAGGGCTTAAGGCAAAAGTCAACATTAAAAAATTAACTCAAAACAATAAACTAAAAGCGACCATGAAAAAGATTGCTATGCTTGGCTCCGGTTTTATCGGACGATTTTATGCAGATTCATTACACGGACAAAGAAGTAAAGACAAAATTATCACCGTGTATTCCCGCAGGGAAGAAGCGGCCAAAAAGTTTAAAGAAGATTACGGCTGCGAACGTTTTACTACCGATATGGAAGAAGCGATTGCTGGTGCAGATGTGGATGTAGTCTGCATTTCGCTGCCTAATAATTTGCATGAAGCGGCCGTTATGCTGTGTTGCAAACATAAAAAAGCAGTGATTACCACCAAGCCCCTTGGGCGCAATGCGGAAGAAGCAAAACGCATGTTGCTGGCCGTAGAAGAAGCGGGTATTTTTAATGGCTACCTGGAAGACCTGGTGTACACACCTAAATTTTTAAAGGCGTATGAAAGTGTAAAGAATGGTGCCCTGGGACGAATTCTCTGGGCCAAGTCGAGAGAGACACATCCTGGTCCGCACAGCGATTGGTTTTGGGATATTGAACAGGCAGGAGGCGGTTGCATTTTGGATTTGGGCTGCCATTGCATTGAAATTACCCGCACATTTATTGGTAAAGATATTAAGCCCATTGAAGTAATGTGCTGGGCCGATACCCAGGTAAAACCGATTGATGCGGAAGACCATTCTATCGGACTGATAAAATATGAAAACGGTGCCATGGCGCAGTTTGAAGTTAGCTGGACGTTTAGAGGCGGCCTTGATTTAAGGGATGAAGTAATGGGCACAGAAGGCACCATCTGGATCAATAATTTTTTACGCACCGGCCTGGAGATGTTTACCACCGGTAAAGCAACGGATTATGTTGCCGAAAAATCTGAAAGCAATGCCGGCTGGCTGTTCCCTGTGGGTGATGAAATTAATGACCTGGGTTATAACCACATGTTTGCAGAGATGTTTAACTGCATGGAAAATGGCAGTGAACCAAGAGAAACTTTTTATGATGGCTATGTGGTAAATGCGGTAATTGATGCGGCATACAAATCTGCCAAAACAAAATTATGGGAACCGGTGCAACTGGATATCTGGCGTGGTAAAACTGGCCTGAGCAAAGAAAGCCACCTGGTAGAATACGATGCCGACCATTATTTAATTAAAGAAGAAACTACGCATTACGGTGCTAAAAAAGTGATTTTAAAAAATAAGGTTACCGGGAAGATTGAGGAGAAGGTGATTGAGTAGAAAGATTAAGATAAACAAATAAACGGCCATTGCGTATGATTGCGCAATGGCTTAATTTTTTATGATGCTGAAAAGATATTGGTTTATAATTTACCCTGACTTTAAATATGGCCCAAGAAATATCGGGGTCAGTGCGTTGTCAATCAGCGAAGCAAAAAAAATTATACTTGAGACAATGACGAAATTGAATTGGAATCATATTTCAGCCACCATCATTGAAAACGCAGAAATCATAGAGAACATTGACATCAGACTTTTAGATCAGGGCCATGTAGTTCCCAATATGGGACCAGTTGTTTTAAGCGGAGTGTGGTTTCCTTTCTGTAACGTGTAGTTATTAAATTTTGGCGTGAAGAGGCTCATACTGGAAGACCTCGCGTTCTCTAATTTAAAAACTTCCCAGTCGATGTCTCTGCACAAGTTACCTGAATCAATCATTCAGCATAGGTTGCAGGACTCGACGCCTATTCCGGCTGTGAACCTCAAGTTATACGCGATAGTTTTAGGTTTGCGGCGAGTCCTTCAGCAAGGTCATTTACATTGGAGGTTTGGCGTGAAGAGACTCGCCTTGGAAAAACATATAATTCCTTTGTGTTGTTCAGCATAATTAAATTTAATACAAAATAGAGCTATGTTTTTATTTCCCTTTCTTAATCCCATCATTATTACAGCTTCCTTATACCAAGCCCCGTTCCATCACTGCAATACATCATACCACCATAAGGCGCAGGGCTCCAGCCCTGTGTCCCTTCGTTACTAAACATACTCCCTCTTTGCACAGCCTCAGTAACGCCCGGCACAGGAAACCCTCGCTCATTGCCCGCACCTCATTCCTGCGCCTTAGTAGCGACATTCCCGCGCCTACGGAACACACCCTGCGCCTAATAGCCGACACTCCCGTGCCTATTGGTACCTTTGCCCTTTTGCCGTAATGCGCAAACAACTACGACGTTGATTTGCACTATACTTACTGTAATAAATACCAATACGAAATATTTCCAAAAAGGAAAAGTGTTTTGGTTAATAAATGCATCTTCAGAAGCAGTAACATATTTTACAAATATTAAGTAAAGAAACCCGAAGTATAAAACGCTGGCCAAAATGATAAACCTCAAATATTTTTTTATTTCTTTTTCCGCAATCAGCTTTAAAATCACCAAATAGAAAAAATATATTGGAAGATAATAAGCTAAAACACCTGATATTGAACCAATGTAATAGACATAAGCGATTACACCCTCATGATAGAACAAAACGTCATAGCTAACTACTATTAGATAGCTAACTACTATACAAATAAAAAATAATACGCAATCTTTAATTTGTATTCTTGTCATTATTTTTTTAATTACCTCCATTTTGAATTTTTGATTTGTCTTCGCAAGAAACATTACTTGAATAACTGATTCGCTTTGAAACAACTTCTTTATCTACACTAGCTTTACCACCGGATTTATTTATATAATTAACTATATTTTTCATAGTAGCAGTCCATAAATCATTCGCACCAGTAAATACCATGAGGCTTGCTTTTGAATCCATAAGGCGCAGGGCTACAGCCCTGTGTCTCTTCGTTACTAAATATACTCCCCCAGAGATAGATGTGGCAAAGCAATTAATTAATCCATTAAAATCACAACCGCCTCACCCCCACCCCAGCCCCATCACCACAATACATCACACCGTCTTTCAAAATAAATCCACCGGTAACCAAGTCACTGCTTAAATCAAAACTTCCATCCAGGTCAAGGTATTTGGTGTTACTGCAGCTAAAGGCCGCATGCAACGCTGCGGTAATGCTAACGATGCTTTCATCATTGCAACCCCAGAACAAATCAATACCAGCCGCGGCGGCGATGGTGGCAATTTCCCTTGCACCTCTTATGCCGCCGCACTTCATCAGCTTAATATTAAAAATACCATACGGCGTTGGCGGATGTGCCAATTGCAATGCTGAAGCAGCATCCAGCAAGGATTCATCTGCAGCCAGCATTTTTCTTTCCGATTTATCGAGACTGGCCAGTTCATTTTCTTTCCCCACTTTTAATGGTTGCTCAATCAATTCTATAGCCAGCTGTTTCGTTTTTTCCATAAAATGTTTTAACTGCGGCAGGTCGTAGCCCTGGTTGGCATCTACCCTTATCAACATTTTATTGCCAAACTGTTCTGTTAGTTTAGCCACCCTTTCTATGTCTTGCTCCACATCCAGGCCGGTCTTTATCTTGATCACTTTAAAACCTGCGGCATAGTTTGATTTGGCTTCTTCCAGCATAGCAGCGGTATCTTTTATCCCAATCGTGATGGAAGTTGGCAAGGCATTCATCTTTCGGCCATACAAATCAACTACGGCAATCCCCGTCAGTTGACAAAAAGCATCATGCAATGCAATATCTATAGCAGCGATGGTACCGGGCAAATGAGGAAACTGCGTGATAGCTTCATCAAGCAACTGGTTAAAATGCCGCACATCCCTGCCCACCATTTGCTGCACAAAATCGGTTTGCAGGTTGGCCAATGTTATCGCCGGCGTTTCTCCTACTACTTCGGCAAACGGGTTGGAGGCGCCAAGGCCAACTATCCCATTTTGCAAAGTAATTTCAAGAAAAATAATTTCTGTATCCTCAATTGTTTTATACGCAATGGTGTAAGGCTTTGTAAGTGGCAACTGTTGCAGCCATACTTTTATTGATTGTATTTTCATGCTAATTTTTTAGTAGATTTTTTATAATGGGGATAATTTTTTCAACCCCTTGTTGCAGGGGCAATAAAACGGGCAGGTTTAATTCCGCTTCGTATTGCTGTTGAAAATTCAGCGCTTCTTCCATACTGCAATGTTCTGTATTGATCGCCACAGCAATCACTTCTGACCCATACATTTTTATCAATGCTACTTCTGACGCTACGGAGTGAATGGGTCCCCATTCTGTGATATCATCATAATATTTTCTTTTGGGCGCATGCACCAGTATTACATTTTTCGCATTCGCTGAAACCAGCAACTCCGACCCACAAGGCCCGCTGGGATTACGTAAAGCAGACTGACCTTCTACCAATAACAGTTGCGCATTTGTTTCTTTACTGCAGGATACAATGGCGTGTTCGAGCTCGCCGGAAATAAAATCGTTGAGCGTGCTGTCGAAAATAAATCCGTATTGTCCGCCCTGCAGCCAACCGGTTTGGCCAGTATAAATCATCTGCGCATTAATGCCTTCTTTAATGCAGGCCTGCTTTACCATACGACAGGTTGTTCTCTTGCCCAATGCGCAATCAGTTCCAATCACTGCAATCACCGGCGCTTCCACATTAAATATTTCACCCGTCCAGAAGTGCAGGTCTTTTCTTTCTTTTGGTTTTCTCACATCGGTTAAGGTTACTTCATATTCATTCGCCATTGTCACCAGTTCCGGCATACCCGTTAAAAAATCATGCAGTCCGTTTACCACCGAAATTTTTTGTTGAATACAGGATTGAATGATGGGTATAAAATGTGGCGGCAGTTTACCACCCACGGTTGCAATGCCAATGATGCAAAAGCCGATATCTTTTATCGATTTCACCGCCTCCTCCACACTTGCTACCACTGGTATGTTTCTATTGATGCCATCAAGCACTTCACCGGCGTCCTTACCGGCATGTACGCTGTCTATCACCGCCACTATATCGTAGCGTTCTGTTCCCCGAATGAGGCCATGGGCTGTTTTGGCGTCCATGGTGTGCAACATGCCATCCGTTAACACAATCGCTTTTGGTTTAATTTCATTTGTCATGTATCGATCTCTATTTTAAAATGATTCTCTATAAATAAATTTGTCAAAGCAAGGTAATAATCTATGACCGCATAATACTCTTGATATAATTACCTCGCCCTGAATTGCCCTGGCCTTCAGGCCAGGGATAATAATTAAAAAAACCTGGGCTTTAGCCCAACTACAATTTGGGCTGAAGCCCAAATAAAATTATATCTTTTTGTGCCTGGCCTGAAGGCCAGGGCAATTCATGAAGGGCAGGGCTATTCATAAGGACCGGGCAATTTATTCAGGAAAAAATTCATTCAGAAAAGAAATTTATTCAGAAAATGGCAAATTATTTACCCAAACAATTCCCACTTCTTAATAAATCACCTGCTTATAAATTCACCCGGATATTTTTTTAAAAAAGTCTTGTCCTGGTACACCAGCACGCCATTTACCCAAACTTTTTTTATGCCGTCACTTAATGCTTTTGAGTCCTGGATGGTGGCATTATCTTTTACTGTTTCCGGATCTATCAATACCAGGTCGGCAAAATATTCCGGTGCAATAATACCGCGGTTAGTGATGCCGGTATGCTCTGCTGACAGCCCGGTCATTTTATTAATAGCAGCTTCCCAGCTCATTATCTTTTTATCTTTTACATACCTGCTTAACACCCGGGTAAATGTTCCATAGCCCCTTGGATGGCCGCCATTGGCGCCATCAGAACACACATTGGTATGCGGCCATGCCAGCAAGGTGCTGATATCTTCATCTGACATCGATTTGCCCATGATGTCTTCCCCGGACTGACCCGGATGTTGCTGCTGGTAAACATCAGCGGCGTTTACCAGGTACAACAGGGTTTGGGCCGCAGTCTCCTTTCTTATTTTGGCGATGGCGCCAAAGGTTTTGCCGTTATAGGTTGTATCGGGTGCAAAATGCACCAGTACCGATCCATCAGCATCAAACAAATGATCCGTTGCATAGGTGGCGCTTTCAAGACTGGTAAAATCTTTTTTGGGAAACAACACCCGCATGGTGCTATGCCAGGCATCGTAAGGATAACAATCGGCGGTGATATCAATTCCTTCTGCCCTGGCGTTTTGCAATGTAGCCAACAATTGGTTTGCGGAACCCCAGTCATCTTTTAACGCGATCTTAAAATGTGAAATCTGTACCGGCAATTTCGCTTCTCTTCCGATGCTGATAATTTCATCCATCGCGTCGGCCATTTTAATGTCTTCACTCCTGATATGGCTGATGTACCTCGCTTTTTGTGCAGCCGCTACTTTTGCCAGTTCTATCACTTCGTTGCGGTTACTGTAAAATCCTTCTTCATATTCCAATCCTGTTGAAAGTCCCAACGAACCTTTTTGCAATTCTTCCTTCAACAATTGTTTTATTTTTTCCAGCTCTTCGCTGGTGGCTGGCCTTGCTAAATTTTTAGCGCCCATTATTTTTTCACGAATGGTGGCATGCCCGGTATAGGTTGCAACATTCACCGCAGCAGGCAATCTTTTTAAGGAGGCTTTCAGACTATCAATCGCATAACTTTCTCCATCCTGCCCGGCAACAATCGTAGTGATTCCCTGGTTCAATGCAGCCAGGCCTTCCCGGTATTTTTCCAATGAGCCTTCCACATGGGTGTGACTATCAATAAAACCAGGTGCCAGAATTTTTCCTTCGCCATCGATTACTTCCTCACCTTCAAAAGCAATGAGTTTGCCAACTGCAATAATTTTTTTGCCTTGTATCCTTACTGATTCATTCTTTGCCGGAGCACCGGTTCCATCCATCAACCGCACATTTTTTATAAGGGTTGTTTGTAAAATATCCAGCGGTTTGCTTTGTATAAAATTTCTTGCGGTACGTATACCCCAACCGTTGCTACCACTGCTTAATTCAATGATGGTGCGGTTGTTTTTTGTATCGCGGTAAATCAAATTGGCAAAGCCCCCCCAGCCACCGGTATGAGAATATTCACCTTCCTTATCTTTTTCAATAAACCAGCCAAAGCCATACGGATAAGTAGTGCCATCTTTTAATTTTACCGGCTGCAACGCCTGAGCAAATGTTGCCTTCTTTACTAGTTTTTCTGTTGTAAGACTTTGTTCCCATTTATACAAATCTTCCACAGAAGAATACATATTGCCATCTCCCACAACGCCATCAAAAACGGTGAGGTCATTTAGCTTTCTCCTCTCTCCTGTTTCTTCAAACCCAATTACGTGATTGACAGGAATGGCGGGCATCAACACATGATATACATAAGTATCTTTAAGGCCGAGCGGCGTAGTAATATTTTTTTTCGCAAATACATCAATGGGCTCTTTACTGATGCGTTCAATGATGGTTACCAGTAATGCATAATTGGTATTACAATAATTCCATTTGGTACCGGTGGCAAAATCAAGCGCCGGCTTATAAGTAGCATAGAGGCTGATTAATTTTTCGTTGGTGAGTGTATCCAGCGGTGTTTTGTATCGCTGAAAAACATCAAAATATTCAGAGATGCCAGAGGTATGCGTCATCAGGTTTCGGATGCTGATATTGTCGTAAGGCAATTCGGGAATATATTTTTTACAGTCGTCATCAAATTGCAACTTGCCTCTTTCATTCAGTATCATGATGCACATGGTGATAAACTGCTTGGTAACAGATGCCAGGTTAAAAGCGGAGGTGGTTGTAAGCGGCTGATCGGTTTTTAAATCTGTTATCCCAAAAGCTTTTTTATACAACACCTTTCCTTTTTCAGCGTACAATACAGTTCCGTTAAACCGGTTTGTTTTATTGAGTAAGGTTAATGTACTGTCGAGCTTTTTTATATCAGGCCGTTGCGCCTGTAGTGAAGTGGCCACTGCCAGTGCCAATAAAAATAATAATTGCTTTTGCATGCGAATAAGGTTTGCGATAAAGTTAACGGAATTGCTGTTGTTTCACACAAAGTGCGCAAAGAATACAACGAGACAAAGAAGTAAAGCACCGGGATGCATAGTCTGTTGTTATTTGTTGCTAAATATTTAAATAACACGTTGTGTTCTTTGTATCCTTCGTTATCGTTGTGTGAAAAATTAAAACCAGCTTATCTTTATCATCTTAATTCCCCGGTTAAATTTTTAATAATGAAAAAAATATTCACTTCCATTTTGGCATTGATAGCAATTGCGGCACACAGCCAGTGGATAAAAGATTCTGTTTTGATAGAAGGCCATTCCAGAACTTTTACTTTCCATCAGCCAGGCACGGATTTAAAAGGCGGCAGCCTGTTGTTTTTGATGCATGGCTCTGGTGGTAAAAGCGGCGATATTATTGCCAAAACAAATAAACTGGAAGCCATTGCGGGTAAGGATAAATTACTGGTAGTATATCCCGACGGCTACCAGCATTTCTGGAATGAATGCCGCAGGTTTTCTACCGCGGCTGCCAATAAAGAAAATATAAATGAAGAAGCATTTTTTAAAGAGATGATTAATTACTTCGCAAAAAAATATGGTATCAGTAAAGAAAATGTTTTTGCTGCGGGGTTTTCGGGAGGTGGTCACATGTCTTACAAATTAGCTATGACAATGCCCGGCCAAATAAAAGCCATCGCCGCCATTGTAGCCAACATGCCTGACTCTGCCAGCTGCGATTGTATATTAGCCAACAAAGCATTGCCCGTGATGATTATAAATGGAACAGACGATAAAACCAATCCTTATAAAGGTGGGGAGATGTTTGTGAACAACGCCAGTTTTGGAGTGGTACGCAGTTCGGAAAATACATTTGCCTATTGGGCTTCGCTGGCTGGTTACAAAGGTGAGCCCACCAAAACGCTCTTGCCCGACACTGACACAGCAGATCACAAAACAATTGAAAGTTATTCTTACAAAGCTGCAAATAAACCACCTGTCACCTTGCTGAAAGTTGTTGGTGGCCATCACGATTATCCCGGCGATATTGATGTATATCTGTATGCCTGGGATTTTTTTAAAAGTGTGCGATAAAGTAGAGAGCGATTGTAAGAACAAGTAAGGCTGCTTAAACAATTGCCATTTTTAGTTTCATTTCCCGGTAAAAAATTTTTACTTTAACAGACTAAAATTTACCAGATGCTTTTTGTACAGGTGCTGTTAATACTTATTTTACTGCTGTTAATTTTCTTCTTCATTATAAAACCATTATGTATGGCAAACAACACAATCAGCCGCTACCATTTTAGTGTACAATGGGGCGGATCAAGAATTGGATTTACGGAAGTAAGCGGTTTGGATATTGAAATCGAAGCCGTTTCTTTCAGGGATGGTTCTGATCCTGAAAATAGTTTCCGCAAAATTCCCGGCTTGAGAAAGTTTACAGATATCACCCTTAAACGGGGTATTGTTAAAGGCGACAATGAGTTGTTTGAATGGCTGAATACTGAAAAAATTGGAACCATCGAAAGAAGGGATGTAACCATTTCGCTGCTTGATGAAAACCACGCCCCGGTTGTAATATGGCGACTAAAAAATGCGTTCCCGGTTAAATACCAGGGCCCTGTACTAAATGCAGCTGATAGCTGTGTTGCCATTGAAACACTGGTGCTAACCCATGAAGGAATAACAGTAGAAAAGACCTAATTAATTGCAGCCGGCTATTTTTTTACCGGCTTTGCACTCATAAAAAATTCAAGCTTTCCCCCCTTCAAAATTTCATCATGGGTTATGTAACGACGGTCGAGTAATTGACCATTCAACAATACTTTTTTTACATACACATTCTTATCACTTTGATCAATGGCTGTTACTGAAAAAGTGTTTCCATTTTCTAAATGAACACTGGCTGTTTGAGTAACAGTAAAATAAATAACCCCAACGCTTATCAATAAAAGTTAATTAGAGTTTAAAAACGAAACTGTTGGGAATGTTCTCCACAAAAATATACGTAACGCAAAAGTCCATTTTTACATATGAGGAATATTATTCCCTGCCGCCGGTAAAAGATACTATAAAGCAGGTTGGCACAATTATTACAAATTAATAGACAGGTTTTTCATAGGATATTGGACAAAACGAAGCTGGATTTTTATCCTGGCTTCTCTTTTTAAATACCCTTACAACATTTTACTTTTACTAAACGTTTTTCCATTTTTTCTAACTTAGTATATCTTTTTATATAACCTTTGGGAATAGGTTAACCCTTTAAAGCGGCAATAATAGTAGCAATTAAAACGCATATTGAAGCTCGCCCTCACCTACTCTTTTTCAAACTATATTATCTCGCCTTTGAATAAAAATTATATCACCGTTTTTGAATAGTACTATTTTATAATTTCCTGCACTTAAAGCTTATTAAAAACTACCACCTGGGACTTGTACCTTGAAAGCCAGTTTTTATGTGTGTTTTAAAAACACTTATTACCACTTATGTAAAATAAAAAGTTGGTACATTGCCGTTTCCTAATTTTCATCAAAATAATATAGTATGAGCAATTTTTTTTTGATGGCTTGTCTTTTGGCCGCCACCAATATTGTGTATGGACAGCAATCTGTGTATATTCCACAAAATGTAAAAAAAGCGTATAGCAATGAAACACGTGGCATAGATGGAAGACCCGGTAAAAAATACTGGCAAAACTATGGCCGGTATGCAATTAATGTTGCTGTTGCGCCCCCTGCCAAAAGCGTTACCGGCGATGAGACCATTACGTATATCAATAAAAGTCCTAAGCCTATAAGCAATGTTGTTATAAAGCTGATTATGAATATTCATAACCCAGGTACAGCAAGACAAAGCACCACCGGCGCGGATTACTTAACCACAGGTATTCATATAGACCAGTTTACGCAAAACGGTACAGTGGCTAATTTTGGAGATGCCCGGGGCGAAACCTGGAAACGCGTAGCACTTAACAAACCGGTAGCTACAGGTGATAGTGTACAGTTAAGTTTTAAGTGGCATTATGATTTGAGCGACCGCAGTGGCCGCGAAGGCAAACTTGACAGCAGCAGTTTCTTCCTGGCTTATTTTTACCCAAGGGTTGCGGTGATGGACGATGTGTTCGGCTGGGACAGAATGGACTTTACAGATGCCCAGGAATTTTATAACGACTTTAATGATTACACGGTTTCGGTTACAGTTCCCAAAAACTTTTTGGTTTGGGGTTCCGGCGATTTATTGAATGCCGCTGAGGTTTTACAACCTCTCTATCTTGAAAAATTTAATAAAAGTTTTACCAGCGATGATGTTATTAATGTTGCCACCCAAAAAGATATTGAAGCAAAAAATATAACCATACAAAATGCTACCAATACCTGGAAATGGAAAGCTTCCAATATCAGTGATATGGCGTATTGCATCAGCGATCATTATGTATGGGATGCGGCAAGTGTTTTAGTAGATAAAAAAACCGGTCGCAGGGCCAGTTGCCAATCAGCCTATTTAAACAGCGCCACCAATTTTCACAACCAGGTAAAACACATCCAGCATTCGCTGGACTGGTACAGCAATAACTGGCCAGGTGTTGCTTATCCTTTTCCTAAAAGCACCATTATACAGGGCTTCGCAGACATGGAATACCCGATGATGGCCAATGACAGTCCGCAGGATGATGATGTCATGCAACGCTTTATTGCCGAACATGAAGTAGGACATAGTTATTTTCCTTTTTACATGGGCATTAACGAACACCGCTACGGTTTTATGGATGAAGGCTGGACAACGGCTTTTGAAAACCTGATTGGCCAGGTGGATCTTGGAAAAGAAAAAGCCAATAACTTTTTCAAGCAATTTAGAGTAGCGGGCTGGGCCTTGAATCCATCGGATGAAACGCAGGTACCTATCATTACCCCGGTAAATATTTTAAGCGGGCAAGCGATGGGACATAACGAATATGGTAAACCTGCGCTGGCTTACTTGGCATTGAAAGATATGCTCGGCGATGAATTATTTAAAAAATCTTTACATGGCTTTATGGATAGCTGGCATGGCAAACATCCTATTCCCTGGGATATGTTCAATTGTTTTTCTACCTTCTCGGGAAAAAACCTGAACTGGTATTTCAGTAATTGGTTTATGAGTAATTACTACATGGATATTGCTGTAGAAAAGTTATCCCCTGCTGCAGGAGGGTATACGCTCGGTATAAAGAATATTGGTGGTTTTGCAATACCAACGGATGTATTGGTAGAGTACACAGATAGTACAAAAGAAACCATTCATGCAACTGCGGGCATTTGGGAAAAGAACCAGCAGATTGCGACTATTAGTATTAAAACTAAAAAGAAAATTGCTTTTTTAAAACTGGATGGCGGTATTTATA
>JBBQWL010000072.1:0-16936 GCA_038210625.1 Chitinophagales bacterium | reverse complement strand
GGAACCATTAATGCTGTTGATAGTTCGGCGGCCGAACAAAGTGCCGGTGTTATAAAAGTAATAACACACGACAATGCACCCCAGTTAAAAGCGATTGATCCAAAGGCAAGAACAGGCGGTATGCTCGGGGAACAAATTCTTCCGCTGCAGGATAAAGCGGTCTTTTATTTTGGACAGTATGTTGCATTGGTAGTTGCTGAAACTTATGAACAGGCCAGGGCCGCGGCGGCCCTGGTGAAAGTAACCTATGCAAAAGAAAAACACGCCATCGATTTAAATACCGAATTGCCCAATGGATACAAACCACAGAAAGTACAGGGCGAAGACGCCCAGTTAAATGAAGGACAAACAGCCCCCATTATTGATGCCGCCGTAAATAAAATCAGTTACACTTATACCACCAGCACGGAGAATCATCATCCCATGGAACCGCATGCAAGCATTGCTGTTTGGGAAGGAAATGATAAGCTGACTTTATACGATGCAACACAGGGTGTGATGGGCACGCGGGGAACGCTGGCATTTCACTTTAGCCTTACGCCGGAAAACGTACAGATTGTATCGCCCTATGTTGGTGGCGGCTTCGGCTGTAAGGGATCGCAGTGGGGACATATATTGCTTGCGGCTATGGCTGCGAAGCTGGTTCAACGGCCGGTAAAGCTGGCGATTACCCGGCAAATGATGCAGACCAATGTCGGCCGCAGGCCCGCTACGCAACAAAAACTGGCGATGGCTACAGATGAAAAAGGCATGCTCACTGCCATCCGCCATCACACGGATAGTTATGGCAACAAGAGTGATTTTTTTGAGCCCTCCGGCAAACAAACAGCCGTGCTGTACAAAGCGCCGTTGCGTGAAATTACCTACAAAATAGCCAAGTTAAATATTGGTACACCCACCTATATGCGGGCGCCCGGCGAAACACCCGGCACCTTTGCACTTGAATCTGCCATCGATGAAATGGCTTATAAAATTAAGATGGATCCGGTTGCCTTCCGGGTGTTGAATCATACCGCCGAAGACCCCTTAAAAAAACATCCTTTCAGCAGTGAAAATTTGCTGGACTGCTATACAATTGGGGCAGAAAAAATTGGATGGCAACAACGCAAACAAATGCCACGACAATTGCGTAATGGCAAGCAATTAATAGGCTTCGGGGTAGCCACCGCTACCTACCCTGCCGGCAGAAGTTCTGCCTCTGCAAAAGTACAACTCATGGCAGATGGATCGGTTATTGTACAAAGCGCCACGCAGGATATTGGCACCGGTACTTATACTATCCTGGCGCAAACTGCATCAGAAACATTGGGCATTCCGGTTGAAAAAATAACGGTAAAGATTGGCGACTCCAGTCTGCCACCAGCACCAGTTTCCGGAGGTTCAATGACGACGGCAAGTGTTAACCCGGCTGTAATGGCAGCGGCTGAAATGGTACGAAAAGACTTGCTGACATTGGCCCTGGCCGATTCAGGTTCTTCGCTAAAAGGCAGAAAGCCGGAAGATATTGGATATGATGAAGGAAAATTTTTTGTAACCGCGGATAAAACGACGGCGGATACCTATGCAGATATTATGCGACGCAATAATAAAAATATGATGGAAGCCTGCGTCACCACAATGCCTACTTCCGGCAGCGGACTGGGCGCACCAACGGCGCCCTGTATGCAAGCCTCTATTGATAAAGAAGAAAACAGCGATAAAGAAAAATATTCCTTTCATTCCTTCGGGGCACAGTTTGCAGAGGTTTGGGTAGATGAAGACTTTGGTACCATCAGGGTAAAACGCTTTGTGAGTGTGCAGGATGTTGGCCGGATCATGAATGAAAAAACAGCCCGCTCGCAGATTATTGGCGGCGTTATTTATGGCATCGGTGCGGCGCTAATGGAAGAGACAGCATACGACCATCGTTGGGCCAACCCCGTTACCAGAACGTTAGCGGATTATCATGTACCCGTTAACCTGGATATACCTGAAATAGACGTACATTTTATTGGCAAACCAGATCCGCACATCTCGCCCATTGGTGCACGTGGCATTGGCGAAATTGGCACTACTGGTGTATCGGCGGCCATTGCCAACGCGGTATTTAATGCGACTGGAAAACGGTTAAGGGATTTACCTTTTACACCGGATAAATTGTTGATCAAATCGTAATCTTTTAAATTACAATAGTATCAAAACAAACGACCAAATGTTAAGTTTTGCGCTATGCATTTCTTATTCCTTTGTATGTTGTATTTTTATGAATTAACATAAATTGTATGCGCATCAAACTTATATTGGTGATATTGATCTTTACCGCTTCTGTAAAAGCACAAACAGTTTTACCAGGCAATTACAACAATCATTTTCAACAACAGCAAACAGCACAGAATGCCCGGTTGAACGATAGTTTGCCGCCGCAGAAATGGTTTATCAGTAAGTACGCTGGCCTTTCTTCCAGCTTTACTTTTTTTAAAGGTGGTAACGCCACTATCCTGTCTGTGCCTGTCGGCATACAGTTAAACCGAAGGCTGAATAACAATTGGTATACTTTTGCGAACCTGTCTGCTGCACCAGCTTCCATTAGCTTCACCCGTTCTTTTATGTATTCGTCCAATAAATTTGGTCAAAATAACAACATGTTTGGTGGTAAACGTTTTGACATGCCTACAAGCGCTTCACTGGGATTGATGTATATCAATGACCAGAAAACATTCTCTGTTTCCGGTAGTATTGGTGTAGAGCGGAGCAGTTATCCCTTTATGCCTTTCAACCAGCCAAGCCGCAACGTTGGTATTACCCCATTCAATTATTGATTACCGGGCCCTGGCATCTGGTCACTTTTATCAATTCATTTGATTGCCTGTAATTGTTTTCTCTGCCGGATGTCTGCAATCAACTAAGCTGCATTTATAATCCCTTCTACTAATTTCCGCGGCAACGGATGTTTCTTTGTTCCACAAAATCATTACATTTAAAATCAGGTTGCAGCAAATGAACCCTGGTTGTAAAAATTATACCTAATCGAAATAACGTGAATAAAATTCCTTTAGCAGTCTGCCTCGCAGCTGTATCATTGCTTTCCACAACCCCCCGGATTGCCGCACAAACCACCAATCCTTTGTTTAAGTCTGCTACTGCCGGTGTGCAAACTGTTTGGGTAAGTCCCGAAAACCCAACTGGTGAAAAGGGAAAGGGGGCATTAACCAATAAAGGCGAAAAAGGAAATGCTTTTTATATCATTGCGCCCGGTGAAACCAAAAGTATTTTGGATATAAAAGGTGCCGGAATTATCAACAGGATGTGGCTCAGCGGCACCATCGGCGTTAACCCGGAACAACGAAGGGCGGTGCGCATTGATATGTATTGGGATGGTGCCAAAAAGCCTGCTGTCTCTGCCCCCATTGGTGATTTTTTTGGTATTGCACATGGCCTCATTGCCCGTTATGATAACGAGTTATTTTCAAGCCCCGAAGCCCGTTCATTTAGTTTCACCATTCCTATGCCTTACCGAAAATCGGCTTACATTACTGTGACCAATGAATCTGCAACCGAACTATGGCTTTGGTACGATATCAATTTATCAAAAATGAAAACGATACCGGCTGATGCCCTGTATTTTCATGCCTTCTGGAATCGGAATACTAAAACAACGGCAGGTGAAGATTACACAATACTGCCTGAAGTAAAAGGCAACGGTAGATTCCTTGGAACCAACATTGGCGTAATCGGAGACTCACTTTACCGCGGTACCTGGTTTGGTGAAGGGGAAGTAAAAATTTACCTGGATGGTGATAAAAATAATCCATCGCTTGTGGGCACAGGAACCGAAGATTATATTGGTTCCGGCTGGGGACAAGGCGAATTTGCGTTGCGATATACCGGCTCTCCCATTGCATCTAAAGAACAGGATGTGTATGCGTTTTACCGCTACCATATTCCTGATCCCATCTATTTCCATAACGCATGCAAAGTAACCATACAGCAATTGGGCAACACAGATAAAAACGGACTGTTGAAAATGAAAGCAAAGGGTGCAGTTATTATACCCGTCTGGATGCTTGGTCAGGATGGACAAAAGACAACACAACGCCGCCTGCTGGATGAGCACAATCCTCCAAAATTAGAAGATGAAAACTTTTCCGTGACTTCTACCCATTTTTTACGCAGTGATGATGTGTGCGCAACTGCTTATTTTTATCTTGACAAACCAGTAAGTAATTTACCTGCATTACCACCTTTACAACTACGCTTGTACAATTTGAAAACAGCCGTTTGGGATAAAATAAAGATGAAGGAATAAAGAACAATGTAGAGCGGCTTTGTGATTTAATTTATCCCCGATTAATCCAACCCAAGGCCTGCTTCTTGTAAATTTATGGGCTTTAAAGTATTGCAGGATGGACTGCAGAAATTGCAGTGCTGTATAAAAGCACACGTTAACATCACTAAATAAAACCTTCAAATAAAATAATAAAAAAAGCAGTATAAGTAATTGTGCAGCATGCCTGGCGCTATTGTATTGCTTCAAATTAAAGCCGACTTAAAAAGATATTTGATATTGCAGCACCAACTCGCCCCGCCTGGAACGCTGTACCAGTAAGCCATTGGTGTCCTGCTCAAAATAAGGACGGTTCTGGTAATTTAAAGTAATCTTCGAATTATTGCCATACAGCAGCCAGTGTACCCCGATATCAAAAACATACATCTGGTCGTTTAACCGATCGTATTTTGCATATTGCAAGTCAGCAAAAGGCTGTAATGTTCCCTGGTTACCAAGCAGCCTGTCTTTTAACTTATAGGCAGTTTGCAGGTAAGCTACATTGCCCGTGCCAATAACAGGAAAAGCATTGCCATAACTGAACTTACTGAATGAACTGGCTGTGTTGTATGATCCGTTGGCAGGATTGTTGGCGCCGGTAACCCTGATAAAACCGGTTCCATAATTGTACCTGGAAAAACAGGCGTACAGGTTGTAAGCCGTCCCTTTTTCTTTATTAACCGGCGCATCATAAAATACATCTACTGCAAATAAATTGATCGCTTCGCTTACGGTATCTTTAGCAACAAGATCCCCATAACGCATCATGGCATTTTTCTGGTGATTGAAGCCGGCGCCTATATTGAAGACTTTTTTCTTTCCGAGATACGTACCAGTTGTGCCGCTTGAAAAATTATTTTCCTGGTCTATAAACTGGTACATAAAATACCCCTGTGTATTCATTGCAGGTGGAAGTGTTGAGAAAGACGCATTTACATTGATCGGCTCCAGCCCTGAACCCGATGCGGTTTGAATAACGAATGGTTTACCAACAGAAAGCCGGTAATCTAATTTACCCAGTTTGCCTTTTACATACATACCAAGCCGACGTACATTTTGATCGTAGGTATCATTGGTAACTTCCTGGTAAGCGGGCACATCGAGTACCGCAATATTGGCAACACTTGCATTGGCAAACCGGGAAGGGCCATTGAAACCATTCAGGCCCGCCCCGATGTACAAACTTCTCTTTATGATCGCATAGTCTGCCGTTACATCGTGAAAAAAACTGCCGGCTTTGCGGGCCGATAAATAATTTAAATTGTTTTGCCCAAACTGCATAAAGAAGTTAACCCGGTCGCTGAGAGCTCCGCTGAGTACAAAACGGATACGCCTGATACTAACATCGGTGGTATTGTTTTGAGGGGTTCCCTGCACCTGGGAGTAAGGATTATTAGCGGTGTTGCGGGCCCATAATTGGGCAGTCATATTGAAGGCGATAAAGCGGGAGCTATCTTTACTATCTGTATAATATCTTAAACCATTTTTTAATTTATCCGGGAATTGTGCTTTTGCATTTGTAACTATACAGCATAGCAAAGCCGTTATAACACGCAGGTTACTCTTCATTAATAGGTAATATTTGTTCAAAATAGCAGCAAACTATTTTGACCTTAAGCAAGATTTTTATTTTTAATAGCGGCGCAAGCTACTGATTTTGCCATAGAGGGGCTAAAATTGTTATCAACTGATACTGTACTGAAGATGTGCGAACTGGCTTGTGTATTGGTATGGCAGTAAATTTGAAGATTGTATTGGAATGACTGGTAAAGTCTTATTTGTGTAAGCTTCAAAACATTATTTTAAACCGTCTCCCAATATAAATTAAATAGCAGTATGTGTCTCGTCCTGAAATAAAGTACTATATCGATTGACGGCATTGAAGATGATGTACGCATAGATACCATCGAATTTTTATCAATGTCTTTAAATCAAGATCGTATTCGGGTATTCTGCGCCAGGTATTTACAAACAAGATTAATAAACACAGTACTTTCCTCTAAAGTGATTAAAGGAAAGTACTGAAGAGAAAACGAAAAATCTACTCAAGGAATTTCATATCTTCCTCACTCAATTGTATATCAGCCGCCTGCAGGTTTTCTTTAAAATGTTGAAGCGACGATGTGCCGGGAATGGGTAAGATCCAGGGAGAACGATGCAGCAGCCAGGCCAAATTTATTTGAACTGGTGTAGCATTGTATTTTTTTGCAATGGTCAAAATACGGTCATCCTTTTTTGGCATTGATTGTACCAGCGAAAAATAAGGCACCAATGGAATTCCGTTTTGTTCGCAAATGGAAAGCACTTCTTCCCCGCCCCTGTTTTCGCCGCCATGAACCATATTTAACGTGGTGCGCTGACCATGACCATACATATTTTCCACGGTTGAAATAGGTGCCATTTCCATGGCTGTCTCCAGCTCATCTACACTTACGTTGCTTACGCCAACATGCAATATTTTACCATCCTTCTGTAACTCAAACATGGCCGCCATCGACTCTTTAAAAGGCACGTTACTGCCGGCAATTACTCTGAAATGCACCAGCGATAGTTGCTCTAATTTTAAGGTACGGAGGTTGTTGTCAATACTGCTGCGCAGATCTTCAGGCCTGTTGAATGGAATCCAGCTTTTATCCGGCTTTCTTGCGCCGCCCACTTTGGTGCAGATCACCAGTCCTTCAGCATAAGGATGCAAGGCTTCCACTATCAGCCTGTTAGTTACATCGTCGCCATAATAATCGGCCGTGTCTATAAAATTGACACCATTGCTAATACATTGCTTTAAAATTTGTAAGGCCTCTGCACGGTTGGCAGGTTCTCCCCAAATGCCCTCGCCCGTAAGCCGCATGGTGCCATAGCCCAAACGGTTTACTGTTAATGGGGTACTACTTTTTTCCCCGATAATAATTTGCTTTGTGTTCATACTTATTTAATTGAATTAATACTTTGTTGGAATTTTAAAAAGATATTGCAAAGATAGATGGTGCATATCCCGGCGTATTGCGAACTTCAATCCATTGCTTGTACAATTCAAACAATGTTATACAGATTCAACCCATCCGGGAGTAGCCGTAACTTCAGCGAATCATTTCTGGCAAATCAAAGAATATTTTTGCATTTAGTGTGGTTTGTATTGCCACTTCATCTAAAGTAATCTTTTTTATGTGAGCGATGGTGGACGCTACATAAGGTAAAAAGGATGGTTCATTTCGTCGTTCGTGGTGAGGAAGCAATGCCTTTGGGTCAACATTTTTTGGCATCATGTAGGGGGCGTCTGTTTCTATCATTAACCGGTCAAGCGGAACATATTCAAGTACTCCCTTTAAATGTGCAAACCGCTTTACATCGCTGATAGCGCCGGTAAAGCCAAGATAAAAACCCTTATCCAGGTAAATTTTTACTTCCCGCAATGTTCCTGTAAAGCAATGCACCACTGCATTTGGTAACCCATCTAAAAAATTATCGGTAATGCTATTGAACCTCTCAAATGCGGCACGCTCGTGTAAAAAAAGCGGCTTCTTACGTTCAACAGCCAACTGCAACTGTGCTTCATAACATTGCTCCTGCGAAGGTCTGGGCGAAAAATCCCGATCAAAATCCAGGCCGCATTCACCCACCGAGACAACGGCTGGCTGTTGCAGCAATAACTTTAGCTCATGAATACTTTCATCATTAAAATGTTTAGCGTCGTGCGGATGAATGCCTGCAGTTGCGTATAACACACCAGGATATTGCCGCGCCAATAAGGCTACCTGCTTGCTATTAACGGTACTGGTGCCTGTTAAAATCATGGGCTGAACGTTGGCCCTGGTGGCTCTGTTTATAACAGCAGCCACATCGTTGTTAAATTGTTTACTGGTTAGGTTAATGCCAATGTCGGTATAAGTTACATTCATAGCGGTGCTGCTGTTTATTTGCTGCCGTTGAAAGCAACTATTAATTCACACGAAAGTAAAGAAGTTTACCTGAAAGAAAAGTTGTGTAAATCAAGTTGGTTAATACCGGCCAATAACTGCATGTTGCTAAAAAGGCACCAATGCCTGTTCGGACTAATGTAAATAATTAACAAGTCTTCGAAATTGACATTATCATTTTACGCAATCCAATTTCGTAGCTGCTGATAAATAAAAGTCCGCCCAATGGAGTATTTTTTATTATTTTTTAAGAAGCTGCTTTTGGATTTTTAGCAGCCGTGCTACGGGGTTGTTTTTGAGGTGGCGGGTTACGCCTTTCTACCTGGATAATTTTAATTACAGCATCCAGCACAGATGCACCAATACCGAGACGTTGGGCATTTGAATTGATAGGAACAGCCATCATGGCTGCCGGATTAAACAACAGCACATCGCTAAATTTCCCTGTCGTATCTACACCGGATGCAGGTACATAGACCTGTATTTTTACCTGCTGATAACTAGCGGGGAAATAGCGCACAAAATAGCCTCCATCTTGTTTATACCATTGATCTGTTTTAAACGCTGGTTTTGTAATGGCTGAAAGTTCACGCTGCACGGCGATCCGTTCAAAGGCCTCGTAGGATGAATTGCCTGCGTCAAACAACTGTTGCATGCTTCTGTAAGAGCCGGCCAACGGGTTATCAGGCAGTACCGAAGCCACTGTTTTTACAACGCCCATTACCCCACCCTTTAGTTCAAATATTTGGTGAGGTGATAATAGTTGGGTTGCCGTATTTTGCACATCTGAAGAAAGCCGGTTATAATTGGAACCGCTCACTACAGACCATAACAAAAGCTGTATATTTCGTTGGGGCAAATAGGTTTTTTTGCGTGAGTTACTTAATATACTTGCTACAATTTCTTTTCGATATCCCTTTAACGGAGCCTGCAGGTATGCATCCCTCGCAGAAGGTGAAGGGGTGCCGGGTTGCAGGCAATAACTTTTGAAATCAGCTTCATAAAAGCCATCTGCCAATACAATTTCTCCTTCGTCGGTTTGCGGCAAGTCAAGCAGTGAAAAAGGTTGTTTCCCAACAACTGAATCCTGAGGATCAAAGCTGGGCGCATCAGTCAATACAACCGTTGAGGTTGAGTTTTTACCGCTTGCTCTGTTACTACCATTGCGTGCCGCAGCCGAACAGGCCGTAAAAAACAGTACGATGCAAATATTTCTTAGTAAAGTTATTGTCATAATATTTATTTAGTATGTACTTAAGTTTGCTGACTCCTTTTTGAGATTAGAAGTTGATATGGAATATATGTAACAGGTGTCTTAACAGTGTTTACAAGCCAGGCAGCAAATCATTGCATACATATAAACAACGCTTATTTTATTTAACAAGTATGTATGATAGTTGATTTCTAAACGAACAGCTGGTTAGATGGCGGAGATGTTGCCTTGCGGGAGAAAAATACCGCAGATCATTTTATAGTCTTTTTTAATTTTTGAATGCAGCAAAGCAGCTTTTATAATTGCCATTAAACAGAGAGAGAGCCCGATAAGCTGCGAGGCCTGCCAGGTTCTATATTCCGCCAGCGATTGCTTGTGATAAAAACTGCTGCTCAATCCATTGGGTGGCAGTTTTTTTTTAGAATTACCCGCAAATCTTAAAGGCCCACAGCGGCTGAAATAGTTGCTGTAATTGTTGCTTGTCTGCCGTGTTCAAAATGCTTTCATAAATTAATGGTGGGGTCCACTTCCGGCAAACTATCATTTACCTACTTCCCCTTTTTTCTTGGACTTAATTTATACACGAGGTACGCAAACCCAACCAGCAGGTGAAGCACGATAACACCAAAAATAACAATACCTGTTGTATCCATAATTCGTTTTACCGTGCAATGTCTTAAAAGAAGTTAACACGAACGGTATCCTTTGTTACATACCTGGTGCACGAACAATTTTTTAACATCGACACCTCCTGATCTTATAATACCGGGATAGAATCAACAATTAGAGAAAGCCACACTTTTATTTTATCCTGTAGAAATAAAACCAACCGTTACGGGCAATCGTATATTATAGCAGGAATTGATTAGGTCAATTACGAAGCCTTAACATTTATTTATCAAAATACATTATTGCTTTTATACCTTTTACGTATCTAAAGTATAAGCTGTTTTAAAGCTTTTGATTATGAAAAATATTTTTACAACACAGGAAATATTGCTGATGACCAATACCGCATTTTCTGCCCGGGAATACTCGGACAAAAATGAGAACCAGCCATCAAAAAACAACAATCAAAATAAACTGGCGGAAGCCTGCTGGAATGGCCTGATACCCGCTATGCTACCGGAACTGTTTGATGATCCCTACAGCAAACGCCGCACCATGTGGCAACTGGCGGAATGCAATCACCTGTTGTACGCCCACCTCGGAGAAGATGGCACAACACCTGACACAGAATTCACCATCAACCCTTATGTGCTTATGGAAGAAATGAACATTAATTAGCAGCGATCAACATACATTAACATCAGGATACCCCGCAAGGGGTTTCTTTGTTTAACAAGGTTTAATTATAATCCTGCACAGCCATAAAAATATGCGGATCAATCGAAAACTTACCTTCATCCAACGGATAAATCTGGTTGTAATTCAATCCTATAAAGGCCTTCGTTTCAATAACATCCCATAGACAACAATCCAGCTTCACTTTTGCCTGGAAGATTTCAGGTAAAATTTCAGGCACCAGGCCGTTCCAGCAAGCTGTTTTAAGGTCATCTTTGGCCGCTTGAGGTTTTTCCTCAAAAGCGATCTTTTGCGCCAGCCAGTTGCGAAGCAAAAACCTGGTGTTGTGCAACAGCAGTATTTCCTGCACAGTACTATTGTTTTTCATTGTCTTGTTTTGGATGGATGGATAAAACCCGGGAATACAGTAAATGTAAAACAGCAAATGCAAGAAAAGTATAGTGAAAATGTCTGTTACTATATAGGAAATTTTCTACAGTGCTTATACATGACACAACTGAAGCCTGTAAAAATAAAATGAGGTCATTTTTCGTTCTTATATTCGCCACTGCTATTTTTTAATTCACAATAATTGTCAACCTTTTGCTGGCCTGTTTTTATATGGCATTAATAGCATGTTAGTTGATGATCGCAGTGTTAGAAAGAGATTTGCCTGTTGATTGGCTTGCACTAAAATAGCTGGCATATTTATCTTAAATTACAATTTATAAGTTACCTGATTGAACGTTTTTTACATACAAAGGCCGGTATCATGATTAAACTGCATGTTTTGCTTTGCGCTATTTTGCAGGCTTGTTGCGTACTCACAAATGCCCAAAATCTGCCAATTCATTTCGATCACCTTGGAACGGAAGATGGCCTTTCACACAGCAATACTTTATCTATTACACAAGACAAGCAGGGCTTCATGTGGTTTGGCACCTGGGAGGGGCTGAATAAATACGATGGCTATACCATTAAAGTGTATAAGAATAATCCATTGGATAAAAACAGCATTCCTGACAATTTTATTTCGGGATTTGCCAAAAGTAAAAATGGCGATTTATGGATTGGTACCGGTAACGGCTTTTGCAGGTACAATAGTAGCAGCGAACAATTTACCCGGTACCAGCATAATCCTGCAAATAAAAACAGCCCGGCTGCAAGCGGTGTAAATGCCCTGCTGGAAGATCATTTGGGAAACGTATGGATTGGCTATGATACAGGTTTAGATTTGTTTGATCCTGTAAAAAATACCTTTGAACATTTTACCCATAATCCAGGGGATGCTACCAGTATAGGAGCACCTTATGTAAATTATGTTTTCGAAGATTCACGGGATAACATATGGATTTGCACATCAAATGGAGGACTAAATTTATTTAACCGGACAAACAGGCAATTTACCCGCTTTCAATATGATAAAAACAATCCCCATTCTATCAGCAACAATGTTATCACAACAATGTTTGAAGACAGCAGGCACCAATTATGGGTTGGTACAGATGGCGGCGGATTAAATTTATTGAATCCTACAACCGGCACATTTACCCGCTTTCTGTATGATGAAAACAATGCCGGATCCATATCTTCCAATGTGATTTCTGACATAACCGAAGACGGAGATACCAACTTGTGGATAGCCACCGGCACCGGCGGAATTTGCATCTTCAATTCTGCAAAAAAAATATTTTCAACGTATGCGCATGATAAAATTGATAAGGAAAGTATCAGCGACAATTCAATCAATGCTGTATACAGGGATACGAAAAGCAACATGTGGGTGGGCACTTTTGCCAATGGTGTTGATCTTGCTAACCGCGATAAAAGCAGGTTCACCCATTTTGCCCAAATGATGTCTGACAACAGTATCAGCAATAACGAAGTACTTGGTATTTTTGAAGATTCAAAAAAGAATATCTGGATAAGTACAGATGGGGGCGGCCTCAATATTTACAACCCGGCAACTGGTGGCTTCAGCCATTTGCAGCATCAAAAAAATAACCCGCAAAGTATTTGCGGCGACAATGTGTTGAGTGCATGCGAAGATGATAAAGGCAACATTTGGATCGGTACCTGGGCAGAAGGCGTAAGCGTGTACAATCCTTCAACAAAAACTTTCAGGCATTACAAAAATGATGCTGCTAACGCTGGTAGCCTGAGCAGCAACAATGCCTGGACAATTTTAAAAGACAGGGATAACCGGATATGGATCGGCACTTCAGGAGGCGGAATAAACTTGCTGAATGCCGATGGCAAAACTTTTACCCGTTATCAATTTGACCCAAAGAATCCGGATGGAATATTAAATAATTTTATAGCCCACATTTTTGAAGACAGTGATGGCGATTTGTATGTTAGTACCAATGGTGGAGGCCTGAATGTATTCAATAAAAAGACGGGCAGGTTTGCTCATTATTTACACAGCGCTTCAGGGAACAGTATCAGCAACAATAATTTGAATTCTGTTTGTGAAGACAGTGAAAAGAATTTATGGATCGCCACAAAAAACGGGCTTAATAAATTCAACAAAAAAACAAAAATATTTACTGTATATACAATAGCTGGCGGACTGCCAGACAATGTTATTTTTGGTATCCTTGAAGATAATAACAAAAATCTTTGGATAAGCACCAATAAGGGCATCAGTTGCTTTAGCCTGGCTAAAAGTACTTTTAAAAACTATGATGTTTCAGATGGCTTACAATCGAATGAATTTAAAGGCCAGTCGTTTTGTAAAACGAGTTCCGGAATGATGTATTTTGGCGGCTTTAATGGTCTCAGCCAGTTTTTTCCAGACAGCATACAATCGATCCCCTTTGATCCGCCATTGGTTGTTACAAGTTTCCAGGTGCTCAATAAAGAGGTGGCCATCGCTGTTGATAAAAATGATCCGTCTCCTTTAAAACAAAGCATTAGTGAAACCAAATCCATCACGCTACCCTATTCAAGCTCTGTTTTTTCTTTTGAATTTGCATCGCTTAATTATACTGCCGCTGCAAAAAAAAGGTATTCTTACATGCTGGAAAATTTTGACAGGGATTGGAATAATGCCGGGCCTGCCCGCATAGCTACTTATACAAATCTTGATCCCGGCTCTTATATTTTTAAAGTAAGAGGTTTAAATAATGAAGGCAAATGGTCGGCCAACACTGTTGCCATTCAGCTAATCATCCGTCCGCCCTTTTGGTTAACCTGGTGGTTTAAAATGGCCGCTGCAATAGCGTTTGCCGCAGCTGTCATTTTATTTTACCGCTGGCGTTTAAGAAACATCAACGCACAAAAAGAAAATTTACAGCGGCAGGTGAACATGCAAACCATTGAACTCAGGAGGTCGAACGAACTGGAACACAAAGCCCGGATTGAAGCAGAACTGGCAAGGGCAGAATCTGAAACGGCCCGGCAGGAAACTTTTGCTGCCAACGAGGCACTGCAAATTAAAAACAGGGAGTTGGAGCAATTTGCTTATGTGGCGTCGCACGACCTGCAGGAGCCACTAAGAACGACGGCAGGTTTTGTACAATTGCTACAGAAACAATACCAGGGAAAAATAGATGAGCGGGCAGACAAATACCTTAGGTTTATTTTCGACGCTTCCGGCAGAATGAAACAACTGATAAGCGACCTGCTGGAGTTTTCACGTATCGGAAACAATAAAAAACTGCAAAGTATCGACTGTAACATGATAGTAGAAAATGTGCTGGCGGACATTTCATTGATCACCCGTGAAACAGGCACCGTCATTCAACATAATCAATTACCTGAGATCATTGGCTATCCATCCGAAATGAAAGCGCTGTTTCAAAATCTTGTTATCAATGGCATCAAGTTCCGCCAGCCGGGAGTTACACCGCAAATAAAAATATATGCAGAAAAGAAAAGTGGTCATTGGCTGTTTGCTGTTAAAGACAATGGTATCGGCATCGAACCGCAATACCAGCAAAGAATATTCGAAATATTTCAGCGGCTGCATAACCGTAGCGAATATGAAGGTTCGGGTATCGGCTTATCTCATTGTAAAAAAATTATCGAGCTGCATAGAGGAAAAATATGGGTTGAATCACTTGCAGGCGAAGGAAGCACTTTCTACTTTACCATTCCTTTTTTGACTAAAAATGAAGTTGCATAAAAATTAATTCTTTACCAGGCAAGACTTTAAAAACTATTTATTTGCAAATCAGGATAAGAATATTTTCTACGGCGTACCAGTCGTGGCCTGCCATGCCGATTACGATATTGTAAGCTACCTAGCATATCCCCATATTTTTTTAAAATGGACACATTAAGCAAAAAAAAGCCCGTTACATAAACGGACTTAAAAAAAATTCATGCATGCTTTACAAATTACTTCGCTGTAGCGGGGCTAATAACAGAACCAATTTCAACAATGGTATTGGCCGGAAATCCGCCTTTCATTGCATGTTCCCTTATCAGTTCTGCATTTTCGGCTTTATAGATGCAGTAGATTTTGTCGCCTGTTACATAGCTCTGCAGCCATTCAATTTTAGGCCCCATTTCTGTAAGCACTGAACA
Organism: Chitinophagales bacterium; assembly: GCA_038210625.1. Lineage (GTDB taxonomy): Bacteria > Bacteroidota > Bacteroidia > Chitinophagales > Chitinophagaceae > Ferruginibacter. Next base: position 1,689 of record JBBQWL010000072.1, on the reverse strand, counting down.
GGATTTTTGTGAGATGCCTTTTAATTGCTCCGGGGTAAGTTTTCCGGCTCCGGGAATGTCTCTTTCGATTAAATAAGTCTTCATTTCAGTTGATTTTTTAGTGGTGGAAGTTGTTGTTACGTTGGTGTTTTGGGCCATGGTGGCATCGCCTGTAAATAGCAGGATGGCAATGAGCAATGTAAACCGCCGGGTGATGAATGTCATAAATGTAGTTTTTAGATTGTTAGTTGATGCAATAAAGATACTATTGCACCCGGGCGAAAGGCTGCCACAAATCATTCAAAAAATGGTAAACGGGCTGCTACAAATCGTTCAAAAAATGGTAAAATTAACTCGTTGAGTATAATGCCCTATTGGAGCAGGTCAAGGTAGGCCATGGGTAAAAGGCCGTACTTATTTTTAAAACACTTGGTAAAGTAAGATGGGCTGCTGAATCCTGAATCGAATGTTATTTGTGCTATGTTAAAGTGCTTTTTCCGCATCAGGTCTTTGGCTTTTTCCAGCCTGAATTCCTTCAATAATATATTGGGTGGTAAACCGGTAAGCTGAATTGTTTTTCTGTACAACTGTGATTTACTCATCGCCATTTCGCGGCTGTAATCTTCTACATCAAATTCAGACTGTTGCCAGTTAGTTTCCAGTATGCCGAACAACTGCTGCAGCAGTTGTTCATCCTGCGGAGACAATATTAAAAAATGATCGCCTTTTATTTTAAAATAATCTTTGGCCACCAGGTCCTTAATAGTGGCTGCAACTACCACTTGTAACGGACCGGCAATGGCACACATGTATCCGGCCAGTTGCAATGTATTACCAAATAGCTTATTGCTGTTCTCTACCGGCTCGCCGGCGCTGATAGCCATCCGTGCGCCGCTAACGCCGGCATCATACGACTGCATTTCTTTTTGAATGGCCAATGCGCACGACACGGCATTGGTTGCATTGGTAAAAGAAATGATAAAACTGCTGCCGCCATATTCCACCTCGCTTCCGCTGTTTTGAGCCAGCTGTTTTCTGATGGTATCGTTGTGGCGATTCAATAATTCATGCGCCTTATCAACTCCATGTTGTGCCTGCAGCAAAACGGCATCGCAGATTTTGATGGCGAGCACCGTGCGAAAGGAAGTATCTGTAAAAACCTTCAGCCCGTCAGCGGTGGTTACCGCATCTTCGGGATCATATATTCTTCCCAAAAAAGAAGACACCACTTCAGGGCTTACTTCAATTATTTTATTGGGTATCAGGCCGTGGGCTTTTCCGTGCATTTCTTCCACTGCGTCTTTTGAAGGAGCTTCAATCAAACAAAAAATATTTTCTCTTTCTTCATCTATCCAATAGGTCATGCATTTACATCCAAATTCTTTCTGGTGCATCATATCCAGCTGATGAGCTTCCGCCACATTGCGGGCTTTAACCCCGGGAACAATATGTACATCCATGTAAATTGGCATCCCTGCTTATTTTAGCTGCAGTGCAGTGTTGGTGCAAAAAAATATTGCTTTAAAGCTAAGAAAAATTTTTACGAAAAATCATATACACAGGCAAACACAGCGATTCCGTGAGTAATAATTTTTTATTTATTCGCTCTAGCTTGTAAGGTAATACGCATTGCTTCGCCCACCATCCCTATGGGCTGTCACATATATTAGCACTAATCTTGTTTTGTTATCGGTAATATAATTTGGATCG
>JBBQWL010000071.1:0-17441 GCA_038210625.1 Chitinophagales bacterium | reverse complement strand
TTTAATTTAAAGTACATTGACCCGAAAGGGTTTTTTATTCCCACACCTCCACTTTAATATCAATTAGCCCGAAAAATATTTTTATTAACGCACTTGAAAACCTTTATAGGTAAGGATATTATTTACTCACTGAATCGCTGGGCAAACAACATCAAAATAATAAAATGGGTTGAAGGGGCTGGCTAATCGCTCTTAACAATTATAAAGCCACCCGTGCAACGATACCACCTGATTTTTTAAAGGCAAAACGGCCAATCAGAAAACAATTAAACAAGTTTACTTTACATTCGCCTTCTGATAACACAAACAAATTTACTTTATGCAAAGTCAAACAAAAGCCTTGCGCATCCTGGTAGTGGGCTGCGGTAATATGGGTGCTTCCCATGCCATGGCCTATCATACCATTGGTGGTTTTCAAATCTGCGGATTGGTATCCCGGGGAAAATCGAAAGAGTTGCTGAATGCCAAAATGGGCAATCAATACGCGCTGTTTGATGACATGGACACTGCCATGAAAGCTACGCAGCCCGATGCCGTTTGCATTTCTACTTATCCTGATACCCATGAAAGTTTCGCCATAAAAGCCTTCGAAAGCGGTTGCCATGTATTTATAGAAAAGCCGGTGGCAGATTCCGTAGCAGCTGCTGAAAACGTAGTAGCCGCCGCTAAAAAAGCCGGCAAAAAATTAGTAGTGGGTTATATTCTGCGGCATCATCCTTCGTGGGAGCGTTTTATTGAATTAACCGGGCAACTGGGTAAGCCACTGGTAATGCGCATGAACCTAAACCAGCAAAGCGATGGCGCCATGTGGACATTGCACCGCAACCTGATGAACAGCCTGAGCCCGATTGTTGATTGTGGTGTGCACTATATTGACGTAATGTGCCAAATGACAAGGAGCAAACCCATAGCTGTACATGCCATAGGTGCCCGGCTTACGGAAGACATCCCGGCAGGCAATTATAATTATGGCCAGCTGCAAATAAAATTCCAGGATGGTTCCGTCGGCTGGTACGAAGCCGGTTGGGGGCCGATGATCAGCGAGACTGCTTTTTTTGTAAAAGATGTCTTTGGTCCTAAAGGTTCTGTATCGATCGTGGCCAAAGAAGCCGGCGGTGCCGGAAAATCTTCGTCCATTGAAGCACACACCAAAACGGAGTCGCTGCGTTTTCATCATGCCGACCTGGATCAAAATGAAAAATTTCTGAAACCAGACGAATGGATCAACCTGGAAGATGAGCCCGACCACCAGGAGCTTTGCAACCGCGAGCAACGTTATTTTTTAAAAGCGATTTTGGAGGATACTGACTTAAGCGCCCATGCCGAAGATGCAGTCAACAGTTTACGGATTGCTTTTGCCTGCGATGAATCGATCAGGACGGGCAAGGTTATTTCGTTGTTGTAAAAATATAAATTGATTGCTTGTATAGATATTAGTAGCGTTACGCATACCTCACTGCATAGAAACTATAAACGAACTGACTGGAAATAATAAAATCGTATAAAAAGACAGTAAAGGTTTATGTTTAAGTTTTAATTGTTACATCTATGGGCTCTGCTAAGTTATTATGGGCAAATAATTTAAGGGCATTGGCTACCATTGCAGTGATAGTGTTGCATGTTGCTTCCACCATTTCCGCTTTATACCCTGCTATTTCAAGATCTTATTTTTTGACCAGTATTTTTATTGACTCCTCTGTGCGATGGGGTGTACCAGTCTTCATCATGCTAAGCGGTTCCTTTGCACTCGAAAATTACGATAACCGGATCAGGAGTTTTTTTGCGAAAATGTTTAACCGGATAGTACTGCCTTTTCTTTTCTGGAGCGTTGTGTATCTTTTCTTTTTTTCCTGGAAGGAATTAACTGATCCGGCTAAAAGTATTGGTCAATTACTGTCATTTGCAGGGCACCAGTTTTTATCCGGCACCGCGTCACACTTATGGTTTGTGTACGTTATTGTAAGCATGTACCTGGTATTTCCTTTTCTATCAAAGTGGACAAAAGTTGCTACGGAAAAAGAATACATCTACTTTTTTGTACTTTGGCTTTTCTTTTTATTAATTGACCCGTACCTGTCCGCATACGACATTAACTTCAGTTATACTTTTTTTACTGGTTTCATCGGTTATATCGTGCTTGGCAATTATCTTTTTAAAACCACCCGAAAATTTAATCTGCTATTACTCACCTCCCTTTTTTTGACAGGATTTTTGTACACAGCAATTCGCACTTATTTTATTTCGATACAGGAGAATGAAACCAACGAGCTTTTTATGGACAACCTTTCACTCAATGTTTGTTTGATGTCTTTTTGTGTGTATTTAATTTGTAAGCATGGCAATTATGCTCCCCATTCAACCTGGCAAAGAGCCGTTGATATCATATGCAGGTATAGCTATGGCATCTATCTTTCCCACCTGCTCATTTTAAATATTTTTTTACGGCTCGGATTAAAGTTTGAATTTATTCACCCCATAATAAGTATACCGTTAATAACTATCACCTGCCTGTTGATTTCATGCGGTTTAATCATGGTAATGAAAAAAATACCAGTCTTAAAAATGTTGGCGGGTTAAAATTGATTGGCGACCCGGTAGATCTTTGTTGTTCATCATTCATCATTGGGTCTTTATTACAAGACTTCGCTCGGGCTAATACCAAACTCTTCCTTAAAGCATTTTGAGAAATAAGTGTGACTGTTGAACCCAACTTTAAATGCTACCTCTGATGGCGTTGCATATTTTTTCTGCAATAATTCCTTCGCCCTTAATAATCTTGTGTTGCGGATAACTTCGCCCGGCGCCTGGTTGGTAAGCGCAATTAATTTTCTATGCAACTGGCTCCTACTCATGTTGACTGCGCTGGCCAACTCCTCCACGCCAAAATCTTCTTCCCCCATATTTTTTTCAATCGCCAGCATTACATTGGTCAAAAAGTTTTCATCCGCACTGTTCACGGCAATTTCAGACGGCTTTAGCATTACCTGGCCTGCAAATTTTTTACGCAATAACCTTCGCTGCTGAACCAGGTTTTGAGCCCTCACCAGTAATTCCTTTGAATCAAATGGTTTAGTGAGATAATCGTCTGCGCCGGTTTCAAGACCTTCCACCCTATGCTGCTGCCCGGCTTTTGCAGTTAATAGTATCACAGGTATATGGCTTGTGTGTTCATTCTTTTTCAGCTGCTCAGTCATTTTAAATCCATCCATTACCGGCATCATTACATCGCTAATGACCAGGTCAGGAATTTCGTCCTTTGCTTTTTCAAAACCTTGCTCACCATTCGCTGCCTCAATTACCTGGAAATCTTTTTCAATGGTTTCATAAATAAATTGCCGCAGATCATCATTGTCCTCCACAATTAACACGAGTGGCAAATGGCTTACATTAGCTGGTTTCAAAACCGGTACGCTTTCCAATCTTTGTTCAAAGCCTTTATTAATTTGTATCTCATTATCCTTCCATTCGCCATACACCATTTCATTTTCATTAAATGCATTTTTACCAACAGGCAAGCTTACTTTAAAACGCGTTCCTTTACCCGGTTCGCTGCTAACGCTTATCTGGCCACTATACAAGTCTACCAATTCCTTTACCAGCGCAAGACCAATCCCTGTTCCTTTGTCTTCTGTTCCTTCCACCTGGTAAAAGCGGTCGAATACTTTGGCCATATCTTTCTTTGATATGCCGGGCCCGCTGTCTTCCACCTCAAACCGAATCCTGTTTTCGTCAGACTCTACATTTAGTGACACAGTTCCTTTTTCGGGTGTGTACTTAAATGCATTGCCTAAAAGATTGGTTACAATCTTTTCCAGTTTGTCTTTATCAAAAAAAGTGATGCTGGTTTGCTCAGGCAGATGAACATAATAATGTATCTGCTTTCTTTCAGCCATCGACTCAAACGATGCGGCCAATACCCTTATTATCTGCATCACATCGCCTTTTATAACCTGCATTTTCATTTTGCCCGAATCAAGTCTTGACAGATCAAGCAATTGATTTACCAGTTCAAGCAACCTGTCGGTATGTCGCCGCATGGTGTTGATCTGCCGCAACGAAACTTCCGTATATCCATTTTGGTTTTTACTATTATTTGCCTGGTCTTCTATCTTCTGTAAAGGGCCCTGGATAAGCGTTAGCGGAGTTCTGAATTCATGAGAAATGTTGGCAAAGAATCTCGACTTAATATCGTCGATATCCTTTATGTTATCAGCTTCCGCTTTGGCCTGCTCATTTAATTTTATTTTATAAGCAAGTGCTACGGCAAATATTAGCAACTGCCCTAACTGTCCAACCGGAAACGGTCGAAAGGGCATAAACCGGTAGGCATTATCAAGAAAACCCAAAATGGAGAAACATAAAAGCCATAACCCGCCTGCAATAAATAACCGGGCGAAAATATTATTAAAAAAAGCAAAGCGGATAACAAACGCAAATGTGATGAGTGTAAAAAGAAGATTGGAAAAAGGAAGAAAAAAAGCATGCTGGTTAGTAGCCAACCATATCAATTGCACAATTATAATTAAACACCAGGCTGCAATAAATATTTTTAACAAATTATCTGTTCTTTTCGATAATGCCGGCAGGTTAATGAATGAACGCCCAAAAAGCAGGAAGAAAATAAAAATGCCGGGCACGAGACTTATTTGAAAACTAACATACCATTGCGGATGTTCCGGAATATACCAATCAATAAACGGAAGCTGGGAGTGAATGGTTAAATACAGTTGGGTTAGAAACAGCGTATAGATTCCAAAGAACAAATACGATTTGTCTTTTATAAAAAAGAAAAGAAAAAAAGAGAACAATGAAAAAACAAATACGATTCCACCCTGCACGGCGATAAATCCATCGCCATCACCAACCGGTAATGCTACAACGGGATTATGTAATTCTATATAAGGTACGGTAGTTCCGCCCGAAGTATTATATATCTTAAGGTAAACGATTTTTTTTTCGCCGGGCGATGCGGAAAATAACACACGGCTGATACCTGCTATGTTTTTTACCTGCTTCTGTGAACGTGGTACATAAGTTCCTGTTTGCTGTCGCGATAAAAGCTGTTTGCTTTCGTTAAAAAAATAAACATGCACAAAATTATACTGCACCTCCTCTGAGTTTGATGTGTAGTAGCTCTGGCTTGTATCCCGCAACAGCAGCCACCAATTGTTAAAACTGCCCCTGGTTTCAACAGCCAGCCGAAGCCAGTAAGTGGTATAATGTTTAAGTTTTTTAAATGCGTTGATGGACTGAAATTGGCTATCCAATTTCCCCGATGCAATTTCCTGCAGGGTTAGTTTATTGGTTTCATCTGCCAGGGCGACTGTAGCGGGCCGCAGGTCATGTAGCTGAATGGCTGAATCAACCACATAAAAAGGAACAGCAGGATAAATTTCTTTATTCTGCTGCGCCTGTGCAAATAATTGCAACCAAATGAACGTAATTATAAAATTGAATCTTTTCATGCTTGGTAATAGCTGGTGAAAAGTAGCGAATTAATTTTGCAAATTGCTATAAGTTGATTTTTTACTGGTGTGATTAAAAACCAGGGAATGCATAAAATAGCTATTGGTGAAACTCGTTGAAACAAATGCCTTTAGTGCTTCACCATTTTCGCGACCTGTATATAATAATTACCGTAGTCCATTTCAGCCGATAGGTTCCCGCAGCTATTTTATTCATCTTAAAGTTCGCAAAATTGCTCCCGGATATAATTGAATACACTCAACCGATCAAAGCGCCGGGTTGTAAGTCGTACAAAGATTCCTTATAGAAATAGGGTTTATCTCCAGGCAAAATTGCTGAGCGTTATATAATGTTTTGAAGTGACAGTATTTTTATAAATATTATACTGCTGCGGATAATATTTATTGGCCGGATCAAATACATGGAGCTGCCGGTAAGCTGTTGAACTGGTAGTACCCTGCAACAAATAATCTCTTGTAATCATTGGTTCCAAAAATGTAAACCTGCCATTATACGAACCATAAATAAATGTTTTGCTGAATGGTGGTGCAAAAGTACCATCTATCCAATGCTTACCCATCTGCGGCACGCCGCCGGCTGTAGGAAAATACAAATCGGGCCAATTAGCATGAGGCGGAAGATTTTCAAAGCCTGCCGGGGCAACTTCATAAGGCGGAATAGCCAGCTGATCTGCCAGGGTGATCATGTAAAAATGAAAGTCGAAATGAGGAACATCAAACACATGTTCCGGTTCGTGGCCATGTACATTCCAGTTGATCACGATGTGATCAATGGGTGTAATGTCCCTTGCTTTTTGATGCAACGGAAGCACAAATGTTGCAGCAGCAAAATCTTTCGGATCCTGCGGCAAACCATACAAAGCATCGTCTGTCAATTCTATACCCAGTTCTATCGGCAAGCCGGCATGGTTGATGCTTATCCATGACCTTGCCTTGCCATTGCCCATCTGTACCTCCGGGCCTTTAAAAATATTTTCTTCACTGTCGTTTATCTTCTCTAAAAGAGGAGCAGGTGTGTTAGTAACTGCTGTTAGTTCTGCTGCTTTTTCTTTATAACAGGAAGAGAAAAACACAGCTACAAGAACAATGATGACTGATAATGATGCGCATTTTTTTTTCATAATTAACTATTTAGGTTGTTTAATAAAATAATTACTGTTGCGATAACTTGATTATTGTTACTGCTTTTTGTATTTGCCCGTTATCCCAGGCCGCACTTATCCTGTACATTCCGGCGGGCATTTTATTCATCTTAATATCGAGAAGATTATTTCCCTTAAGCAAATCGATTTGTTGCAAACTCATCAATGCGCCTTTGCTGTCAACTATTTTTATAACAGCCTTTGATGCAACAGCAACAGTGATACTAACTGACACATTCTCCCTTACCGGGTTTGGCCAAACTTTCCAATCATTGTTAACATCACAATCAGAATGAATGACACCCGTGTATTTTGCAGCTCCGCTTATATCATATGCTGCAATCCGGTACACAACACCGCTCTCCATTGATGCTTTATCGGTAAAGCTATAACTGCGCTCCTGGTTGCTGTTGCCGGCAGCAGGCACGGTGCCTGTTACCGTCCAACTATTTCCGCCGGTACTTTTTTCAACATTAAAATAACTGCTACCATTCTCCTGGGCTGTTTTCCAGGTTAGCCTGGCTTTACCGTTGCTACAACTGGCATTGAAAAGAATAAATACAACGGGCAGCGGATTGCTGACACGGGCAAGCGTCCAGTTGGAAAATGCATCAATACCTGTTTTCTCTACATAATTGCCGGCTATATTTCTTGTTGTAAAACCTGCATCACTCCAGGTAAGTCCATCCGGGCTTCTCCATAAAACCAGGCTACCGGCATCTAAACCATTTAGTTCACTGTTGAGATAGGCAAACCGAAGCGTTGCGTTTAGGCCGCTGTTATTGGCCGGGCTGATATCATAATACCGCAGGATACTTACGCCACCGGTGCCGCCAATATTTTTCGCCATGTGCCCCCTCCGGATGGTAGTACTACCCATATTTTGCGCAGATGTTAACACAGCGCCGAGATTGCCAGGATTGACTGAAGCCGGTGCGTTGAGCGTATTGATAATTTGTACATAACCGCCATTGGTTCCTGTAACGCCGGTCAATTCCGACTCTCCATTAACTGATCCGGAAGTACCCAGGTCAATATTGTTATTATTCAAATCAAGAAACCCTGATTGGAAGCCAATTGACTGGTTTACACTAATTGTTCTTTGTAAAATAATTTTTGAAGAGCCGGTAAGTGCAACATTGATATTGGTGAAAATCGGAAGGCTAACACCGCCGACGACTATATTTTTGTTACCCGTGAACTTAAAAATATTATCCAGTGGTGCACTACTTGCATCATGCTGCAGATCGATGTTGTCAAGCACTACGTAAGTGCCTGCTTCACTTTTCCAGCTGGTGCCTGGCCCGATCTGCAGTTGCGCCTGGCTACCAAAAGCGGCCAGCAGGTAGCAGGAAATAATACTTATTTTTTTCATTGTCTTTTTGTTATGGGTTACTTACATTGATAAGTGTATGTTTCAACAAATGAATAAGTACTACCATCCGATATCTTCTTATTTGTATTTATTCTTGATAAAGGAAACCCGTTATCATTGTATGTATAAGTTATGGTTCTAATCCTATCCGGATCCCCGGAATTATTAAACCCCAACAGGTTATTTTTGCTGAGGGCTTCAAATATTGGCCCTGGGTCGTAATTATTCCAGCCTGCATGCATATACAACTGCCAGTTTTTTATGCCAGAATACGGGCTTGGTTTGTCATCATAACCGGTGGCTGTTATTACGGTGGACGCATTAGGACCTGTGATGCTTTCGTATTTTAAAGACGTCACGTTATCCTTGTCGTTGTAAAAAATAGTGAGCTTGTATTCCCAATCTGTGGCAATGTGCGGCGTTGTTTCCATCACCTGCACAAGCCTTGATTTACCATCATAAGAAAATGTATAGTTCCAGTAATCCGACTGCGTGATACCATCCATGGTTATCCACTGGCTTGCCGTTGTAGGGAGAGCGGTAAAGATATTGGCATTGTAATAGGTATTTAGTGAGTCAGTGAGTCCTGCCCTTACTGTTGCCGGTTGGGTTATGGAAGTAGACGAATACCCTATCGCCAGGTTCACCGGGGGATAGGAAATATTGGCAAGCGTTCCATCCGCATTATAGGAATAGGTGTAAGTTGTATAAGCAGCATTAAAGTTGGTGGACTCTGTTAACGGCAAACAGCTTGCGGTACCGGGAGGAGTTGCTGCGGGTGCAGGCTTACCACAGGCGCAAAAGAACAGGGCCGAAAGAACAGTCAAACAAAAGAGAATGATTTTCATTTTTATAATTTATTGTGATGAAGTTTTATTTATTTGATTTTTCAATTGCCTCCAGCCTTTTTTTAACAGATCAATTTGCTTTTGCTGAATGCATGGATCGTTTCCAACATCATTAAAGTATTATTTTTCAGTAAGGATGATGTGCTGTGTATTACCAGCCAATCCAGTCAATCAATTGGAAAGAGAAAAAACAGACTCCGTAATGAAACTCCTTTAAAAGTATTCGTTCATTTTTTTGTTCCTGTAATCGCGGATATCGCGTCTTTTAATGATTTTATTTCCTCTTCCATTGCAGCAATTTTTTTATCACGGGCACGGAGAAGCTTACTTAATTCCTGGGTAGCAGAAATATTTAGCGTGGTTAAGCCCTCATAATCGACCGTTCTAAAATCATCCACTTCTTCACCATAAACAAATATTTTATCCGCTTTTAAATCAGTGGCTTCAATAATTACATCTTTATTATCAGGGAGGGCAACAATATTAAATTGTTGCATTCCCGTCTTATCAGAAAGTAGCAACTGTAATTTTTTTGCTTTGTTGGTTATGTGATGATCATTATCGAAATGCAATAAATAACCAGTTGAATTTTTCTCAATTTTACTAACAGCCTGGTATACATTAGGTATAAAATCAGTATGCTTTGATACCACTTGCGGATACACTTCTTCTACCTGTTGCGCAATTACCTTTTTAAAAGTTTTATTGCCATGCTTTATTTTGTCTTTAAAAGTGTAGTCAGTAATTTTTAAATTGTTGATAATTTGCAGGTCTTTCGTGGTATTGCTAACTCCAGTTATATCTTTAATACGGGCATCAGAAAAAGCATCAAATTCTGTTGCCATAATTCTATTTGACGCAAAGATCGACACGTTTGGAATCAACGGGTTGTCGCTTCCTCCCTCCAGGTCTACCGGATTAAAATTATTGATGCCCAGCGTGAAGTATGCATACTGATTAAGTGTACTAAAATTCGTTTGGTCAACATTACCATCAACTTCCAAAGGTGCTCTTGGAGTAGTGGTATTAATACCAACTCTACCAGCACCAGATTGTGGCATTAAGGCAATATTGGTAGAAGAATAAACTTGTAAATTGGCAGCTGATTGAAAAATACCTGTGGCATTGGTTCCATTGCCAATTGCCAAATCATTGCCGTTAAAACCTGTTGGACCCATAGATCCAATTTGCAATTTATTGGCCGGAGTGGCAATACCTATGCCTACGCTACCTCTAAACTGGGCACCACCTTCGTTCCAGAATGTTATTTTACGGTTTGATCCTAAGGTACCGGCACCTACAATATCCAGTGCATCAAATGTACCGAAAGCCTGGTAGCCTATTTTACCGGCACTCACTTCTTTACCTGCAACACCTGCTCCAAGCTCAATGGTGTTGGCGGCATCAACTTTTATGGTGCCCGCTACATGCAGTTTAGCAAGTGGTGTGGTTGTGCCAATACCTACATTTCCGTTAGTTGCTATCACCATTTGTTGCAGGCTATTGTTGGTAAAAAAAGCAAGCGGGTGGTTAGATTTTGTACCTAACCAACCATCCCCCAAACCAACATAACTTCCAACAGTGATGGTGCCATCTGTATGGGTTATTCCATAAGTATTGGTTATTGTTTGTACGGTAAACTTATCAGCAGGTGTGGTAGTTCCGATACCTACATTACCGGTGGTATTCTTATAAATATCGCTACCATTGAGTGACCAGTAATTAGTAGAACTGCCTGCAGACAATACATTCCATGCCGTGCCGTTGTAAAACCAACAACTATTGGTATCGGTATCATATACCAGTAAACCCGCTGCCGGTGTTGCAATGGCAATTCTTTGCGCTGAGTTCATACGTGGAGCCAACATTCCTTTCGTGGTACTTTTTATATCCAGTAAGGCACTGGAATGAGCTGACGAACCATCTGTATTGATAGCAACACTTTGAGCCTGCAACAAATTGATACTGATAATTGACATACCAATTATAAAAGTGAGAAGGGTAAATAATCGTTTCATGTTCTTTTAGTTTTTAATAAATAGTTTGTTGTTGTTGTGAGTATGCTTATTATATATTCTGGCAAACGCTGCTGTTGTGTGTGGCCCGGCAAAAAGATTGTTTCATCTCAGGTATATTTAAATCCCCTTAATGATGTCTTGCATGATAAAAATAGGGTGATAAAGAAGTGCTGTGTTAGCGTTTAGGTTGTATATCCTGCAACATTTGTCGCGTGCGTTAAAAAACTGCAAACCAATGCATTGCATGGTGGCATGCAACCTCAGTTATATTAACTGCAACACACTTAAAAAGAAAGATTTGGTAAGGCTTTGCGTTGGGGTCAGGTGCTCCTCAAAATAGCCAGCAGATGGATCATAGTCACTGCTTTGGGTATAATTATGGGCAATGGATATCGAGGGAATATTTCTTTCTGCGTGAATTAAAGCTGGTCTTTGCCTGTCAGCTTCAGTTGCTGAGCATCATCCACTAAAATACCTCCCCATTTTCATGTGTAAGAACCAGGGCTGGTCTCTACACTCATAAGCAATAGCAAACAATAGTTCGCATACCGGTTGTTTAGCTTGGATGTTAATTGTAACGCTATTCCTCTTCCAACCCAAGCCGCATTTCAATTAAATTCTTAACAAAGCCCATTTTTTCATAGGCTTTAATGGCGGGCAGGTTATCAACGTATACTTCTAAACGCAGCTCGGTAATATGCTTTGAGCGTGACCAATTTTTTAATGCTTCGAGTATCATGGCGTTAACTCCCCTGCCCCTGTATTCGGGCACCGTATACATAAAGCCGAGGTAAGCGTGCTGTGCATGTTTAAAAAATAATTTCGAATTTTCGATGCGGGCATAGCCGGATGCGATAAGCTGATTATCCACTTCTGCAACCACCAACTCCGAATCATCAGAGTCAATGAGCAGCGGTAAATTATAATACTGCGTATCTTCTTGTTTTATCGTAGCATCAAATGGCCGTTCCGCATTAATAACACCTTGTTCAAAACGCAGCAGCGTTTCCATGTCTCCCTTTCCTGCTTTTCGTATTGTTATTTGTTCCATCGCTTGCTGAATAGATAATTTTTGCAAACTTACTATTTTTCGTCAGGCCAATCCTCTGCGCCTGTTTGCAAATAACTGGTACTCATTTTAATTACGGACTAATTGCCTCTTCTCACCAAAAAACGCATTCTTTTTTTTAAACGAAGATTTTGTTCAGTCTACAAAGACTGTTTCGTTTTTCCGCATTGTATAAACTGATTTCCCGATTTTGAAACCCCTGCCCTTTTAGTTTGATTTCTTTTGCATTCTATTCTAACAACATAATCAGATCATGAACATACAATTAACTGCTATTTTCTTTTTCCTGTGTTGCTGCGTCGCCGGCGTGCATACTGCAACCGCACAAACGGGCGCTGTACAGGGCCGAATTATAACAAGCGACGGGCAACCCGCAGGCAACGTAACCGTTACGGTAAAAAACACTAAAAAAGTTACGCTGTCCGACCCGGACGGCACATTTATATTGCGCAAAATAAACACAGGCCAGCAGGTATTGATTGTTTCTTTTGTGGGATTACAAACACAGGAGACTGCTTTATCCATAGCAGCCGGCCAAACAACTGACGTAAATATAACCCTGCAGGAGAGCCTGAAAAAAATGGATGAAGTGATTATCAACAGTAACCGCACCTTGAATCATAAAACGCTTTCTTCTTCCAAATCGTTGTTGGGCAATATGGATCTGCCACAAACTGTGGGGGCGGTAAGCAACACAGTTATCAGCGATCAGCAGGCTACCCGGGTGGGTGATGTCGTAAGGAATGTAAGTGGCGTTTCTATAACCCAAACAAGGCTGGGTGTAAATGAAACCTATACTGCACGCGGCTACAGCATTGGCATTAATGGCGGCGCTGGCAGCATTTTAAAAAATGGATTGGTGAGTAATATAGCCGGTATGCCGGAAGCCGCTACACTTGAAAGTGTTGAAGTAATGAAGGGCAGCAGTGCCATGCTGTATGGCAATGTGTCTGGCGGCCTTATTATAAACCTGGTTACCAAAAAACCCAAATTTGAGTATGGTGGCGAAGTAAAAATGCAGGTGGGCAGCAACAGCCAGTATAAACCCATTGTTGATTTGTATGGTCCCATTTTTAAAAACCTGGCTTTCAGAATGGTGGGCACTTATGAAAATGACCGCAGCTTTCGCGACGTGGTAAAAACCAAACGCACTTATTTTAACCCTTCTTTTTTATACAACATTGGTAAAAAAACAACACTGCTGGTGCAAGGCGATTATTTGGATGCGAAACTTACCCCAGACTTTGGTATTGGCACATTGGACAGCGGCCGCGTACTGCCTTCCAATATTCCTGTGTCAAGATTTATCAATGTGTTGTGGGCGTATAACAATGTAAAACAACAGTCGGGCGCTTTTAATTTAAACCATACTTTTAATGATAACTGGCAACTTGCTTTCAGCGGTTCGGTGCAAAAAACAGATGTAAGTTCTTATGGCGCGGGATTGCCCAATGTAGTGAGCAAAACAGGCGACTGGAACCGTACATTGGCAAGAGCGCATAGCATAGAAAAAGATTATACCACACAGGTAAACCTGAACGGAAAAATTACAACCGGCAAAATTGTACACCAGGTATTGTTAGGTACGGATTTTACGAGGGTTGAAACCCAAACAGATGCTTTTAAAATAACCAGTAACGGAACAGTGGTTACCACCTACGATAAAATAAATATTCTTGACCCGAGCCTGTATACCCGTCGTAACGACATCCCGGATGCAGCCCTTACCACCGCTACCACAGCGCCCAGCAACCGCGTTGGTATTTATGTACAGGATTTTGTAAATCTTACCGACAAAATAAAATTGCTGGCGGGTGTAAGGTGGAGCTACCAGGAAACGGTACAGACAAGCATCTTCTCCACTGCCACACAAGCGACTACAAGCGGCGTTGCAGCAACAGCCAATAACCAGGCATTTT
The DNA here is from genome assembly GCA_038210625.1 of Chitinophagales bacterium. GTDB lineage: Bacteria > Bacteroidota > Bacteroidia > Chitinophagales > Chitinophagaceae > Ferruginibacter. Next base: position 3,584 of record JBBQWL010000071.1, on the reverse strand, counting down.
CGCCTAAACTGGCGCTCGTTTATCAGCCTGCAAAAACAACTTCTGTCTTCGGCAGTTACTCCAATAATTTCACCATCAATACCGGAACTGATATTTATAGCCAGCTGCTAAAGCCATCCATTGTTGACCAATATGAAGTGGGTGTTAAAAATAATTTCCTGAATGATAAGCTCTCTGTCAACTTCAGCATTTATAAAATCATCAACAGCAACCTGGCACAACAGGCTGAATTTAAAGCAGACGGCACACTGAATTCGGATGCTACTGTAAAAGAACTGAAAGGCCAGACAACCAGCGATGGTCTTGAACTGGATGTGAATGGCACCATTTCAAAAAACATTTATTTTATTGCTGGGTATGGTTATAACAACATGCGTTTTACAAAAACATCCGGCGCAAAGGGATCTAATGTTGAAGGCGAACAGGTCGTGATCAATCCGCACCATACAGCCAACTTTACTGCATTTTATACTTTTAAGAAAACCGCTGTGAAGGGTTTAAAACTGGGCATCACTGCCTTTTATACCGGCGACCGGTTAGGTGGTTACAACAACACCATTGGCCAGGTACAAACCGGTAGCAGGTTACTGCCGCTGCAAGGTTTTACAACGGTGGACCTATCCGCAGGATACAGCATTAAAAAACTCTCGCTGCAATGCAAACTGGCCAATGTGTTCAATAAAGTGAATTACCTGGTACATGATAATTATAGCATAACACCCATTACACCAAGACAGGTAGTTGCTACTATTGGGTATAAATTTTAGAGCGCTGTAAAGACTACTTTTTCAAAAAAGAGCCTTCACTGAATAGTGTGGGCTCTTTTTTGTGTGGCTACAACAAACCAATTCCCGCATGAAAAAGCTATCAGTAAATATTGATGATACGAATATAAAAAGCTTACTAAGTGTAAATTTTTCCGCGTTGCTACCCTGCACGACCTTATCGGGTAAATTAGTTAAAATCATTACAACAGATATTTCGTTCTGAATTTTTTTGATGATATTTTTAAATCAGTCCCTGCCTTTTTGAGCGCAAATAGAGAGGGCTTGGTGGATACCGTACAATTTTTTATTAAAAGTAAGTCTTTGGACTCCAGGCAGTAAATAAACCCTCCTAATTTATCCTGGTAAACATGCTTAAAAACCAAACAATACTTCAATGCATCACGCTTGTAGTTTGTAACGCTATCTACTTCTGTAATCAATGAAATTTTTTTGATTGAAATTTCATTCGCCGCGACTGAACTATCAAAGCTTTTCTTTAAGTAGTCGACACCCGTATTAGATTTACCAATAAAAAAACGCATCATTACAAATGCGACGTTATTTACAAATCTTTGTTGAACGGAATCTGATTTTCTTAAAATTGTATTTATGGAATCATAAAATGCCCTGGCGCTTGCTGTGGTAACATGAATATGCAATTTTTCATTTCGTTCAGCCTTTAAAATTATTCTTTTAATTCTGTTCAAATGAATCGAATCCTTTAAATAATTCCACCCATATTGGAAAACATAATGATTACCCACTTCCTCGGCTTTTGTATAATCGCCTGTTTCATCATAATAATTTACAAGAGAGAATAAAGCTGTTTCGTTTCCCGGATTTATCCTTAGCGAAGTTTCAAAATCATTCACAATTTCCGCCGATGGCTTATGCTGTCTATATTTCAATACTGCCCTGTTGTCATAAGCGGCATAATTTAATGAATCCGAAACCAAAGCCTGGTCAACAAAATATTGTGCACTATCCAGTTTGTCAACCATAATATAATATTCACAGCGCTTACTTAAAGAATCAGATTTTAGTTGACTTAGCGTTCTTTCGCTCTTAAAATGACAGCTATAAAAATTAAACAACAAAATAAAAATTAAGACCTGTTTCATATTTGCCAATATCAATTTAGGTATTTAATATAGCAGGATATTTTTCCTTCATAAATAATTATTTAAAACCTTAATCAATGCACCTTATTGAATCATTCAACTGGCCTCGGTAAAATGCATTTGTAATTGATTTTTGATAAAAATTAAAGTTATGCTTGCTGGTTACTCTTTTTTAAAAAAAAGTCTATCGATATTTCCCTACCTGCTAATTCCCCAACCGCCGCAACAAATTAATACCAATAAAATAAGGCATCACAAACGGAATGGCAGGAATGGAAACTGCATAGCCGGCAGTAACGAATGGCTCAGGACAACAGGTTGATAAAAGGATAATAAAAAAAGCAAGTATGCTCACCGCAACATAGATGCTAACCGAAGTTTTATTAAACAACGCGGTACGTTTTAATGCTACCGCAAAAGCTGCTGTGGCCAGGTAAGTAAGCGCTACCTCCACCACTGATATCATACCAAACATACTTCTGATTGGCTGAAACCAGTCGGGCATTTTTACCGATCCCGATGCGGCTACAATATTAAACGCACCGGTTAAAAAATATCCCCAATAGAGCATATTGATAGTAAAGAGCGGAATGAATAAAAGAATAGAAATAAAACCGAACAATGAATAAAAATGTTCTCCTTTTGCCTTTAATTTTTCCCTCACTACCGCAAACCCCGCAACAATAAAAATACCCGCAACCACCAGGATGGAATACCTAACCTGCTGTTCCACCGCTGTAGCTGCCCATTCAGTTGCTGTTGAAGGCGGCGGCCCAAAGCCAAAGAAAATGGAAACCTGTATCCAGGGCACTATCAAAAAGAATGCACCAATGGCAAACTCTTTTTTTTCAGCATCCCCATGTTTGACAATATTTAAACCGAGCACCCACGAAGCGGTTACCATCAGGCAAGCATTGATGATCCATACCGGCAGGTAGATTTTATAGCTTATATGGCCAACTCCAAAACCCAGTATAGCCGTTACTATAGGCACAAGTGAAAGGTAAATGTGGCTTACTTTTTTTGAAGTCCTGGTATGCATCAGCAGCTGTTTAATTGAATTATTACTCCTCACCCGGCTGTTTCAACTTCCAGCCTGTTTTTGCTTTTTCAACTTCCACCATTTTCTTTACGTCTGCCAGCAATTTTTTGGCGTCGTACACAATGCCATCTTTAATGGTGTACTTAACACCACCTGCCCTAACCACTTTATTATCCGCGGTAACTTTAATGGAGCCTGTGCCATATAACACCTGTAAATTCTCCAACGGGTTCACATCAATGATCACCATATCCGCCAGTTTGCCAACTTCTACTGATCCCAAATCTTTTTCTGCACCGAGTGCCTGCGCAGCATACAAGGTGGCAGAACGAATCACTTCCAGCGGATGAAACCCGGCTTCACGCAGCATCTCCAGTTCCCTGATGTAACCAAACCCATAGGTTTCATAAATAAAACCGTCATCGCTACCGGCTGTAACTCTTCCGCCGCGGTTTTTATATTCGTTTACAAAAGTCATCCACAAGCGGTAATTTTCTTTCCATGCAATTTCATCTTCTGTTCCCCAGTGCAGCCAAAACGAACCATGCGATTCCCGGCTGGGTTCATAAAATTTCCATAAGGAGGGCAAGGTATATTTTTCATGCCACTCCAGTGTTCTGGCACGTTGCAAATCCCTGGTGGCATCATAAATAT
>JBBQWL010000070.1:0-18297 GCA_038210625.1 Chitinophagales bacterium | reverse complement strand
AGTATGTGAACCCTTGTTAATGATTATCTGTAGTTCTTCTACTTCTGTTTTGATTAGTTTAATTGTATAACGAATTGCCATTTGAAAAATGTTTTCCAAATGTACGATTAATACGTCATATTATGTTTAACTTAACACTAGCTGTACATTTGTTTGACTGCCGGAAAAATTGCAGACTGCATTATTGTTTGATGGGTCAGTGCTCCATTGTGCTGTAACAGCATTGCAACACACCAATAAAAATAATAAGTAGATTGTTCTCATGACTTTTTTTATGAAGTCAAACCTACCATGTGGATACGATATATCTTATCCCGTTTTTACATGATTTTTACAACAAATAAAAAATCATGTAAAAAGGGGAGTTGCTTTAACCTGTACTTTAGTTTATTTGTATTGCGGCTACAATGCCTTATTTTACTGTATGATAAAAATTATACTCTTCATCATTTGCTATACTCCATTAGTTGGGGTAGCGCAGAATAATGTATTTGATAGTATTCGCAACCGCATCAAAACAGAACCGAACGATACCGAAAAAGTAAGGCTGCTGGTACAGCTGGGCAATAAAATAAAATATAAAGACACAGTAGAAGCCTGGCAATGCCAACATAGCATCGATTCGTTTGCCCTTGTTAAAAAAAATGAATTTTTTAAAGCGCAATCTTATTTTTTAGCAGCTACTATACAACTGGCCAATCAATCAGTACCTGCTATTGATAATTATGAGAAGGCGATAAAAATATTTTTAAAATATCCCGGTAATTTACGGGCAAGAGTATCAATGGGAACCTGTTATATTAACTTAGGCCTGGTGCATGCCAACAATGCCGATTATGAAACGGCTACTTTTTATTACCTGAAAGCAGAAGAAATTTATCTTAAAGACAATCCTAACAGCAGCGACCTGGGCGTATTGTACAGCAATCTTTCTATCGCTTATGCCACTATCAATAAATTTGACGAAGGTATTAAATACAGCGAAAAAGGCCTGGCATTTGCAAGAAGAAATAATGATAAATCCAACTTGTTAAATGCATGGTATGCCTATGGCGGCAATTTGGTGAATGCAAAAAGAGATGGCGAAAGAGGATTACGGATACTGGATTCTGCAAAACAAATTGCACTGGAGATGAACAACCAGAATATGGTGTACTCTTGTGATTTTATGAGTGCCATGCATTACTACAATACAAAGCAATATCAAAAAGCCATTGATTATTACACCCTGTGTTTGAACTTTGCAAGAAAATATAATTTTACTGCGGGCATCGGCAATAATTTTTTAAATATTTCAGCAAATGAAGCAGAGTTAAAAATGCCAAAGCTGGCTGCAGCGCATTTAGATTCTTCGGCAAAATACCTCGACTACTCAACACCCAGTACTTCTAAACAAATGTATTTTGAAAATTATGCAGAAGTATATAAGCAACTAGGCAATTTTACAAAGGCATTCGCCTATAAAGATTCTGTTGGTGTAATTAAAGATTCGTTGTACCAGGCAGATAATATCCGGCAAATGGAATTTAGGCAGGCAAGGTACAATTATGAGAAAAAACAAAATGAAGTGGCACAGCTGGAAGCAGATAAAAAAGTGCAGGCTTTATCTCTCAGGCAAAAAAATACGCTGAATTATATTTTAATTGGTAGCGCCGCAATATTACTCATCATTTCATTATTGTCTTACCGCACCTACAGACAAAAACAAAAATTACAGCAACAACGTATATCAGAACTGGAAACACAACAGCAATTAACCGCTACCGAAGCTGTATTAAAAGGCGAAGAACAAGAACGAACAAGACTAGCCAAAGACCTGCACGATGGATTGGGGGGTATGTTAAGTGGTATAAAATATTCAATGAACAGTATGAAAGGAAACTTAATTATGACGCCTGATAATGCACAGGCTTTTGAGCGCAGCATGGATATGCTGGACAGCTCCATTAAAGAAATGCGCAGGGTTGCCCACAACCTGATGCCGGAAGCATTGGTAAAATTTGGATTGGATACTGCATTAAAAGATTTTTGCAACAGCATCAATCAAAGTGGCGCTTTAAAAGTTGCCTACCAATCCATCGGCCTTGACAATGAAATAATTGATCAAACAACCTCCATTACTATTTACCGCATTATACAGGAACTGATTAATAACACCATTAAACATGCGGCTGCAACACAGGCCATTGTGCAGCTAAGCAAAACCAACGGTACCTTATCGGTTACGGTGGAAGATGATGGAAAAGGATTTGACCCCGTTATTTTACAAGGCACCAAAGGCATTGGCTGGAGTAACATTCAAAGCCGGGTTGATTTTATGAAAGGTAAGATGGATGTACAGTCTGCGCCTGGTAACGGCACTTCTGTGCTGATTGAACTGGCTGTTTAAATGTTAGATTTCTGAGCACACCACAAAAAAAGAACGGAAGAAAATATCCCTGGCGCGAGGCAATGCCCCGATTACACTTTACCCGGTAGCAATTTTAAAAACGGTAAATTTAAAGACAGTCAAAAAAAAGTCACCTCTTTCAATAGCCCGTTTTGTTGTTATAACTGCTATCACCTTACATTTGATATACAGAGTTGATTATTGATTCCTTTTTTATAAAGGCCATCATTGAAGACTTTATTAAAAAGAAATGGCTGTTTTTGAGCAACTAGTCTTTACGAAAATGAAATGTATTCTACTTACATCGTTGATTTTTTTATTGAGTAAACCTGCGACGGTATGCGCACAATCGTACAATAAAGACAGCATACAAAACATCATTGCCAATATCCGAAAAATGCCGGTGGATACTTCCCGTTTAAGGCAGTTGAGGGAAGTTGGGCATGATCTTTTTGACGAGGACAGTGCATTGTCAAAACAAGTGCTGGAAGAAACGCTGACTAAAAGTATTGCCCTTGGCGAAAGAGATGCCATTACAAACAGTTACCGGATGTTAGGCCTTTGGTATAGCAATTTTAATTTAAAAGACAAGGCGCTGGAACTTCACCGGGCTTCATTGAATTCGGCAATGATAAATCATCATTTATACTTAATGGCCGGCGCCAACTTTAATATTGGCAATATCAAATACTGGAAAGGCCAATACGACAGTTGTATTGACTACTACCTTAAAACAGCGGCCTTGTATGATGACCCAAAAATATTCGAGGACAAATCGCTACAACAAAAAATGCTGGAGAAGCGGAAGTCTGACGTGTATTGCAATATGAGTGCGGTGTTCAACACCTTGAAGAATTTACCAAAGGCGGATGAGTACATTGATAAAGCGCTGGCCATTGCCGAACGCCAGCAAAACAATGCCGCTTTTGCATTTTACATACAACAAAAGGCAGATAACTATTTTGAAAACGGGCTGGTGGAAAAGGCCCTCCGTACCCGCCAGCAATATTTACCGCAAATGGAACAGGGCATTTTACCCAAAACTTTTTTGCAGGGAGCTTATCAAAATATCGCCCAGGATTACTTAGGATTGGGTAAACTCGATTCATCCAAATTATTTGCAGAAAAAAGCCTGGCAACTGCAACAAACTTGCGCATAGCCGATGGCGTTGCGGCATCCAACTGGCTGCTGGGGCGAATTGCCCTGAAGGAAAAACAATTTGCCCTGGCAGAAACATACCTGGAAAAAAGTCGCGGCTATCTTTTAGAGAGCGAGAATCCCACTGATAAAAGAGACTACTTTGATGTAATGCGGCAGCTGATGTTTGCAGAAGGCAGGTATAAAGAAGCCTACAGCTTTTTAGAAAATTACGTTGCAGCCAACGACAGCATTATGAATGGTGAAAGAACCAGGCAGTTCACTGAACGGGAAGCCAGGTACCAGTCAGAAAAAAAAGATGACCAGATAAAAATACAGCAGGCATCCATTGATGAAAAAAGCATCATTAATTATTTGCTGGCAAGCGCTGCATTGGCTTTGCTGACAATTGGAATGTTAATAGTCCGCAATTACAGGCACCAGCAAACGATTCAACGACAGCGCATCAACGACCTGGAAACTGAAAAACAATTAACCGCTACGGAAGCTGTACTAAAGGGCGAAGAGCAGGAAAGAACAAGGCTGGCCAAAGATTTGCATGATGGATTAGGCGGTATGCTAAGTGGCATAAAGTATTCGATGAACACCATGAAAGGAAATTTAGTGATGACACCTGGCAATGAACAGGCTTTTGAACGCAGTATGGATATGCTGGATAGTTCCATAAAAGAAATGAGAAGGGTTGCCCACAACCTGATGCCGGAAGCGTTGGTAAAATTTGGTTTGGATACTGCATTGAAGGATTTTTGTAATGATATCAATCTGAGTGGCGCTTTAAAAGTAAACTATCAGTCAATTGGTCTTGACCAGGTTGTCATTGATCAGACAACAGCCATCACCATCTACCGCGTAATACAGGAACTGATAAATAATGCCATTAAACATGCAGCCGCAACCCAGGCCATCGTACAGGTAAGTAAAACAAACGGCGGCTTATCAGTAACTGTAGAAGATGATGGAAAAGGATTTGATCCGTCTATTTTAAAAAATGCAAAAGGCATCGGCTGGAACAATATTGAAAGCAGGATTGATTTTATGAAGGGGAAGGTGGATATACAGTCTGCACCCGGTGATGGTACTTCAGTATTAATAGAATTACCTGTTTAATAAATTAAACATTCATGCTACCAAAAAAATAACATGGCAATAAAAGTATTCATCACCGACGATCATTATATGGTAATTGAGGGCATCCGTTCGTTGTTACAAAACGAAAAAGGAATTGAGTGGATAGGCCATGCCTCCAACGCCGCGTCTTGCCTGGCCTTTTTACAGCAACAACAACCCGATGTAATTTTAATGGACATCAGCATGCCGGATAAAAACGGGATTGATTTATGTAAAGAAGTAAAAGAAAAATACCCGGGTGTTTTTGTAATTGGTCTCAGCACATTTAACCAGGAAAGCTTTATACAAAAAATGATGGACAATGGCGCTTCCGGCTATGTATTAAAAAACGCCACCCAGCAGGAACTGATAGAAGCCATTGAAACAGTTGTAAAAGGAAAAATTTATTTTAGTCATGAAGCTGCACAAGCCATGATTCAGCACAATGACAGCAACAGGCCGGTACTTACCCGCCGGGAAAAAGAAGTCCTTTTGCTGATTGCAGAAGGCCTGACGAATGCAGAGATAGCGCAGCAACTATTTATCAGTACTGCTACAGTAGACACCCACCGAAAAAATTTACTCGCTAAAACCGACGCAAAAAACACCGCCTCGCTTGTGCGGATTGCTACACAATTGAATTTGATATAGACCACTTTATTGTAGCATCAACTTCTCGCAACTTACCTGCATTGCATCTGCAAATCTTTAATAAGTTTCCAAAATACTCAGTGTGACTATTGAGTTATAATCGGTCTTATTAGTAATGATACTAAAGGCATCCGTTAAAATACCTACCCTCGTTTCCATTTAACAGAAAAAAATGTCCCTTTACAGGAATTGTAGAAAGATAAAAAATTATAACTATTTGATTTATAGTAAATTAATAATTGGCACAGAATTATCATACTCTCGTAAAACTACTCAAAATGAAAACAATTAAACCTACACTATCCCTCGCCCTAATTATCTTTTTAGCCACTTCTTGCATGACTCCCAAACCGTTTGCGGGTCAATTTAAAAAAGAACAAAAAGCTGGTAGAGACAGTAGCACTACCAAAGTGTTCCTGGTAAAAAAAGATGGCGAAAAAATTGAAGGTAAAAAATTGATCTCTTCCACCCATTTTAGATTTCTGAAAAAAATTAATCTACAGGAAGAATGGGTAACCGTTGACGGAAGAAAAATAAGCTTTGGGGACTACGATACTATTCAGACAGCCGCTGCATTTAAGATTTTGTTTGAACCCAAAACGGCTGATAAAGTTATAAAAGCAGAGGATGAAAAAGACGGGAATCAAATTTATGTAAACCGTTTAAGGGCCGGAAAAATAAACTTATACCATTATGAAACATTTGATACAAATACCAGTTTGCATACCCGGAAAAGATTTGTACATGAATACGTTTTTCAAAAAGAAAACGGCACGCTGGCAAGGGTTGATTATCATGCTTTTGCTGATGCTATCAAAGACAACAGCCTCGCTTTTGAAAAATTCAAACAATTGTTTCCCGAAGAAAGCATAACAACAAACAACGTATTAAGTACATTGAAAAACCTCACGCTAATTGCTGACCTGTACAATAAAACAAATAGTGGCAGCATGCAGGCGAGTCGTTAAAATTTTTAATTGTGTAGAAGCCCTTCCGCTCAATTAAACAAACTCCTTAAGGCGCATCATAATACAATGTTTTTTCACTCACCTGGCCCAAAAAGCCAGGTGGTGTTTATTTCGAAACTGAACGCCAACGGTTACCATTGCCGTACATCATTAAAATGTCCTATTATTTGTTTGGAGTACATTTAATTTGCAGTGTTGTCTTTATCCTGCATCGATTTTCTTGCAAATACCAGGGCCGCCAATGTAAGTGCTGCGGTTATCGAAAGGTAATAACCAACATAAGGAAGCCCATATGTTTTTGCCAGCTTGGTACCGAGGTAAGGTGCCAGTGAGGCGCCCAAAATACCTGCTAAAGTAAATGCAAGCGAAGCACCGGTGTAACGCACAGTTGGTGGAAAAATCTCCGCCAGCGCAGTACCCATCGGGCCATAAGTCAGCCCCATCAGGAAAAGCCCGATAGAAAGAAAGCTTACTATCAGTGGCCAACTTCCGGCACTGAACAACGAAGAAAAGAATAAGCCGAAAACAATGATACAAATGCTGGCGATGATCAACATGTTACCCCGTCCATAACGGTCGGCTATTACCGCGGATAAAGGAATGGCAGCAGCGAAAAATAACATGGCAATCATCTGTGCACTCAGGAAACTGGCCCGGGCATAATGCAATGCAGAGGTTCCCCAACTCAGCGCAAACACTGTCATCAGGTAAAACAGCAGGAATGTTGTAACAGCCACGAGTGTTCCCAACACCAGCACCCTTGTATGTTTAACCAATACTTCCTTAACAGGAATTTTTATCCGCTCATTATTTTCAATCACTTTCACAAATTCCGGTGTTTCTGTAATCTTTAACCGAACGTACAGCCCCACAAATACCAGCAAAGCGCTTGCAATAAAAGGGATGCGCCAGCCAAAGTCAAAAAACTGTTGGTCTGTCAATACCTTACCCAATACCAAAAAGGTACCGCTGGAAAGCAAAAAGCCAATCGGAGCGCCCAACTGGGGAAACATGCCATACCAGGCTTTTTTACCCGGTGGTGCATTTTCTGTTGCCAGCAACACTGCCCCACCCCATTCGCCGCCCAACCCCAGGCCTTGCCCAAAGCGAAACAACGCCAGTAAAATGGGGGCAGCAATACCAATGGATTGATAGGTTGGCAACAAGCCAATCGCAACAGTTGATGGGCCCATGGTCATCAAAGCAGCTACCAGAGTAGCTTTACGGCCAATGCGATCGCCAAAGTGACCGAACAATGCCGCACCAATGGGCCTTGCAAAAAAGGCCAGCGCAAAAGTAGCCAGTGATTCCAGCGTGCTGGTAGTAGGATCACTGCCCGGAAAAAAAAGTTTGGGAAATACCAGTACGGCCGCTGTGGCGTAAATATAAAAATCAAAAAATTCTATCGTGGTTCCAACAAGACTGGCGATCAGTATTCGGCTGGCACTATTGCCTGAAGTTTTTGCATCACTCATATAACAGTTGCGTTTCGGTTAATTTAAAGGAGCGGCAATTTAAGTAATTTGTTTAAACTTGCTTCAACTGCTGCCGTTTATTGCAATGTGTTTACAATACAACAGCACTGCGATTATTAGAAAGAAAGTAGAAAATATTGGTCCGGGCTAAGAAGCTTTGTGGATCATCGTTGCGTCGCCCTCTTGTACTTTTACTGCCATTGGGAACAGGTTTGCATTTGCAATGATATTTTTCGTCAGTGATTTTTATAGCATAAATTTATGTGTAGTAGGCAACCCGGACACAGCATTCTTAAAATTACGATAGACACATAAACATCATGACAGGAAAAACGTTTCTTACAACTAGCATAGTTGGACTTCTTACATTTTTAATTGGTTGGGTTCTTCATGACGAACTGCGACCATCAAATCAAACTAAAGACAGTCAAATGACAAAAGGTTTTATTGAGGCGGTCTCGCAGGCGGACACAATCAAACGCAACAACTTTGCTCCAAGAGTTTCAGGGCATTTTATATTGAATGAATCAACTTGCGCCGGCTTCAATTTCATCAATAATGATATGGTTCTTTGGACAAATGAGATTGCTTGCAATGACTCAGACACTTTAAAACTTCGGTGGCTAAGTGACTCGACTTTTATGACAAGAAGTACTCTGCGAATTAATCAAAATAGTTCGCCCATTGTTGACATTTATAAAGTTGTTTCGTTTGATGGGAAGCACCTGGTTTTAAAAGATATTTGGACAGGCTGGAATGATGCTAAGGACGAGACTTTAGAATTAGTCAAACAATCCAATTAAACGATGGACTGACTACAACATTAAGAACAATAGCCGAAAGCCTCTCATAAAAAACCGGATTTAAAAATAATCCGGGGCTCACTTCCCAGGCGAGATTTTGCACGGATTGCTAACATCGGCAACCAGCACCCCCGGCAGGGCTCGCCACCTTTCAGCGAAGAGTCCCCAGATCTGCTACCATAAATTCAAACGAATCTTGATTATAGGTCGGCCAGTTTTTAGCAATTAAAAAATTCAAATTTCCCATAGCCGGTGTAGAAATTTCCCTCAGAAATAATAAATAATCAGCAGCAGTAAAATAATAAATTAAAAGGATTGGCAACATTTTTTACCTGCCACCCGAAACATCCAGTAACGCCCCGGTTATGTACGAAGCTTCATCAGACAGTAACCAAAGAATGGTACTGGCTACTTCTTCCGGCAGTCCTGCACGCTTCATTGGCAGCTGGGCTTTTACCCGTTCCACCCGGTTGGGCTCGCCTGCTTTCCCATGAATTCCGGTATCGATAATTCCGGGACGCACTGCATTCACCCGTATTTTATCTTCTGCTAATTCTTTGGATAAACCCAGTGTCATGGTATCTATGGCACCCTTGGTGGCCGCATAATCTATAAATTCAAAAGGAGCACCGTGCTTAACAGCCGTTGAAGAAACGTTTACGATGGCACCACCTGTGCCATTTACTTTTACAGCCATCCGCTTAATAGCCTCCCGGGCGCATACAAAGCTACCAATCACATTGGTGGCAAATATTTTATGCAAGCGTGCAGCAGACATATCAACCAGTTTTTGTTGCGATTCAATAATGCCCGCATTGTTCACCAGGGCCGTTAACGGTCCGGCTTGACGGTCTATTTCAAGAAACATATTTTCCACTGCGGCTTCATCCGAAACATCTGCGGGGAAAGCAAACGCCTCGCCGCCAGCCTGCCGGATATCGTTCACAATCTTGTTTGCCGCAGCATGATTTTGCCTGTAATTGATGCATACGGTGTATCCCCGCCGGGCTGCCAGGTAAGCTGTGGCAGCGCCAATACCATCACTTCCGCCGGTTATTAAAATAACATTTTTCATTGATTGCTTTTTTTAATTGTTATATAAGTATGCTATTGTAAAAATACAGCGAACTGATTTCATTCCGTAAGCATGATTTTCCAATTGCAAATAAATTTGAATCCAACAGATTTTACAAATTACCTTTTAGTTTGTTATCTTCATACAGGTAATAATTGTTGACTTTGGCTCCGGGTATGGTACTATAAATTAGCTAACACCCGCAAATCCTTATACGTTGCACAAAATTTAAAACAGTATCATGGTAACATTTTCAATACGGGATGAAATCGTAGAAGTAATCAACAAACTGTTTGTTTATACAGACATGCAGGAATGGGAGAAGTTACAGGATGAAATTTTTTCCAACGATGTACTTTTTGATATGTCTTCACTTGGCGGTGAAAGCTCGGAAACCACATCAAAAGCAATATGCGAAACCTGGAGAAAAGGTTTTGAAGGTATTGATGCCATTAACCATTTGGCCGGTAACTACCTGGTGCAGGTACATGATACCGTGGCTACTGTTTTTGCCTACGCAACCGCCACGCATTATAAAGAATCAGCCACAAAGGGAAAGACAAGAGAATTTGTGGGTACTTACAATATCAGTTTGATGAAGCACGGCATTGGATGGCGGATTTATGAATTTAAATACACTTTAAAATACTCCACCGGCAATCTTGATCTTAGCTAAACCACCTGATTGTATGCAATAAAAAAGACCTTCTAAAAAGGTCTAAAAAAGTGAAACTGTTATACTGTTTAAATAAAACGGATGTGATTTCTTCTTTGAGCAAATGTTCTGCTCGCTGATTTTTTGTTTCTTGCAATGTTCCAGAGATCTACTACTTTAAGCGATGCTTTGCCGGTCATGTCTACATCAGATGCAATGGTTTCTTTTACTTCAGTAACCAGCACTTTCAGTGATTCATTGTCTACGGGAACATAAGATGATACTTGATTGATTTTCATTTTCTTGCTTTTTAGGGTTTATCAATTAAATTATTCCTATGAGAGGGCAAGTGAGGCAATGAGAGCAAATGGTGGGATACACTATTTCAATGCTATTGTCGTCATAGGAAATGCAAATATATACCAGTAGTTAGTGTATTTGAAACAATGTTTAAAGCGTCTGCTTGATACCTAAGCTGATAATTACACCTACTTCATACTAATAATCAATATGTTACGATAATAAACTGCATGACAACCAACACTTTTGTTGAGGTGCAATAACCCTGACCGGTAGCCGCATGTTATACAAAAAAGACTGCATCAGAATTACAATGAGCCGATAGCTTAGTTGCCTACAACACCGGCCACTATACTTCAGTAGTGGGGAATATTTTATACATAAATAACCACTCCCTATAAAATTACTCCACTGTGCTTTCAGTAAAAAGCATCCATATATTTTTATTATAGTTAAGTTGCCCGTACAACAGAATGATCGGTGAATTTGGCACAACCATTGTCAGGCCTATTGTGTTCAACATTATAAAATTGATCAATCATTTAGTTCACTGCTGCTCCGCATATATTGAAATCTACAGGTAACAATGGAAATTAGTACAACACGAAAAGAAAAATATTATCTGTCAAAACGAATAGATGGTTTCTTCGTCAGCACTTCAAAAACATTTCGTTTTGTGCTGAATTATTTTGCTGAATTGTTTAGGCCCCCCTACGAGTTTGGCGAAATTGTAAAACAATGTTATAAGGTAGGCTGCGATTCTCTTCCCCTGATATCGCTTACTGGTTTTATCATTGGCATTGTATTCACTAAACAATCACGGCCTTCGCTAAGTGATTTTGGTGCCACGTCCTGGCTACCTTCCCTTATTGGCATTGCAGTTTTTAGGGCGCTTGCACCCTTGGTAACCGCATTGATATGTGCCGGTAAAGTAGGCTCCAGCATTGGAGCTGAATTGGGTGCCATGAAGGTGACGGAGCAAATTGAAGCAATGGATGTGTCTGCATCTAAACCTTATAAATATTTAGTTTTTACCCGTGTGACGGCCTGCGTTTTGATGATGCCTTTGCTAATGTTATATACTTGTTTTGTTGCCCTCATGGGGTCGTATATCAATGTACAAACCAACGAACATACCAGCCTGACCACGTTTATTGCCAACGCGTTTGACAAAATCAATTTCCTGGATTTTAAAGCATCTATCATAAAAGCGGTGGTATTTGGCTTTACCATTGGCATGGTGGCCTGTTACAAAGGCTTCACCACCATCCGAGGTACTGAAGGTGTGGGCAAGGCAGCCAACGCAGCGGTTGTAACGGCGATGTACTTAATTTTTATTGAAGAGCTAATGATAGTACAGATAGTTGGCTGGTTCAGGTAACAAAAAATAAACAATGCAAATCAACAATACAACAGGCAAAGAAATAGTCATTGATATTAAGGGCCTCTATAAATCTTTTGGTGACAATCATGTATTGCGCGGGGTAGACCTGGAAGTAGACAGGGGCGAAAACGTGGTGGTGCTGGGCCGGTCAGGTACCGGAAAATCGGTGCTGATAAAAATCATTTGTGGCTTGCTTACGCAGGATGAAGGATCGGTAATAGTATTGGGAGAAGATGTAAAAAATCTAAATGCCCGGAAGCTGGAAGCATTGAGATTAAAAGTTGGCTTCTCTTTCCAGATGAGCGCCTTGTACGATAGCATGACGGTAAAGGAAAACATCGCTTTTCCCTTGATGCGCAACTTTAAACACCTTACAAAGGCAGAGGTGAAAAACCGGGTAGATGAAGTATTGAATGCAGTATCGTTGATAAAGAGCAGGGATCAATACCCGGCCGAACTTTCGGGTGGACAAAAGAAGAGAATCGGTATTGCGAGAACGTTGGTGCTGCGCCCTGAAATAATGTTGTATGATGAACCAACAGCCGGGCTGGACCCGATTTCGAGCATTGAAATAAACAGCCTGATTAAAAGTATAAAAGAAGAATTTGGTGTATCATCCATCATTATTACGCACGATTTGGTTTGCGCCAAAGTAACCGGCGACCGGCTGATAATGATGTTTGACGGGGTAGTACAAAAGCAAGGCACATTTGAGGAAGTATTTGATTCGAATGATGAAAGAATTAAAAGTTTTTACGAATACAACTTTACATAAAATAACATATGGCAAACAAAAAAGGTTTAAACGCGGTGCTTACAGGTGTATTTGTCATCGCAGGTATCGGCATCCTGCTGGCGGGAATTTTTATTATCGGCGGTAAGGATAAATCCTTCAAAAAAAATGTACTGGTTAATGCTGTTTTTGCAGATGTAAATGGATTGGCAAAAGGCAGCAATGTTTGGTATGCCGGTGTAAAAGTGGGCGTTGTAAAAAAAGTGAGTTTTATAACCAATGGCGTGCTGGTTAGCTTTTCAATTGAAGAAGATGTGCAACAAAAAATTCGCACCGATAGTAAAGTAAAACTAAGTACCGATGGACTGATTGGAAATAAAATACTGGTACTGTATGGTGGTTCCGCGGCTGCGCCGGAGGTAGCGTCGGGCAATACCTTACAGGTAGAAACAGCACTTGGCACGGAAGAAATGATGGCGACCTTACAGGGAAACAACAAGAACCTGCTGGAGATTACCAACGATTTAAAAGTAGTGAGCAAGGCGCTTGCAGAGGGCAAAGGCACCATCGGTAAATTGCTGAATGATCAAACAATTGGTAATAGTCTGCAATCTGCCATGACAACCTTAAACAGGGCGGGTAACAATGCGCAGGTGCTTACTTCCAACATGGCAGAATTTTCAAAAAAGTTAAACAATAAAGGCTATTTCCTCAACGACCTGGCAACTGATACCACCATTGTGGCGTCACTAAAACAAACTGCGGCACAATTAAACCTGGTATCGCAAAGTGCCAATACAGTTGTTGAAAACTTAAATGCTACAACGGCCAAACTCAATAGCAACAAAAGCCCGGCAGGTGTGCTGCTAAACGATCCTGCTGCCGCCGCTAACATTCAACGTACATTGGCTAACCTGCAATCCGGCACAAAAAAACTGGACGAAAATATGGAGGCCCTGCAGCATAATTTTTTACTGCGTGGATTCTTTAAAAAGCGGGCCAAAGCCGAGGAGAAAGCCTTGAAAGACTCTCTTGAAAACAGTACATTAAAAAATTAACTACAAGCCTATATTATTTTTGTGGCCCATATTTTCAGGCCTGGTGATTAGAAATAACAAAGCTGCTTTAAACATAACACTTTAAACAAACAACCCCCTTCTGCTTTCGCAAAAGAGGGAATGCCTGCTTTAACAACTACAAACAAGCTTTTATTTCTTCCACAGTGTCTAGGAAAGCTTTTTCTTTTTTGATGTCTTTTTTCCAGGCCAGGTCTCTTTCAACCAGGTCAATTTCTTTTTTTATGGTGGCGCCTGGCTTGCCTGATTCGTTGCCCATAATGAGCACCGTATCTGAAATAGCGACGGACGTTGTAATGTCGTGCGATACGATGATGAGCGTTTTCAATTCATCAGAAACCGACACCTGCAGGAGCAAGTCTGTTACGTTATCCAATACGCATACATCCAGACCAGAGAAGGGTTCATCCAGTAATAAAAAGTCAGACCCTTTAAGCAACTGCTGAATAATGCTTGCCCTTTGACGCTGCCCGCCCGATAATTGTTGCGGGTACTTTTTAAGCTCAGCTTCTAAATGAAAGGCTTTTACATAATGCTCAATCATCGCTGTTTCATTGCCTTTTAAGGCGCTGTTTTTTTGTGCCGCCAGCAGCAGGGATTGGTATACGGTCCGCCATTCAAATAAATAATAGTTTTGAAAAATCACCCCCATGTCGCCGGCCTGCACCCTTTGCCCATCGTGAATGGTTACCGATCCGCCGGTAGGTTGTTGTAAACCGGAAAGTATCTTAAACAATTGTGTTTTGCCAATACCGCTTCTGCCTATGAGCGAGATCACCTGCCCCTGTTGCATACCGGGGCGAATAATGTCTTTGATGTTGAAGTTGATGTCTCTTAAAATGATACTGTCGCCGTACTGCAGGCTTACGTTATTTGCCTGCAGCAGTGTTTTGTCTTTTATATGTGCTGTCATGAGGTTGCTTGTTTTAATTTGCTGTGAGGAAATAACCAATGCCGCATACTGCCAAGCAAAAAATCGAAACAGAGTCCAATTAAAAAAATCACGAGTTGTAAGGCGATCACATTGGTGAGGTCGTTGTATTTATTGTATTTTATCAGCAGCGATCCGATACCACCTTCGCTCATGCTCAGGCCTTCTACCATGGTGATCATCAGCCAGGAGATGGCAAAGTTTTGCCTCAGAATTTCAAACACCTGGTCGGCCTTACCCACGATGATTACTTCGTACAGTGTTTGCCAGTTGTTGTAGCCAAGTGTTTTGCACAATTCATATTCCTGCTTATCAATGTTCAGTATCACGGCTAAAAAAGACGTGGTAAAAAAAGGTACGATGCCAAAGATGAGCAGCGATAATTTTAACGCACTGCCGTCTTTAGTGAGCAGGGTAAAAACAAAGATCAACCCGGTAAGGGTGAGGTACCTGCACTTAACAATAAATTGTGCGATGCTTTTAAAAAAAGGTATCACGGATGTATAGGCAAAAAATAAAGTAATGATGATGGAATAGAACATGGCTTTAAGTGTAAGCACCAGGCTTACCAGCATGTTATCCAGTAGCAACTTTGTCGTAATTAATTTTCCGAAGGCGCTTGCTACATTAGCAGGCTTTGGGATAAGGCCGTTGGATGTGCTATGCCAAATTACTAAAGTGATCAGCACCTGCAGTACAATCATGATGGTAACGTTCTGCCTGCTGAGCCTGCCAAACGGTGTAAATATTTGCCTGAAGCCTGGAGAAGAAAAAGTAACAGGCTGTACTTTCTCCAGGGGTTTATCAATGATTGCTTCCATTTTATTTGTAGTGTTTGTGTTGGAGGGCGCTGATGTTGTAACAACTGTACAAGTGTGCGACGCAACGATGTTTAATAGTTATTCTAAAGCCTGGCTCATCATTTTTTTTAAAAGAAAGATGACTGGTTAGTCACCTTTCTTTTTTAAAGCTGGTGATGTTACTCACCCAGCACGATTTCCACACGACGGTTTTTACTTTTACCAGCTTCTGTGCTATTATCTGCAATGGGTTTGCCGGCACCAAATCCTTTGGCTTCAATACGGCCGGTAGTAACACCTTTTTTCAACAGGTAGTCCTTTACAGCCTGCGCTCTCTTTTGAGAAAGCGGGATGTTCACCGCATCTGAGCCATTGTTATCTGTATGACCGTACACACCAATCTTCAATCCTTCTGCCACAATTGCTGATTCAAAAATTTCATCCAGCAATTTGTAAGAACTTGCCTTAATGCTTGCAGAGCCGGTTTCAAATGCTATGCTATAACTTTTTGAAGACACTGCCGAAGTGATCTCGGTGGCATAGTTGGTTTGTATGGCTTTACCCTGCAGCAGCTCGGGATGGTTGGCCAGTACACTTAACAAAAAGCTTTTATCAACGGCCTTTTCATACGGCAAAAAAGTGGGCATTAACGATGGATACATTTTAACCATCAGGTTGCCGAAAGTGTTATACACCGCTTTGTAACGGTCAACCTTATCATCGCCGAGGCCGAATGTGTTGGCAATATCTGCCAGGTTAAACACGGTAGAACCACCAAGGTTTACAGTTTGTCCCTGCAGGTCTTTTTCTTCCACGCCGTTGTAATACTTTAACCAGTAAGCCGCATCTTTTTCCTGGTACACATCAGCGCTTACTTTAGCCGCAAATGCTTTTGCTTCATTAAAAGAGCGCACCTGGTCGCCGGCCTGTGCGAGTGCAATGATCATGTTCTCAATATCTGTTCTGTGATCGTTGGCCCATTTTTTTATAGCGATGGTTTGGTTTGGCATCTGGCTCGCATATTGCCTGGTGCTGGCGATGGTTACCAGTCCACCTTTTTTAGTGGCGATGTTTACATCACCGGGTGTCCAGGTGGCAACTCCGTCAACACTCACCGTTGTATCACGGCCGGTTGTTTTACCATTTTCAACCAGTCTTCTTTTTTCGCTGTAGCCTGTAATGTACTTGTTGGGTGCATCCAGGAAATCGTTTGCAGCAATGATGTTGATGGCCGTTCCATCGTAAGTGGTTTCATCTGGGTTTACTTTTAAACCGTTGTCGCCGGCCCATTTCAACAGTATGTTGATGTCGCCGTCCCGAAGCACGCCAGCCACACATTTCCCAATGGCATTTTTGGGATCCAGTTTCCAGCTGGCAGGTGCCATCACCTGGTCTTCACCAAATGATTTACCGTGCGCTACCGGTATAATGATAGGTTGATATTCTGCACCCAATGGCGCCATTTCTTTTGCAAGCGAAGTCATAAAGGCGGGCATACCATCTCCCATAAAAGTGATCAGCACACCCGGTGTGTTGGGGTTGGATTTATAGTCGCTGGCAAATTTTACCAGGTCTGCCATCTGCCTGTTGCAATCATCCTGGCGAACATAAGTTATATCCAGGTGGGCAGCATCGAACAAAGAATTTTTTGTAGTACGTACGCCGCCGTTGGCATACATGCCGCTGAACTGGCTGTTCCACGCCATACGTTCCCAGGTAATTTGTGTACCTCCGTTGACTGCTTTATCTGCAGACGGCACCGGCAGTAATACTGCGTTGCTGTTTAAGGAAGCTTCTGGTGCATCGGGCAGTGTTACCTTGCCCGGGTCTACCGATTTGCTTGCCTCTTTTGGACGGCCCTGGTACCACTTTACACTGAAGATACCTGCAGTAACAATGGCTGCGATAATAAATAATTTTCCGGCTGGTTTTAATTTGACTGACATAGTTGTATGTTTTATAGTTGTTGTTTAAAATTGTTTTTGTTTTCGGGCATAGTTTGTACTCCGGCTACCTGCCCTTTTTTGCAGCCTTTGTTTTAGTGTAGTTTTTTTGTAACAGGCTGTTAAAGCACAGTTCAACATTGTTGTGTCACTCACTTATACTTTTTGTTCTTTATGCGGCCCGTTCAAATTGATCGTGTATGCCTTTGTTGTGGCCTTCGTCATCATCGTCCGTTGTATCAAACGTTGGTGGCCTTTACCTAATCCAGTAGTCCCCGGTACCTGTCTGTAACTTGTACATCTTTCAACCTGCCGCTGTTGCTATTGTTTTGCAACGCATTATTGGTGTAGTTAAAATCTTTGTTCAAATCAAAATGGTTGATGAGTTCAATAGCCTGTGCAGATTTTGCTTTATCCTCCAGTACCTTATCATCCATAAACCTGCTGGTAACATCGATGGCCGATTTAATGTGACCGATCTTTTCACCAATCTGTTGTTTCAGTATCGCCAATGCTTTTTCTGCATCCTGGTTTAATTCATCATCACCTTTAAATGCTTTCATGGCGCTGGTTACAGCCGAAAGTCCGGTAGTTACAGAGTAGTACAAATCCTTCTTCGCTTCCAGGTCAAGTTTGGCATCTTCCAGCATAATTCCGCTCTCTTCATAAGCTGTGTCCGAAAACTGAATCAGCTTATTCAGGTCACCTACAATGGGCGAAACATTGTTGATGTATTCCTGGCAACGCAGCACATTGTTGGCGTATAAGTCCACCTGTTTAGATTGCGTTTTTTCCTGCTGCAGAATTTTTACTTTCTGTACATTCAGTTGCAACTCTTTTTCTTTGTT
>JBBQWL010000069.1:0-23871 GCA_038210625.1 Chitinophagales bacterium | reverse complement strand
GTTCATCAATGATCTCCATATCAGTGGTAAAAAGCATGTTGTTTTTTACCTGTAACTCCACTTTATTTTCATCACCGTTACTCAGGCGGTCTGCGGTAATTCTTTTGGCAACGGGTGCTTTGCTTAGCACAAAAAGGAAGAGATAATCAATAAAAACCAGGGCGGTTAAAACCAGCAGCAGGGCTTTTACAACTCCGTACATACCGGGTACAAAAAAAGCAATCATGAACAAAAAAATACACAATCCCACTGCCAGGTAAAACCTTACCGGGAGATACAAGGCGCCAATATATTTACTGATAATCTTCATGAGGTAATTTACCTTGGCACTTCAATCGCTTTTAAAATAGTTTCAATCAGGTCGTCTGCAGTAACACCTTCCATCTCTTTTTCGGGTGTAAGAATAATACGGTGCCTCAACACATGCGGCGCCATTTCAACAATGTCTTCGGGCGTAACAAAATCCCGGCCTTTAATGGCGGCATTGGCTTTGGCCGAGCGTAGTATGGCCAGCGACGCCCTGGGCGATGCACCCAGGTACAATGCAGGATTGTTGCGGGTCTCATGTACGATCCTTGCAATGAACTCTACCAATTTTGGCTCAATGATGATGGACTGTACCTGGCTGCGGTAATGCTGTATATCCTGCGGCGAAAGTAATTTGCGAACGCCCTCAATCATTTGTTTCTGCGTTTTACCCTGCTGGCGGTTAAGTATATCAATCTCCTCCTGGAGCGTTGGATACCCTACTTCAATTTTAAAAAGAAAACGATCCAGTTGTGCTTCGGGCAAGCGATACGTACCCTCCTGCTCAATAGGATTTTGTGTGGCCAGTACCAGAAAAGGATAACGCATCTGGTGGCTGATGCCATCAATGGTAACCTGCCGCTCTTCCATTACTTCAAACAAAGCCGCCTGCGTTTTTGCCGGTGCCCGGTTTATTTCGTCAATTAAAACGATATTGCTGAAAATGGGTCCTGCTTTAAATTTAAAGTCCCCTTCCTTTGGATTAAATACAGATGTACCTACTACATCACTCGGCATCAGGTCGGGCGTAAACTGCAGGCGTGAAAAATCTGCATCAATGATCTTTGCAATCAGTTTTGCCGTTAAGGTTTTTGCCACACCGGGCACACCTTCTATCAGGATGTGGCCATCGCACAAAAGACCTATCAATAAAAGATCAACCATTTTATACTGGCCGATGATGACCTGTCCTATTTCGCTTTTAATATCCAGCACAGCCTTGTTTAATCCACTAAGGTCTAAACGTTGTTGAAAAAAATTTTCTTCCATTAGTTTTTGTTTTATGCCCCAAACACCTGACTGGCTTTACACCTCAATGATTTAGGTTGTTTTAAATTTTAAGCTTGCTTTCCTTTATTTTTATAGAACTGCTGTATCTGCTCCTGCAGGGAAAGTAACTGATAATCACTCACCACATCGCTCCCCTGCGTAGCTGCAATAGAACGGTACAAGGTATCCACTTTATCTTTTTCAATACCACTTTTGCGGCTCAGCACCGCAACAAAATCATCGTTTACATGATTGGTATTTAAAAAATAAGTATTGCGAATGTACTCATTAAAATAAGTAACCATCTTCTCTGCTATATTTTTATTATCCTTTTTCTGTAGGTACAGGCGCCCAATGGTTTCGGTAAATGTAACAGTAGTATTTTCATTGGGTTTAAGTTGTTTGATGATGCGCTGCACCCGCTTGCCTCCAAAGAGGATATACAGCAAAAGTAAAAGCAATGATAACCAGAATGCCGCTTTTAATGGTGGATGTTTCATGATCTCACCAAAGGATGAAAAATCTCTTTCTTCATTAGTACGCCCATTCAACTTATAATAGTGATCATCCCAGTAAATATGTTGCGGTTTGTTATCGGTAAAGGCCAGTGAATTTTTTAAATAGAGGTAGTTATTTTCTTTCAGCAAAAAATAATTGCTGTATGCCCGTGGATCGCATTGCAGGTACAGCTTGCCTTTGCCACGAAAATATACAATGAAATTTGGTTTATTTCTTTCGTTGTACCCCAGCACTCTCGTAGTGCTGCTGTCAATATTGATAAAATAATTCTCGAACGGATGATAATAATACCCGTACCTGGATTCAGGCTGAACCACCCCGCTTACAGACGTATTTTTCATCTTGCCAAATATTTCGTCAAGGACGGGTGAGTTGAACACTTCACTGCAACCTGTTTTATTCATTAAAAGTTCGTCAATATACCCTGCCGAAATAAAAAGGCTATTACCAGCTTCTACATATTCCATCATGGCAGACACTTCTTCGTCTGTAACAAAAAATTTGGGAGCCATGCAGATGTACAATGACCCGGTATCGCTTATATTTTCCCAGGTATTTTTAAAATCAAGTTTTTTATCCTGTATGTTATAATTATGGAAGATGGCTTTTATCTGGCGGTAGGCAATGCTTGCTCCAAAAGGATTTTTGTCTTTTTTATTATAGGTCTCCACCAGCGATGGCATCTTATTTTGATTGCAACCGCTACAGCCTGCAAGCAACACAATAATTGCCGAAAATAAATACAGATATAAAAGTTTATGCTTCAAGTAATGCCTTATATTTTTTTGTTTAAGCTGCTGAAATTGTATTCAATTTTTTCATAAATATTTTTGTCAACGTCAAATTCGCCATACCATGCATACTCATAATGCAGCGTAAGTGCCGCAAAAGCATTGCGATATTCGGGATTGGAAATTTCCGTTACGTAATTGAAATTGGTTTTATCGGGAGCCATGCTAACCATGCCCCTGCCGGAAAGCAGGTGCAAGGTTTTCAAATACTGGTAACGCACGGCCTGCCTGTAGTTGCCATGCTGCAATGCCTGCCGTATCAATGCGTCAAAATCACTCTCGCCGGTTATCACTTCTTCTTCCACTTCGGCTTCAACATCTATTGCTGATTTTGCTTTGCGTTTAAAAACACCCTCAGCCAAAAACAAACGGTACAGTACAAATAGTACAAAACACACTGCAACCGTCCACAACAAAAACTGCAGGAAGCCCGAACCTAACAGCCCGCTGAATAAACTGGTATCGGGCATTGATCGCCGTGGTTGTTGCTTCACGTCTTTTTTCTGTAAGTCTTTTAAAAGACTATCTAAGTCTTTTGCATAAGCATAATCTTTTTCACTCCGCCAGTTTTTAACTGAATCGTACGGAAAATCAAGGGCATTAATGTACAGACTGGTGTCTGCCGGTTCGTCCACTTTTACTTCTACTGGACCCTGAACTGTTGCAGAATCAACCGCAATATCTTCTACCGGGGTCTGTATCACTTCTTCATCTTTCTGCAATAAAGTACTATCCTCATAAATGATTTTTTTCTGTGCCTGTGCAGCAAAGAAAAAAATCAACAGCAAAACCGATATGTAAATTGTTTTACGCATTTTCATTCTTCAACCGGTTGATGATGCCATCAGGCTGAATGTAATAACCTTTCTTATGTAATCGTATGGGAAGGATAACAAAGTACCAGATAACAAATGCAAACGATACTATTAAAATAGCCACACTTGCCCAAACCGGCAGGCCGCTGTTGGTTGATTTATCGTAAGTCTGGCTCATTAAATGGGTAACATAACTTTCAAAAAAAGCGGCTACAATAAAAACGGGCACAAGGCTCAATAAAATTTTTGCGGCATCTTTTGCATTTCTTTTAAAGGAAACAAAGCGGGAATAAGTGCCGGGAAATAAAATGCCTGCAGCAAGAATAAAACCTGCGGTAGATGCAATTACAATGGCAGATATTTCCAGTGAACCGTGTATCCATATTACCAGCACCGATTTAATGCCCAGCCCTTTTGCAAAAAACATGTACTGGAAAGAACCGAGCATAACACCGTTTGTCCACATGATCATCATGGTAAACAAACCCAGCGTAAACCCGCCAATGAAAGCACGGAAAGCCACATAAATATTATTAAAGCCAATCATTACAAACATGGAGAAAGGGTTGCCATCCTTATACACACCAAAGGGATCGCCCTTATCAATATTTTCTTCTGTCATATTCACATATCTATCTCCCAAAATGCCTCTTACAAAATCAGGATTTTCCTTGGAAGAAAAAACGCCAATGGCGACAAACAAAACAAATACAACCGTGGTAAATAAAAAAATGCGGTGATATCTTTTAAACAGCAGCGGCAACTCATACTTCCAGAAGGTGAAAATGCGGCTGTATTTTTCCTTCCTGTTCTGGTAAATACTTTGATAGATGCCCGCAGCAATTCCGTTTATCCAGCGGGTAGCTTTGCTTTTAGGATAAAATGTTTTGGCATAACTCAGGTCGTCAATTAAATTAACAAACCGTTCTGCCGTTTCATCGGGGTTATCGGTGGGCGAATGCTGGTATTTATTCCATTTCTCAGCATTCTTTTTAATGAACATTGCTTCCCTCATTACAAAAGTTTACGGGTTGAGACCCAGATTAAGTCTGTAAATTCATGCTTTTTTGATTAATAAAAAAATTCATGTTTTGCCACTTCTCTTGACGGCAATTTGTAATTTGCAGTTTATGGGTATCATTCAGATAGGCACTGCTTTTAATATTGACCTGGAGTTTGAAATTGCCGAATTTCATAAACTGCTGCTGGCTTACATTATAGACTTTGTACTGCTGCTTATTTTTTTATATAGTATGAAGTTTGTGTTGTATGGGGGGCTTTTATTTGGCTGGGAAGAAAGTGCCGGATTGGATATTCTGATTGTTTCGTTACCCATGCTGCTGTACTCATTATTAACTGAATTATGGTTCAATGGTCAATCGCTTGGTAAAAAGCTGATGGCAATAAGGGTTATAAGCCTGGAAGGTGGCGAACCTACCTTTGGCCAGTTTTTATTAAGATGGATAACCCGGTTTTTTGAATGGCCTTTCTTTTTTGGGTATATCGCTTTTTCAAGCGCCAATATTATTATCTACAGTTTTGTTACCGGCATGCTGGGCATTGCGGTAGTCATCATCATTTCCGTATCAAAAAAGAATCAGCGCCTGGGCGATATGATTGCCGGCACTGTGGTAGTAAATACTAAATCGGCCTTAACACTGGCCGATACCGTTTTTATGCAGATAGACGATGTCGGTTATAAAGTAATGTTTCCGGAGGTAATGAGACTCAGCGACCGTGACATAAATACCATTAAAGGGGTATTAACACAGGCAAACAAAAGAAAGAACTACGATATGTGTCACCGGGTTTCTATGAAAATTAAAGAAGTACTGTATATTAAGTCTGATATGCCGGTGAACCAGTTCCTGGAAAAAATGCTGGCCGATTATAATTATTTAGCAACGAAGGAATAGTGACAGCTACCAGATATGAATCTATAGAAAAAGGCTTTCTTTTTGAAAGCCTTTTTCTATAAAAATTATTAATAGCTTTTTGAATGCCGCATGGCCTCCATAAAGAATGCTCCAAAGAAAATAATATAAAATATCATGATCACTAAAATCAGGCTGCCAAGAATGAGCCCGATTAATGAGCAGACTCTCCCGGCATTTAGCGTGCTGTAACTGGATGATGAATATAACTCAGGTGCCGCCTGGTAAAGTTTACGGTCTTTATTGGCAAGTACCAATCCGATAATGCCGCAAATAACGCCTACTATGCCATAGCACAATGCGCCCACCAGCGAAATGATACCCAACACCAGCGCTGCTGTTGCATTTGGCAGGTTTGATGGTTGATTAGATGGGCTTAGAAAATTTTGTTGATCTGTCATAATTTATTTTTTTATTAAAAATGAATAGAGTTATTTCAAGCCAGCTGCCATTGATATAAAAAATGCAATGAAAATAATGTAAACAATTAAACCAATTACCTGCAATGCAATGCCTATAATTGCACAGATGCGCCCGGCCTTGATGTTATTGTAAGATGAAGTTGAATAAAGTTCTGGATTGGCCCTGTACAACGCCATATCCTTATTGGAGAGTACCAGTGCAACAATGCCGCATATAAAACATACCACAATTGATAAAATACCCAGTACCAGCACTGCTGTTGCATTAGGTAACTGCGTGGCATTTGCGTCGTTATTATTTAAATAATCCCTGTTTGAATCGCTCATGTCAGATGGTTTTGGTAACTAATAGTCTGTAAATATAACTTACCATAATTATACCAGCACAAAAAATATAGGCAAATTTTAAAATGGTAACACCGTTTCTTATTTTAAATACAACATGCAGGATTAAGAAGCTAAAAAGCAAGAGAATGGGTATCAAGGCCGGATACATAAAAAGACTTTGAGAAACATGTCCCTGTAAAAGCAATACAAAACTTCGCTGTATGCCACAGCCTGGACAATCAAAATGAGTCAACAGTTTAAACGGACAGGGAAGCTGATGAACTTCCAGCCAGTGAATAATATTTAGCATATCATAAAAGCTATGAGTTATAAGCTATAAGCTTTGAGCCACCCTGATTACTGATTCCCAATTCCTAATTACTAATTTCCTAATAAGCCCTTGCAAACAATACTCTTTGTGTACTTGGGTTTCCTGTTAAAACACATTTTCCATCCTCCTGCTTATTGTTCATGGGTATGCAGCGTATGGTAGCTTTGGTTTGTTCTTTTATTTTTTCTTCTGTTTCGGCAGTGCCATCCCAATGTGCTGATATGAATCCGGCTTTTTCATCCAGTACTTTTACAAAATCATCCCAGTTATCAACAAGGGTTATGTTTTCATTTCTAAAAGCAAGTGCCTTGTTGTACATGTTGTGCTGAATTTCCTCCAGCAGTTTTGCAACCGTATCTGCAATACCATCCATAGATACACTGCTTTTTTCTTTGGTATCGCGGCGGGCAATTTCTACCACATTATTTTCCATATCACGCAGGCCCATGGCAAGCCTTACCGGCACGCCCTGCAGTTCGTACTGGGCAAACTTCCAGCCTGGGCGGCTGTTATCATTGTTATCGTACTTAACCCGAATACCCAATGCTTTTAACGCCGCCATTATTTCATTCACTTTTGCATCAATGGGTGCTCTACTTTCTTCACCTTTATATATGGGCACAATCACCACCTGGAAAGGTGCAATTTTTGGCGGCAGTATCAATCCCTGGTCATCGCTGTGTGCCATTATTAACGCCCCTATCAGCCTGGTTGATACCCCCCACGATGTAGCCCAAACATATTCCTTCTTATTCTCTTTATTTAAAAACTGCACATCAAATGCCTTGGCAAAATTTTGTCCCAGAAAATGCGAAGTGCCAGCCTGCAATGCCTTACCATCCTGCATCAGCGCTTCAATGCAATACGTATCAACAGCGCCGGCAAAACGTTCGTTGGCAGTTTTAACTCCTTTAATAACCGGTACCGCCATAAACTCTTCTACAAACTCAGCATAAACATCCAACATTTTTTCGGTCTCAATAATCGCTTCTTCTTTGGTTGCATGTGCGGTATGTCCTTCCTGCCACAGAAACTCGGCAGTGCGTAAAAACAAACGGGTACGCATTTCCCAACGCACCACATTCGCCCATTGGTTTATCAGTAAAGGAAGATCGCGGTACGACTGTATCCAGTCTTTGTAAGTGTTCCATATAATGGTTTCAGACGTGGGACGAATAATCAGTTCTTCTTCCAGTTTTGCATCCGGGTCAACAATAATTCCTTTTCCGTTGGGATCGTTCATCAGCCTGTAATGCGTTACCACAGCACATTCCTTGGCAAAGCCTTCCACATGGGCGGCTTCTTTACTTAAAAAACTTTTAGGTATGAATAAGGGAAAGTAGGCATTTACATGGCCTGTTTCTTTAAACCTTTTATCTAACTGGTCACGCATGTTTTCCCAAAGGGCAAAGCCATAAGGCTTAATAACCATGCAACCTTTTACTGCCGAATGATCTGCCAGTCCGCCTTTAATTACCAGGTCGTTGTACCATTGCGAATAATCTTCTGCTCTTGATGTTAACTCTTTACTCATTTAAATTTTTATTTTTTTACCCGGTCTGACGTCTTGTCTGACCGTTTTTCGTTTTCATGGTCAGACGAGACGTCAGACCATGTTTTCTTTTTAGCACTGCTTTAACATCAGACGATTTAACTTTATTGTCTGATCCTTTATGTTAAGCAGTTGCACAAAGTACTTTCAAACTGCACAAAAGTAGTAACTTCAATTTTAAATGCTATAAACAAATCGCCATGCAATCAAAAATTTTACTTTTTGCCTTATCTGTAGCGGCTTTAAGCAGTTGCAGCACTGCCTATAAAACCGGGCAAACTCCGGACGATGTGTATTATTCTCCGGTAAAGGTTGTTGAGGAAAGAAAGGAAACAAAGCGTGAAGAGCAGCGCTATGAAAAGCCCAACACCGATTACGAAATTACCATGGGCATACGTGACCGCCGCTGGAGAGATTTCAGAAACGATTACGAATTTGACAACAGCCCATACAATTACTGCTATTGTAATTGCAAGAACACCGGCTATTATTACAACCCTTATTATTATCCATGGGCCATTTATACGGTAAGCCCAACTTACAAAACGCCGGTTAACAGCACCCCACGTATGGTAAACCTAAATGCTTACAACGGTTATAATACGAGAGTGGCAACAGGTAAAACCAACGGCACATTAAATTCAACCAATTCATCTTCGCAATATGATAACAGCAACAGAAGCGGAAGCCGTGTAGGAAATATCCTGAGGCAAACGATTGATCCAACGCCAGGAACACGTTCGTCCGATAATAATACCAGAACGTACTCGCCTTCATCCAGCAGCAGCACCCCTTCTTCTTCAGGAAGCAGCAGCAGTGGTTCCAGTTCATCTTCAAGCAGGCCGCCGAGGGGTGGTTGACCTCACCCCCAACCCCTCTCCAAGGGAGAGGGAGGAGCGAAGATTAATCAGGAGCATTGTTTAATTAACAATTGTATTTATCAAAAGCTATTTCATGAAAAAATATTTACTCCTCTCTTCTTTATTTATCAGCACCATTATTTACGCCCAGGTTCCCGAAGATGCCATCCGGTATTCTTTTTACCCGCAAAGCGGCACCGCACGTAATATGGCTATTGGCGGTGCCATGGGATCACTGGGTGGAGATGTTAACGCAACCTTTGTAAACCCCGCCGGGCTTGGCTTTTATAAAACCAATGAATTTGTAATTACGCCCGGCTTCTTTTTAAATAACAACAAAGCTGCATTCAGAGGCACCGATTTTAAGAATACAAAAAACAATATTGGCTTTGGTACCAGTGGCTGGGTTTTTGGGCATACAAGCAACAACGATTCAAAGAACAGCAGCGCATTCAGCATTGCCATAACACAGGCCGCCAATTTTAATAACGAAGTACATTATAAAGGTTTAAACAACTTAAGCTCTTTCAGCGAACAGTTTGCCGAAGAGTTTGCAAGGAGCGGCCTTACTATTGATCAAGCTTTGGCTTCTAACACACCTTATCCTTACTCATCCGCTCCGGCACTCTACACCTACCTGATTGATACCGTTACCGTCGGGGGCAAAATAAAGGTAAAAGGTGCTCCAGAATACATACTGGATGCAGGCCAGGCGCTGCAGCAGGAAATGATTAAAAAAACAAAGGGTGCCATCAGTGAACTGGCCATTGGTTTTGCTCACAACAGCAAAGACAAATGGTTTATTGGCGGTACCATAGGCGTTCCATTGGTTAGTTACACAAGCAATACTGTTTTTAAAGAAAACGATACATCAAACAATACCTCCAATTATTTTAAGCAGTTTGAATATACCGATGATTTTAAAACAACCGGCATCGGTTTTAATGCAAAGATTGGCATTATTTACCGCCCACGGGATTACATACGCCTGGGACTGGCAATACACACTCCTAGCTGGATGTTTTTAAGCGATACCCATACCACTTACATAACTACCGAAGTAGAAAACCCGGTTGCTACATTCAATGTTAGCTCGCAAACCTTTACCAATGGCAAACCCGGAGAAGCAAAGTATACACAGAGTACTCCGTTTAAAGCCCTCATCAGCGCATCTTATGTGTTTAGAGAAGTAAAAGATGTTACCCGCCAAAAAGGTTTTATTACTGCCGATATTGAATACGTGCAGCACCGCGGCAGCCGTTTTAGCAGCGATAACGAAACCGTAACCGACCAGGAAAAAATTTATTACAAAGCACTGAATAACGTTGTTAAAAGCAATTACAAAGGCAATTTTAATTTTAGAGTGGGTGGCGAGTTGAAATTTAAAGTTATTATGGCAAGGCTTGGCTTGGCATATTACGGCAACCCATATAAAGACAAAGAACTTAAAGCAAATCGTATGCTACTAAGCGGTGGCCTGGGTTACCGCAATAAAGGTTTTTTTGTTGACCTCACGTATGTGCATGCCATAAGCAAAGATGTAAACTTTCCGTACCGGTTGCAGGACAGACCTAATACGTACGCCGAGCTAAAACAACAAAGAGGAAATGTAGTTGCAACCGTTGGCGTAAAATTTTAACCCATATTTTGCAGTTGAAATCGTAGCGAGGGTTTCAAATACAAAACAGATAAGGGTTTCAGGTTATTTTTTGGATGAAAGAATAGTGAACTATTCTGAATTCAAAAAATGTTCTGAAAGGCTTAGCTGTGAAGGATTTGGAAGCCGCAGTAGATTTCAACTGCAAAATCTGGGTTGAATGGCAGAGTTTGAAGCCCGGAATAAAGCAACCAAACTAATTTGTAAAAAAACAGTAATTGCATAAATGGGTAAATGCCGGTTATAAGACCAACCTGTAGTCACAAATTAAGTGACGAAATACCTTAAGCCGGCGAAAGAATTGTTATACAAAAGGGAAGTTTAGGCAAGGTAATTCCGAAGCCTACTATTACTAAAAACAGTCCACATAAAATCACTACCAGGTTTTTTGTAAAAGCATCTTACAGGTTATTTGTGTTTAAGTTGTTACAGTAAAACATCAGGTTTTCATTTACATATTTTTTAAAATAAATTCCACTCATTCTTGAGGCTAAGTAAAGGAGTTTGCACCACCGGAAAGTGTAATTTTATTAATTCATCGTAAAATAACTACCGACATTTTCTTTAAAAATTTTTTTTTATAAAATGCTCTTCGTGATTAAATATTCTGTCACTTTATATCTATTTTTTTTTGAGTCTGATGCCCAGCAGATATGCCTTTATCGTCATGGAGTTCGTAATAATAATTTGATTATCCTTTAATGGGTATAGGGAAAAAGAAAATCCATTAACACATTGTGGTGTGCTTTTGATACATGATCTTTAAATGATTTCATACTATGGTGCATTATGGAAACATATTCTTTTCCAAGCTTTGCAACTATCTTTTCAAGTTCTGCCAATTCGCTCCTGATTGCCTCTTCTCTCTGTTCTCTTCCTTCAGGGATTTCCTTATCGATCTGTTCTATATCCTTTTCAAAATTCTTATCTGCATCAGCATAAAAGTCAGTGAGCAACGGATCACTGGAAAAGGTTTTAATGTGAGAGAACTTGACGGCCACCTTCTTTTCCGCTTTATCGAGCCTGCCATCATTGTTGGCAGCAAGGAGAGATATATACGCAGGGAATTTTAAAAGTGCCCTTTTTTCTTTTACCGATAGATTTTTAAATGAGTTCATTTTTTATTCTTTATAAATTATCAATTGATTAATGAAGCATCCGGAACATTCGTCATTTACCATGTGACGAGCTATTACTTTTTCTTTTTTATTATCATTTTGGCTTTTTTTTTGCTTCTCTTTTACGTACTATCAAAACTGAACATTGAGCATGCATAGCAACCGCTTGTGAAACGGAGCCAAGCAGGAAGCGTCCTATAACGCCTTTTCCGTGTGAGCCAACGACAATTAAATCAGCACCCAATTTTTCCGCTTCCTGTAAAATCACATGCTTGGGCGATCCATTGATTGCTGCCGTTGATATGGATAAGTCCGGGTTTTTCTTTTTCAGCAATTCAGCGGCCTTATTCAATACATTTTCTGACAGATTTTTTACAATCTCGCTTGTTTCTGCATAGCCGCCTGCCAAGCCACCCATGGGCACCGGGGCAGAAGTTATTAAGGCAGTGTTTTCAAAAGCCGATACAATGAGCACTTTTGTTGCTTTTGGAAATGGCATGCGTGCTAATTCTTCAATTGCGGCTTTACTGTAATCAGAACCGTCGGTGGCAAGTAGTATTTTCATAATTGTTATTTTTATTGTTATGCAAGTTGGTGTCTATTATTAAAAACTTAATTCATACTGGTACTGTTATACATTTTTACATATTTATGCTGGTGTTGCTCACGTATTCCATACCAATAAATATGTTCGTACAGACCTGACCAGTACATTCCAAATGTGAAAGTAAACATTAATTCTTCTATTGGTATCCCAAATATAAACAGCCCGGTAAGTGCATTCAGGTTCCAGAAAGACTTTACATAATCCGGAAAAAAAATAAGAAGGCTGCCAAAATAAAGAAGATATAACAGCGAAAAAAGCAAACCGCCTGTCCAAATCTTTCTCTTTAAATCGGGGCGACAGTATAATGTTGCCAGTGAACCCAAAAAAAGAGAGATTGCCCCGCAGTAAATATGATTCAAACTTGCGCCTAAGCTAAGGCCGATAAACAAGACTACAGGTAAGAAAAGAATTATCCTGTGCAAACTATGACGGCGTCTCTTTTTGTCCGTTGCCATAATATTAATTACTGAAACCGGATAAAGCAAACGGTATAGCACCACAGCAATTCCCCCGATGGCAAATGAAAAAATAAAGCTTTCAATATCAAATCCTGTTTTTCCCGCCAGGCCAAACAGGGAAGGAGGAGACTAGTATCCGGGAATAAAAAGAGGTTCTGTAAAACCAAACAGCATAGTTGCCACGCTTACACACAGCATCATTTTTCTGAAATCTTTCTTTAGTAAATAAATGACCAGCCAGCAGCCCAACATTATCAACGACCATATTAACCATGCATATTTTATCACCTCTATTTCATTTTTTACCAGTTATTTCATGCAGCCATGTTCTATATTTAGAGTCGAATTCCTGTTACCAGACTGGTTATTGAATACTTTACACCGTATAGCCAATGCCCTTCTAAAAAAACATGCTGGGTTTCATCAGAGGCTTTAACGATATTTATCTTCCCTTTTGCCACTATCTCTTAATTGCAGCGTTATAAAATCCGGCAATACAGGCTCCGATAAGCCAACCCAGGATAAATGTTTCTGCAATACCTACTGCAGCCTCCCATATTGGTACTTCCATACGAACAATTGTGGAAACATCTAAACCATGAAGTAGACTATTGAAAAATTTAACGGCCCCATCATGGCCAACAGTTAACATTACAATCATACAGCCCAAATAAAGCAATGCCCAGGTTATGCCAACTGCAAAACCAAATCTTTTTACATTAATGGTGGTGTTCATGATTTTCTGTTTTAGTGGTTTGTGAATTTTGTTGTTTCTCTTCATGGTTATGCCCTCCATGACTGTGCATTGGCATCAGTAAGTGGCAGGCAAACATGGCAATTAAAAAGATGAAAAGAGTGGTTCCGTAACCTAATCCCAATGCCGGTGCAAAAAAAATAAGCAACAAGGGAAGCCCGCATACTATTATCATCCAAAGGGTATGTTTGTTCATACAGATTTTTATTTAAGTGTTCTTCAATTTATTTCGATCTGCTTTTTCATGTCTTCAAATTTCTCTTTCGTTATCTCTCCCCCTGCAAATCTCTTTTTAAGAATTTTCAATCAGTCACTCATTTGAAATAAAAATTATTTATGCGAATGGAAAAAACAGGATATAGTGTCTTATTAAGAATTTCAATCTTAATAGTCAATAAAAGGCCCCGTGTTTGCCAGTCCGCTAGTGCCTCTAACATCACGGTTTACATGGAGCAGGGAATGGCTTACCGGGCTACGCCACATAGAAGCAGCCAGTAAAGCAGAAGAATGTTTATTCTTATTTTTAATAGCTTCTTTCTGCTGCACCGTTTGTTCACTCTTCTCATCCTTTATGTTTTCATCTGCTTTCTTTACAGGCTGCTCAAGGCTTTCCAGGTGCCTTTGTACCTCATTAGAAATTAAAGCACGTTGCCTGGAATAGGCCATCTCCTTGTTTAAATTTGTTTCAAGTGTTTCAGAAGCTGCACTACAAACAGTGGCTGTTAACGCACAAATTTGTTTGCAGTAGGCGCTATCTAAACTCATTAATTCTGATGATGCACGGGAAAAAATAGCACACTCATCCTGATGAACGATTGCTGTTTTAGTATCATTATCCTCCTGCTCTGATTTTTGATAAGCTTCCATTAATTCTTTTGCACAAGCTCTGCAGGCTTCAGCGCATTCCCGGCAATGCTCCATTCCCATGTTGGCATGCAGCCCACACATTTCAGCACATTCGTTGCAAATCGTGACACACAAATCACACATTTGCCGGGAGTAGCTGCTTCCCAAAGTCATTAACTCTGCCGATGCACGGCAGATAATGGCGCACTCTAAATCGAGCCGGATGCATTTAGTAAGATATTGTACATCTTTTTCTTCAAGACATGCAACAGCGCAGTGATTACATTCCGTTGCACATTCAATGCAGGCTTCGATGCATTTTTGATATTGTTGTTGTTTCATGATATTTAAGTTTTAAATAATTAAAATTTGAGAAAACACTTTATTATCAGTTGTTATTCTTTTTCTTAAAACATTAATTTTTATTAATAATATTTCTTCCTTCCTCTAACTCTTCTTTCGTTATCTCTCCGCTGGCAAATCTTTTTTTAAGAATATCCAATGGGCTGTCTTTTTTGGTTCGTTGACCGGGAATGTCCCAGGGAGTTGCAAAAATCCAGATGATAAAAAGGAACCAGATTATCCACCAGATAAAATGCATTCCCCCAAAGTGTCCGTTATAAGTGTGAAACATAGTTGTATGATTTAAATAATTATTTAATTTTTGTTATTACAGCAAGTATTCGCTGAATTCAACTATCAAGTTTGGAAATAGTATAACGTGTATTACTAAATGCATGCTGAAGCGTATCTGTGTCAATCTCTTTAATTAAAGTGATTTTTGCTTCCTTCTTTCCGAGATCAATGGCAACTGACGTTACACCAGCCACACCGGATAATTTTTGCTTAACTGTGGAAGCACAGTTGCCGTAGCCCATACCACCGATATGGTAGGTATGTATGATTGATTTTTCCATGATTTTGTATATTTAAAAATGAATGATGATTGTTTATTATTAATGCTGGTGCTTTTGTTGATCTTTTTTCGGTTCCATTTTCATGTTGCCCATGTCGCACATTCCTTTCATTGATTCCATAACGTGCGGTTGCGACTGCATACTTCCCATCATCATCTTGCACATAGCAGAATCTTTGTTGCACATGCTCATCATATCGCCCATCATTGTATTCATCATGCCGGGATTGCTCATCATGTTTTCTGACATCATTTGTTTACAACTGTCGCTACTCATCATTTGCTGCATCATTTCACTCATATATGGCTGATGGTGAACAATTGCTAAGACAACTTCTTTTCGCTGGTTATCGTCTTTCAGGTACTCATCTGCCGATGATTTTGAATTGCAGGAGAGCAATAAACTCATCGCTGTCAGTAGAACGATTGAAAGGGAGAATGTTTTTTTCATAATTTTTTGAGTTTTTAATTGTTATTAATTAATTATTTTTCTTTATTAAAGTCATTCCGCACTTCGGGCATTTACCAGGTTTGTCTGATTTTACTTCCGGATGCATTGAGCAGGTATAATTTCCTGAACTCATGTTTTCTTGTGAACCATGCGTTACGCTATGAAGCAATAATTCATTTCGATTTATTTTCATTGTTTTGTTTTTAAGTGATAATTAGAATTTATTTTTTTTGTTTTTTCATTCGCACAATCAATACCGAACATTTTGCATGTACTGATACAGATTGAGAAACTGAACCCAGGAGAAAACCTGCTACTGCACCATGGCCATGACCATGAGAGCCTACAAGAATTAAATCGGCACCAAATGCTTCTGCTTCACGGAGGATAACCTGAGCAGGAGATCCATCAATTACAGATGAGGTTATTACAAGATTTGGATTAACTTTTTGCAAAATTTTAGTTGCGTCATTAGTTATATTAGTTGCTGATTTTAATGCAATCCGGTTAATTTCAGGATAATAGTCCTCTGACATCATCCCATCCTCGGAAAAAGCTACTTTTGACGGCATAAAGTAGACAGTAACAATGCGTACTTCCGTTTTGGGTGGATAAGGCTGACCGGCCAGTTCCTCAACAGTGAGCTTGCTGTGCTCAGAGCCATCTATAGCTAATAGTATTTTCATTTGTTTGTTTTCTCTTTCTTATCGGGAGCTGCAGGCTTTTTTATTGATTTTTCCATTTTATCAATGCTATCCTTCATTTTACTCTTAAATGATTTCCATTCAGTTTTTCTTTCGACTTTGTAATCGCTTAATAATTTTTTTAAGGCCGCAAGTTCCTTAAGGTGTCTTGTCTTTTCTATTTTAGAACCGTCTTTCAATTTTGCTTTGTGTAACATTGTTTTAAAATTTTAATTGTTTACATTAGATGGGAGTAACAAACATGAGACAGCATCTGTAACTCATTTCTAAAATTTTCATTCGTTACTAAATCTCCCGTAAAATTAGTAAGCTGTTTAATGCTTTGTATTGATGCAAATCAATTCTTCATGTGTTTCTTATCAAGGTGGATTACTTTAAAAAAGGGGTTTTCTTACATAAAGAATCTCATATGCGTATTTTAATTCTTCAGGTAATCGAATCTTGATTAATCTCAAATACACAATTGATTTTCGTCAATCCATTAGTATTTTTTTGTGGTTACTTTTATGACTTATTTATAAAGTGGCAAATGAATTTGAATAATATAGTTTGTACCATTGTATTTATGCCTAAATAACATATTACAAGGTCTTTAAACGTATTTAAATCACCACTAACAGGTTTGGAAGCAACTCGGTAAATGACTAACTATAAGGATGGACGGCATTTCTATAACATTAGTGTGTTACCGGCTTAAAAGTTATGTATAAAGATCAGTTTGCAATATGCAATCATTTTCTAAAAGCTTGTTTATGGAAATTAAAATAGAGGCTGGAAAAACATTTGGGAAAGTTCAGGAAGAATTTACTCAGACATTTCCTTATTTAAAAATAGATTTTGTTTCAACCGGTATAGTTTCAAAAGAACTATGCCTCACAAAGGAAAATGGACACAACAAAGTTACTGACAAAATTTCATTTATTATATTGACCGATAACACTACAGTGAAAGAGATGGTATATCACTTTAAAGAACTATTCAATTTATCAGTTAAAGTTCAGCGAAAGTCTGACGGCCATTGGATAGAGACCAGCCTGACTGAAAACTGGACACTTACCAAGCAAAATCTTGAAGGGAAAAATTTAGCAGATTTTAATTTCCGTAGCCTACAGGGAGATTGATTCTGTTTAATATTTAAGGCTTCGTAAACTGGTTTCTTCGAGGATAATTATTTTCCCTTCTTTTAACTCAATCAGTTTCTCATCTTTAAAATCACTTAGGGTTCGTACAAGCGACTCGGTAGCAACACCCATAATATGCGATAAATCCTGTCTTGAAATAATAAGTTCGGGTTTAGGGCATAGTTGGTTTTTAAATTTATCAAAAACTTCTATTAGCCCGATAGCTACTTTTTTACGGAGAGACTGGTATGCAATAGTCAATAGTTTTTCTTCATTTTCCAACACATTTTTTGTAAGTAATTTTATAAATTGTTTTGATACCTGGGGGTTATTATAAATTAGCTGTAGAAAATCTGCTATTGGAATAATCATTAATTCAGCATC
Organism: Chitinophagales bacterium; assembly: GCA_038210625.1. Classification (GTDB taxonomy): domain Bacteria; phylum Bacteroidota; class Bacteroidia; order Chitinophagales; family Chitinophagaceae; genus Ferruginibacter. The sequence continues at coordinate 6,008 of JBBQWL010000069.1, read as the reverse complement.
ATCCAGCACTTCTGCCGTATCTGCATAAGTAGTTTCTTCCAGCAGGGCAGTATATCCAATAAAATCTCCATCAGTATAAATGCCTGTTATCAATTCCTTTCCAAACTCATTCACCTTGAATGTTTTTATTTTTCCATTTAATATATGATATACAGCATTTGGTCTTTTATCTTCTGAATAAACCAATTGTTTCTTTTTGTATATACTAATTTCCCTTTCATCGGAAGTGAGTTTAATATCAGCGGATGCTGCAACATTTTGAATAAGGTCGTTTACATTTGTAATGTCTTTGGATAATTGTTTCTTTAAGGTCTCTGCCTTTTTTAATCTTATTTCAATTACGTTCAATAAATCCACATCATCAAAAGGTTTTGTTATGAAGTCATCGGCGCCCATTTCCATACCTTTTCTTAATTCTGTTTGTTCTGTTTTAGCAGTAAGAAATATAAACGGAATTGTGGAAGTCTCCTTGTTTCTGCTCAACAAGTGCAATACGCCATAACCATCTAAATCTGGCATCATAATGTCACAAATTATCAGATCGGGCTTATGCTTCAATGCCAGGTCCACACCAGCTTTTCCATTGGCGGCTACTAACATTTTGTAGTTGGCCAGTTCAAGAAGCTCAGCAGTATTTTCCCTTACCGCCGTATTGTCTTCAATCAATAATATTTGGTTCATAATTTATTTTTAGAAAGAAGTAGTTGAGCAATACAATAAATTAACTCTGACAGCCCTTGTTACTTCTTGTTAAACATTACAATAAATTCAGTACCGCCATTTAGCTCACTGTTACAATTAATTGTTCCATTCAGCATATCCAGATATTTGGCAACTATTGCCAATCCTAATCCTGTCCCTTCAATATTCAGCGCATTCTTTCCACGAAAAAAACGTTCAAACAGATGCTGTAAATCATCCGTTGAAATACCTATGCCTTCATCTTTTATAGCAATCTGTATTTTATCATCATCAACAAAACTGTTGAGGTTAATGGTTGAATTTTCGGGAGAAAATTTTATGGCATTGGAGAGCAGGTTGATGACAATATTTTTTAATATTGACTGGTCTGAGCATATCTCTACTTTACCATGATGAACATAGCTAATTTTTTGCCCCGCTTTTTTTAAGCCATGCACTTCGTTTATAATATTTTCTACAAGTTGTGTTATATCAAATTGAGAAATATTGGGTTCAATTTTGCCTTCCTCCAGTTTGCCCAACGACAGAAAGTCTTCCAGCATACTCTTCATATTATTTACCGCTTCTTTACTGCGCAAAATATGTCGTTCCCTTTTATCCTGTTCTTCTGTAGTTGTATATTTTTCTATTAACGAAAGTGAAGTGAAAATGGCGCTTAACGGTGTTCGGAATTCATGCGAAGCCATCGTAACAAATCTGCTTTTCAACTCACCTAATTCTTTTTCACTTTCCAAAGATTGTTTTAATTCTTCTTTTGAGTTTTCCAATGCAAACAAAGTTTCTTTCAGCATCATGGTTCGTTCCAGCACTTTTTGTTCAAGCTCTCTATTCATGTTTTGCACTTCCTTACTAATCCGTTGCAGTTCACGTTGCTGTTGCAAAAAGAGGTCTTCATTTTTCTTTCTAATGGTAATATCAACCACAAATGCAATTACAAATTCTTCATTATTTAAACGGTAATGGCTCAGGCTTACTTCTACCAGAAATTCTGTTCCATCTTTTTTCATGGCATATAAATCCCTGCCTGCACCCATTATCCTGTTCTGTGGATGCTTATTAAAGTTATCACGATGAGCCTGGTGTTTTGAGTGAATGGATTGGGGCAATAATATTTCAACCGTTTTGCCCAGCACTTCGGCTTTGGTATAACCAAATTGTATTTCTATATACTTATTGAAATTAATGATAACACCCCCTTTGTCAGTGATAACTATACCAATAGTAGCATAATTAAAAAGTGCTACAAATTGCTTAACATTATTTTGGTCAAATAATTCATCAGGTTTTTTGGATAAATTTTCGATATGATTTCGTATAGACATAAAAAATAGATTACGATAACTGGAAAATACATTTTACCATTTGGGCAAAACGCTGACAGCTCGATGGGCAAAAGCCATCAAACCCAGTTATCATAATCAAATCTGGAAACGCTGAATTGCTATGAGAATATCGGGGATGGGAGGGTGGTGACTTCGGACAAAATATTTTGTGCTTTTCGTAACCTGCGAAGCAGCTAAAATATCTATGTTATAAAATGAAGAAATGAATGCTGTAAAGAATACAGGATTAATTGCTAATGCATGAGGAATTGTTTTATCAAGCTGTTCAAACTTTGTTACCTGGTGATTACAACAATTATCGCTGTCGTTGTCTTCGCTATCAAGATTGTTTCCCTCATCGTGATGATGTGACGCAGCGTAACTTTCCTTTAACTCATGGTGAACGTGCTTCTTACCATCTTCATGTAAGTGAACCGCTTCTTTGGTTTCAAGCTCATCATGATGGTGCTTTGAATTAAAATCCATATCAAGGCCAACAGCGCAGGCAAACCCGATAACTGTATTCATGGAGAACACAATCAACAGCAGGGCCGCCTTTAATTGTATGGATGTATTTCCTTTCATTTATGCCGACCTGAAATTTGAGCATTTCTTTAAAATAGTGAAACCTCTTCCTGATGAAGGTACATTCAGTTTTACTTATAAGATTACATAATTATGGAAAGAATTTACATAATTATTGGTTATTATGTCATTACTTACAGCAATCCTTCTTCCTTACAAAGATGGCTTTGAATATTTTCCAGAAAAACCGCCCTAATGATTTTAGCATAAACTTTATTTGCTTACAACAGTCCGTTTTACGGGTAAAAAAGAACCATAAATAACTGCGAGGAGAACGGCCCTATTCTTTACAAGATAAATTTATAATAATAAGCAGAACCAGCAGGACAAAAACATTGCACTGCTGGTCTGAGAATTTATTGACTTAACTTTTCTGCCTTGTACCCGGCTTTGATTACTATTTCCCGGACCGCTTCATCAGAAAGAGTATCGGTTTCTACTGTTAGGACTTTTTGTGGATTTACGGTATCTACTTCCCAACTTTTAATGTCGGTATTGGCATTTAAATGCGGTGTAATGGATGCTATACATCCTCCGCAGTTTATGTTTGTTTTGAATTGATATTTCATATTTCTATTTTTTCCAAAGTTCGTTCTAATCAGTTGTTCAACTGTTACACTATTTTGGAAAATAGTTATACCTATATGTTTTTTACAACCTGTCCACTTTAGCCGAAGCAACGTAGTATATAATTGCCGGTAATACCATAAACTGTAATAAAGGCGACAGTCCTACTTCAACTACGGGCACAAACGGCATGTATGAACTGTAAGCCCAATTACCTAGAAAGAGATGTTTCTTTTCAGCCAGTACCGCACCAAGGCCTCCTGTAATTACCAGAAGCATAACCTCTAAAAAACGGGGTCGACGAAACCACAAGGAATTTTTATACATCAAACCAAAACCAAAATACAACAGCAACACCATAATGCAATCGGCTATGGATGCCAGAGCACAAAAAAGTGTAGTCTCCCAGTTGAAAGGCATGTTTTTAAAAAACGGCATCTGGGCCATTTCCCACAAAAAGTTAAGGACAAATGCAACAGCCAGAATAAGGCTGGTTATCCTTTTAAATGCCACCGGATTATTCGCTTTTTTTAGCAACAAAAAGTAAAAAATTATGACAGTTACTAACGCAATAACCGGAACAACAAAGGCACTATTTAGACTTTTTATCATTTTCTTGCATTATAGCTTCAGCAATTTCAATCTTAAACTATTACTTACCACACTTACACTACTTAATGCCATTGCGGCTCCGGCAATCATAGGATTAAGTAAAAATCCAGTAAAAGGATACAAAATACCTGCTGCAATGGGTATGCCGATGATGTTGTAAATAAATGCCCAAAACAAGTTTTGCCGTATGGTTGCCACCGTGTGCTTTGATAATTTTATTGCCTGTGAAATTTTTGAAAGGTCGGATGATATAATAGTCATCTTAGCTACATCCATAGCAATGTCGCTGCCTTTGCCCATGGCAATACTCACATCGGCTTGTGCCAACGCATTGCTGTCGTTAATACCGTCACCCACCATGGCCACAACTTTTCCCTGCTGCTGCAATTCCTTTACAAAATCTGCTTTATGTGCTGGTAGCACTTCTGCCTTGTAATGATGAATGCCTACCTGCGTTGCAATGGCTTTTGCAGTAAACTGATTATCGCCTGTGAGCATGTACACTTCAATGCCTGCGCCCTGCAGTTCCTTGACTGCTTCAACCGATGTTGACTTTATTTTATCGGCAATGGCAATAGCCGCCAGGGCATTTTCTTTATCGGCGAGCCAGATAACCGTTTGGGCTCTGTTCAGCCATTCGTTGGCTATGGTTTGCAGCGCAGGTTCAATATGAATGTCTTCGGACTGAAGCAAAGCAGGGCTGCCCAACAAATAGCTGTTGCCTGCATACATTACTTTCACGCCTTTGCCGGTGATGCTTTCAAAATGGTCGAGGGTAAGCGGTTGTACATTTTGTTGTTGGAAGTATCGAACCACCGCCTCTGCCAAAGGATGTTCTGATTGTTGTTCAATACTAAAAAGCAGATCAGCAAGTTCCTTTTTGCCTGCACCCGATTTCCATTGTATAGCAACTACTTCCGGCTTACCTTCTGTGATGGTACCTGTTTTATCCAGCACAATGGCATTCACTTTTTTAGCCAGTTCCAGGCTTTCTGCGTCTTTAATCAAAATCCCATGCTCCGCACCTTTACCTACACCCGTCATGATTGCAGTAGGCGTTGCCAAACCCAATGCGCATGGACATGCAATTACCAACACGGTTACCAATGCTAACATACCATGTGTAAAACCATTTTCACCTCCAAATATTATCCAGGCAATCAGGCTAAAAACGGCAATAAGCATTACAACAGGAACGAAGATTCCTGCAATTTTATCCACGAGTTTTTGCACGGGCGCCTTGCTGCCCTGTGCCTCCTGCACCATTTTTATAATCTGCGCCAATATGGTGTCGCCGCCCACTTTATCTGCCGTAAACTGAAAACTTCCTTTCTGATTGATGGTTCCGGCAAATACTTTTTCGTCCTTTTTCTTTTCCAGCGGAATGGGTTCCCCACTAATCATGCTTTCATCTACAAAGGAATTTCCGGATTTTACAGTTCCGTCCACAGCAATCTTTTCTCCGGGCTTTACCAACAAGGTGTCACCTACTTTTACAGAAGCAATAGGCATTTCCATCTGATGCCCGCCTTCATGCACTACCGTAACGGTTTTTGGCTGTAAGCCCATCAGCTTTTTTATCGCTGACGAGGTGTTTCCTTTTGCCTTTTCTTCGAGCATTTTGCCCAGAAGAATAAAGGCTATTACCACGGCTGCGGCTTCAAAATAAACATGAGCTTCCAACCCTCTGCTATGCCAGTATTGCGGAAAGACTGTATTAAATACACTGAACAAATACGCCACGCCTGTACTCAACGCTACCAGCGTATCCATATTGGCAGAGCGATGTTTTGCCTGCTTCCATGCGCCAATGAAAAACTGCTTTCCGAAAAAGAGCACAACAGGAGTAGCCAATGCCCACATGATGTAATTGGCATAAGGCATGTGCATGAAAAACATCGCTATCAACACTAAAGGAATGGATAGGGCAACCGAGCCAAGGGTTCTTTTCTTCAGTGACTCAAACTTTTTACGGTGTACCTCTTCTAATTCATCTTTTGCTTCTTCACTTTCATCAATCATCAAATCGTAACCAATACTTTGCATGGCAGCCTTTAATTTCTGAGCATCGGTAATAGTTGGCACATATTCTACCTGCGCCGTGGCATTGGCATAGTTGACGGATACATTGACTACACCGGCTGTATTTTCCAAAATACTTTGTGAGCTGCTGGCGCAGGAAGCACAAGTCATATTGAGGACCGGAAATGTTTTCTTTAC
>JBBQWL010000068.1:0-26752 GCA_038210625.1 Chitinophagales bacterium | reverse complement strand
TTATAGTCGCCCTTTAGTGCAGGATCCATTACAAGTGCTCCATCAGCAACTTTCCAATTATTAGTAATTGAATTTTTATTATAGGTGTGCCAGCCATTTGTTGTTTTGCCGTCGAACAATAATACCCATCCACTATTTTTTTCTTTTTGCGTTAACGTGTTAGATTGTCCACTTACTGAATGTCCTCTTGAAGAAGAACATGCGTAAAAAATACAACTGACAAAACATGAAATGAAAAATAAAGCTTTAAACATAAAAGAGGTTGGTTTAATATTTAAGAAAATTATTTTTGTGCTTTATAAAGTTACCGGAATATCTTTTATTATTTCATCCTACCATGCCATTGAATATGTTTTTCATTTTAGGTGTTTATGACTTTCAAAATGGCTTGCAGAAAATTACGCTAAATTTATACGATGATTATGGAGGAAAGTTGAAGATGCTGACCAACGGTATGTATGAATCTAAGACCCTTTGCTAATAGTAGTAAATTTTTATTGGAAGAATACTTTTGTATTTGGGCTGGTAGGTGTAATCAAAGGGCACAAAAGAAAAATATGCACATAGGCTTGTTCCTGCCAGACAACCATTGAAGAAGTATTTTATATAATACGGAATTAGATAGGAAAAGAAGAAGTGGATACCTCCAATAAAGTACTGGCCGAAGTAATAGCATCAGGAAAGTAATAATAACAAAGGTAGTGCAGGGATATTTTAAGGGCTTTTGCAATCCTTTAAATCCGCCTTTGTTAAAGCCTCTTTTTTAAGCTTCTATTTTCATTTTGCCGATAATCTTATCCAGCGTAATTGGATAGTCACGCACCCGTACACCAGTAGCATTGTATACCGCATTTGCAACTGCTGCTGCAACACCGACAAGCCCTAATTCGCCGATGCCTTTCGCCTTCATTGGTGACATCGTTGGGTCCATATCTTCCATTAGAATTACGTCCTGGTGGGGAATATCGGCGTGTACAGGTACTTCGTAACCTGCTAGGTCGTGGTTAACAAAAAAGCCAATGCGCTTGTCAACCACCCTCTCTTCCATCAGCGCTGCACCTACGCCCCAGGTCATAGCGCCAATCACCTGGCTTCTCGCTGTTTTTGGGTTTAAGATCCTTCCTGCATGGCAAACCCCTAACATCCTCCGCACCCTGATTTCACAGGTATGTGCATGCACGGCAACTTCAACAAAATGTGCCCCAAATGTATCTTGAGAATATTGCTTTGAAAGTTCACCGTAAGTCATGTCGTCTTCAGCAATCAGGTCGGTAGTTTTAGCCGCATCTGTCAGAGGGAAACTACGATTACCCGAACGGACAGATCCGTCGGCAAACTCAGCTTCTTCAGGAGTAAAGCCAAGCGTTTTTGCCACTATTTCCCGAAGCTTTACACAGGCTGCATACACGCCGGATGTAGATGATGCCGCTCCCCACTGACCACCCGACCCGGAAGATTCTGGAAAGTTAGAATCGCCCAGTTTTACTACCACTTTATCAAGGTGAACGCCCATCATTTCTGCTGCCGTTTGGGCAATGATAGTATAGGTACCCGTCCCAAGATCTGTCATGTCGGTTTCAACGGTAATAATACCTTGCCGGCTAAGGTGAACACGGGCTGCGGATTTGGTAATAGGAGCTCCACGAATAGCAGCCGCTACGCCAATGCCAATCAGCCACTGACCATCCCGTATAGAACCGGGCTTTGCCTCTCGTTTTTCCCAGCCAAACTTTTCAGCACCGGTACGCAGGCATTCCACCAACAGCCGGGTAGAAAAAGGAATTTCAGGCTTTGATGATGGGTCAACCTTTGTGTCGTTCTTTATGCGGAATTCTATCGGGTCCATCTTCAACTTCTCGGCCATTTCATCCATCGCAATTTCTAAAGCCATCATACCAGGCGCCTCACCGGGGGCTCTCATAGCACTGCCTTCTGCCAGGTCTAAAATGGCCAGCCGGAGGTGCGTCATCCGGTTGGCTCCGGCATAAAGCGTACGGGTAGATGCAGTTGCAGTCTCTAGTATTCCTCCCGGCAAATTGCCCGAACAGCTTTCATGCCCGATTGCTGTGATAGTACCGTCAGTAGCAGCGCCAATGCGAATGCGCTGGATCGTAGCAGGTCGGTGGGTTGTATTATTGAAAATAAGTGGTCTTTGCAACGTTAACTTTACAGGCCGCCCTGCAGCCCGTGCAGCTAGAGAAGCAGCTACCAGGTCAGATAACACTGTACCCTTTCCACCAAAGCCCCCGCCGATGTAGGGAGAGATTAGCCGTATATTTTCCTTTGGAATGCCCAGCACATTTGCAAGGTCACGTACTCCCCAATTTATCTGCTGAATAGAACACCAGCAGGTAAGTTTATCGTCCTCCCATTTGGCAATGGTGGCATGTGGCTCCATCATCGCATGAGACTGGTCAGGTGTTTTATAGGTAGCATCCAGCCTAACGGAAGCCGCTGCAAAAGCTCCTTCAAAATCGCCAATTGTTTCCTGGGGCGGGGGACCAAACTGTCCCTGTTTAGGCGTTATAGCGGAATCTTTTGCAGCCTCAAGGTCGAATGCGCCTTTTGTCTTTGTATAATTTATTTTTAGCAGGGAAGCCGCTCCTCTTGCCTGCTCAAAAGTTTCAGCTACCACTATAGCCACTGCCTGGTGGTAGTGGTCAACTTCCGGACCTGCCAGCAACTTATCAACGTAAAATTTACCTGTTTGAAGTGGTCCTGCATTGGCAGCGGTAACGATTGCAAGTACGCCTGGAGCTGCCTTTGCAGCGGACTGATCAATACGATTGATGCGACCTTTGGCAATGGCTGCGCCAACGATATAACCATAGGCAGGGTTTTGTACCGCATCATTGTTCTCATATGCATACTTTGCAGTGCCCGTGGTTTTCAACGGACCTTCAATACGGTCAACTGGTTTGCCAACCACTTTACCTTTATCTGTTGGATTGCTTCCGGCAAGTTTGTCAAATTTCATATTAAGTTCTCCCTTCTTTTAAAACTGAGGCAATAGTATTTTCAACAAGTAGCAGTTTGAAAGCATTTTCTTTCGTTGGTCTTGCATTTGCCATCAGCTTTGCGGTAACCGCTTTTGCACCCGACGGCAACAATTTTTCAGCGGATTCTATCCGCCACGGTTTAGCTGCTACACCACCAATTGCCACCCGTCCGGTTCCACCCTTTTGCAAAATGGCAGCTACTGAAATCAATGCAAAGGCATAGGAAGAGCGGTCACGAACTTTCTGGTAGATGTGCGTACCACCAACCGGTGCCGGCAGTACTACTGATGTAATCAATTCATTCTTTTCGATTGTAGTTTCAATGTGTGGTGTTTGCCCAGGCAGGCGATAGAAATCAGCAATAGGTATCTTTCGGGTGATGCCACCAGGTTTTACCGTTTCAATCACAGCATCCAACGCCCTCATGGCAACCGCCATATCACTTGGATGTGTGGCAATGCAGGCATCGCTTGAGCCGATTATTGCAAGCATCCGGCTATAACCGCCAATGGCAGCACAGCCGCTGCCGGGCACCCGCTTATTACAAGGCATATTGGTATCGTAAAAATAGGGGCAACGGGTACGCTGTAAAAGGTTGCCGCCGGTGGTAGCTTTATTGCGCAATTGTCCTGATGCACCAGCAAGTAAGGCACGGGATAACAAGCCATAATCACGCCTCACCAACATATTTGCCGCAAGGTCAGTATTGCTAACCATTGTGCCAATCCGCAAGCCACCCTCGGTTGTTGGCTCAATCTTGTCTAATGCCAGTTTACCGATATCTATCAAATGTGCAGGTGTTTCGATTTGCAGCTTCATGAGGTCAAGCAGGTTAGTACCCCCGGCAATAAATTTAGAACCCGGTGTGCGTGCCGAAGCAGAGGCCGCTTCTGCTGGTGTTTGTACCCGTTCGTATGTAAATGCTTTCATGTTGTGTTTAATTAATTCAATCGCTTATTTGTTAGCCCGAAAATGAGTGTAGTTACGCTGTATGCTCTGCTACTTCGGCAATGGCTTCGGCCATGTTGGAGTAGGCACCGCACCGGCAGATATTTCCACTCATGCGTTCCCGCAGTTCAATATTAGTTGGTGATATTTGACCGTTTAAATCGGCAGTAACGTGGCTCGGAATACCTGCCTTGATTTCCTGAAGTACCGCAACAGCAGAGCAGATTTGTCCCGGTGTGCAATAGCCGCACTGGTAACCGTCATGCTTAATAAAAGCCGCCTGCATTGGGTGAAGTTTTTCAGGCGTTCCCAGTCCTTCAATAGTGGTAATGTTATCACCTTCATGTTGCAACGCAAGAGACAGGCAGGAATTAATGCGCCGCCCGTTGACCAGTACGGTACATGCTCCGCATTGTCCATGATCACAGCCCTTCTTTGTACCGGTAAAATGCAGGTGTTCCCGCAGCGCATCGAGCAAGGTGGTACGGGTATCCATGTTAAGCGCATGGGCTTCCCCATTTACCATGAAAGAAACGTCTGCTGATGCCAACAATGGGGCACTATCCAACGGGTGTAAATAAGGTGCCGCTTCTAAACCAGTAACCTTTCCCATAGCAATTGCAGTGATAGCTACTGCGGTACTTGCAATCATTTTGCGCCGTGTAATGCCAGAACTACTGCTCTCGTCCCGATCTTGATTGATGCTCATTTTTATAGATTTATAGGTATTCAGTTAACAGGCACAGCAAATAAATATGAAAGCTGATATGATTAAGATGCTTTGCCGATTTGCATACAAGGGCTAATTGTTGTTAATGTTTTATGCGGTCATTAATGATTTAATGAGTGTGTAACCAGGTAGTTCATCATACCTTATCAACCAAAGATGTTTAAATCCTATTGACACAATCATAATGTTGTGCGTCTAATCACAAACAAAGACCATCAAACTTGGTGCTATAATTCCATTTGACGTTCTCACATTGTAAATCTACTCAACAATATTAAGTTGCTAATTATAATATTCAAACCATTTCTTAAGAAATTCAAATCATTTTTTCCCGGTAGCAACTTTGGTGCGGTGCCGGTTATTTTTTGAAGAAGTTGTTGAAGTAGGTAGGAGAAGTAAACCAAGTGCATAAGCAATGCAACTGGCATTTAGTATGCTGCAATAATGCTTCAGCTTACGTAATAATTCCGCAGGCATTATGATTAGTGGTGGTTTAAATGTTATCTCCTTAACCGTACGATTGAGGTAGTTTACATGCACGTTTAGCATTTATGTTTTACAATCCCGCATTACTGTTCTATCGACCCGTCATTTTTTCTCCGGCTTCTGTGTATCTGGCACCGTGAACGGTGATTTGGGAAGCAGCATCGTCAATCTGTTGTAGGTCTTCCCGGGTTAGCTCAATATTTACAGCACCTAAGTTTTCTTCCAAACGATGGAGTTTTGTTGTACCAGGAATAGGAACAATCCAGGGTTTCTGTGCCAAGAGCCAGGCCAATGCTACCTGTGACGGGGTGGCGTGCTTCTGTGTGGCAATTGTGTTAAGAAGGTCTACCATTGCCTGGTTGGCTTTCCGGTTTTCTTCCTGAAAGCGCGGCAGAGTGTTACGGAAATCGCCTGTATCAAATTGAGTGCTTTCGTCTATTTTGCCCGTTAGGAAACCTTTCCCCAATGGGCTAAAGGGAACGAACCCTATGCCCAACTCTTCGAGTGTTGGTATGATTTCCTTTTCCGGTAATCTGTGCCATAGGGAGTATTCGCTTTGCAGTGCAGCTACAGGTTGTATTGCATGCGCCTTTCTAATTGTTTCAGCGCCGGCTTCAGAAAGACCAAAGTGTTTTACTTTCCCTTCCTGGATTAAATCTTTCACCGCACCTGCAACATCTTCAATCGGTACATTCAGGTCAACCCGGTGTTGATAGAACAAATCAATCACGTCTGTCTTCAATCGCTTTAAACTTTCTTCTGCCACTTTCCTGATGTTTTCAGGACGGCTGTCTAACTCAGACCACTTTCCGTCGGCTGCAGCTTTAAAGCCGAACTTGGTGGCGATCACTACCTGACCCTTGAATGGTGCTAATGCTTCGCCGAGCAGTTCCTCATTTGTAAACGGGCCGTAGACTTCAGCTGTATCAAAAAAGGTTACCCCTTTTTCAACCGCTTTTCTAATCAGGCTTATCATCTCATTTTTATCGGGAATTGGGGTATAACCAAAGCTCATACCCATACAACCCAAGCCAAGTGTAGAGACCTCAAGTCCACCGTTTCCTAACGTACGTTTTTGCATAAAACATTTTTTTTGAGTGAATTGATGCTGCTATAAAATTATCTATTTTAAAGTTCCTGCGATGTAGGGCGGAAGATCACTTCATTGATGTCTACATCTTCCGGCTGGCTTATGGCAAAGGCAACCACACGTGCAAAGCTGTCCGGACTAATGCCTACCGCTCCAACATAATCTTTGTTAGCCTGCCGTATGTCTGCCTCGCTGATATGTTCCAACAATTCGGTTTTAACCGCGCCGGGACAAACAATTGTGGTACGGATATTATAAGGCTTCACCTCCATGCGTAATCCCTCCGTTAAAGCCCGAACGGCATACTTGGTAGCAGAATAAACCGCGGAGCCATTAAACACTTTATGACCTGCTACAGAAGAAGTGTTAATAATCTGACCTGACTTTTGCGCTGTCATGTAAGGAAGCACAGCAGCAATACCATTGAGCACACCTTTAATGTTTACATCTATCATCATATCCCACTCATCCACATTAAGGCGTTCCATTGGAGATAAAGGCATAATACCGGCATTGTTAAGTATCACATCTACCCGTCCGAAGGCTTCAACAGCCGCATCCACCATCTTCTTTACCTGGTCACGCTGTGTTACATCTACAGCAAAGGCAAGTGCTTCACCCCCATTATCGTTTATGTCCTTGGCCAGCTTTTCAATTTTATCCCCTCTTCTTGCTCCGAGTACTACCGTTGCACCAAGGCTTGACAAATGTTTTGCTGCAGCTTCGCCCATACCGCTGCTTGCTCCTGTAATGATTACTACTTTGCCTTTTATATTATTTTCCATTTTTTGACTTTACTTATTTTTTAAAAAGTTGCTGCATCAATCACATACCTATAACGTGCCTCTTTGTTCACCACCTTTTCCCAGGCGTCATTTATTTCTGAGGCTTTAATAATTTGGATTTGCGGATAAACCTTATTCTCTGCACAGTAATCCATCACTTCCTGGGTCTCCCGAATACCGCCAATCAATGAACCATTAAAATTCACACGGTTAAAAATCATGTTGAAGTTGTTAATGGTAAGTTCGCCATTAACAGGTTGTCCTACCTGCGTAAAAAATCCATTTTTCTTTACACAATCGATATACGGCGACATTTCATAAGCATAAGGAACTGTTGAAATCATGTAGTCTAACTTCCCTTTCCACGGTGTCAGTTTATCTGCTCCATCTACAACAATCACTTCGGTTGCACCAAAGCCTTTAATGTCATTTACCTTTGAAGGTGAGGTTGTAAAAGCATACACTTCTGCGCCTTTTGATACCGCCAGTTTAATCGCCATGTGGCCCAGGCCACCAATACCAACCACGCCAATCTTGTCGCCCTTTTTCATGCTGAACTTCATCATTGGTGAGTAGGTTGTAATACCGGCACAAAGCAGTGGTGCCGCATGTTGCAAGTCAATATTGTTGGGGATTTTTATGGCAAAGTGGTCTCTTACCACAATATTGGTTGAATAGCCTCCTTGCGTTATCCCGGTTGGTGATGACTTTTGTGGAGTGCCGTATGTTCCAACCATTCCGGTTGTTTCACAGTGATGTTCTTCGCCGTGTTTGCAACTTTCGCATTGCATGCAACTATCAACCATACAACCCACACCCGCTTTATCACCTACTTTAAATTTGATTACATTTTTACCAACTGCTGACACGATACCGGCAATCTCATGACCGGGCACTTGTGGGTATGCCTGTTTACCCCAATGCCCTTTGATAGTATGGATATCGGAGTGACAAATACTGGAATATTTAATGTCAATTAAAATATCGTTGTCGCCAACTGGTCTGCGTTCAAAATTCCACGGCACCAGTTTACCCTGTTCGTCTTTTCCTGCATAGCCTTTTGATTTGATATTTGCATCCATAAATTGTGATTGATTTGTTTGTGAAAAAACTTGCAGTGGGTTAGCAAGCATTATTCCTGCGCCAGCCATTGCAGTTTGCTGAATGAATTTCCTTCTTGATGATTGGTTGTTGTGTTTCATAAAAATCTTTTAAGCATCTTTATTTGCTATTATTGTATTCTTCATCCGTTACTTTCTGTAACCATGTCACAATGCCCCTTTCTGTCTTGGGTAAAATGTACATCTGTTGCATGCCGGTATCCGGGCTTGCGCCATGCCAATGCGATACATTAGGTGGACATTTTACTACATCTCCTTTCCTGATTGTTTGTTTCTGCTGCCCTTTAATTTGATGATAGCCCACGCCGTCTGTTATAATCAGTATCTGACCGGATGGATGCGTATGCCAGTTGCTTCTTGCTCCCGGCTCAAAGTAGACGTTTCCTATAATCGTGTTATAGGTGGTATCATCAGCAACAAGGCCTGTATTCCAGGCATTGCCGGTAAAATGTTCTGCCGGACCTTTTTCACCTTTGGGAAAAATAGCTTGCAATTCGGTTACCTCTTTTTCTGATTTATTTTCAATACAACTTGTTGTTAGCAATGCCACAAGAACGATTGCGCTTATAAAAAGTGATTTCATACTATGCTGTTTTTTGAGTTATTCATTATTGAAATTGTTCAACCTGGTTATTTAGGGTAATTCGAACCTAACGGTAACATTTCCGGCACCCAGGGCATCTGCAAACCCTGCAGGACTATCAATCCGTGCAAGCCTGGTGTAATTATACGATGTAGAAAAGGTTTTGTAAAAAAGTACTAAAGTGTTTGAACCGTATAACATCAAATCACCTGCTTTGATAGTGCCCGGATTTGCAGCGTTAGCTGGCAGATTATTAGGCAAATCAAAAAATTTTTCATTCCCATTTAACTCGGTCATATTGATAGTCATTGGCAGCTTTGTCTTGAATGCAGTTGCCGTGGCATTGTTGTAAAGGGTGGCATTGAATGTATTGCTACCAATGATTATTTTTAGTTTCATACTGCTTGTATCGGAATGGTTATTAGAACTGCCTTCCATCCCATTATTTTTATTGCAGGCAAAAAGATGAATAGAAATTAAACAGGCTACGAATGTGATTACTGTTTTCATACTATGCTATTTTTGATTTATAAGTATTTAATGTGCCTTGCCGGAATACCACCCACAACAGTATTTGCAGGAACATCTTTAGACACAACTGCACCTGCTGCAACTACAGCATTCTCTCCGATAGTAACACCTGGAAGAATTGTTGCGCCTGCACCAATCCATGCATTTTTCTTAATGTGAATATGCCCCGGAACAAGGGAATGTCTCTCGTTTGGAGAAACCGGATGACCTTCTGATAACAGGCTTACTTTAGGAGCAATGAGTACATTGTCCTCAATCGTAATTCCTCCCAAATCAAGGAATACACAATCAAAGTTGATAAAGACATTTTTACCGATTTTGGTGTGCTTACCGTAGTTGATATACAAGGGGGTAAATACTTCAACGCTTTCATCAATTTCTGAAGCTGTGATTTGCCTTAGCAGGTTTCTTATTACGCCAGGGTCATAAGAATTGTTCATCTGAACCAATAATTGCCGGGTAGCAAAAGCAGCCTCCCGTAATTTGTATGCTTCCGGATTATTGCCTGTAATCGTCTCTCCGTTTTGCAGCTGTTCAAAAATGTCTTTGCTGTGATGATTTGATGCCATACCGCAAAGGTCCTGCAATAATAAGCTTAATGATAACGATTATCAAACCAATAGTTAAGCATTTCAAACTGTCTGTAACGGGAATTTTTGAGTTCAGTTCCTGTAAGTTTTGAAGAAGTAGTAGAAATGAATCGCCATACACCAGGTGTACATCCGGAAGCCTGCAAATGAGCTTTGTAATTTTGTTTATTGTAAGTGTTGCTTCAGAAATTTGATCACCTTTTCGCTAATTTCCGGCACATCATACATGGTTCCAAAGTGTGGTGCATCTTTAACAATAGTTAACTCGTTCTTGACACCATAAAGGGTTAGCCAGGCGCTAAACAGCTTTGACTGCTTATTTGAAACCGTATTATCCTTTTCGCCATGATAAATCAAAAAAGGTGGGTCATTTTTATCAATGTAAGTTATTGGGCTTGCTGATTTTGCCAGATCCGGTCGCAGTAAGGGAGCAGCTCCTATCAATAAAGCTTCCGGAGATTTTTCGTCTTCATTACCAGGTAGCAACACTAAATCTATTGGGCCGTAAAAATCAACTACGGCTTTATATTTAAAAGGACGATAAGTACCAGGAAAATAAAAATCGCTTACTTTATTATTTTGTGAAGTACCCATCAACGAAGCCAAATGTCCACCTGCGGAAAACCCCATTAGCCCAATGCTTTTTTTATCTAAATTATATTTATCAGCATTGTCGTATAAAAAGCTTACCGCTTTATTACAATCCTGCAGAATGATAGGAAATACCGCCTGCGTGGCAAAACGATAATCGATAGAAGCAACTGCCATTCCGTTATTGAGTATTGCTGCAACGGTATTCGGCATATAACCCATGTCGGCGTATTTGTCGTTGCCTATCCATCCACCGCCGTGTATAAGTACCACTAACGGCACTTTCCCTTTCGCATCAGCAGGAACATAAATATCCAACAGGTGTTTTTTAAGCGTATCGTTGTTATATGGAATGTTGCCGTGAACGATTGTTCCTTTTGGCAAACGGCTCTCAATGAGGCTTGCTGTGGGCATTTGAGCAGTGGCAACGCTGTGCACTACGATTGCAATGATTAATACCAGGAATTTTTTCATGCTTTTTGTTTACGGTGCTATTGATTAGCAAAAGTTTCTTTTAGATTAATAATTTTACTTTCTCTGCAACGATTGCTTACTCACTCGTAAAAATACAAAAGCTGAATATTTGCCAATTATAATATTCAAACCAATAGCTAATAATTTCAAACAGCTAAAGCCCGAAGCGACTTTGGATTGGTGCCGGTGAGGCGTTTAAAGAAGTTGTTGAAGTAGGTAGGGTATTCAAAACCCAGGGCATAAGCAACGTCAGCTATGCTCCAGGCGGTATGTTGCAGCAGTGCCTTTGCTTCGCTTGCAATTCGTTCGGTTATAAGTGTTGTGGTTGATTTGCCTGTTACTTCCTTTACTGCACGGTTGAGATAGTTTACATGCACATGCAAAGCGCTTGCATAGTCTTGTGCCGTTTTAAGCCGTAACGGGTTCTCCGCACTTTCAATAGGGAACTGTCTTTCGAGTAGTTCGAGGAACACGGCAGTAAGGCGTGAAGCAGCATTTTTATGCTGATCAAAATGCTCCGAAGGTTGAAGCTTTAAGGCTTCATGAATAACCAGGTTGATGTAGTTGCGGATAAGGTCATCTTTGTAGGTGTAATCGCTCTTTTGTTCCTCTATCATTTTTTGGAAGATAGTATTCAGGAACTGTCTTTGTTCAACAGTTATTTGAAGAATAGGTGTGCCGCCGATCTTGAATAGTGAAGAGTTTTGCAGGCTTTCGCTACGGTCGGATGCTTTAAAAAACTCTTCTGAAAAAAGACAGGCGTAACCTGTGTAAGTGGTAGAAAGCGTTTCCCAGGAATAAGGAATGTGCGGATTGCCGAAAAACAAAATTGTTCCTTCCTCTTCAAAGCTCCTATCAGCATAATGAATGATACTTTTTCCTGTAGTCAAACATATTTTATAAAAGTCTTTCCGGCTGTATAGGCGGATATCGCCACCATCACTTTCAATCTGAAACACATTGAAGCCTTTGAGCTTTAACTCACTGTTGAACTCGGAAACTTGTCGTACACTTTTATCTTTCATGCAATAAAGTTAAGAAAATCAAATAAGAGTTTATTTCTGAAATTATACAATTGCAAGCATGTTAAATAATTTACTTCCCTGGCCCGTACACTTTATGCAACCAAGCCTCACCATCCACATCCTCCATTAGAATACTTCTCTGAAAAAGTATTAGTATGCCCAATTCATTTTCTGCCGGTGGGTAAACGCGGTCGATAAAAAGCAATAAATCATGAACCATTGCTGAGGGTAACGTAACTTTAAAAAGGCAGCTTTCATCGTTGGCTTTGATTATTTCAAGAAATGAAATACGTTGTCCAGCTGATGATAACTCTTTTTGTAGCGCTCATAATTTATTTATTAATCTACAGGCTCTGCTTTTCAAACGATTTTAGAAGTAGTGGCAGTCAGGCACAATGGATATCATTATCCATTGCTTTCCTATGCAGTGTTGTATGCTGGTTAAAAACAGGCAACATATCAAATAGTGCCGGAAGGTATATGGCCGGTGTAGGCATATTGGGTGGTTTTATTGGGTTGCTTGTAGGTTTATGGGCACCAATCATTTTATTGCCATCAAATAATTTAGCCCCTTTATTTGGAATGCTGATAATTACTCCAGCGGGACTATTAGGGGGAGTAGTACTGGGTCTCACACAATGGAAAATGAAAAAAGATTTACCCAATTTGTAACGGCAAATATTATAATTTAATTCTCCTAAAGGGTTCGTGTTACCGACGACCTTCTCCGTTAGAACAGTTCGCCAAAACAGGTAACTGTTTGTTTTTTTTTCACTTTTTTGGAGTACCCATTATCATGATGGATTTGTTGCCAGCGGATTAGCCGTGTTGATTATGTCTTTTTTATGTATGGTTTTCTATCAACTGCGAATACCATAAGTCTTTTGCTAAACTGTAGAAGCTTACAGCTGTAGACAATTTACCCGCCTGCGTTTTTTTTGTAGAATTATTTTTACTTAATTCACAGAAAACACTATAATTATTTCAAGATTCGATCAGGATCTCTTATCAACATTCATCTCAGCCAGGTGGCACAGCAATTGATTATTTAACTTTCAATACCTGTCCTGATAAATACGCTAATTCATTCACCTTTTCATTTTCAAATACAGGAACTATGAATAAAGAAAACATACTTACCCGTAGACATAAGCTTAGTAGGTAGGTAAATGTGCTGCATAATTTTCCTGAGGTTGCCGCAACAGAAAGCAGCAACAAGCAATCAGCAATACATTCATTTTTAAAAAAAAATTATGAAAGCAGCAGTAATACATGCACCCGGTAAAGTTACTTGTGATAACGTGGATGATTCTGTCATTCAACAACCGGATGATATCATTTTAAAAGTGACGGCAACAGCAATTTGCGGTTCCGACCTCCACATTTATTCCAGAGGAATTCCACAGCCCAGGCCCATGGTATCGGGACATGAATTTATGGGTATTGTTGTAGAAACCGGTAAGTCGGTAACCAAATTAATAAAGGGAGACAGGGTATTGGGCTCCGGTATGTAGTCGAAGACAACGTAAAATTGGATGATATTATTAGCCACCGCCTGTCGTTAACAGAAATAGCACATGGCTACTCAATTTTAAAAATAAGGAAGAAGACTGCGTAAAAGTTGTACTGGATCCTTGGAAGTAAAGACCTGTTTATTCGGTAATGAAATATTTATGGACATAATAACGATCGTGGGGATAGCAGCCAGCGCAGCAACGGGGGTGTCACTTATTCCACAGCTGGTAAAAATTATCAAAGAAAAAAAGGCGGATGCGGTATCGTACGGTATGCTGTTTATTCTATTTGCTGGCCTGGGGTTATGGGTGTATTATGGAATACTTAAAAAGGATTGGATCATAATTATTTCCAACTCCTTTTCTTTCACCATCAATTTATTACTTGCAGTATTTTCCATGAAATATAAAAACAAATAGCATGAAGGGTAGCAGTATATTTATTGCCGCAATTGCGGGAACCACAGCCTTTACCTTGTTTAGTTACCTCGCCTCAGTTTTGTTTAAGGAGGATTTTAAAGAGCCTGAACTGCTGGGTGAAATGATTGACAGGGTAACACCCGGGATGGCAGAAGAACAATCCATGTTTACCGGTTGGTTGATTCACTATGTCACAGGACTTGGCTTTGCGGCGGCATACCAACAGTTGATCCAAATTACGGGCATCAGGCCCACTGTTTTTAATGGCATGCTAGCCGGTGCCGCTTCCGGTTATCCTGCCTCTTTTATATGGCACAAAACGTTGCAATTACATCCGCTGCCCCCGCGAAAGCGGAGTCTCTCTTTCCACCTGCAATTGATAGCTGGGCATGCTATATTCGGAGGCGTAATTTTTGGAGTGTTTAGCCGCTTAAACAAACGCAAAAATCAGCCGCGCCGGTAAAATGCAACCAGCCTAATAAATAGATAGATAAGCCAAGCAGTTTGCCCTCCTGCTTTAAAGAAATGCGTACTATTCCTTTGCTGAGTAGCTACCTCTCTCTAGGGTAACTCTAAAAAATAAAAGAACCATCAGGAATAGTTATGCTGCGGTGAAAATGTGTTGGCGTCTTTGTGCCTTGTTGCCGCCTGGCAATTAACAATGCTACAGCTCACTATTTATTAACAAATAAAAAACAATACATCGGGTTGCGATTTGATCCAGGAATCTTTTCCAGAATATGCAGCTTATGTACCATCCCGTTAAAATTATTCCCGGCACCAGTCAATTTCTTTTTAGTGCCGGCATGTGGTTTAAAAAATCGTATGTGGAGAAAAGTTAACAATACATAAGTTGGGAAATCCTTTATAGCTGCTGCAAAATATTTTGGATTCAACCCGTAATAAACTACATATGAGCTGCGTATGTGAAAAAGGTAAAAATACCAATGTTAGGCTAAGTATGAATTGGCTAGCGAGTGGACAATAATTCATGATTGACTACTCACCCGTCACAAAACGATACGTCATTTTATTCTTGACATAGCACTAGTTCTTTTTGAATTTATTCGAAAGAGCTACCTGGATAACAATCAAAAAAAACAGGTGTTTTCACATCATTCTGTGTAATAAAATTCCCTTTCGTGGAGATCCTTCGACAAAAAAAGTTTACTAAACATAAAACTCAAATGAATTCAGTTACTAATCAATTGTGGCATATCATTTTCGTATTGACATGTAAACAAATCTATAAATTATGAAACGAATTTGGGTGGCATCCACAGTCCTATTATTGACTGCTGCCGTTAAAGCAAAAGCACAAACAGATACTACATTTAGAAAATCTGATAACGCGATATCAAGATCGGATACGACTGTTACCACTTCATTGGATACAGCAGTTGCCACGTCTGGTACGACGGTTACAAAATCTACGAGCGTAAACACCGTGTCAAACACATCCTATACAACTAAAAATACGGAAAGAACCGGTGTACGTGTTGGAGTGAGAGCGGGTATCAACTCTTCTAATATGAAAAAGAGCGGAAATAAAGATATTGATTTTTCTACCGGAGCAAAAACAGGTTTTAATGCAGCTCTTTTTTTAGAAATACCGATCATACCTGAAATTAGTATTCAGCCCGAATTACAATTTTCACAAAAAGGTTACAAGGCCAAAGGTACATATGCAAGTGCTCCTTATGAATACAAGCAAACTTCTAATTTTATAGAAGTGCCATTGCTCGCAAAGTTTAAGCCAACACAAAATTTTGGTCTCATAATAGGACCTCAATTTTCTTTTCTTACATCGACTAAGACAAAGGTTACCGTTGCAAATACCTCACATGAAAATCTAGTGGATACTGATAATAGTAACCTGAGAAAAAATATATTGGGAGGAGTGATAGGATTAGAAGCGTCATCGGGTCCTGTAATTTTTGATCTCCGTTACAGCCTCGATTTTCAAAAGAACAACGGCGATGGAACGAGCACAACACCAAGTTACAAAAATCAGGTCATCGCTTTGAGCGTTGGTTTTAGGTTTTAAATTAAATAAAAGAAAAAAGTTTTACAAGGGCTGTCTCAAAAGGCAGCCCTTTTTATTTCAGTAATTCGAGATGCTCATAGCCTTTATTATCTCCCCGGGGAGGTCCTGTCTAAACGAAAGGTCAAACATCAATATTCAATTCATAAGTTAAGCGTGACGAATTGTCTAAAGGCGTAGCACCATCGTACAAAGCGAACAATAATTAAATGGATGAATTGGGTAATAGGTAAAAAGTGGGTGTGGAAAATTGACCTTAAAAAGCGGAGAGACAACACCAGTATTAGGGGCACATAATTCATGATAAACAGGCACGATTTTTTTACGATGATTCATAAATCATAAAATGAATAACTATGGACAATAAAAAAATACAGGATGGTAGGGACAGGAACCAGATTGATGTCAATGATCCGGCAGAGGCTGAATACGTTCACCAACAGTTTCCAAATTTGGCTCACGAGCAGATAGTTCAGGCCATCAAAGAAAAGGGGCCTTCCAGGCAAGCGGTTATGAATTATTTGCAAACGAAAGGTAGTAAAAATCCTGTTGGCTAATTTGCAACAGCCGTCATTGTATGACGGCTGTTTTTATAAAGTATAATAACAAAAAGGGGCGTCAGCACGTTTTGTTTAGGTTAGGATAAGCATCCTGGTTATCCACCGCAGTACCACCGTCAAGGCATACAAAATCTTTTTCTACCAATACTCTTATCGTATGCCCTTTGCCGGTAGTGATGTCTTTTTCAAAACCAACTAAATCTGTACTTGACCATTCGGTCCATACACTTTCAGGCACCTCCACGCATACCGTATTCGATTCCCAAATAATTGTAAAGTAGTCTGAGAGGCCTGCCTTGAGCACAAAAGCAAGCTGATCGGCCGGGAGCATTCCAAATAAAATTTCCTCCCTTATTTCCCCTTCATCGCGAAAGCGTTTTACTTCTGTTTGTTTTAACCTAAACCGGAGGCTGTTCCCTGAAATCCTGATCTTCATTTGTTTTATTTTCTGTCCAACAAAATTAAGAAAAACCGATGCCAGTTATTTGATAAGCATAGTTTTTGTAATTGTTTGTATTGCAGCTTTGGAAACCATCAGAAGGTTATCAATTCTGTTTAGCGGTTGCAGCATTGTTAACAGTGAAACTATCCGTAAGAGGGCCTGATTTTCTAACTACATAAAAAGGAACGCCATGAACGAATCAAGGAACAGTATAGCAGATATCTGGGGGCAACGGACCCCTTATGAGTCAGCCTGGCCGGTAAGAATAGACAAGTGTGTAAGCGAAGAGCCGGACCGCTGGGTGCAGTCAGCTTGTGTACTTTGTTCCAATGGGTGTGGAATGGATATTGGGGTAAAAAATGGACGAATTGTAGGCGTGCGTGGAAGGGAGGTGGACAGGGTTAATCATGGCAGGCTTGGGCCGAAGGGATTGCATGCCTGGGTGGCCAATAACAGTCAAGACAGGCTAACGAAACCCCTTGTGAAAAAAAATGGAAAACTCTGTGAAGCCAGCTGGGACGAAGCGATGGATCTTATTGTAAAAAGATCCAATGGGATCATTGAAAAAGATACCAGTCTTGGAATTGGTTTTTATACTTCGGGCCAACTTTTTTTAGAAGAATATTATACACTTGGCGTGCTTGGTAAAGGCGGGTTGGGTACACCACACATGGATGGCAATACGCGTTTGTGCACGGCCACATCAGCAGCAGCGCTAAAGGTTTCTTTCGGCTCTGATGGTCAACCTGGTTCCTACACAGACCTGGACACTACAGATGCCATTCTACACTTCGGGCACAACATCGCCTCACAACAAACTGTTCTTTGGATGAGAATATTAGACAGGCTCGCAGGGCCCAACCCACCAAAAATTGTGGTGATAGACCCAAGAGAAACTTATACTGCACAAAAAGCCACGGTGCACCTGGCACCTGTATTAGGCACCAACGTGCCTGTTATGAACGGCATACTGAATTTAATGATACAAGCCGGTAATATTGACAAGGCGTATATTGATGCCCATACAACAGGCTTTGATACACTTAAAAAAATGGTTGCCGGCTGGCCGCCCGGTCGTGTGGAAGAAGTGAGTGGGGTACCGCAGCACAAGTTGCGGGAAGCCGCGGAAATATTGGGTACTGCAAAATCGCTCGTCTCTACTGTATTACAGGGCGTGTATCAATCCATGCAGGCAACCGCGGCGGCCGTGCAGGTAAATAACCTTCATCTAATACGCGGGCTCATTGGCCGTGATGGTTGCGGTATTTACCAAATGAATGGGCAGCCTACGGCACAAAATACGCGGGAGTGCGGTGCTGACGGAGATCTTCCAGGTTTTAGAAACTGGGGCAATAAAGAACATGTACGGCAATTGGCAACGTTGTGGAATGTACCGCCGGATAAAATACCGCATTGGTCGCCGCCAACGCATGCCATGCAAATATGGAGATTTGCGGAAACCGGTACTATAAAAATGTTATGGATCAGCGGCACAAACCCTGCGGTATCTATGCCGGAACTTACGCGGATAAGAAAAATACTGGCCAACGAAAACTTATTCGTAGTGGTACAGGATGCCTTCATGACGGAGACGGCCGCGTACGCACATGTGGTGCTGCCAGCCGCCATATGGGGAGAAAAGACGGGTTGCTTTACAAATGTTGACCGCACAGTTCATATCTCACACAAAGCGGTAGAGCCACCCGGCGAAGCCAGGTCAGACCTTGATATATTTCTTGATTATAGCCGCAGGATGAACTTTCGTGACCAGGATGGTAATCCTCTAATAAAATGGAACACACCGGAAGAAGCTTTTGAGGCCTGGAAAAAATGTACAAAGGGAAGACCCTGTGATTACACCGGGATGAGTTATGCAAAGCTAACAGGCGGTTCCGGCATTCAATGGCCTTGTAATGAACAGTATCCTGAAGGCTCGCGGCACTTGTATACCGACGGCGTTTTTAATACCGGTATTGATCAATGTGAAACCTATGGCCATGACCTTGACACCGGTGCGGCAGTTACACAACAGGAATACAAGGCAATCAATCCTGGCGGCAAAGCTTTTCTAAAAGGCTCCGACTATCTTCCCCCGCATGAAGTGCCGGATGAACAATATCCGTTGTGGCTTACCACAGGCAGGCTTGTTTACCATTTTCATACCCGTACTAAAACAGGCAGGTCGCAACCGTTGAACGATGCTGCACCAGACGCATATATTCAGCTCTCGGAAGAAGATGCAGCCAGGTATGCTATACACGATGGTGATATGGTAACCGTTACTTCGCGAAGGGGCAGGATAACGATTGCTGCGACAATTGGGGGCGTTGCGCAGGGCCTTGTTTTTATACCCTTCCATTATGGCTATTGGGATAATGATAAAAGGCCCCGTGCTGCTAATGAACTCACCCTTACAGAATGGGATGCAGTGAGCAAGCAGCCGCATTTTAAATATGCTGCCGTCAACATTCGAAAAGAAGAAGATGGCATGCTTAATATATTGGAACCGGCAGTTGAAACGATTGTAGAAAAACTTACAACAAAGGAGGTATAATATGCATATAGGAAAATACATTGACCTGGTGCACCGCACTGAAAAAGACCTGGCAAAATCATTTAAATTGGTGTCAATAGCACACAGGGACGAAGTGGACGTTGAGCAGACGTGCTCGTTATTATCTACATGGTCTAAAACACTTGCTGAAGAACTGGAGCCTGTTGTAGTGCGGTATAAAATAGAAAAGGATACAGAGCCCGACCGGCTTACTACAACTTTGTTGAAGAAGGCAAGGAAAGGTAGCATGGCGCTACTTCGCGACTTGCACGATCTATATTTAATTGTGAATGAAGTATTGATTTGCTGCACCATTTTAAAACAGGGAGGCACAGCCCTTGATGACAAAGAGCTGGTTGCTATTTGCGAAGAAATTGAGCGTCAAACCAACCGGCAGGCATCTTGGCTGATGACTCGTATTAAATCAGCAGCGCCGCAAACACTAATAGTTGCAAAAGACTAGATTCTGACATGTTGCAAAGCTGCCATTGCTAATTTTAAAACATGAAAACAATCAGTTATTAAAGTACCTTTTGTAAAGGAAGTCTTTACTTACGATGCCATATTTCTTACCACGTCAAAAGTCACTTCGGCTACCTGTAACCGTTTTGCTTCACTGAATTTTTCAAGTACTGAACTTCCCTCTTTCTGAATTTGTGGCACGGACATTGAAATATTTTTGAAAAAAGGCATTATGAAAAATACATTTATTGTCGCCACCGCGGCAGCTCTTGCCGGAACAGCGGTTGCTCTATATTTTTTTAGAAGAAGGAACAGAAATATTAATTTACCAGTGCTTGTGGAAAACCCAAGACCGCATCATATTACAAGTGTTTTTGCAGATGCGAAAAAGCAAATGAGCCATATCAAACCAGAGGAAGTATAATTCCCCCACATCGTAAACTTTGGTGTAAAAAACAGGCAAACACAGCTTCTTCTCGTAACAAAGAGGTCTGGCATAGGTTAGGACGAATAATAGAGGGCTGCCTGTCCAATGCAAAAATGCATGGCAATTTGCATTGGACAGGTAGTAGCCAAAATAAACTCTTTACATTCCATAACGAAGGTGCGGACGATTGTTCCAAAACGTCCATAGAAAAATCGCAAAATAATATTGATTTATGAAGGGTCTGGCATGCTTTTCCTTCTTTTATTTAAAAATCATTTTATGGAAAGGGATGGTGCGAATAAAAGTTTGTGGCAGCTAAACGAACAGTATGCTGCTATCAATACTATTGATGTAAATGAATTGTATGATGTGGTAATTGTGGGCGGGGGTATTACCGGTATTACTTTGGGCTTGTTGTTACAGTCTGCCGGGAAAAAGTGTTTACTTGTTGAGGCGCATACACTTGGATTTGGTACTACGGGTGGTACTACAGCGCACCTGAACACATTTTTTGATACTCCCTATAGCCAGGTAATAAAAGACTTTGGCCGTGATAACGCATTGTTGCTGGCAAGAGGGGCGGGCATAGCACTTGATTTAATAAAAAAAAACATTGCCGACTGGAACATTGATTGTGATTTTAGTGAAATGAATGGCTATCTGTTTGCTGTTAATGAATCGCAGGATGAAGAGCTAACCGACATTGTCAAGTCGTGCCGGGACATGCAGGTGGATGCTGATTTTTCTAATAATTCAGTCTTTCCGTTTCCCTATTCAAAATTAGCTATCTTCAAAAACCAGGCGCAGTTCAACCCCATCAAATATATTTTTTCACTGGCAAAAGTTTTTGAAGAAAGAGGGGGAAAAATTTTGGACCATCACCGGGTCATGGATATTGAACGCCAGCAGTCCTCACTAATGATTAAAACCGACCGTGTTGCTATACAGGCAAAAAAAGCGATATATGCGACGCATATTCCGCCCGGGGCAAAGTTGCTGGATTTTAAATGTGCGCCCTACAGGAGTTATGCCATTGCAGTGAAGTTGGCGTCCGGTGAGTACCCGATGGCATTGGGGTACGATATGGATGATCCTTATCACTATTACCGCACCCAATATGTAGATGGCAGCAATTATTTAATCGCTGGTGGCGAAGACCATAAAACAGGGCACGAATCCCACACAGATGCCTGCTTTGGCCGGCTGGAAAACCATGTAAAAAATTATTTTGATGTAAAAGAGATTGCTTTCAGATGGTCGTCGCAATATTATGAACCAGCTGACGGACTGCCTTATATAGGCAAGTTAAGTGCTGCGGATGATGATATTTATGTGGCCACCGGTTTTGGCGGAAATGGTATGATTTATGGAACCTTGTCAGCTGTTATTTTATCGAACATGGTGGTACATGGACAAAGTATATACGAGGACTTATTCAATCCGGGCAGGGTGAAGCCAGTGGCTGGTTTTAGCAACATTGTAAAGGAGGGTGCCGACGTGGTTAAACATTTTTTGGGTGATAAATTTTCTGCCAATAAAATAAAAACATTTTCAGAGATCATTTCTGGTGAGGGAAGTGTAGTGAAGCACGATGGACAAACGCTGGCAGTATATAAAGACCAGGCCAACGAATTGCATATTGTAGATCCCGTATGTACGCATTTAAAATGTACCGTGTCATGGAACCCTGCGGAAAAATCGTGGGATTGTCCCTGTCACGGTGCCCGTTATTCTATTGAGGGCGAAGTACTGAATGGCCCGGCATGCATCAGTTTAAAGAAAATGCAGGTGAGGGAGGAAGAAGAGAACAATGGCAGCTTAAAAAATAATACAGCGGTACGAAAATAAGCCTCCCTTCATGATAAAAGCTTACCCTACCGGGTACTTTCTTCAATAGAGGCATTGACACGCTTTTTAACAACAGATTAAACCTTAAACTGAATGTCCTCTTTACAGCCTTGATGACGTGTCCAACCTATTTTGTCTCAGAAGTATTCAATGCTTTAAGGAAATTTGATTGCCAGGCATGTTTCACAAAAACACGTTTTTATAGGATGTCCATTATTCAATTTTAATGTCGGGGTTTAAAAACTGGTTTTCTACTCACAAAACACGGCAACCGGGGTTCAGGAATTTGACGCTGTTTAATTTGAAGTTCCGGAATCTAAAGACCATTTGAAAAATCTCAATAGTCTTACCTTATGCGAGGATAACAATGCGGCGAAAAAATGTCACGCATTTACTTTTTATACACATTATCAAAGGCACAGCCCCGCTTTTTTAGCGGGTTTTTTAATGCCTAAAATCCAGCCCTGGTAACCAGTACAGCATTTTGTAGTTTTACAAATAAAATGAAAAGCCATTACAAGTTATGAATCCCGCCTGCTTGCAAATTCTCCACCACTTTTTATTCCCCAATCATTTGTAGTACATGTTCTAAGCACCGATAGAAGATGTTCTAATTATTTAGATCAGGTATCCTGTAATTTGCATTATTGTCTGTTTTCCGGGGCAAAAAATCCAAGATCCAACCGGCGTTGCAATAGCAAGTATTGTGTGTTGCAAACAGGGCGAACCAATAAAAATCGCATGGCAATTTTTTGCTACTGATTTAAGGATTCGTATATCTTCTATTTTTCTATCTCCGCCAATAATATTAACCGTTTGCGACTGTAAAAAATTACTGCTTATTATTTAAAAATATGGAACCACCGGCCGCATTTTTAGCAACGAAAGAAATGCCTTTTTTTGAGGACAATATAGATTCCTTTTTCGATGGTATCATACGCCTCGCAGCCTTGGTGTGCCCGGAGTGTGTAACCTATATCAGCCTGGCCCGCGCTTGTAATAATGCCATTGTTGCATACCAGGGAAACATTGACCAGGCACTTTTTGAAGATGATATATTTAGTGCTTACTGCATAAAAAATAATGTTGCCTGCAACGTAAACGATACCCGTTGCGACGCCCGTTTTTCAGTCAGCCCATTGGCAGAGCAGGCTATTGTTGTGGCGTATGCAGGCATCCCCTTGAACGATACTGATGGAAATGTATTCGGTGTGCTGTCTGTTGTAGCTAAGCGGGCAATGCAGTTATCTGTCGGGCAAATAACATTACTCGAAACACTTGCCGGGCAAATAGTGGTTGAAATAAACAACCGGAAAAAAATCAAAATACTGGAAAATCGTATTCTACAGGTTTTAAAAATAAACGAACTATTGGAGCAAACCAATAGGGTAGCAAGCATTGGGGCATGGGAAGTTGACATGGTGAATCATTCCCTTTACTGGTCGGCTACCACAAGGCACATTTATGGTGTTTCAGAAAATTATGTTCCCAATTTACAGGCTGCTGTCAATTTCTATAAAGAAGGCCCCAGCCGCGATACAATCAACCGTTGCGTAAGTGAGGCTATCCTGCACAATATTTCTTTTGATGAAGAACTACAGGTTGTTCAACAAAAAGGGGCGGTGCGATGGGTAAGGGCTAAAGGTGATCCGGTATTTGAAGCGGGAAAATGCGTCCGGATTTTTGGCACTTTCCAGGACATACAACAGCAAAAGGAGCAACAAGAACTTTTGGAAGTCAGTGAAAGAAAGTACCGCTCTATTATAGAAAATTCACTAACTGCCACTTTTTTAACCGACCCCGCCAGGGGGGCGATACTGGATTGTAATGAGGCAGCTGCGGTCATATTCGGTTTTTCACCGGAAGAATTGAAAACCCTGGAAAGAAAAGACATTATTGATGTGGATGATCCGAAATTTGGTTTGCTGGCAGCCCAAAGAAATAAATATGGAAAGATACAGGGTGAACTGACCGGAATCCGAAAAAATGGAGACCGCTTTCCACTACTGTATTCATCTGCTCTTTTCCAGGATAAAGATGGCCAGGTGAGAGCAAGTATGTCGGCAATTGATATCTCTTCCATAAAAAATGTAGAAAATGAATTGCGTTTAAGAAAGGAAGAATTTGAGTCTGCTTTTGAATCCGCTTCCATTGGGATGGCACTGGTAGGTTTGCAGGGGCAGTGGTTAAGGGTAAATAAAAGCCTGTGCAGTATGCTTGGATATACCCAGGATGAATTGTTGGCAATGACATTTCAACAAATCACTCATCCGGAAGATTTAGAAGCTGATCTTGGGCTGGTAACACAACTGATTGCGGGCGAAATAGAAAGTTATAAGTTGGAGAAGCGTTATTTTACTAAAATAGGCGCTATTATCTGGATTAACCTAAGTGTTTCGTTGGTGAGGGGTAATGGAGCGGTACCCCAACACCTGATCAGCCAGATTGAAAATATCAGTGAAAGAAAAGCCGCTGAACAATCGCTGGTTGAAGAAAAGGAAACCCTGGCTAATGTAATCGAAGGCACAAATGCGGCAGTGTGGGAATGGAATATACAGACCGGGAAAACAGTATACAATGAGCGCTGGGCTGAGATGCTGGGTTATACGCTTGAAGAGCTGCAGCCTGTTGATAAATATACCTGGACAAACCTTACGAATCCCGTTGACCGTGGAATATCGAACCAACTGGTAAAGGCCTGTTTGAACAGGGAAACAGAATATTACGATTGCGAATACCGCATGAAGCATAAGAACGGGGAATGGGTATGGGTACTCGATCGGGGTAAGGTAATCAGCTTTACAGCGGACGGCAAACCTTTAAAAATGGTTGGGATTCATATTGACATTACTATCCGAAAAAATGTTTTTGAAGCCTTACAGGAAAAGCAGGCTTTTATAGAAACCGTACTCAATACTATTAATGTGGGTGTCGTAGCCTGCAATGCCAGCGGGGTAAAAATTTTATTAAACAACGCTTCCAGGGAGTTGTGTGGAATACCCGCTGAATATACAGCCATAAATGAAATGGCAAACTTTTATCAGTTATATCGGTCAGACGGAGTGACACCGCTTACCGATCAAGAGGCGCCACTTCAAAGAACGTTGGTTGAAGGAGAAATAAATAATGTAGAGATAGCTATAGTTCCTACAAACGGCATTGCCCGAATTTTAAGTGCCAACGGGCAGCAGATAAAAGAGGCCAATGGCATCGTTTCCGGGGCTGTTATGGCATTGCATGATATTACGGAACGTAAAAAGGCAGAACAATCGCTGGCTTTTAGCGAAAGATGGTTCAAAGGAATTTTCAATTCCACATTTTCATTCATCGGTTTCCTGGCACCCGACGGCACCATTCTTGAAGCCAATGAAACCATTCTTCGTTTTTCGGGTGTAAAACCCGAAATGGTAATCAATAGAAAATTATGGGATTGCTATTGGGGTGAAAGTTCAGCTGAAGAACAGGAAAAACTGAAGGGTAAAATTGCACGTGCGGCAAAAGGTGAGTTCCTGGAATACGAACTTGAAATCGTAAGTGGAAAAGGCAAACCAATGCATATTCTATTTAACCTGAAACCTCTTTTTGATGACGATGGAAACGTGATTGCCATTATTTCGGAGGGGCGGCCAATACAGGATATTGTGGATGCAAGGAAGGCGTTGTTAGAGAAAAATGCGGAGCTGGAGCAATTTGCATTTATTGCTTCACACGACTTACAGGAACCACTGCGAATGATACGTTCTTTTATGGTGCTGTTGCGGGATAATTATGTGGGACAGCTGGATATAAAGGCAAAAAAATACATTGATTATGCCATCGATGGTTCCCAAAGAATGACTGAAATGGTAAAACAGCTGCTTAGCTTTGCAAGGATAGGAAGCAACGAAACCATCAGGGAATGGATGGACACCAACGAAATGTTGTCGGGTATATTGGCTTTACAACATGCAGTACTGGAAGAAAAGGAGGCGCAGGTATCCGTAAAATTATTACCACGTATTTACGGCATGCGAACGCCATTGGTATTGCTGTTTCAAAATTTAATTGCCAATGCCGTTAAATACCAGCACCAGGGAATTAAACCGGTTATAACAATCTCCGCAAGGGAAACCAGCCGCAATTATGAATTTGCAATACAGGATAATGGAATTGGTATTCCGCAAAATCACCAATCAGAAATTTTTCAGCTGTTTAAACGGCTGCATACAAGACAGGAATATGCGGGTACCGGCATGGGGCTTGCCACTTGTAAAAAAATTGTTGAACAACATGATGGTAGAATATGGGTAGAATCGGAAGAGGGAAAAGGAAGTACATTTTATTTTACTATAAAAAAAATGGTAGCGCCTAATTGAAACTCACTAAAAGATGCCGGTAGCAAAAGGAAAAGCGGCATTAATGACAATTTTATTTGGCTGGTGAGGAACCTGCTTTTTTGCCCGGGGCGGATCTCAACTTCGCTTAAACGGATTCAGGCTTTCTATCGCTCTGATAAGTAAAAAGACGACATAGATACAAGCCATGAATA
>JBBQWL010000067.1:0-27537 GCA_038210625.1 Chitinophagales bacterium | reverse complement strand
TTTTAGCAGTAATTACTTCTGGCGCAGGAATCCCATCCTGCGCCCACTTTTTTTAAACAATTAATTAATTGGAAGAAAGCTAAACACAGATTTTGAAGGATAACTGATCGCACCTTTAGGGAGATAAATAAAGCCATCTGTGACTGCAAGACTAAACAAATCGCCCGATCCATTATTGACTATTTCACTTACAGTATTGTCGTTACTGCCTGCCTTTACAGGAATAAACAGTGACAAGGACTCAGAACCTGTTATTTCTCCTGATAATTGCACCAGGGGCAGCTTTTGCTGGTTAGTAAATGAATGAGCAAGCCATTGCCGGAAATAAAACTGATAGCAGACGAATGTGGAAACCGGGTTACCGGGAAATGCGAAGACAAGTATTTGTAAAGCCGGTTGATGACCAAACCAAAAAGGTTTACCGGGACGCTGGGCCACCTGGTGAAACAGTTTTTGCACACCTAGTTTTTCCAATATAGCCGGCACAAAATCGTATTTGCCCTTTGATACTCCCCCGCTGATCAATACCACATCATATTCTTCGACAATCCTGGAAAGTTGGGTAAAAAGATTCGCCTCATCATCATTGATATGAAAAATATCCGCGGCAATACAATCGGTTTGCAGTGCCGCCTGCAATGCATATACATTCGACATCCGCACCTGGTGTCTTTCAGGCACCTGTGCCACCGGAATCAGTTCGTTGCCGGTTGCCACGATGGCTGTTTTGGGCAATGTAAAAACCGGTACGTTTTCAATCCCCACTGCTGCAAGCAAACCTGCATCTGCTGCAGCCAGCCGCTTACCTTTTTGCAGCGCCAGGGTTCCTTTTTTGTGATCGCTCCCCTGCAGGTGGATATGCTTTTTCGGAGTAAAGGGTTGTTTTAAAAAAGCCCTGTTATCAATGATGTCAACCTGCTCATAAGGCACAATCGTATCAGTACCTGCCGGAACCAGGGTGCCAGTCATCACCTCAATACAATTATGCGGTTCCTGCAATTTCTTTTGTACGTCACCTGCCGCCTGTATGCCTTCAATAAAAAAACCAAGCTTTTTGCCGGCATCAAGTTCACTGCTGCGTATGGCAATTCCATCCATCATCACCCTGTCATAAGGTGGTGAATCCCTGTCTGCAAAAATATTGTCTGCCAAAAACCGGTTTACTATTTTATCGAGGCGCACTTTTTCTACTCCGTAGTTACCGGGCTTTGATAAAACAGTCTCAAGTGCAGCTTCTACTGATATCATGTCTGCGTTTTTATGTGTATGTGTGTTGATAATTTTTACCTCTCAGTATGCGGCCGGTTTCAGCCATCATTTAAAAATGCTCTGCTAATAACTTTACGCCAACAATCAATATTAAAACTGCCGTTAGCCTTTTTATTAACAGCGCATCAAACAATCTCATACTGATGAGCGAACCCGCAAAGCCTCCAATTATAACTGCCGCCATCACACAAAGTGTAAAGGGCATTGCAACCATAATTGATCCGCTGATGGCCAGTCCCGCAATACCGCCGATGGAATTTACCAGGATAAAAAAACTGGCAATTCCTGCGATACTTTTTGCTTCTTCCCAATTGAGTAAATTTAATACCGGTGATAAAAATATACCACCACCAATACCAACCATGCCTGATAAAAACCCAAGCCCGGTCCCCAGGGGAATGGAGCGAATCAATATTTGTTTTCTATTGGTGACAGGCTTTACCGGCCTGACTACCTGGAAAAATAACGCGATGGCGGAAAGCACCAGCACAGCACCCAGCAAAATAAAAAAAGTACGTTCAGACAATTTAAAAGTAGCACCCAGCAAGGCTGCCGGTACACTAAAAATAACGTATGGGATTGCCTTTTTTAAAGACAGAAAACCTTTTGAATAAGCAATGGCACAACCGATTGTTACCACAGCAATATTGCAAAGCAAAGCATGGGTACGAATGGTGTTGAAATCTGTTATAAAAAGACTCAGTATAGCAAGATAGCTGGAACCACCACCAAAGCCAACACTGCTGTACAAAAAAGAAATCAGCACAAAGAGCAGGGAAATAATAATCAGCGTAGAAGTATGCATGAGAAAGAATTATTGATACGAAGATAAGCCACCCTGCAAGCTAAAAACATTGCGTTGCGAATTTTCCGTTAACAAAAGTAAAACAGCATCGGCACTTCTCAGGCCCGTTTGGCAAACCGCTACCACAGGCAGGTTAAAATCAATTTCATTTTGGCGTGCCGCCAACTCTGCCAATGGAATATTAACAGATCCGTGTAATTGCTTATCACTAAATTCTTCCACGGTCCGCACATCAAGCAATGTTAATTTTTCACCAGTGCTCAACCATTTTTTTAAGGTAGTATTGTCAACCGATTGTATATCGCTGCTGCAAATGGGAACATCATAGAATGGTTTTAAACTGGTGATATGGCGATTGGCGTCAACGGCTTGCACCGCTATTTTAAAATGCGATTGAGAAAGGGTATCAATGATGAGCAGTTCACCACTCAGCGGCTTGCCGATACCAGCTATAATTTTCACTGTTTCAATTGCCTGGTAAGTGCCAACCAGGGCCGGTAGTGCGCCGATGATACCGTTTTCATCACAGTTCAATATAGTATTTTCCTGGTCCGGATTTTCAGGAAAAAGACAACGGTAGGTTGGTCCGTTCTGATAGTTTAATACACTTACCTGTCCTTCAAAATCCTGAACCGCACCATATACCAGCGGTTTGTTTAGCAACACGCAACAATCATTCACGAGGTAACGGGTGCCAAAATTGTCAGACGCATCCACCACTACATCATATCCTTTAATAATGGCTAACGCATTCTGTGGAGTTAAAAACGTGTTGTGACAAATGATATTGGTTGCAGGATTTTGCAGGGAAAGTTTTCGGGATAATACTGCTACTTTTAACTGACCTGTTTCAGCTTCGTCAAACAAAGTTTGTCTAGGCAGGTTGCTAAGCCCGATGGTGTCTTCGTCCGCCAGCCCGATGGTACCAACACCCATGCTGTTGAGATACTGTGCACAGGGAGTACCCAAACCGCCGGCCCCGACTATCAATACTTTGCTATTGTTCAACGCGTGCTGTCCGGCAATACCAAAACCTTTTAGTTTTATTTGTTTGGAAAATCTTGCTTCATTCATGATTTGATGCCATCCTGTTTTTTGCTTCCAGATAATCGTCGTAATAATTGGCATTAAAAAGTTCCGCATCATCCGACGGAAAAATTGTTTTAATATCCTGGCCAATCAAAAATTTTCGCGGGCAGGTACTGCCGCTTTGTACATATGCTTCGGCAGTATCCAAACCAGCAGGCTCCCATATCGCAATCAATGGCTCCGGCAATTTAGATTGTGTTGTAGCGTATGCAGTAGCGGGTTTTTGGTTGTCCCGCTGGCTGATCAATTCCGCAATTGTTTCGTCAGTCAAATGTGGCAAATCCACGGCCACTACCAGCCAGGCCTTATCCGGGTAGGCATGATGTGCTGATAAAATACCATTCAATGGCCCTTTATACATTCCTTCATCCACAACATATGCTTCGCCTGTTTGTAAATTATTTACCTGTTCTTCCCTACAGCTTATAAAAACTTTTGTACAATATTTTGTCAGTAGTTGGTATAAAAAACTACGCTGATTAATGGCTTCGTGGTACTGCAATTCCCCCTTATCCATATTCATCCTGCTGCCTTTTCCACCCGCAAGCACCAGGCCATACAAGTCATCTTTTAAAATCACTTTTCCCTCCTTTTTTCTCCAGTAACCTGATTTGAGTAATAATGATGTCGTGCGACAGCGCTTTGCACATATCATACACCGTTAAAGCCGCCACAGATGCCGCTGTTAAAGCTTCCATCTCAACACCTGTTTTACCATCGCATTTTACGGTGGCTTTTATCAGCAATACATTTTCGCCGGTTTCTATGTTGATTAATATTTGCGAAAGCGACAATGGATGGCAAAGCGGAATTAAATCAGCAGTACGTTTTGCAGCCATTGTACCAGCAATAATCGCTGTCGCGAAAATGCTGCCCTTATTACTAAGAAATTTATTTTTTACCAGCTGTTTAAATACAGGGGGCGGAAACGCAACTGTTGATTGAGCCGCTGCCGTACGGGTAGTAATTTTTTTTTGAGATACATCCACCATTTGTGGGTCCCCTTCTGTATCAAGGTGTGATAATATGCTGTTCTTTTTTTTCATCCGCCTATTAATGACATTGATTTTTTGAACTCATTT
Organism: Chitinophagales bacterium; assembly: GCA_038210625.1. Classification (GTDB taxonomy): domain Bacteria; phylum Bacteroidota; class Bacteroidia; order Chitinophagales; family Chitinophagaceae; genus Ferruginibacter. Next base: position 23,292 of record JBBQWL010000067.1, on the reverse strand, counting down.
TTTTCCTCGGCTTCAAAGCCATCTTTAAACCGGTTGTTGATGGCGGTAAAAATAAACGGCTTTATTAAATCGGGATGAGGGTTTTGTTGCAATAGCTTTTTAAAGGATACGCTTTCGTTGGTGTACAAACAGGTTTGTAGTTCACCCTTTGCAGATACACGGATACGGTTACAGGTACCGCAGAATGTTCTTGAAAAAGAAGGTATAATGCCGAATGAACCGCGGCGGTTTTCAATGGTATAATTTTCAGAGGTGGAACTTGGTCCATCGTTCATACGATGCGTGCCCGGAAAGTGGTGCTGAATATGCTCCATGATTCTCAAAAAATCCCATTCTATTTTTTCAAATCCTTTACTATGCCCATTAAACGGCATTTCCTCTAAAAAACGAACTGACACATCGTGCGCATGCGCAAATTCAATAAAGGGCAGAATGTCGTCTGTATTCACGCCATTCATCACAACGCAATTGATCTTTACATTAAAGCCATTTTGCAGCAACTGCAGCACGTTGTTGTAAACCACATCAAAATAATTGCGGCGGGTAATGGCGTTAAACCGTTCCTTATCCAGGCTATCCATACTTACATTCATGTTCAGTATGCCCAATGCTTTTAAGTCTGCTATATGTTCGCCAATGAGTGTGGCATTGGTAGTGATGGAAATCTCCTCCAATCCTTTTACTGCTGCCAGCCTGTGGAGGAAATCCATCAGCCCTTTCCGCACAAAAGGTTCGCCCCCGGTAATTCTTATTTTTGTAATTCCCAGCTCAATAAAAGTAGAGGCAAGCAGTAACATTTCATCCCATGAAAGCAATTCCTTGTTATGCGAAAATTCAACTCCTTCGGCGGGCATGCAATACTGGCAACGCATATTACAGTTGTCCGTAACTGATAAGCGTAAATAATTTATAACCCTGTTGTGATTGTCTGTCAGCATCTAATAGAAAAGGGTTTACCCGTTTTATTGTTTAATTGAAATTGCTAAATTTTGCGCACTCCTCTAACCGCCACTAACAGGCGGAATCAGCGCTACTTCATCCTGGCTGTTAATCATTATTTCGTTACCGGCATACTTGCTGTTAACCGCAACGGATAAGGTTGCCAATTTTCCCAACGCAGGAAATTGTGTAAACAGCCGCGTTTTCAGTTCAGCAACACTCACCGGGTGAGGCCCGGCATCAAAATCCGTAAAAAGCTCGCCTGTAATTTCTTTAGCAATCCCAAAGGAAATTATTTTCATATTCAATTTATTTTAACAGCAATGCTGTTCTTATTTCTTATGCAAATATCAATAAATATTAGCAGGTGAAATTGCAAATGATCAATTAATTCCACTAAAGTTATCACATTAAGGAATTCAAAAAAGAAGCTGGGTTTTAATGCCGTTTTTTACGGGCAGATAAAGGCTACCAGGCCGCCCCGGCCTTTATATTAATGTTGTTGTTAGCAAACGTCAACCATCATTAGTTTCCAAAGGCTATTGCTGAACGAAGGTAACAGGTTGGCGCACGTAGGTAGCCACTTTCCGGTTATGATTGACTGCTGGTACCCACGGTGGACTTTTGGCAAATAAACGCAATGCTTCCTTATCAAAAACATCGCTAAATGGAACCTGCATATATGGGTCTCTTACCTTACCGTCTTCATCAATTAAAGCGGCGACAATAACTGTTATTGTATCTGTGTTTACCAGTTTATAGTTATAGGGAAAGGAGGCATGATTTTGTACATACTTTCCCCAAGCCGCTGTTCCCCCTAAAAAATGTACAGCTCTGTCTTTACTAGTGGTATCGGCTAAAGGCTTACCAGTTTCATCATAATAAATCCGGCCGGTAAGGCTGTCCTGCACGTAGTCTTCTTTAGCTGCCAGGGTGCCGTTTTTTTCAAAAAACTGCCATCTGCCCTGTTTTTTGTAGTGTTGCAGTCTGCCTGCTTCAGAGGGATTACCATTGTCGAACCAGGACACCTGTACACCATTTCCATCCGGGTCAATTGTGATAGAATCCCTCATTACGCCGTTATAATGCCACCCTTCTATAAGTCCGGTTGGATGCCCTGATACATACATTCCAGAATCGCCCAGCATACCGTTGTTATAAAACTCCATCCATAAACCATCCTTTTTGTCGTCAGTATAACGTCCTGTTTTTTCAAGGTAGCCGTTCGCATGAAAAAAAGCAAAATATCCGTTCTTAATTGTGCAGCTGCTGTCCTTGTAAAGTCCTTTCATCTGCAAACGGGAGGTCGATATAAAATAATCCTCCCTGTTCCAGCCACTATCAGACTTTGTTAGCAAAGCTATAAAACGGGCGAGGTGTACTTCACAACGATTCCATTTATAGTCGTAATACGCTTTGATTGTTTGAGCCTGAACCATATTACTTATTAATAGACAACAAGCTAGTACATATTTTTTCATATGGGCAAATGTAAAATAAACAAACACCAAAAAAAAGTCGGCGAAGTAATAACACGAATGTTTTACACCCAGCATCAATTTAAATAAAAACAATTTTATCTTTATCTCAAATAATCAATAACAACGCCATGATTAAACTTGCTTGCCTCGCTGTAGCTATCACAGTAATTGTATCGTTTACCAATAAGCCTGTTACCTGGATTGCCATTGGCGATTCCATTACTTATCTAAATGAACACATCAATGAAACCGGCGACCGGGTTACAAAAGGATATATGACCAGGGTGACGGAAAAACTGCCCAATATAACCTACATCAACAAAGGCTACAACGGCTGGACGAGTGGTGGGATTGCAGAAAATATCGACAAACTTGAACTGACAAAAGCTGATGTTTATTCTGTTTTTTTAGGTACCAACGATTGGTGGCAAGGCCGTCCCATTGGTACTCTTGATGATTATAAAAACAATACCGGTAACAACACTGTATATGGCAGTTTCCGCATTATAATTAATAAGCTGCGCAATCTAAACAAAGCGGCAGCTATAATTTTAATTACGCCCTTACAGCGGGCAGACTTCGTGTACCTCACTGACTTTAAAAACAATGCATGGGGTAGTTATAAAGCAAAAAATGGGCAAACGCTCAAACAGTTTGCTGCAGCCATTAAAGCCATTGCTGCATACGACCATTTAAAAATGGTGGATTTGTACAATAATAGCGGCATCACGTTAAAGAATATGGTAAAATACAAGCGGCTGAAAAACCCATCTACCGGCGACTATACCAATTATGCCTATCCTGATTTTATTGATGTTCCCTTTAACCCTTCAACGGATGAATATCCTTATCCCGTAGATGCAGTTGATATGACCTATGATGGCTTACATCCTTCTGACAAAGGCAATACCATTATCGCAGATATGCTGGTAAAGCTGATGAAAAAATTGTAATACTTTTTTGTTAAACGCTTACCAGGTCTTTAACTGGTCTACGCTAAAGGTCCATTGAGGTGTTATCACTTCGTTGCCTGCCTCATCACTATACCAAGGAGACAATTGACTATCCATCAAATTTTTGAGTACCTGTGTTTCCTGCGCCGGCATGTAACTCTGTGCCAGTAAAAACACTTTTTTGCCGGCCGTATTTTCAGCCACATCTACTACAATTTCGGCGTGACCGGGAGAACCTCCGATGATAAAAACATCTCCAATAGCAATATCCGCCATGCTTTTGCCGTGTAACATTTTGGCTAGAGATAAGGTGCTGGCATAATTAAAAACCATCTCCATATAGTTGCTAAAATCTTTATAGGTGTTGGAAGCTCCGGCCATTTTTTTCCAACTGGTTGTATTGCCGTTTTCAATAATCCGGTTGCCATTCATCCATTCCCTGTAATCGGTTTTAAAACCATTGGTTAAAAGAAATGAAATTTTATCGTATGCTTTCTGAGAATAAAAATATTCTCCTCTTAACCGCATAACGGCGTCTGCGCATTGCTGCAGATCTTTGTTGCTGATGTCCATATCAATAACAGCATCGTATACCATGTTATCTTTTGTGGCCCCGTTATAAAATTTAGCTTTTGTACCAACGGGCTTTAAGGGAAGATTTCGTAAATAATCAGCAAAAGAATTACTGGCGACGGGCATACGGTGAAAGCCTGCAGGAGTTTTAAACCTCGCCTGGATGGTTGTTCCGCTGGAATCAATAATTGCCCGGGATATTTGTCGAGATTCCGGTGCGACGAAATCATTGGGGTTATTTGTTGGCTGCCCGCAAGAGGTGAGGACAAACAAAAAGCAATACAAAAACCAGCATGTGTGTTTCATTAGAAAGGAATTATTGCGCATCCATAGGCCACTTTAAGATGCATAAACACAACCTTTCCATAAAACTGTTTTAAACATCACATCATCTGTTTGCATTGCCCAGCCATAACAAAGCATCAATAATTAATTTGTTCTGTTCCTTGCTACTAAATGTTGATGACAATGTTTTGTTTGTTTTGTTTTCATAATCAATATCGTTGTGGCCCATATTAAAGTAGATCATTTTGTATTTTTTATTCGTCCATACAACCGGATAATAGCCACTGTGCCATATTTCAGCAGGTTTTGGACCGGTACCCAACGGAAAGCTGGAGGAATCAATGGAGGCAAGTATGTCAATGTCTGGATTGGTACGGAGATCGTTTTCCCAACGATACCATTCATTGGGAGCGGCAGTAATGGTAGCGGGCAAATTTTTTGTCGCAGCATGGTTGGCATTTTCCACACGCAATACCGCAATGGTGGGGCGCCAGGTATTGCTGGCGTAAGATCCTGCACCCAGGAATTGGTTATGATACCAATCCCAGTTTTGTGGAAAGTCGGAAGGCGTTAATGCAAAGGCTGAAAAATGAAATCCCATCCAGCCTCCGCCCCCCTCCATGTACTTTTCAAAAGCTGTTCTTTGTTGCACAACATCAGGACGTGTGTCTAAAAAAATCACCACCTGGTAACGGGAAAGAAAAGATGTGTTTAAATTATTCCAGTTGCTGGTAGTATCGTATTTAAAATGATATGTTTTTGCGTTTGCCGGAAACCACTGGTTGGCTTCATGCACAAAACTGATGTGGGCCTGGTCTTCTTTTGCGGTAAAAAAAGCAATTACCCTAAACGTCGCCTTACCATTTTTTTCCTGTGCAAAAATGTTGCAACAGAAAAATAGGCACAATAATGAAACGATGAATGGATGAGCCAGTCGTTTAGTAATCTCGCTGTTCATTTTTAAATATTTTTTAATAAAACTTACAACCTATTGCTTAAAGATACCTGTTAAAAAATGATTTGATCAATTGCTACTGGTACCCTTCATTTTTAGTTAAGTTCCCCCTTACGCAGTTGACCGGAGTATTGTCAACCTGGCGAAAGCCAATGCAGAACAGCAACAGGAAGCCTATAAGTGGCAACCGGTGCAAATCCTAATTACCCCTTTTATAGATGCACGTTTCAATCCTGATGAGCGCTAACTATATTATTAACTTTTAATTTGAGAGACAAAATGGTAATTTTAAGTACAAAAAAGCGCTATGAAAAAGAAAGTAAAATTATATCCGTTTTTTCTTTTTTTAATGCTGTTGACCTGCCATTCAATGATGGCTGTTGCTCAAAAGGAAGTTTCTGCAAAAGAAACAGCAATAAAAAATTTATTAGATAATCAGCGGTATGTTTTTTATGCAGAGTCGGTGATACCTTCAAGCGGCCGCCAACGCATTTTAACAAGTGAGTATACCGTTACTGTTCGAAAGGATTCAATCATCAGCGATCTTCCCTATTTCGGGCGAGCTTATACTGCCCCCATTGGAACCACCGATGGTGGTATAAAATTTACGTCTGTTGATTTTGGCTATGCAATTAATCCCAGGAAAAAAGGTGGTTGGGAAGTAAACATTAAACCCAGGGATGGCCAGGACGTACAGAATATGGCCTTTACAATTTACGGGAACGGAAAAGCTTATTTGAGTATCAACAGTAACAACAGGCAGGCAATTTCCTTTAACGGTCATATTAGCAATACAAAATAATCTGCAATATCATTGCCGGTGAAAATCACCAGTCACAACAAATGATAGATCTTGTAATCCGACGATCGGAAACCTGCTCCTGCAACACGTAGAAAATATAAAAGTGCCTGCGGGATCAGTGACTGCCTAACACTATTATAACAAATGGTGCAATTTATTTACCTTATATTTTGATAATAAAATATATCTGGCGCTGATAGGAAATTTTTAACCAGTGTTTTTTTTTCTTTTAACCGCTAATCAGATAACTTCGCCAATAACTTAAACTCTTATAAATATGAAATGTAACTACGGTATCGTTTTAGGAACGGCATGTGCCTTATTTTTCAGCTCTTGTGTTAGTAAAAAAGTATTGAAGAGCGAACAAGATAAGAACACTGCACTGCAGGCTGAGTACGCTAAGCTGCAGGAAGATCTTAAAAACTGTACAACCCTTACCGCATCAAATGCCCAGGGCAAAGCGTTGCTTGATGCAGAAATAGCCAGCTTGAAAAAACAAATTGATTTTCTGAAAGAAAACAACACCACTGCCCTGAAGCAACTGGAAAATTTATCAGTGATCAGTGGATCACAGGCTGAAAGCATTAAAAAATCACTGGATAATATCGGTGCAAAAGATGCCTATATCCAGGACCTTCAGTCAGCCATCAGCCGCAAAGATTCTATGAACCTTGCGTTGGTAACCAATTTAAAAGGTGCCATCGGCAACATGGATGACAAAGACATCAATATCAAAGTTGATAAAGGTGTTGTGTACATCGATATCAGCGATAAATTATTATTTAAAAGTGGTAGCTATAACGTAAGCGAAAAAGCTGGTGCTGTATTGGGCAAAGTTGCTATGGTATTGAAAAATCAACCGGATATTGAATTTATGGTGGAAGGCCATACAGACAACGTTCCTTACAAAGGAAGCGATATGCTGATTGATAACTGGGATTTGAGTGTTAAAAGAGCTACTGCTGTTGTACGCATCCTGGAAAAACAATATGGTTTAAACCCTGCTAACATCACTGCTGCAGGCCGTAGCGAATACAAACCGGTTACCGATAATACTACTGTAGAAGGAAGAGCCGCTAACCGCAGAACAAGAATTGTTATCCTGCCTCAGCTTGACCAGTTCTTTAAATTACTGGAACCAAAAAAATAATATTGCTTTCAATAAATAATTAAAAAAACAAAAACCATCTCAAAAGATGGTTTTTGTTTTTTACGATATAACGATTTTTAATTCGTAACTACTTTTAATCCCACGATAGAGGCTATTAATGTGGTGATAAAAAATAGTCTTGCAAAATCTGCCGGTTCTTTAAAAAAGAGTATCCCCATTAATACCGTGCCTACTGCGCCAATGCCCGTCCACACTGCATACGCTGTACCCATTGGCAGCGATTGTGTTGCTTTATAAAGCAATAACATGCTAAATGAAAGGCAGATAAAAAAACCGGCGATCCATAACGTTGATGTTGTTCCTGTAGTTATTTTGGCCTTGCCGAGACAGGTTGTAAAACCTACTTCAAAAAGGCCTGCTATTATCAGTAAAATCCAGTTCATATTGTTATCCAATTAAATTAAGTGCTGTAAAATCTATTGCAAACTTAGCATTGTTATGGCAATCCCAAATGGTGTCTTAATGATACCCGTCATCGTCAAAATTGCTGCCCGTTGTTTTAAATGCCTGCAAACAAACTTAACTTTGTAAATACAATTAATACTTATTTTATGACAACACTTTCTGTAAATATCAATAAAATAGCCACCCTGCGTAACAGTCGCGGTGGCAATAATCCCGACTTAATTAAAACAGCTTTAGACATTGAGCGGTTTGGCGCACAGGGCATCACAGTACATCCAAGACCGGATGAAAGACATATCCGTTACCAGGATGTGTTTGACCTAAAAAGAGTGATCAGCACGGAGCTAAATATTGAAGGCAATTGTACCGAAGAGAAATTTGTAACCTTGGTATTAGCCAACCAACCCGCCCAGGTAACATTGGTTCCCGATGCCCTGGGGCAAATTACCAGTAACCATGGATGGAACACCATTGAACACAAAGACTACCTGATAAAAATGATCCGTCTTTTCCAGGAAGAAGGAATTCGCACTTCTATATTTGTTGACCCGGTAATTGAAATGATTGAGGGGGCGGCCGCCACAGGTACCGACCGCATTGAATTGTACACAGAAGCTTATGCAAAAGAATATGCAGCGGGTAAAAAAGAAGCTGCCATTGCACCATATATTGCCGCTGCCGGAAAGGCTAACGAACTTGGGCTTGGCATCAATGCAGGGCACGACCTTGACCTGCAGAACCTGCAATATTTTGCGCAGCGTATTCCCGGCTTACTGGAAGTTTCAATTGGCCATGCACTGATTTGCGATGCGCTTTATTTGGGGTTGGAAAACACCGTACAATTATACAAACGTTGCCTGAGCAGTGTTGAATCTTATGTTTATGGGGAAGAGTAGGATATAGGTTTCTTAGTAGGTCTCGCAACTTTGCGTTGTCGCGAAATAGATGTCCTCAACTTGTCCAAACATATAATCTTTATTATAATTCACAACTGTTAATATTCAAACTTCCCACCATAGCGAAAAGCTTCTCTCGACATATATCTTTCATACAGTTAATCGTCACTCGGCAGAGCAATTATTATTTAGGTCCTTCATCGGTGGAGGGGCATGTAAGACTACTTCCCAATCTTCATATGGAGGTTCAACTTTAAAATTTGGGTCACAATATTGGCGCAAATAATCTGTTGCTCTTTTCTCAGCGTATTTGGCATTCAGTACCTGTCCATTTTCGTTTAGCTCAATAACGTTAGCATAAATCGCAAATACTTGTTCGATTGCACTTGGCTCTTCACCGTAAAGTGAAATATAGTCAACGCCTTCCAATGTGTATTGAGTCCCACTAGCCATAAAGTAGGAAAATGTCCTTAGTGCACCACTAAAAGAATTGCTTAATTTCATGTTATCCCATTTTTAAACATCAAAGTTCGTTATCTAGGGAAATACTTTTTGTCACTATGATAACTGGCATATTACTGGTAACATTTAAGGGTCTAAGTTCGACTGGCATTATAGCTGTATTCTAATGTAACTATGCCAACTGAAAATGTAGTCGAAGATTTCAACGCAACTAACCCAAAACGCTATAAAAACAAAAGCCTTTCGTATTTCCAAATGTCAATTGTAAGACGAAATAAGTCTTGTGGTTTTAATTCCAAAGTCAGAAAGTATTTCCAATAATTCTGTCATTGCATTTATATTCGCAGTTCCGAGATCAAATATTATAGCTTGCCCGTCATTACTATTATTTATGACAATGCCATGTATGAAATTTTGATATTGTTTATACATGAAATCATCATTTATGTTAATCCACTTTAAAAACCAGGGAACAAATAAAACTGGGTCAATATTTAATTTGTCGAATCTAAACTCACACGCATTCCAAACAAATGACTCAATGAATAATTCAAGTTCTTTGAATTTGAATATTTTAACGATGTCAAAAACTACAGGATTAACATTGACAATAATTTCAGTGAAAGAATCATCTCCTGTTTTCGGAAAAACGTCGTACCTATAATAATTAAGTTCTTCAATTTCTGTATTAGAAATGTTTTCTTTGTATTCAATAGGTTCAACAAAAGTTTCGTATTGCAGGCATATTTTATTCTGCATGAGCATTAACGCTTTAAGATACTCGCTTCTTTGTATTTCCAGAAAATCAATTAATTCCAACGTATAATAAAGTTTTCTTAGTTAGTTCTTCCAATTATTTAACTCCGTTGGCCGCAGCATCCAAATAAGCAGAGAAAGTATTGATAGTTGTTGCCGCAATTTCAATCTGTTCCTGCGCTTCTTTCCAGTTGCGTTGTTCCAATGCTTCGGTGATACCTGGCAATGTTTTTACACCATAACCGGTAAAAAAGCCAGGGGCATAAATGGCATGCCTGTACCAGCCGCGGCGTGGCAGACCTTCCTTTGTCAGTAGTACCTGCTCTGCCCTGTACAATTGCTTATTCAGTTCATCTTTCTTATTAGCAGGGATATTGCCGCTGCTAACCGTGTTTAAAGCTGCAGCACTTTTAGCTAAGGTACTCACCGCATTTTGCAGCGAACTAAAGTTTAAAAAAGGCACTTCGGTTTTAGCAACGGGTGGTAGTAATGGCTCCGTTACTTTATCTGCAATAGTGTAATATTTTTCTTTAATAAGCTGATTTTCCAGGAGTGTATTTTCCCGCATTTCATCGGCCATGGCAATTACTTCGGTTGCATATTTACTGATGGTGCTTTGCAGGTTACGGAAATCGAAGGGCAATGTTTCTGCATCAGCAAAGCGAAGCGTTGTGTGGCCTGCAGTTTTTGCCAGCGCTACACCGTAAGCAAAGTCGGGGTCTTTAAATCTCTTATACATATCGTACGAATCGTACACGGAATGGTACTCGCCACCTTCATCTTCGCCACCAAAACCGATGTTTAAAGAAGGTACGCCTACATGTTGTGCAAACGGCGAAAAGTCAGACCCAGAGCCCAATGCAGGCAAGGTGAATGTATTTTTAGCCAGTAACTCTTTCTTAGCCTTTGCACTGCCGGCACCGATTATTTCGAGCGAGCGCTTTCTGTCGAATACCGTAACATTTGTTTGAGGATCCATAACCGACTTGGCGATTTCTGTAAAAGCAGGTTCCAGCGCCTGCGATCCGCCGGCATCTAAAAAGCCACGACCGTTGCCATCCGAGTTAATGTACAACACCGCTTTTTTCTGTAATTCATCTGCATGTTCTTCCACCCATTCAGTCGATCCCATCAGACCGGGTTCTTCGCCATCCCAGGCACAGTACACAATGGTACGTTTTGGTTTCCATCCTGTTTTTACCAGCTCGCCGATGGACCTTGCTTCTTCCATCATGGCAGACTGTCCGCTTAACGGATCGTTGGCACCATTAACCCATGCATCATGGTGGTTACCGCGGATCACCCATTCATCCGGAAAATCGGATCCTTTTAACTTTGCCACCACATCATACAAAGGTTTTATTTTCCAGTCGAACGAAAGTTTTAAATGAATTTTATTTACGCTTGGTCCGGCATGATATGTAATCGGCAAAGCGCCTTTCCATGCATCGGGAACGACAGGTCCTTCCAAACTTTGCAGCAACGGCAATGCATCGGCATAGCTAATCGGGATCACGGGTATTTTTAATAAATTGGTTGCGTCTTTTCTGTCGAGCCGGGTTACATCTTTTGTAGCGCCAACGCCCGGTGTTAGCGGATCGCCCGGATACACAGGCATATCCATTACTGAACCTCTTTGAGCGCCGTTAGATGGCCTCCATGAACCCTTGGGATACACATCGCCCTGGAAGTAACCGTCCTCTTTGGGATCAGAATAAATGATGCAACCGATGGCGCCGTGTTCCTGCGCCACTTTTGGTTTTATACCCCGCCAGCTTTGCCCGTATTTGGCAATTACAATTTTCCCTTTTACATCAATGCCCAACCTTGCCAGCTTTTCATAATCGGCCGGTACGCCATAGTTTACAAAAACCAGTTCGGCGGTTACATCACCATCAGCGCTCCAGCAATTGTACACCGGCAATTGTGTTGAAGTTTGCCCGGAGGTAGCATCTTCTTTTAAAGCAGGTTCTTTTAAAGCGGCTTTAAAATTTTTGCTCCCTGTCATTTCCAGCAGTCTTGTAACCGGCGTAGGAAACAGCACATAAAAAGTTTCTATCTGTGCATCATAGCCCCAGCTTTTAAATTTATCGAGTATGTATTTTGCGTTGGCTTCGTCACCGGGTGACCCTACATGATGTGGTACGGAAGACATTTCTTTGATTAAAGCATCTACATTTTTTGCCTGCAGGTTGGCATCGTATTTTTTTTCAGTCTCCAATTGCGCCTGTGCGGAAGATGCACTAAAACCAAGGATGGTATTGGTTTGCGCTACAGTAACAACATAACTAAAACTACCTGCTATCAGCAGGAGGCAAAATTTTCTCATGGTTAAAAGTTTGGGTGGAAAGATATTCGAATCATGCTCTATAAACGAATATAGCTTTTTAATGCAAGATTAAAAAGCTATATAGCTAACAAAATTATCTGAGGGCTTATTAATTATAACAACATGCGGGGAACCTAAAAGTGATGAATTCTATATATACCAAATCAACCGTATTAATAGGTTTTATAAAACCAAAGAAACTACAGTTGCCTTACCGAAATTTATTTCAACAAAGCCCTCAGCTTTTTTTCTAACGCCGGGCCTCTTAGATTTTTGGCTACAATTTTTCCATCGGGGTCAATTAAAAAATTTTGAGGAATACTGAAGATGCCCAGTTGTTGCGCCACCGCGTTACTCCAACCCTGTAGATCACTTACATGATTCCAGCTCAGGCCATCCATTTTAATGGCATCAACCCAGGAAGGTTTTGCCTTATCTAAACTAACACCCAGTACTGTAAAATTTTTATCTTTAAACTTGTTGAAATTCTCTACTACATTGGGATTTTCCTGGCGGCATGGCCTGCACCAGCTTGCCCAAAAATCTACCAGCACAAATTTGCCGCGTAAAGAAGACAAGCTGACCGGAACGCCTGTTGTATCAGGTTGTGTAAAATCAGGCAACATAGTACCAACCGCATTTTTCTTTGCCTCTGCAATTTGCTGGGCGATATATGTGCCCATGGAAGACGCTTTTAAAGAGCTATTCAAATCGTTGTACATCGCTTCCATTTTTACTGCATCTTCAGATAACTGGTTGTACCGGATGATGGCGAGTGGGGCAACAAAAGAGGTAGAATGCTGATGGATAAACTGGTCAATCGCTGCAAGTGCCTTGTCTTTATCACCATCGCCTTCTGCTGCATTTTCAGCAAATAGTTTTTGATAAGGTTGTATGGCTTGCAATAAACTTTCGTAATCTTTATGCGTTGCCGAACCTGTTACCACAGCGCTTCCTAAAGCATCTTTAGCCGCCTTAATATTTACGGTACTGTTATCTAAAAATAAAACCAGGTAAGGAGGTTGTTTATTAAACAACACAATTTTAAAATCCGGGGCGGCCAATTTTCCGGCAAAAGCAAACTTGTTTTTATTAATCTTTGTTTCTGCTTCCGGCGTACCAGTTTGACCGTTCAGCAATGCCACCGTAGTACCATCGGCAAAACCCGTCACTTCCCCATGAATTGCAAATCCATCAGCGGGTGCATTGGGAACAGCCGCAGCCTTTTTTACCTGGGCAACAGGCTTTGTTTTCTGTTTCGTTTGCGCCGTTAACAGCAGGGGCAGCGAGAATAGGAGTAGAAAAAAATGCTTCATCGTTTTTATTTAAACTGCAATTTAACCCGTTTTGATTAAATGGGCTTAAGCAGTAATGCTATTTAGGAATTCTTTAGTGCTTGCCTGTATATTAACACTGTCCTGCAACGCTTTAATATAAGCACTGCCAATTATGGCGCCATTGGTACTTGCACAGGCCGCATCGAAAGTCGCTTTATCTTTAATGCCAAACCCCACCAGGATGGGATTTTTCAATTGCATGCCCTGTAACTTTTTGAAGTAGTCGCTTTGGTCACTGATAGCCTTGTTATTGCCCGTAGTTGACGAAGAAGAAACCGCGTATAAAAAACCACTGCTCAGGGCGTCGATTTTTCTGATTCTTTCTTCCCCCGTTTCTGGTGTTACTAAAAATATAAACCGCAGGTTATGTTGATCGAACAACCCTTTGTAAATGGTTTCAAATTCATACATTGGCAGGTCGGGCAAAATGATGCCATCCACACCAACTGCTTCCGCCGCCGCACAGAATTTTTCCAGGCCATATTGAATAATCGGGTTCATGTACCCCATTAAAATAATCGGCAGGTCAATGGTTTCCCTTACCTGCTGCAACTGCTCAAATAATATCGAAATGCTCATGCCATTTTCCAATGCCACCATATTGCTTTGCTGTATTACCGGGCCATCAGCCAACGGGTCGCTGTAAGGCATGCCAATCTCTGCAAGGTCGGCTCCATTTTGTTGCAATGCTGTCAACACTTCTACTGTACTGTTTAAATGGGGATATCCAGCTGTACAATACACATTCAATACATTTTTACTTTTTTTTGCGAATAACTGATCAATTCTGTTCATTATTATATTTTAATGCAAGTTCCATTTTAATGTTTGCTCTTTTATATTCCGATTTAAAATCCGGCACTTCCTTAAACCCATATTTTTCGTACAAATGAATGGCCGGGCCAAGCGTGGTATTGGAATACAAAATCACTTTCTCCAATTGCAATCTTTTTGCTTCGCTCAGGCAATGATCAATCAATACATTTCCAATATTTTTCCCCTGGAACTTTTCCTCCACCGCCATTTTTGATAATTCAAAAATGGTTTCCGTTACTTTTAGCAACGCAATTGTTCCTGCTACTTCTCCATTGAATAATGCAAAATAAATAAACCCGCCTTCATTGATATAATACCTTTCCGGGTCGGCCAGCATCTTTTCATCCAACGGTTCCAGCACAAAATATTTCTGCACCCATGCTTTGTTAAGCGCCGCAAAATTAGCTGCGAGGTTGCCTGTGAAGGGAATTATTTCAATTTTGTCTGCCATGTTTGTTGTTACACCTCATCCGCCCCCTGGGCACCTTCTCCTAAAGGAGAAGGATAGAATTGATGGGTTTACTTCCATCGTTCAAGTTGCTATTTTGTGTTATTATATTGTTCTGTTCTTTACAAATTCCTCTATTTGATTTAATTACATCATCAATGGTTTCTATGATTGCTTTGTTTGTGAAGCGCAACACACTTATTCCGCTTTCATTAGAACTTTTGTCCTTTCGATATCGTAAGCTTTTATATCTTTTTCATTGTGAATACCTCCATCTGCTTCTATACACAATTTAATTTCATAACAATAAAAATCCAGTACATAATTTCCGAAAGGATGCTGTCTTCTGAATTTTAAATTCATCAGATTTCTGTTTCTAACCAATTGCCATAATTTTTCTTCCGCCTCTGTTTTTACCTGCCGTAAATAGTGTGCATTATCATAGGTTGAGGGGTTAGCATTGTTATGTAATTTTTCATTATAGTCAGCCATAATAAACTGTTTACAAATTTGAATGCTGCCAAAAGCCCCTCTCCTTCAGGAGAGGGGTTGGGGTGAGGTAATAACGCAGACACCACACCAACCTAAATCCCAATTGCCCTATAAATATTTCATGTAAGTTGCCAAATCCTTATCCCCTCTTCCGCTTAAACAAATTACTACTACATCGTCTTTTCTAAAAGTCATTTCATTCAATATATGAAAAGCGTGCGCTGTTTCAAGCGCAGGTATAATACCTTCTGTACGGCTTATTTCAAAACCTGCTTTCAGCGCCTGCTCATCCGTTGCACTCATAAAAACGGCACGGCCGGTTTTAAACAAATGTGCGTGCAAAGGGCCAATTCCCGGATAATCCAGTCCTGCTGAAATACTGTGTGGCTCTACTACCTGTCCATCGTCTGTTTGCATCAGCAGGCTTTTGCTGCCGTGCAAAATACCCGGTTTACCCAGCTGACTTGTAGCGGCGCTCATGCCGCTATCAAGGCCACATCCTGCGGCTTCTACCGCTACCAATTGAACAGATAAATCATCTAAAAAATGGTAAAAAGCACCGGCTGCATTACTGCCCCCACCTACGCAGGCTATTACATGCGTTGGCAATGCATTGCCCGTTTTTTCGAGCAATTGCTTTTTGATTTCTTCACTAATAATGCTTTGAAAACGTGCTACCATATCAGGGTAAGGATGCGGCCCCACCACGCTGCCGATAATATAATGTGTATCTACCGGGTTATTGATCCAATCCCTGATCGCTTCGTTGGTAGCGTCCTTCAGCGTTTTACTTCCGCTGGTAGCAGGTACCACGGTGGCGCCCAGCATTTGCATTCTTGCTACGTTCGGCGCCTGTCGCTCAATGTCTTTTTCTCCCATGTATACGATGCACTCTAAACCTTTAAGCGCACACACAGTAGCCGTTGCAACACCGTGCTGACCCGCTCCCGTCTCAGCAATAATTCTTTTTTTACCAAGCCGCTGCGCCAGTAAAATTTGCCCAACAGTATTGTTGATTTTGTGTGCGCCGGTATGGCAGAGGTCTTCCCTTTTTAAGTACACTTTTACCCCGTGTTTTTCACTCAGCCTTTCTGCTAAAAAAAGCGGTGTTGGCCTGCCAACATAATCCCGAAGCAGAATTTGTAACTCCTGTTGAAACGCAGGCTCCTGCATTATCTGCAGGTATTGTTCCTGCAATTTTTTTACATTGGGATATAACATTTCCGGGATAAAAGCACCGCCGAAATCTCCGTAATATCCATATTCGTTTACCGCGAAATTATTTTGTTCTGTTGTCATCATTTGTATTTCAATTTAACATCGTTGTGTCACTCACTTGTACTTTTTTAACTGTATGCAACCCTTTCAATTCGTAGGTGTGGGCGTTATTTCTGTAGCCACCATTGCGGTCTGACCTTTGGTGCCGACCGCAATGGTGGCGGCTCCACGGTCGGCACCAAAGGTCAGACCGTGGAGTATATCAGATCGTGGGAATTATCAATTCCAAAAACTTCAAATCCATCCACCTGTTAAACTTAAAGCCTACTTCTTTAAAATGCGCCACTTCTTCAAAACCAAATTTCTCATGCAGTGCTATGCTTGCTTCGTTGGTAGCTTCTATTCCTGCAACGATGGCATGGATGCCCAATTGCTTTGCTGCATCGATCAATGGCGGCATTAACAATTTTGCTACGCCTTTACCACGACTGCTGCCAGCTACATAAACAGAATTTTCTACCGTGAACCTATAACCAAACCACGGCCTGAAAGGCCCGATGGTGCTAAATCCTATTACCTTGCCATTTTCTTCTGCGGTAAAAATGGGAAAGCCCTGCTCCTTTTTCATGGCAAACCATTCCTGCCGCATGGCCAGCGTATGGGGCTCCTCATGCCATACAGCGGTTGTATGGATGATGATGTCGTTGTAGATTTCCAGCAGCGTTGGAATGTCCGCTTCTTTCGCCGTTTGTATTGTTATCATAATTTTATTTATGTCATTGTTGCTATGGGCTAAAGCCCTCCAGGGAAAATTTATTTTATCCCTGGCATGAATGCCAGGGCAATTCATAATGCCAGGATAATTCAAAATGCAAGGGCAATAAAAAATGCAAAGTCAATTCCAAATAAATCAACTACGCGTCAATAAAAGTTCAACAAAGGTTTGGCGTACAAGAGGGCGATGCAACTATTTACCACATAGCTTATAAGTCCGGACCACCTATTCCTGAACTGGAATTATAATTCCCTAAATTGACAGACAAATAAAATGGAATGCACGACTATTTCAATGCCTGCTTTAACTGCAACACCAATGCCATATCTTTTACGCCAGGCTCTTTCTCGAACTTACTGTTGATATCTATGCCGATAAAATCGGGGTGTTTAAAAGCCTTTACTTTTACCGCATCTCCCAGTCCGATGCCACCACTTAAAAAGAACGGCTTTTCGATTTTACTTTTTTTCAACAGCTTCCAGTCAAACTGTTTCCCCGTGCCACCCACCGCGCCATTTTTTCCTGCGGTATCAAATAAATAATAATCGCACACTGCATCGTAATCAGCCACCAGCTCATCTATTGAACCTGTATCCGCACCAATACTGAACGCCTTTATCACTTCTACACTGTCTGATAACTGCTCACATAATTCAGGCGTTTCTTCACCATGCAACTGCACTACATCCAAACCGTAATCTTCTACCATCTGCATAATTTCATCATACTCCGCATTTACAAATACGCCTGTTTTTTTAATATCAAAGTCGGTAGATTCCAGTTCTTCTTTAGATATTTTACCTACCACATAACGGGGCGATTCCTTATAAAAAATCAGGCCGGCAAAATCAATATTTAAACCATCTAACTGCTGCAATTGTTTTAATTGCGTGATACCACATACCTTAATGTTCATCGTTTCTTTTTTCTGTTTATAATTGTTGTATAAATTTTTTAATTTTTTCCATGTCTTTAATGCCGGGCACCAATTCAAATTTACTATTGATATCTATTGCAAATAAAGCTTTGGCCTCGGGCAATTTACTGAACGCTTTTAATTTTTCTATGTCGCCCGGTTCAATTCCTCCACTTAAAAAATACGGCTTCCCCACTTCCACCCCATGCAGTTTATTCCAGTCGAATTTTTTACCGGTACCGCCATAACCAGCTCCTTCCGTATCAAACATAAACATATCACAAACATCCATATAGTCTTTTATTCGCCAGGCTATATTGTCGCTGTCGCTGATACGAAACGCTTTTACAACTGAAATATAGTCGGCAATTTTTTCGCAGTAACGGGGTGTTTCATCGCCATGTAACTGCACCATGTGCAACCGGCATTCATCTACCATGTACAACACTTCTTCTATCGATGCATTTACAAATACACCTACTTTATTAACATTGGTTTCTTTTTTAATCTGGCTGGTCGTCATTTGCCGCAGCACGTAACGGGGCGATTTTGGATAAAAAATAAGTCCGGCAAAAGTGGCACCTGTTTCAGGCAATTTAATCATTTGCTCTTCTTGTGTAATGCCACAAACTTTTACTCTCATTTTATAATTGCAGTATTTAATTGTTGAACAAAATGGGCAAAAGCAATCGATGGATCAGGTTGTTTCATAAAGTTTTCTCCAATTAAAAAACCTTTAAAGCCGGCATTTTTGAAGATACTGATTGTTTCAATACGATCGATGCCACTTTCTGCAATTTTAATCTTGTCGCCGGGTATTTGCTTACTGAGCGCAATAGACCGGTTGATATCAACCGTAAAAGTTTTGAGATCGCGGTTGTTTACACCCACAATTTCAGTAGCCGGGCAAATATGCTGCAACTCGTCTTCATTGTGTATTTCAAGCAATACTTCCAACTGGAGCGACTTTGCAAACAAAGCAAGTTCTGTTACCCTGGCGGGAGTAAGGCAAGCCGCAATTAGCAAGATTACATCTGCACCGATGGCTTTTGCTTCGGTAATCTGGTATTCATCCACTATAAAATCTTTGCGCAAAATAGGGATATTATTTACCCTCGCTCTGATTAAGTCAGTATTGCTGCCGCCAAAAAAATGCTGATCGGTAAGCACCGACAAACAGCTGGCGCCGTATTGTGTATACGCTTTCGTAACCTCCACCACATCCGCCTTATCATTAATAATTCCCTTGGAAGGAGATTGTCTTTTAAACTCTGCAATGATGCCCGTTTTGGATTCATCCAGCAAAAACTGAATTAAGGAAAATGTAGTACGGTTATACAATTCAGCTTGCATCAACTCCTGTACAGGAGTTTGTAATTTGGCTTGTGCTACTTCCGTTTTTTTATGTGCAATGATGGTATCTAAAATATTCATTCAGTAGTAGGTGTAAAAATAGAATTGTATAAAATTGATGCTATGGTTTCGCTGTAAAATTAAATTATGCACACAGTTTTTTCAGTGCTTCCAGGGCCCTGCCACTTTCAAGACTTTCAACCGCCAGCTGGTAGCAGGTTTCATAATCGGCATATTTACCTGTACACTGTAATGCCATTGCCGAGTTGGCCAATACCACGGCATTCTGCGACCAGGTGCCTTCTCCTTTTAAAATATGCATAAATATGGCGGCTGCTTCCGCGGTTGTATCGCCACCATAAATGTCGGCGGCGTTTACAGTTCGTTTGCCCAATGTTTCGGCACTCATAATTTTTTCGCCGCTATTGGTAATCACTTTGGTGTCGCCGGTTAAGGAAATTTCATCATAGCCATCCAGCCCATGGATGATGGTAAAATTGCTGTTGGATTGTTGCAATAAATAATTGTAGATTCTTGCCATCTCCAAATTATAAACACCTACCAGCTGGTGTTTGGGAGCCGCCGGATTTACCATCGGGCCCAGCATATTAAAAAAAGTACGAACGCCTAAATTTTTACGAATAGGGCCTACTACTTTTAATGCAGGATGAAATAAAGGCGCGTGCAAAAAACAGATATTGGCGTTGTCTATTTCCCGGTTCAATGCATCCACATCATTTTTAAATTTGTAGCCCAGCTGTTCCATTACATTGCTTGCCCCGCTGATGGAAGAAGCGCCATAGTTGCCATGTTTAGCCACTTTGTTTCCGGTGCCGGCAACAATAAAACAACTAAGCGTTGATATGTTAAATGTATTTTTTCCATCGCCTCCTGTACCTACTATGTCCATCACTTCCTGCCCATTCAGGTTTACCGGTATACAAAGTTCCAGCAACGCATCCCGGAAACCCTGTAGCTCCGCAATGGTGATGCTACGCATTAAAAACACAGTTATAAAAGAGGCTATTTCACTTTCATTATACAGCCCTTTAGAAATATTCAACAATACCTCCTTCGCCTGTTCCGCAGGGAGTGTTTTGTGTTCGAATAAATAGTTTAATATCTTTTTCATTTGCCTTGTTTTACACTGGTCACTTATCCGAGACCGGAAAATTGCCTCCACACTGTAAGGAGCTGGAGAATTATTATTTAAAAAGATGCTTATTTTACAATCAGTAATGTTTTTCAACTCGTCACCTTGTCACTCATAACTTATAACTATCTCCCAGCCAATTGCGCATCATCTTCTCCCCCAATGGCGTCAATACACTTTCCGGGTGAAACTGCACGCCCTGCACATCATAGGTTATATGCTGCAGTGCCATTACATAACCATTGTCATCCACCGCAGTAATCTCCAGGTCTGCCGGAAAATTTTCTTTATCAACAATCCAGCTATGGTAGCGGCCCACTTCAACTTCCTTACCCAATCCTTTTAAGACAAGAGCCTGTTCATTAAGAATATTAATTTTGGTAGCAATGCCATGATATACTTTGTCTAAATTTTTCAACGTGCCGCCAAATGACTGGCCAATTGCCTGGTGCCCCAAACATACGCCCAGTATAGATTTAGTGGCCGCATACTTTTTAATCAGCGGCAATAATAAACCTGCTTCTTCCGGTATGCCCGGCCCTGGCGATAAAATAATTTTATCGTAGGCGTTCACGTCATCCAATGCAATCTGATCATTGCGAAATACATCCACTTTTTCATTGGTAATCTTTTCTACCAAATGAACAAGGTTGTATGTAAAGGAATCATAATTATCAAATACCAATATTTTCATCTCAGATATTTTGCGCCAGAACAATGGCTTGTTTTAATGCGTTTAACTTATTGTTTACTTCCTGCAATTCGCTGGCAGGATTGCTTGCCGCCACTATACCTGCGCCGGCCTGGCAAATCAGCGTATTATTTTTACTTAAAAAAGTACGTATCATAATGGCATGGTTGCAACTGCCATCAAAACCAATGGAGCCGATAGCCCCACCATAATAACTTCTAACAGTTGGCTCATAGCCGTCGATCAATTGCATGGCTTTAAACTTGGGCGCACCACTTAACGTACCCGCCGGAAAACTTACTGCGAGCAATTTAAAAGGATTTGTCTCTGCCCCTACCTTGCCCTGTACTTCGCTCACCAGGTGAATCACGTGCGAATAATAATTCACTTTTTTGTACTGTGTAACTTCTACTTCATTGCACATCCTGCTCAGGTCGTTTCTTGCCAGGTCTACCAGCATTACGTGTTCCGCATTTTCTTTTTCATCATGTTCCAGCTGTACAGCCAATGCCTTGTCAGTTTCGTCATTACCTGTGCGCCTGAAGGTTCCCGCAATGGGATGCACAATGGCTTTTCCGTTTTGTACAATCAGCTGGCTTTCGGGCGATGACCCGAACAGTTTATAATCGCCATAATCAAAATAAAATAAATACGGGCTTGGATTTATACTGCGTAAGGCACGGTATACATTGAACTCATCGCCGGTAAATGACTGCTCAAATCTTCTGCTCAATACAATCTGAAAAACATCTCCGCGGTGACAACTGGCGATTCCTTTTTTCACCATATCCATGTAGTGCTCATCTGTTTGATTGGAGCTTTCCTCCCCCTTCGCTTTAAAGGGAAAAGTTGGTACGTCTTTGCTGCGAATCAAACTCTCTACCAGTTCCACCTCGCTCTGAATACCTTCAATAGCATTTTCGCAAATAAATAATTCATCTTTAAAATGGTTGATGGCAATTACATATTGATACAAGCGATAGCGCATCAGCGGAATTTCTGCTGCCGAAAACTCACTACCATCCAGTATTGCAGCGTTCTTCTTTTTATTAAGCGTTATAGAATCAAAAAACTGAACCGCATCATACGTGCTGTAACCAAATAATCCTTGCGCAACACTGATGGGCTTTGCTGCCGGAGTTTTTATTTCAAAGCGTTGCATAAAATCCCACAATAGTTGAGGAACATCTGTCGGGTTTGCAATAGCGATTTTTTCCTGTGGCTGTCCCGGTAGTTTAAATTCCAGCACAGCGGTGTTGCTGATTTCAATACCTGCAATAGCATTGATACCGATAAAAGTATAGCTGTTTTCACCTGCATGAAAATCGCTGCTTTCCAGCAAAATAGTATCTCTGAAACGATCTCTTAACCTGAGATAAATACCTACCGGTGTAAACACATCCGCGAGCAATTTTTTACAGGTTGTGTCAATAATAATCTTCCTCATGCGTATTTTTTGTGAACGTTATTTTAAAAAACCCGAAAAATTTAAATTAAAAAACCCCAACACAATGTGTCGGGGCCTTAATATAGTTAGTACATACATAGCATTGCGACACATCATAATAATGATTGCCACCACCAGATTTTGCTATATGTATTTTGTATTTTCATTTCGTTGTGCAAATATGTGGCAGATTTTATTAACAAAAAAACTTTTTTAGTAAATTCAATAAAAATTAAAACTGGATATCCAGCATAAAAAATTTGAATAAAGGTATTTTTTTATAGCGGTGAAGAAAATAACCTGGCGGAACCAGACTATACATTAACATCTGATCAACTGATGATCATTCACCGTACCTAAGCAAATGACCCGTTAAAAGGACAAAATATTGGTAAGAAACTTGTTAATACTGCAGTTGAATATGCCCGTAAAAAACAGCTGAAAATATTATCGCTTTGTCCATTGGTCAAAACATTTATGAAGCGGCATAAAGCTTTCTTTGCTGATGTTTTAAAGGAAAATTAATTTGATATTTTATCGAGTATCTTCAACAAAAAATTAAATCAAAATGAACCTGATTATATTCGGTGCAACCGGAATGGTTGGCAAACAATTGGTAAAGCAGGCTTTATATATGGG
>JBBQWL010000066.1:0-27549 GCA_038210625.1 Chitinophagales bacterium | reverse complement strand
GGCATCATAAATATTAAAGGTGGGGTCCAATGTAAAATCCAGTGCAATCAATTCATTCATCACCTTATTCCATTTCTCGCTGTAGGGCGGTGCTGCCTGTTTCCAAAGCCTGCCCGCTTCACCAAAGCGATCCGCTTCATTGGCATAATTATAATTGAGCGAATAGTTCTGTATCGTCTTATCATCAAACATTGCTTCGGGCAAACCATACCAGTGTTCCATTGATGTTAATCCCGCCCGGGCAGAGTTCAACACATTCCATCGGGCCACATCCATTTGCGCATGATGACAGGCGCTCCGCAAGCCAAGCTTTTTATTTTCCCTTAATGCGGCATCCATTATCTGCGGAGCAGCACCAAAAAACTTCACGCCATCCGCGCCTTTCTTTTGATTTTCCCTCACCCAGTTAATGGCCTGCTCTGGCGTGCTGATGGGCTGTTTGGCTCCCTGGCCAAAAAAGGAATAAGCAAAAATGCGGGGCGCTGTAATTTTATTTTCGGCACTTAATTTTTTTTCATCCAGCACCCATTCAATGCCATTGCCACTACCGGGTTCGCGGATGGTGGTGATGCCATGTGCCATCCATAATTTAAAAACATATTCTGCCGGTGTGCCTTGTTCTGTACCACCAATATGTCCATGCATGTCAATAAAACCAGGCAATAAATACATGCCTTCCGCCTGCAGTTCTTTACCCCCTTCCTTTAGCTGCGGGCGACGTTTGGTATCGATGGGAACGCCCGGTGCGCCTACATTGGCGATGTTTACAATGCGGTTATTCTCTACTACAATATCTACCGGCCCAATGGGTGGTGCACCGGTGCTGTTGATCAGGGTAACGCCGCGGATAATTAACTGGGGCCATGGCCCCTCGCCTTCTTTTACCAACGGCGCTTTGGCTATTTGTGCATTGACTGCATTCATTAGTATGGCTGAAAAAATAAGTAGAAAGGTGGAACGCATAAGGAGTAGTTGAATACGTAATTTACAACGATTTTTTTAGCGAAAATAAAATTGCGTGTAGGCGATACTGATAGTTGCAAATTATTATACCCATCTCCGCAAATTCTTGGAATCTACAATTCAGAGCAAAACAAAGTAGATACAACCCGCCTTGACAGGTCGGCGAGTCCTGCAACTTGAGCTGGTTGTGAGATTAAAATAATTTGTGCAGAGACATCGCCTGGGAAGCGTTTGAATGGGAGACGCGGAGCGAAAAGAAGACCTTTTGACATGGATAATCAGGCTAAAAAAAATCGTATTAGGTGATATTTTTAAGAGTAGTACCAGACAAGAAATCCAATTGGCAAGGTTGCCATCCTCCGGGAGGATCCCATTCGCATGAGCAATAAATGATACTATTTTCAAACGAATTGATAATTACTCCGTCTATCGCAATTGACTCTGACTTCCACTTAATTTCCCCACCTAATGAAAGACATGTAACATCGCTGGCAGAGCAAACAAATACCTTATCGTCATGTATTCTAAAATTGCCGAAATATCCATCTAATGAAATTATAGTTTGTTTTCTTGTATTTAAATTAAACGTTACAAAAGAATCGTCGCAACCAATTAGTACCACATCATTGAATATTTGAGTGTCTTTAAAAGGAGACGAATTTCCTGTTGTAATTTTTAGATTTAATATTGGTTTATAGGTTTTATCCTCTTTAATAAGAACGAAAATTGATTCCGTCGAATTTTCATTTTGAAGTGGTTGTATTATTACAGTCTCGACCGAATTATTATTTTCATTTCTAAATGTTGAAAAGCAATGTGGCATATTAAAATATCAGCTAACGTTTATTTTATAAAAATAGTTGACGCTCAATTTTACAACATAATTTAAGCGGCAACATTGCCTGTGAACTTTATAATTTGAAGACCCTGAATAATTGTGTCCAGTCAATTTAGTATTGCGAAACTCTTTCTATTCCGTTTCTAATTCCACTTCTTATCATATTTCCATAGCCATCGTCTGGTAGCATTTTCGAAAACAAAAGTGCCGATCGATAATTTTCTTTGGCCTTGCCAAACTCCTTTAAATCTTCAAAACATTTTGCTATGTTGAGGTAAAGGGAAGGATAATGTACTTGCATTGTTTCATCATTTATTCTCAATGCTGATTGTAAAGCCATTTCGTCCCACTTCAATTTATCTGCAACATTTTTTTGATGCCGGGCAACATAATGAGCTGCAGTAAATTTTTCAAAGTCACTTACAGCTTCATCCCAGGCCTGAAGAAATAGCCTATGGGCTTCTTCCTTCTCACCTTTCCCCTCGGCCTCCATACCTTGTGCGCAAAGTTTAATTATGCTGTTGCCAGGATCAAAATTCATTGGTAATTTTTTACGGTTGCTGCAAAGCCAACAACCTGTTTAAAGTTAATGTTCCTTTATATACAGAGGGCAGCCAAAACAAACAAACTAAAAACTCTTCAAGCCAAAAGAAATCAGACATCAAAAAATCAGCCATCAGACATCCGTTGTATGCGCCTCTACTGCTCAAACCTCAACCAATCCAGCGCAAACATATCGTGATTCGGTTCTGTATCTTTCTTGAACACAAAGTACAAATCGTGTATACCACCAGGATCATTGACTACGGCGCTTACCCGCTTAAACTTATTCCAGTCGCCGGTTTGCTGATAATTTAATGTACTTACAACAGCACCTTTTGGTGAATCAATATGCACTTCCAGCGTAGCATCTATTTTTGCGGATGAATAGTAATAAATAATATTTTTGATGCTCTTCAGGTCGATGCCCTTTAATACAAAATAAGATTTGTTATGAATGCTGCCGAGCATTTTATCATCGCGTTGTATGCGGTTAACTACGTCCGCATCTTCTGCCTGTATAGTGGGCTGTCTTAACACCAACTCCCTGCTACCTGTTAACGGTACTACCCCATTACCGCCATCAGTATAGGTTGCCCTTATCGCCCAGGTACCGCCTGGCGCACCTGCAGGTTGCTTAAGTGTAACAGTACCTGTAGCTGCAAGACTATCCTGTGTTTTTTGCTGTGCCAGCGACAGGATATATTTTACAATAGTGGTAGCATTGTCTTTACTTAATTGCGGATGGGCATTCATGTAATGATTGCCCCACACACCGGCGCCACCGCTTATGATTTTACCTGCAAGCCTGGCTATCTCACCCGGCTGGCTTGCATATTTTGCTGCAATGGCCGTAAAGGCCGGGCCAACAACAGTATGGTCTACCGTATGGCAAGCCTTACAATCTGCGGAAGCTATCAGTGTTTTGCCAGGCATCACCCAGGCACTTTTTCCCTGGACGGTTTTATAGGTGCCCTGTTCTTTTGGTATATAATCCAGTTTAACATGAATGCGGTTGGGATCAATCGTTGCATCTTCCTTATCTTTTACTTCCACTGCATACCCCAGTGAAGCATCACCAAAATAAAACGAACTGTTGCCCGTGGTGTTGATGGCTACTTCCGGTACCGTGTTGCCTGCTTTTATTTCCATTGTATCAATTGAGCTCAGGCCTGAAGGATCGGTTACTTTTAATGATACTTTATATACGCCCTTATTGTTGAAAGTATAGGTTGGGTTTGCCTCTGTTGAACCAACCTTATTGCCTTCAAATGTCCATTCATATTTCAGCTGGTCATCCTCATCATAATCATAACTGCTGCCACTGCTAAAATCAACTTTCAGCGGCGCCAATCCAATGCTATCCTCCACACTGATTTTTGCCACAGGCGCCCGGTTACCAGCGTTATAGTCTATACGCACCAATCTTGCATCATCATTGTCGGCGCCATACACAGCACCATATTCCAACACATACATAATGCCTTCCGGTGTTATATCCATATCAATGGGTCGCCTGAAATCTCCTGTCAGTGGCATGAAAGCTTCCATGCGTTGATAGTTTTCGTGTTCATCAAAACGCAAAGCAAACACCCAGTTGCGCATCCAGTCCATCACAAACAAACTGTTATCATAATACTCAGGTATGCTGTTTTTCTTTGCAAGGCTTTTATTATAATGATAGAAATAACCAGCAATGGCTGCCCGGCCACCTTCACCTAAATCCGGGAACTCGGGTGATACACGGTATGGATACCAGACCATGGCTTTGGTAGGCGCAGGTATTTTTTTAAGGCCGGTATTATTGGGGGAATTATTGTCGGGTGCATTGATGTCAAATAAAGGGCCGATAGCGTGCGTAGCGAAATCAGAATCATGATACGCTTTACTGTCACCTACAAAATAAGGCCAGCCAAAATTCCCGGCTTTTTTTGCCTGGTTAAATTCATCATACCCCCGTGGATCATACCTGGAGTCCTCGCCTGCATCCGGACCAACTTCGCCCCAATACAAGGTAGAGGTGGCCTGGTTGACAGCGATGCGGTAGGGATTACGGCACCCCATGGTATATATCTCGGGCCTTGTGCCGGAGGTTCCTTTTGCAAATAAGTTGCCATCCGGTATTGTATAAGAGCCATCTGCTTCGGGGTGAATGCGTATCACTTTACCACGAAGATCGTTGGTGTTGCCCGCTGAACGCTGTGCGTCAAATGTAAGCCTGCCCGGCCTTTCATCCAGCGGTGCATAGCCATTCGACTCAAAAGGTACGGTATTGTCACCTGTAGAAATAAACAGGTTCTTGTTTTTATCCCAGGCCAGCGAACCGCCTGTATGAGCACTCACTTCAGGATCTATCGCTACCTGGATAATCACTTTTTCAGAAGCCAGGTCAATGGAATCTTCCGTGATCATTTTAAACCGGGAGATATTCTGGTGGGCTGGTGTGGGCAATGAATCCGGTGAATAGAAAAAATAAACGAACTTGTTGGTTGCAAAATCAGGATCAATCGTCATACCCAATAAGCCATTTCCAAAAGCTTTTTTTGTATCCGGCAATACCTTGAATTTATAAATCAACTTAGTGGTATTGTCTGCTGGTTTGTAAGCGTAAAAACTACCGGAGCGCTCTACCATATAAACAACACCCGTTGGAGTAACAGCAATTTCCATTGGCTCATTGAGGTCGTTGGTGAGTACTGTTTTTGTAAACCGGTTTTCTTCCGGCGTTTTAGTTGCATATGCTTTTGTATAATCCAGTTTGGCAGTATCCGCACCCATGGCATAGTGTATCCCATTTGCAAGGTGCTGCAGAAATAACGGTTCGCTATAGCTTTCTGTAGTGTGCCCGCCACCGGTGTAAAATGCACGTCCTCCATCAAAATCATGGTACCATGCAATTGGATGATTTTTGCCATTCTCGCCACCTTCATAACTGTCTTCATCCAGTGTAGCAACTACTTTTAAATCGGCATTGATATTTTTATAATTGTACCATTCATCTGTACGCTCCCATTTTGCAGGCAGGCCTTTTGTTGCAATAAAAGCGGTGTCTGTAATATCCACCGTTGCCTTTCTTACATTGGGGTTGCCGGGGTGGCTTTTAAAATAAGCGCCCACCAATTTATTGTACCAGGCCCAGTTATACTCAGCGTCTGCAGCCGCATGTATACCCATAAAACCACCACCAGCCTGTATATAGCGTTGCAGTGCCACCTGTTCATCACTATTTAAAATATTGCCGGTGGTGCTTAAAAAAATTACGGCTTTGTATTGTTTAAGGTCTGCATCGTTAAATACTTTGGAACTTGAATCCACTTCCACACTAAAGTTGTTATCCTTACCAATCTTTTGTATGGCTGCAATACCCGCAGGAATCGACTCATGGTGATACCCTTTTGTTTTGGTAAAGAGTAATACTTTACGGGCATTTGTATCTTTAGTACTACAGCTGTTAAAGAATAACACAACAGCAACAAGAGAAAGGCAACTGGCAAGCTTTTTCATCTGAATGTTTAAGGAGTTAAATTTGGCTGAAAGATATCGTAAAATGTTTAATTGGCAAGATGCGATACACACTACTTTGGAAGTGTAGAATAAAGGCTTCAGAACTCAATAAAAATTCAGGACTCTCCACACAAAACCCCATCACCAATAAACGCAATGATTTATCTTTAAAAAAATTTTCATTGTTGTCATGCGTAAACAAATAGGCTTGTTTTTTTTATTGTGTGCCCCATGCCTGCTACAGGCGCAGGAACGCAAACGGGCACGTGAGTACGGGGTAAAAATTGGTGTGATGAAAACCGGCCGGCTGAACAGTATTACGGATGTGGCCGGCGTAAAAGTGGGCCATGCCACATTGATAAAAGGTGATAGTATTCGTACCGGCGTTACGGTGATCGTTCCGCATGACGGAAATATTTTTCAACAAAAAGTACCGGCCGCAGTGTATGTCGGCAATGGGTTTGGTAAACTGGCGGGCAGCACCCAGGTGAATGAACTGGGCAACCTGGAAACACCCATCGTACTCACTAATACACTGAGTGTGCCTGTAGCCATGGAGGCGCTGATTGGTTACACGCTCAGCCAGCCTGGCAATGAAAAAGTAGCTTCGGTGAATGCCGTCGTAGGCGAAACCAACGACGGCTATCTAAATGATATACGCGGCAGGCATGTTACCCGGGAAGATGTATTGACTGCGCTGCAAAACGCCAACACTAACCTGGTGCAGGAAGGTGCCGTGGGTGCAGGAACCGGAACTGTTTGCTTTGGTTTTAAGGGAGGTATAGGAACCGCCTCAAGAAAATTGCCGGCAAGTCTTGGTGGGTATACTGTAGGTGTATTGGTGCAGTCCAATTTCGGCGGCGTGCTGCAGGTGGCAGGTGCGCCGGTGGGTGAAGCATTGGGACAATTTGAATTCAGCGATCGGCTGCTGAACAATGTAGACGGGTCGTGTATGATCATTGTGGCAACCGATGCGCCGCTGGATAACCGCAACCTCATGCGCCTGGCCAAACGTGCCCTGCTGGGGCTGGGTAAAACCGGGGGCATTACATCTAACGGCAGTGGCGATTATGTGATTGCTTTTTCAACTGCCACCGAAGTAAGGGTTCCGTATAATAGTGACAACGCCGTAATCAATACGCCGCTATTGCAAAACGATGCTACCTCGCCGCTGTTCATGGCGGTAATTGAAGCTACTGAAGAAGCAATCATTAACTCGCTGTTTACTGCCACCACCACGGTGGGAAGAAACGGCAATACAATAGCAGCATTGCCGCTGGACAAGGTAATCCCCATTTTAAAAAAATACAACCGCATACAAAAATGAGTGCCAATTATGTGTTGATCAATGACGACTTTGTTTTGAAACAGGATGCTAAAATTTTAATCAGCGATTTATCGATCCAACGTGGCTATGGTATTTTTGATTTTTTCAAAACCATCCAGGGAGAACCCGTGTTTTTGGAGGATCACCTGGACAGGTTCTATGCTTCCGCTGCTGACCTATTTTTACCGGTTCCTTTTGATCGTGATACGTTAAAAGAAATCATCCGGCAATTAATGAAAAAAAATAACCTGCCGGATTCGGGTATCAAAATTACGCTTACCGGTGGCTATGCTGAAGATGGCTATACGTTGGCAAAACCGAACCTGCTCATCACTCAATCTGCCTTTACGTTTGATAAAACGGGGTTTGAAAAAGGCATCCGGCTGGTAACGTTCGAACACCAGCGGCAATCGCCTTATGTTAAAACCATCGACTACCTGCAGGCCATCCGCTTACAACAATTCATCCGGCAAAACAATGCAGGTGATGTATTGTACCACAGCGCTTCAGGCATTGGCGAATGCCCGAGATCCAATTTTCTTATCGTAACAAACAATGATGAAATCATTACGCCGGATAAAAATATCCTGCATGGCATCACCCGAAAAAAAATATTGCAATTAACAGGATTCAACACGGCGGCGGCAGCTATCTATCCTGAACAAATTAGTACCGTTAAAGAGGCTTTCATCACCAGTACAACAAAAATTGTTTTACCTGTTTTAAACATCGATGGCCATACTATTGGGGATGGAAAACCCGGTGCAATGACAAGAGAAATATTTAAGCGGCTACTTACTTTACAGGGCATCGGATAAAACGCCGTTCAAAGGTTACACAGTTTTTACATGCTTTTCCCTATTCAGCATTTAGCCTGGCAAGTTTACCAACGCCGGACTTCCCAAAAGCTTATTACACTCGGATTTAAGTGCCACAGCAACCATCACAACGCAAATTCTATTATCTTCATAACCTAAATTGATTTAGATGGCGATTCGCATATTTATTACCGGTGGCACTTTTGACAAAGAGTACAATGAACTAAACGGACAATTGTATTTTAAAGATACCCACCTGAGTGACCTGCTTGAAATGGGGCGCAACAAAGTGGCCGTTGAAATACGAACCTTGATGATGATCGACAGCCTTGAAATGACGGCCGAAGACCGGGAGCTGATTGTACACCAATGTAATCAATGCGATGAAACAAAAATCGTCATCACACATGGCACCGATACCATGGCGGAAACGGCGAAAATAATTGCACAGAAAAAAATCAATAAAACCATCATCCTCACCGGTGCTATGATTCCGATTAAGTTCGGCAGCTCGGATGGCTTGTTCAATCTCGGCAGTGCGCTGGCCTTTGCGCAAAGCCTGTCCGTTGGCGTTTATGTTGCCATGAATGGCCGTTATTTTAATTGGGACAATGTAAGAAAGAACCGGCAAACAGGTGTTTTTGAGGAGACGAAGTGATTGAACGCACAAGTTTTTTGAAGCTAGCAATTGTTAAACCGGTTAAATGATTGCCAATACTTGTCTTTGTAAATATCAAATTCAATGGTGAAGTTATTGGAGTATGCCTGTTGCGCTGCAAAAAAAACTTTTGATGGTTTACGAAAATCGTTGCAGGCAAAATAAATTTCTCTTTCTCCATCGGCCGTTTGGCGCCCGATGTTCAGATAGCCATCGGTATCTTTAAGTTGAAGCATCATATCATCTTCAATTTTGTTCATTAATTGATAGTCGCTGTCGCCTGGCATTCCATTGGTGGCGGTTCCGTCATATTGAATGGTAAATACAGCAACCCAGGGATGTGATGCTTTACCGTCCCAATCCAACAAATCAGTATTAATAATAGCCAGCAACATATTTCCGTTTTTCAATTCAGCCTCGAAGTTGGAATAACTATCGCTTTCTGTGTTGTGCCGTGTTCCATGGTATTTCTCTATAAACTCTTTTTCCCGCCAGGTTAAGAAGTCTTTGAGTTTTACCACAGGAATAAGCTCTTTTTCCGCAGCTTCTTTTCCAACAATCTTAATATTATCTATCCCGGTGATTGAGTCAAGCTCGCCCAGTAAATTGTCCAGGAAAATGTAAGTACCGCTGACTATCTGAGTTTCATTGCTTTCATCCAGGTCGTTATGCACAAGCACAACATCTATTTCATCAGGGTATCCAGGCAAATCGTTGGAGTAGAAAAAAATATTTTCTTTGTCAAAACGATAGCCACTCATTTCAATAGCTATATTTTTTATTTCCAAAGCAGGTTTGAGAGCGGTAAATTTCCACCCGGCAATAGCTGGAGCTGCGCTAACAAGTTCTTCCACAAACACAATATGCTTTATGTTGCCATCTGCAGTGAGAATTAACTCGACAGTATTATCGTCATACATACCCGTTACGTAAAAATAGCCTTCTTTTATCTCGTCCAGCTTTGGAGAAATTTTTTCAAAGAAGTCTTCGTCTATATTTTCTTCTTTTTTTACAACGTTAAAAAAGGCCTTTTCATTTTTTTTAAACCAGTTCCAAAAATCTTGGTAAGATTTAACAGGAGCTTCTTTTCTTTTAAAAATATTTTTTATAAAACTCATTTAATAAGATTTCCAGGTTGAATATAATTTCAATTAGTTGAACCAAACCGCATAGCCCTTCCTTCTTAAATCCAGGGCCAGTTTTTCTTCCATTGCCAGGGCCTCCTGGCGGTTCATTGATTTTAGATTGATATCATCATACAAGCTGGGACGTAAGTAGGTACCGTATTTTTGAACGATATTGGCAGACAGCTTGTGCCCTTTTTTATTTACGTACCCGGTTTTGTGTTGTTTAAATCTTTCCGCAGGCGTCTTGCTCGTCATGCCTACATACAGGCACTGAAGCACTCCGTTAAACTGCGGATTGGCTGCCCTGAATTGGACGTTTTCTGTAAATACTCTTTTCGATAACTCAATAACATACACCTGGTATCTCATTATGGAAACAATGTTTGTTTTTGATAATGTCAATCAACCATTAATTTTCAGGCAGCACTGTGTTGCCGCCACATCAAACATAGGATAAAAATTACTACCTCCAGTCTCAATGCAAATAATTCTATTATACTTACCTCAGGCGATGCATCTCATCAACTTTTCCACAAATATTTATTTTGCCTGCATTCGCTTTTTTTTAACAGTTGGTCTATGTAATTCATGTTGCCTTTTCATCCAATAAGCAAAATCAACTGTTATGTTTTTTACGCCATTATTAAAAGATGCCCGGTATTTTCAAATTATTTTTCAATGTGTATTTTTAACCTATGGTATTTTTTACCTGGGCTGTAATGGCGGGTGGTGGCTGTATGCAACTTATTTAGCTACCAGTTTGCTTACCCAATTGTTTTGTGAAACCACCCGGTCTTTCTTCAAAAAAAAGCAGGCACCTTGCTGGGCCAACATAAGAACGGGCTTGCCTTCTGCTGTTATTTCATCTTTGGGGCTATGCCTCTTATTAAAAACCAACACAGTTGGCGTTGCTGCATTAGCAGCCTTTATTTCCATCGCATCCAAATACATTCTCCGCATCAATGGCAAACATATTTTTAATCCTTCTGCACTCGCCATTGTGATTACCGTTTTCATTACGCAAAATGCCTGGATCAGTCCGGGGCAATGGGGAAGCGGCGCTGTGATATTGTTTGCCGCTTTTTGCCTTGGGTTTATCATTACCACCAAAGTGCAAAAGCTGGATGTGAGCCTCGCCTTTTTATTCAGTTTTGGCGGCCTGTTGTTTATCCGCCAGGTCATTTACCTGGGCTGGCCCATGGATTATTTTGTGCAATCCATCAGCACCGGAAGTATATTGTTGTTTTGCTTTTTTATGATCAGCGATCCTAAAACAACGCCCAATCACCAGCTCGCAAAAATAACGTGGAGCATTGCCGTGGCTGCTGTCTCCTTTTATTTAACCGCGTTTAAATTTATGAATGGCGCTCCCATACTGGTGTTGGTATGTTCGCAACCCATTGTTCCCCTGCTAGACAAATGGTTTAAAGGGGCCGCCTTTCAATGGCAGTCAACCAACGCGGTCTCCAAACCACCACTGTTAAAAACGTACAATCATTTATCTCTATAACAATTAAACATTTAATTATGAAACACAAACTATTGATCATAGGGGCCATCATCGTCCTCTCCCCTATACTGTTTTCCTTTTGCGGTTTTTATGTAAGCAAAGCCGATGGCACACTAAAAAATAAAACATCGCAGGTAATACTGGTAAGGGATGGAAACAAAACCATCATTACCATGTACAACGATTTTAAAGGCGATGCAAAAGATTTTGCCATGGTGGTACCGGTACCGGTGGTGCTGCACAAAGAAGATGTGCATGTGGTAGACCCTACCATCTTTCAGCGGCTGAATGATTACAGCGCACCAAGACTGGTTGAGTATTGGGATCAGAACCCATGCAATGCGGAAGCAGAAGATAAAATGTTTGATATCGCTATGCCACGTGCCCTGAATGAAGTATCTGTATCAGAATATAATAAGGTAAGAAAAAAAGACCTTGGTGTAAAAGTAGAAGCCCAATATTTAGTGGGTGAATATGATATTTTAATTTTAAGCGCCAAAGAAAGTGGCGGCTTAAAAGAATGGCTAACCACCAACGGCTATAAAATACCGGAAGGCGCCGCCGAAGTACTGGACCCTTACATTAAAAGCAACCTGAAATTTTTTGTGGTAAAGGTGAATGAGAAAGAAAAAAAGAAACTGAACAATAATTTTCTCAGTCCTATTCAGATCAGTTTTAACTCGCCCAAGTTTATGTTGCCTATCCGTTTAGGTATGGCCAATGCAGATGGCTACCAGGACCTGATCGTGTATGCCTTCACCCGCAAAGGCCGCATTGAATGCACCAATTACCGCAACGTAAATATCCCGACCGGCAACAACGTACCGCTTTTTGTACAAAAGAATTTCGGTAGTTTTTATGGCAATCTTTTCACGCACCAATGGGATAAGGAAAATAAAAGTGTGGCCTTTTTAGAATATGCCTGGGATGTGAGTCCGCAAAACTTTTACCATTGCGACCCCTGCATTGCCACAGCACCTTCTGAGCAGGACCTGGTGCAAAGTGGTGTGTGGTGGCTGGCTGGTAAAGACTGGACTGACTATGGTGATGTTGAAAATGATGCGCCTGACAATGGCAGCAAGAATGTTCATTTTACAAGATTGCATTTTCGTTACAACCGTAATTCTTTTGCGCAGGACCTGAGCTTCCAGGTTACGCCCAATACGGAAGTCTTCCAGGCAAGGTACGTAATCACGCATCCCGCCACCGGGGATTTTACCTGCGATGAAGGAAAAAAATATTTACAGGACCTGAAAAAAAGAAGAAAGAATGAACTGCAACAACTAGGCAGTTTAACCGGAACCAACTTAAACAACTGGCAGGAAGACGCCACTGCAAAAAAAGATGAGGAAACCGTAGCCGAAGCACAGTATGCCACCCTGTTGCCGGTTGTAAACAATGAAAGCCAAAGTAATGGACCAGCAGGCATCTTGATTTTTGGTACCGTAGTACTGTGCAGTGCCGGCTTCTTAAAATGGAAGGGATTGGTATAAAATATCGCAGGATTGGTTTTAGTGTAACCCCGCCTTTTAGCGGGGTTTTATTTTACAATGTATTACGCGGTAAAGGTGAAGTGGAAGTCTTCGCAGAGGTGACACCTTTTATGCAGCCTCAGGCAATTTGAAGGCCTCTACGAAAGGTGTCACCTCTTTCGGGGGATATTGCAATTCATACAACTGTATCAGCAATTCGTAGCGTTACTATGCTGGCGCAACTAATTAACCTAATTGGATTTGTCGCCGACATGTTCATATTGCTATTTTTTAAAAAATTGAAAATACAAGATGTAACAGCAATGAAATTGGATGAGCTAAATAAAATAATTACTTTAGAACCGGAATTGCTGGTTTGGCACGCAACAGGTATTTTGCCATCCACAAGGCAATTAAATTGATTTATGTAAATGAAAGAAAAAACGATGGCCCGGTTGGTTAAAAATTTGAGAGGGCTACTTGCTTGCGCCGGTTGCTTTTTGTTATCAGGTTATGTGCAGGGAAAAAGCCCGGCTTTAAAATTTGAAAAAATGCTGGTGGAATATGCCGAAGCGCCAATCAACATCGATGCAACCCATCCCCGTTTTTCGTGGGTCATTGCTTCTGGTGAACGCAACCAGGTTCAGACTGCTTATCAATTGCTGGTGGCTACTTCGATAGCACTGCTCAAGCGCAATCAGCCTGATGTTTGGAATTCAGGAAAAGTAATATCCGCCGAAACCATTCAGCATAAACTGGGGAACAATAAGCTTAAATCGAATGGTATTTATTATTGGAAAGTAATTGCCTGGAACGGAATGGGGCAACGGGTGGAAAGCCCGGTAAAAAAATTCGAAACCGCTTTTTTAAACAATGATGAGTGGAGTACCAAATGGATCGGCAAGGGCATATCGTTGGAACGATTACCGCCGCAGGGATTTTACAAGGACATAAAAGAACAATTGCCCGGAAAAGACAGCATCGTACAAGATGGCCGTTCGCTTTTACTGCGCCGGGAAATAAGGCTGCCGAAAAAAATTCAATCAGCAAGGGCCTACGTTACCGGGTTGGGTTTGTATGAATTCTTCATCAACGGGCAGCGGGTGGGCGACCATGTGCTGTCACCAGCCAAAACGCCTTACCAAAAATATGTTTTGTACGACACGTATGATGTAACTGCCTTGCTGAAACAAGGCAACAATGCACTCGGCATTCACCTTGGCAACGGTTGGTACAATCCCTATAAAAAATGGTGGGATACCTACCGCATGCAATGGTTTGGCAGCAAGAAAACAATTGCACAAATTTTAGTTAGGTTTATTGATGGCAGCAGTACCTGGATAAAAACGGATGATAACTGGCGTTGCACACCCGGCCCCATCTTATACAATTGTATTTACGATGGCGAAGTATATGATGCCAACCAGGATCATGAAGGATGGACCAGCGGCGGATACAATGATGATGACTGGAAACCGGTTACGGTGTTTGCAAAGCCTGCAGCGAAACTGGTTTCACACACCATGCCAGCCATTAAAGTACAGGAGATTTTTAAGCCGCAGGAAATCAATAGCTCAAAGGCAAATAGCAGGGTGTTTGATATGGGCCAAAATTTCGCAGGCTGGGCACGCATCACAACCAAAGGCATCAAAAACACTTTGCTGAAACTTAGGTTTGCGGAAGACATTTATCCCAACGGCACCCTCGACACAACCAGCAATGAACACGCCAACGCCACGGCGGAGTATATATTAAAAGGCGATAGCATTGAAAGCTACGAAACACATTTTTCTTTTTTCGGCTTTAAATATGTGGAGATAAGTGCGCAAAACGGTCCGTTGAATTTGGTGACCATAGAGGGCCGTGCTGTTTACTCCGACAATCAGCCGACCGGTAATTTTGAATGTGATAATTTGTTGGTGAATAAAATACACCGGGCAACGGTGTGGTCGCAAAAAAGTAATATGCTGGGCTACCCGATGGATTGCCCGCAACGTGACGAGCGATTGGGCTGGCTGGGTGACGCCCAGGTTACTGCCGACGAAGCCATGTACAACTTTAACATGGCCTTGTTTTACCAGAACTGGCTGGCAGGTATCCGTGAAAACCAGGACGCAGCAACCGGTGATATTCCCATCATTTCTCCACGGCCTTATATCAGGGACACAGGCATTGAATGGAGCAGCACTTACCCTGTGTTGTTATGGAAATACTATACCCATTACGGCGACAAGCGCATGTTGGCAGAACATTACCCGGCCATGAAGCGATTTATGCATTTCCTGGAAAGCCAGGCAACAGATTTTATTTTGCCTTCCGGGTGGATCGGCGACTGGGGCAGTATGGTGAAAGGTTGGAAAGAAGGTGATCCCAAATCTATACCTACGGCTTATTATTACTGGAATGCAACGATCATGGCAAAAGTGGCAGCCATCCTTGGCAACAAAACAGACCAGGCTTATTTTAAAAAACTAACGAATGCCATTGCCGAAAAATACAATGCAAAATTCCTGGATAGTAGCACCGCCAATTACGAAGACGGCAGCCAGATGGCCAACGCCTTTCCGCTGTATCTTGGGATTGTTCCCAAAAAGATGCGGCCACGGGTATTGGACAATCTGGTGAAAGACATCGTAGTAAAAAACAACATCCATTTAACCACCGGTGTACTGGGTACCAAATACATGCCCGAAGCGCTGGCACAACTGGGCCGGGCCGATGTTGCCTGGGGAATCATCAACCAAAAAACCGCCCCGAGCTGGAATGATATGATGCGGCTATATACAACGGTCTGCGAATTCTGGACTTTGAAACAATCTAAAAACCATGTGATGATGGGAAGCATCGACGCCTGGTTTCATAAATATATTGGCGGCATTCAGCCGGATGAAAACTATCCTGCTTTTGCGTCCTTCACCATAAAGCCTTTGTTACTGGATAGTCTTAATTCAGCAACAACAACTACTAGTACACTGAGGGGGATGATAGCTTCCAAATGGAAAAAAGAGCGTGGGCAATTCACTATTAAAGTGCAGGTACCTTTTAATACATCGGCAACAATTTATATCCCCGGAAAAGAAGGCGGAACACTAACTGAAAACGGATTGCCGGTAAACCGATTGAAAGGTACAGCCTACCAGGGCTTTCACGCCGGGTATCATGTGGTGCATGTTCCGTCGGGGAATTATGCCTTTAAATCGGTGCTGGTTGTTGGGTTAAATTAATTTGGGTTGAGACATCGCCTGGGATGTTTTTCATTAAGAGACATGGAGCAGTGAATGCAATGAATCAGACCAACCTTGATTACCTTTTCGACAAATTATTTGTTTGAATAAAAGCAGTGCATACATTTGCCCGCAAACAGTTTATGAAAAAATTACTAACACTTCTCTTTATTGTTACCGCAGTCCAGAGTGCCGCTCAAAAAAAAGCCGTATTTATTATTGCCGACGGTATACCCGCCGATGTAATTGAAAATGCTGCCGCACCCAACATACAACGCATTGCACGC
The DNA here is from genome assembly GCA_038210625.1 of Chitinophagales bacterium. Classification (GTDB taxonomy): domain Bacteria; phylum Bacteroidota; class Bacteroidia; order Chitinophagales; family Chitinophagaceae; genus Ferruginibacter. The sequence continues at coordinate 11,281 of JBBQWL010000066.1, read as the reverse complement.
ACGGGCACATACACCAGGGCGCATGTGGGTGGCGATAAAGACACCTACAGCCAAACCCCCACCATCTCTGCTGTTGGCTACAACAGTTTGCTCACCGGTACCTGGGTTAATAAACACAATGTTTGGGACAACGATATAAAGGAGCCCAACTATCACTACCCCACTATTTTTAATTTGTTTAAAGTACAATATCCTGCAAAAAAAATTGGCGTGTACAGCACCTGGCTGGATAACCGCACCAAACTGGTGGGTGATGGAATGACAGAAACAGGCAATATCAAGGTGGATTATGTTGCCGATGGTTTTGAACTGGACACCATTCAATTTCCGCACGATAACAAATCAGCCTACCTGCACAACATCGATGAAAAAGTGGCGGCGGCGGCAGCGCAATCCATTCAACAAAACGCACCGGATTTGTCGTGGGTGTATCTTGAATACACAGATGATATGGGGCACATGTATGGCGACAGTCCGCAACAGCTGGACGCTATTGCCATGCTGGACAAACAGGTAGCGAAAATCTGGCAGGCCATCCAATACCGGCAACAACATTTTCATGAAGACTGGCTGATAATCCTCACTACCGATCACGGACGGGACGAGATTGCCGGGCACAATCACGGAGGCCAAACGCCCAGGCAGCGAAGCACCTGGATGGTTGCCAACAAACCCTTTAACAACTATGCGCAGGCAAGTAATCCCGGCATTATAGATATTATGCCCACACTGGCTAATTTTTTAAATGTAAAAATTCCGGACAGCATTCAACGGGAAGTAGATGGCATTAGTCTGTTGGGCAAAGTATCTCTGGCACAACCACAGCTCAATTATTTTCAACACAAAATGGATATCAGCTGGCAGGCATTTGATACAGCAGGCACCGTTAAAATCTGGATCACTACTACCAATCATTTTAAAACCGGCGGTAAAGATGCCTATCAATTATTAGCAGAAGTTCCCGTAAAACAACAACACGCCACCATTAACATTAATAATATGCCCGCAGATTTTTATAAAATTGTTATCGAAGGAAAATACAATACCGTTAACCGTTGGTATGTAAAAGAAAAGATCAATTAGCTGACAATCCACTCTAAGCTCACTACCAGTTTATTGAGTGGTGCCTGCAAAAGTCCAACAGGATTTTAATAGAATAACTTGTGCAGATAAAGGGGCATACGCTCCCTATCGGACTGGCAGCAGACTCCTGCTGTGAAGGCTTAACCACTCATTTATTGATGGAGGTTGCTGTTACACCTGAAGGAAGTTTTTGTGCGCTGGTAGTAGGCCCCGCAATAGTTATCTTGCCGGCTTTCACCTTCATGCGATCAATAAAAACAACCCGTTCATCACCGGTGGCAGCTGTTCGTCCGTGATACACACAAAACATTTCTTTACCATCGGGTGAGTAAGTAACACTATTGTGTCCTGTTCCGGAAACGGTTCCACCCTTGTCTGTATTTTTTTGTAGCACCGGGTTATTGGCTGCTTTTTTATAAGGCCCCAATGGAGAAGCAGCCGTGGCATAACCGATGGCATAATACTGGCCGCCAAAATGATTGGCTGAATACATCATGTAATAGATGCCCTCTTTTTTAAACGTTACCGAGCCCTCCGTCCAGCGGCGGTTAACTTCCTGTGCCGTAACAGACCTGCTTTCCCATTCAGCCTGCTTATCGCCCAGGCTAACGGGAGGCCGGAGCATTAATTTCGGTTTGGCAATTACACCAGAAAAATCAGGTTTAAGTTCCACACCATATACCCAGCTTTCTTCAATTTCTTTGTACCAGCCTTTTTTCCTGGCCCATGTAGCTACCTCGCTTTCAACAGGATGTTTATAAGCGACACGGGAGTAATACAAATAGCATTTGCCATTGGTATCAAAAAAAACATTGGCATCAATCGTAGGATAGCCGGGATCAAAAACCGGGTGGGTGGACAAATCAATAAAAGGCCCGGTGGGTTGGTCTGCAACAGCCACCCCAATGCGAAAATTTTCTTCTTCCTTACCGGGATTTACTTTCCATTGGGCGCTATAAAACAAGTAGAATTTACCTTTTACTTCATACACTTCCGGCGCCCAATACGCACCCTCCCATTTAGCCGTAGTATCGCTCCAGCCATTTTTATTGTTACTAAAAAATACCTGCCCCTCCTGCTTCCAGTTCACCAGGTCTTTTGAAGAATAGGCGGCAAACCCATGCTCCGCTCCTCCGCCCGTGCCGTACATGTAATACATACCACCAGTGTGTAACACGTAAGGGTCACCAAATTGCACCTTTAATGGGTTATTAAAAGTGGTGGCGTCTTTAACTGCACTCCCGGCAGTTTGAGCGTTCGCAGGCGCCCAAAATAAGGCAGTCAAAAGGGAAGAAAGAACGAGTAATTTTTTCATATTGTTTTGCATTATGCGTTGCTGATTGTTTTGCCGGCCATGATTGGTGACCTCACTTTTGGTTATTACATTATTGCTGGGCATCCAACCGCAATTGAATGTAGCCGTTTTATTTTATCCGGCCAAAGGTGCATTGTGTTATGGCACTTCATCCTGTGTTAATAAAAATTTACCTTGCGCTGATAGGTCGGGAGTCCTGCAGCTTATGCTGGTTGTTGGTTTTTATAATTTGTGCAGAGACATTGCCTGGGAAGTTTATGATGGGAGACTTGGGGGCGAAAGAAATCAGTTTTTCAAATTGCATTTGTCTCTATATTCAAGCAACGTTAATTTCATATTGGCAAAAATAAATTTGTCTTGTTTGAGCTTATCATACTCCAACTGAGCTTTATCTGACTGTTTATACTCACCAAAAATTATCAGCCTTACAAACTTTTCCAGGTTGATAGTTGGGTCTTCTAATAACAGCAATACTCCGGCCCTATTTTTACTTTTCTCGAAATATGGTACAATGTAATTAAGCACATTGTCCGTCATTTCTTTTTCCAGTTCGTAGATGTCTGTCATTAAATTTAAGTCGTACCACTTCTCAATTTTGTATTTCATAGCGCCAATTCTTTGCCTGATTGCACATTCAGATTCCGTGGGATATGTCGGAACTCCCCCTTTATGATAGGTGTAATAAGTCAGCCAATATTCTGGTATAAAAAGCCCTGTGTTGATTGTAAAAGATATGTGCTCTTTTGAATAATGAGTACTCTTCTGAATATTTACAATTTGCCCGAGATCCGAAAGTCGCCGATAAAAATTATTCCCTTTTTTTTTAAATCCCAAAGGTTTTAAAATTGAATGAAAACAATCCTTAATAATAATGTCGAAATGTTGTTCTGCAACAGTTTTCATAAAATCAATGCCAACGTTTAATGATTAGCCAACTAACAGGGACCATCATTGTGTTTGCATAAACACCAATTGGCAAATGAAAGTACCCGTTTTATTTTATCCCACCAAACAGGCGCTTTGTTATGCGGCAGTGTTTTCATTGCAACCATCTACCAGCAGAAAATATAACGACAGCGCAGGGTCTATTTTAAAAGGATGTATTATTTTTAATGTTGTTAAAAACATTACATCTGTATGAAAACACAATCATTGCAATTGCACGTATCTGCTGACATTGGCGATGTATCCGCCGAATATATATTTTCGGAGCCTTGCAATTGCATCGTCGTATTGGCGCATGGTGCCGGGGCAGGCATGCACCATTCCTTTATGGTTTCGCTGTCAAACGCATTGGCTTTAAAAGGCATTGCTACCCTGCGTTTTAATTTTCCTTTTATGGAAAAGAAAAAACCAAGACCCGATACGGCGGCTGTTGCCCACCAGGCAATTGCCGCCGCTGTTGCCAAAGCGCAGCAACTGTTTCCATCGTTGCCGCTTTTTGTAGCCGGTAAATCTTTTGGCGGCAGAATGAGTTCGCAATACCTGGCGGAGCATCCCACCACTGCCGTGAAGGGTATTATTTTTTATGGCTTCCCGTTGCATCCTGCGGGCAAGCCAGCTACAGATCGTGCCGAACATCTGCAACTGGTAAAACAACCGATACTTTTTTTGCAGGGCACAAAAGACGCCCTCGCAACATGGGAATTGATGGTACCAGTTTGTAAGTCGCTTAAACGTGCCACACTGGTAAAAATTGACGGAGCCGATCATTCATTTAAAGCGGGAAAAACAGATACCATGACCTTGCTGGTAGCGGCAACGGAGGGTTGGATACAGAAAAAGCTGAAGCGCCTATCCCCTTAGGCCGTCCATACAGGATGCTGTTTCCTTAACTTTACAAAAAAATTACAGTATGAAAGCATTTTTAGGAATGGGATTATTGGGTTCCAACTTTGTTAAGGCCATGTTGCAAAAAGGCGACACCGTTCAGGTGTGGAACCGCACAGCTGCCAAAGCCAATGCATTGGAAGCAGTAGGTGCCAAAGCCTTCGATAATAGCTACGAAGCCGTACAGGGTGCGGATGTTATTCATGTCACGCTCAAAGATGACGCCACGGTGGATGAAGTGCTGGCCGCCGCCCGTACAGGATTTACACCCGGCGCCGTAATCATAGACCATACTACTACTTCTGTCAAAGGAGCTATACAAAGAACATCTTATTGGAAAAGCCAGGGATTTACCTACCTGCATGCACCTGTTTTTATGGGGCCGCCAAACGCTTTGGAAAGTACGGGCTTTATGCTCGTGTCCGGTGACCAGGCTGTAATTGAACAACACACACCGGCTTTGGCTGGCATGACGGGCAAGCTCATTAATTTTGGTGCGGAAGAAGGCAAAGCGGCAGCCCTCAAACTCTCCGGAAATCTTTTCTTATTGAGTCTAACGGCCGGACTTGCTGATGCGCTCGCACTTGCGAAGGTACACGGTGTAGCTTCATCTGACCTGCTGGCACTATTCAATAACTGGAATCCGGGTGCCGGCGTACCTGCACGGTTAAAGAAGATAACAGAAGGAAACTTTAGTGAACCTTCCTGGGAATTGAATATGGCCCGTAAAGATGCTGGTCTGATGATGGATGCAGCCAGCCAGCCCGCGACAAGCCTGACCGTTATACCGGCGATTGCAACGGTGATGGATCAATGGATAGCCAAAGGCCATGGCACTGATGACTGGAGTGTTATTGCGAAGGACAGTATTTAATGATTTGGCCGCTTGCTTTCTCCTTGATCTTCTTCGGAGGTGATACTTTTTTAGAAGTCGCTATCAATTTGAAAGTCGCTGCGAATATTATCAATTCTTTTCGAAGATGCACGACACACCTTTCAACAGGCAGGGAGTTTTCGTAAGGCAACCAATAACTACTACCAGCCTTTATTATTTATTAAAACTTCTTGTTTCGTGTCAACAGTAAAAACGCAAAGATCCTATCAGTTAATTTCCAACCCTTTTTAACTCATCACATTTTTCAAATAAACCTTTCTTAAGAAATTGTATTATTTCTTTTGCATTAAATTGGCTGTTAAAATAATAATTGCCATAGTTTTCATAAAACATAGATGTATCTTTTGTAAGGTTGTAAGTACAATCCCATTGGGTGATGTTGTTGCGATTGCTTTTTTCAAGCAATATAATTTGCCACCACCTGTTTTCTATTCCCCTAGCCTGGTTCAGCATGTTAAGCACATAAAAATCAGTATCTAATTTTCTCAAAAATGCGTTCTTCCCTAAGTCTACCCAGAACGTATCAATTTTATTTATTCTGAAAGTATCCTCCTGCGTAGTATAGTGAAACCCTTTTTCAAGCCTGCCTTTTCCGGTTACTTCGTACAGCAGGTCCGCATTTATATAATAGTTGGCCACTGTATCAACAGGCCGGTTTAGCGAATCAAGATTCACATGGTACATTCCCCGGTACCCGCCGGGAGGAAAGATAGGTTTGCCATTTACAGCAACCTTTGGCCACACGCCCTTCACAACAGTTTCCTGGTCATTTATTATTAATGCGGCATTGTTGCGGCCTATGATGATCTGCTGGCTGTTAGTGTTTATCCAGTTGCCCAGCCAGTCCGCAGGAAATTCATATATATTGGGTTTGTCTGATGGTAACGGGTGTGAAAAATTATATGTAGCGCATGAATTAAGTGTTAACAGCACAGCAAAGAATAAATAATGTATGGTGCAGTATTTACCAATATGACGTTTCATAAAATGATTTTTAGAAAGTTACTCCGCACCTTAACCGGATAGAATGATAACAATCAGTTGCAGTCATGATTGATAAAATGAAACAGCCAGGTAGTCATATAAAATCCCTGACCAATAACCGTTACATACTTATAATTAGCAGCATTTTTTAGAACAGCCAATGTCAACATGGAGCATACAATTTTTTGATGCCAGCCCGGGGGTGGAAAGCATACAGGTTCATACAAGTGCCGCCAGGTAAAGGTTATGACAGGTTTAAATAATTAGTAAGAAAAAAACAGGATAGCCGGTTACATTTCTTAACTGTGCATTTACCAACCTGTATAACAACCGTGTTTTAACCTTAAAAAAAGTATATCATGAAAAAGACATTCGCAGTACTGGCAGCATTTACCTTCCTTTTTTTTACATCCTGCAAAAAAGCAGATACAACAAGTGTTACCACCACCGAAGCAATTACGGTGATTCCTCAAAGCGCTGTGCCTGCGGCTGTGGTAACTGCATTTACATCAAGATTTGCTGGTGCAACCGAATTGGAGTGGCATAAAAGCGGCAGCTTGTTCCAGGTAGAATTTAACCACAGCAGCCAGCGTCATGCGGCAAGCTTTGACGATAGCGGCCATGAAAACGAAGAACATATTACCAGCATTACGGGTGCTGTACCTGCAGCTGTATTAGCGGCTTTCAGGGCCAGGAATGCAACCGACAATGTATACGAGTGGAAGCTAACCCCTGATGGTAACTGGAAAGCGCATTTTACCCGCAATGGCGTAAAATGGGAAACTACTTTCAGCGCCACCGGTACTTTTATTGGTGAAGAACATGCCTGATACACTTCCACACTAAAACGCTTCCCGGACTGCTAACTTTCATTGGCGTCATGTTGCAGAGCCGGCAAATGCGTTACAACCTTTGGCCTTGGTGAAGTTTATCTAACCAATATCATAACCCACTTCTTTTATGTAAGTGGGTTTTTTATTGTTGTCCGGGCCGGGAAGCTTTGTTGAGCTTTATTGGCAGCCTGTCCCGAAAAAATCGGGATCGCACTCTTGTACTGTATTTCAATATTGATCTTTTATTGAAGCGGTTGAATTGATGACATTTTAGGCAAGTATATCTTCAAAGCATCAAACTCCGGCATTTTGCGCAAGATGCAGCGTTAGCAATATGCGTTGGGATGTTAATCATAAATTGCCGGTAAGACTCAAAGCCAGGTGTAAACGATATCAACATCACAACCCAGCTTTTCTTTAAACTCGTTAATAAAGTTAGTACTTAGTTCGGGCCAATTCCAAAAAGTAAAACCGAGATTGCTGAATCCCCATTGAGGTATAAACTCAAACTGATGAATGTCTGTTGCAACATTGCACAAAGGACAAGTCAGGTTGTTGGTTTTATTGTCATCCCAATCGCTTAGAAAGGCCCAGTCTTCTGACGAAATATCCTGTTGCAATTGGGACAAATTAATTTTTCAATACCATTTTCACCTGTATCAAAAACTTGCCGATTGGTTATGATTTGTAGCCCGTCTGCGTTTAAATAATGATAAGGTAAATTGATTGACTCTACTATAACATGTTCGGCACCTTCAGATATTGCATAGGCATTCTGTGCGCTAACTACGCAATCTGAAAGTTCGGCCTTAACTATATCCCTGGAAACAAGCCATTCCAAAATTTCCTTTGCTTTGTTTTCGTTATCAGGATAAACCGATTTTCTTGGAACAATTGTAATGCTATGTTCGCTCATAAATTAAATTGCTGGTGTTGTAGGTTTTGCATTGCTGCCTGCATAAAACTAACTAGCAATTGAAAGTAACCGTTTTATTTTATCCGGCCAAAGTTGCACAATGTTATGGCACTTTAATCACTGCAAATAAAAGCGTGTACCCTTCCCTGATAGGACGGCGAGATCCTGCAGTTTATGCTGGTTGTTGGTTTAAATAATTTGTGCAGAGACATCGGCTGGGAAGTTTTTGGTTGGGAGACTCGGAGCGGAAGAAAGGTTTGACTTGGAAATAAGGGCCTGGTGTGAAACAATGAAAACAAGGTCAACCTCCTCCATAGTGGTTTAAGCTTTATGAGCCCGGGTAAAGGAAATCAATTATATTTGAAATTGCCTTTAAAGCCTTTATATGAAAATACAATACCTTCTTGTGCTGCTTCCCTTATATTTCCAATCGAATGTATTCGCCCAGACTGGCAAAAGCATTATTGTAAAAGTTGGTACTACGGTCAAAGAATCAGTGTCCCCGATTGATCTCTATGAATATGCCCAATTTACGCAGGGAACTGTAGTCTTTAAGAATGGCAAAACCGCAACAACTGCTTTGAATTACAATCGTTATCTAGACGAGATGCAGTTCATTACCTCCAAAGGTGATACACTTACCCTACAAAACGAAACCAAAATCGCGTTCATCAGTATCGTTCAGGACACTTTTTTTTATGACCAGGGTTATGTTAAACTGGTAAACAATACAGCCAATGTAAAAGTCGCCATAAAAAGAAGATTGAGAGTTTTGGGCAAACAGAAGTTAGGTGCCTATGGAATTGTAAGCTCTACTGAAGCAATTACAAGTTACGGTACCTTTTCTGATGGCAGTACAAATTATGACCTGAAAGTAATGCAGGAACTTATCCTCGAAAGACAAGTTCAATATTATTTAGGAGATGATAATAACCACTTTGTGATACCATCTAAAAAAAGCTTGATAAAACTATCTCCAAACCACCAGGAAGAAATTAAGGATTATTTAAAAGAAAATCACCTGGTTACTGATGACGAGACGAAAATGGATAAGCTCATTCAATTCTTACGGCAGTTATCATAAAAATCATACCACCCCAACAGACCTTGTAAAAACGAAAAAATCTTGAGAGCGTAAAGTGCCCGGTTTCCTCACCACAGCCGGCCTTGAAGAGGAGTCTGCGAAAAGGTGTAACCTCTTTTCGGAAGTAATTTTTTATTATAATTTAGCGACTGTTGATCATAGGTCGGGACATTGCGCCAGTGTAGAGAGAGCTGCGTTTAGGTCCCCCTGGTTCTGCTGTTTGTGCATTTTCCAACTGCAGCAAGTTTATTCCATAATAAAAAAACTGGCACCGGGGTCTTGCATTTTGAAGTATAAATATCTATGTTTGTTCAACTATACTCCAATCCTGTTAAGATTTCATCTGCTTCCACCTCTCTGAGTTTTACTGCGGCTTTACTGACTCTAAATTTTATCTACAAACTATTAAATAAAAAAGTATGAAAATTAACAAAGAGCAAATTCCCGTAGCAATGGAGGCACCCGGCACGGTAATGAGAAACCTAAAAGGATTTGGAGGAATGACGGTAGCCTTCAATGAACTTCCTGCCGGTACAGATTTCGCACCGTTATTACAGGGGCTAACCAATAATAGCTGCCAGTGCCCGCATTGGGGATATATGGTTGAAGGTGAGTTGCTGACAAAATATGATGATGGAACAGAAGAAACGTTAACCGCCGGTGACGTTTTTTATATGCCGCCAGGGCATATTGCTGTTGTCACAAAAGACATGAAATTTTTAGATTTTAGTCCAGAAAAAGAACTCGATGTGGTATTGGAACACATCGCAAAAAAGATGGCGGAATTTACCAGGTAAACCTTCTTCCATTGTTGCGATTCTTTAAAAATCTACATTGATTCGTGGCGAAAAAAAACACGGTGGCAGGCAAGGATAATTGTCTTTCCATATAGTGCCCCCTTTTTGGAAGTCTCTGCCAATGTAAAGCTCCCCGCAAAAGGTGTCACCTCTGAGGAGGAGTCTGCGAGACTCGGAGCGGAAGAAAGATAATGTATATCATGATATGCGATTGTAAATTTTTTTGTATAGAAATTACTTCGCTTTTACGGTGATTGGTGGGGATACGAGCCTTGACGGGAGGGCTGGACACGAACCAGGGCGGGGATTCCTGAAATTTATCCGCTATGTCATTGTACCTGTATATGTCTGGGTCTTTACAGGCAGTCTGCACGCATCATACCAAAGTTGGTATTTAGCCGTTACATAGCTGGCATCCCTGTATCACCGGTGTATCAATTTGATACACCGGTGATACACAAAAGCAGGCACAGGCAGCAGCATAAACTTAGGAAAACAGGCAGTAAAATCTGTCTTCAATTATACAACTTTAAAACCTGAATATTATGGCAGTTCAACTGGCAACTTTTTTAAGCGGTAAAATGGGCCCCGTGGTATTTTATAAGCGGGGCGGCACTTATATTGCAAGGTCGGTGCCGGATAAAGTTAACCAGAGTGTAGCTACAAAAAAGTGGAGCAGGAATTTTGGTATTGCTGCGGTGGCAGGTAAAATACTGCGGCAGCAATTGGGTACTGGTATTCCCTATCCGAAAGATAAAAGAATGCAGAGCCGGTTTGCCGGGGCCATCAGCAAATGGCTGGGCACTGGTGAGGTAGCCGGCTTAGCTCCGCAAACCGGCCTGCCTTATATAAGCGGCTTTTCTTTTAATGATGCCACCAGTATTGCCACTGCCTGGAAAGAGGCGATTACGGTAACAAAGGAAAATGAAGGGTTGGTACAACTGCATATTCCCTCCTTTTTACCAACAGCAGCTATTGTTGCGCCTGCCAACACAACCGATGTGGAACTCAGCATAGTGGCCGCCTCCTGCGATTTACTGCATAGCAACATACAGGGCAGTAGCCATAAAACCATACAGGTACCATATGTCAATAACCCGGTGGCAGCACAAATTATTCCTATGGCACTGCCTGCCACAAATGGCTGCCTGCTGGTACTGGTGGCGGCAATTAATTTTATTGCTGCGAATGGAGAGAAAAATACCCGTGTTGATTACATTCCCTGCAATGTGATTGATGCAAGATACTGTTGAGCGTATGTTGGTCCAACAACACCAACAACGGCCCCTGTAATAGCCAACAATTTTAAGGAGGAAATGACTAAAGTCAGGCGAATCAAAAACATTTGCTGAGATATGAAATAATTCTACCAACAACGGCGAACAATTGAGAGACCCGTGATGGAAGAAAATCAGCGATTCAGTGAGTAAATAATATCCTTACCTATAAAGGTTTTCAAGTGCGTTAATAAAAATATTTTTCGGGCTAATTGATATTAAAGTGGAGGTGTGGGAATAAAAAACCCTTTCGGGTCAATGTACTTT
>JBBQWL010000065.1:0-28602 GCA_038210625.1 Chitinophagales bacterium | reverse complement strand
GATTATGGTATTTGGATTGTTGCTGCTACTGCCATTATTAATTACTTTACCGGCAGCGTTTGTATTAATACCGGTAAAAAAAATAATTCACTCGCTTTAATAGCCAGCGGCAAACATTTACAAAGTGATACCTATTCTACCGTTGGTATTATTGCCGGCCTGGTGTTACTGTATTTCGTACAGCTTTGGTGGATAGACAGTGCGGTGGCTATCCTGTTTGCATTTATCATTATGTTCACAGGGTATAAAATTGTTCGTAGTTCCGTAGCAGGTATTATGGATGAAGCAGATTCGGTATTGATTGAAAAGATGGTGGTAAAATTAAATGCCGACCGCAAGCCCAACTGGATTGATTTGCATAACCTGCGCATTATAAAATATGGCGGCACCATTCATTTGGATTGTCATCTTACGGTGCCCTGGTACATGAACGTAAATGAGGCGCATCACGAAATTGATCAGTTATCTGATCTTATAAAAAACGAATACGGCGACTCGATGGAATTGTTTGTACACTCGGATGGTTGCCTTGAATTCAGTTGCAGGATCTGCTCAAAAGATGATTGCCCCGTTAGACAACATCCGTTTGAAAAGAAGATTGAATGGACGATGGAAAATATCGTTGCCAATAAAAAACATACAGTTGAATCAGGCCAGGATTTAGTAAAGCAATTTTAATGTCCTTCAAATAGTTTGGCAACTCCAAACGCAGCAGCAGCAGCAACCGCACCAATAAGCATCACTTTTAAAGCGCCCATCAACGGGTTTACGCCAGTGATTTTACTTTTAAAATAGCCAAATATAAAAAGACAGATTAGGGTAGCTACAACAGATATTTTTAATGCTTCTGTTGAATCAGTAACAAAAAAGTAAGGACTTAAAGGTATAATACCACCAGCCACATAAGCAAGACCAATATTTAAAGCGCTTTTGGTAGCCCGTTTGGGATCAGGCTTTTCAAGTCCTAATTCATACTTCATCATAAAATCTACCCAGCGGTCTTTATCCTGTGCAATTTCTTCTGTGGCCTGGTCCTGCAGAGCAGGGCTTAAACCAATGTTGGCAAAAAATTCTTTTGTTTCTTCAATCTCCAGGTGGCGCTTGTTTTCAACCTCATCGTATTCTCTTTTTACCTCGCTGCTGTAATGGTCCTGTTCTGTTTTTCCCGCCAGGTAACCACCCAACCCCATGGCTATGCTGCCTGCACAAATTTCAGCAATGCCTGCAATCACAATAATGGTACTGCTGCTAACAGCACCACTTAAACCCGCAGCCAAAGCAAAGGGAACTGTAAGACCATCACTCATACCAATGACAATGTCAGTCAGCATTTCCGAACTCTTTAAATGGTTTTCGGTGTGTGTATCGTGGTGAAGATGGGTGTCCATTAAGTGCGTAATTTTGGTCGCAAAGATATAAAAGTAAAATGAAGGATACACAGCGAACAGCCCAACGGAAAAAACATCTCATTGTCAATCCCTAGTTCACCCTTCCTTTTTCATCTTCAGCACCAGTTGTTCTGTCTCTTTTTTGTTTTACTTTGTCTTTGCCAAAACTATGCGTAAATGAAAGGCTGAAATCGGTGTAACCATAGATGTATATATTTTTTTGAATCAGGTTTTGTGCTGGTATGTACACTGAAAATTGGGAAGTTTGGGAATTTAAAATATTCCTGATATTAAATGACAGGGTAGATTTTTTTGTAATGAATTTTTTTTGTACCCCAATATCAAGGGAACCCATTGAACCAAATTTATATAATCCCCAACTGCCCCCTGAATAGTAATAACCGGACAATTCCACAGCAATATCTTTTGGCAAAGTAAATGTTTGTGTGGATTGAACACTTGCACTTTTACTCTCCGTTTTAACTGCTTCTTTATAAAAACTATTCGATTGGTCCCAGTTACCTGAAATATTATTTTGCATGTTCCACCATTTTGTAACAGTAAATGGAAGGGAAAAACTTATGGAAGCATTTTTATTGTTTTTTGCATTGGTCATTGAACTGATGAGTTTGTTGGTTGCGTCATCTACATGGGGTTGCATAGAAATTGGATCGGCAGTGTAACTATAGGAAACCGTGATTATTTTATTTTTGTAAGTATAGGAAACATTTGCTGCATCTGTAATGGCGGGTTGCAAAGCAGGGTTGCCGGTTTGAAAAGTTTTTGGATCATAAAAGAGAACCCAGGGTGCAAGGTCAGTAAAACTGGGTCTCCATATTCGCCTGCTATACGAAAAATTGATCGCATTATTTTCATTAATTGTATGGAGCATAAAAAAACTGGGAAATAGATTTCCATAATGGCGGTCTACAATATTTTTTTCGGTATGCGATCCTAAGTTGAAACTGGTATATTCATACCGCAGCCCGGCTTTAATGGAAGTGGCAGTATCCAATGCAATGCTCACTGAATAATAGGCGGCAGCAACAGATTCATGAAGGTTATGAAAGCCGGAAAGTGCAGTATCCTGCAGCCAGTTATTTTGATTGAAGCTGGCAACCATTACATCATTATTCAACCTGCTGGTAGTGCCTTTCGCCCCTGCTTCCATATCCACTTTTTTTGATAATTTTTTGGAATAATCAATAGCTGCTATCCAAAAAATAAGCGGAGTGACCTTGCCGCTTATTACTTTTTGATCATAAATAAAATTGCCCAGGTTATTGTAATAAGCGTTATTGTATTTACTGGGATTGTTATCATTATAATTCAAATAATCCATATTAACAGAAAGCTTTTCATCTTCTTTAAAATTGTGCTGCAGGTTTAAATTGATACCATAATTGGAGGTAGTATGCAACTCGTTGTTGGCTGTTTTAATGGCAGTATCTAATTTATAATTGGTAGAAACAAAAGCATTGTTGTCAGCATCCATATTCCAGTTTCTGTAGTTGGCGGTAAGCAGGGCACCAACAATTGTTTTTTTATTGATTTCATAATCTATACCTGCCTGGCCATCATGTTGCGAAACCAGCGCATGCCGGTTACTTTCAGAATAGTCTTCAATGAAGTTTCCTGCGAATGTAACTGCATGGTAATTTTTCCTTACCTGTTGTAAACGGGTACGGGAGAATGAATAATTTCCAAATAGATTTATTTTTTCTTTCCGGTGATTAATATTTATGCTCGCCATACTTTGCTCACCTTTATCGTATCCTGCAGACAAAGAATAAGAGCCATTGGTGCCGAATTGATTTTTTGATTTTAATACAATATTGATGATGCCTGCGCTGCCTTCTGCGTCAAAATTAGCAGGAGGGGTAGTGATCACTTCTATGCGCTCAATGTTGCCCGAGGGAATGCCTTGCAGAAAAAGTACCAGGGAAGAAATATCCATATAACTTCTTTTTCCATTCATCATAACAATTACCCCGCTTTTTCCATTGATGGATAAATTATTGTTGATGCGATCTACCATAATTCCAGGCGAGCGCTCCAATACATCTAATGCGGTACTACCAGCCGAGGTAATACTGCTGGCAACATTAATTACCAGCCGGTCTATCTTTTGTTCATACAGTGGTTTCCTGGCCGATACTACCACAGCCTTTAATTGTTGGTTGTTTTCATCGAGCGGTACACTACCCATAGCCAGGTTATCCTGGTGATTGGTAATGGTAAAAATGCTGGTATAAATTTGGTCCAGCCCGGTGTAGCTAAAACTGATCAGGTATGTACCGGCAGGAATATTTTCAAAACTATATCCACCTGCCTGGTTGGTAAGCCTGCCTTTAATCAACACAGAATCTTTTGCATTCAATAAAAGCACATTGCTGTTGGGAAGCGGCTTGCCATCTTTGTTAGTTACATGTCCATGAATATTTGTTTGAGCATTTGTAATAAAAAAGCTGCAGCATACAAACAGCAATACAAAAAATGAGCAATAATGTCGCGTTGTTTTTTTAGAATAAGTGTTGGAAATATTTGGAGAAGGGATAGTACAATGTTGATTGTTCATGATAACCATTTTTAAAGTTTACATAACTGGTGAAATGATTATCTAATGTACAATTGTTGGTATTTTCGTACTAGCTACATTGAGTGAGATACTGCTGTAGTATTTGAATGGTGGTATTGATTGAGTAGAGCGATACACAAAATCAGTGTGGTAATAACCGCTTCAGCAAATTTTCTTTTTTACTTCGGGATACGTCTATGCTGCTACCATCACTCATTACCAGGTAGCCGCCTTCTCCCTTTACATATTTCAGCACTTCGTTCAGGTTCACGAGGTGCGAATGATGTACTCTTACAAAAGCATGGTCTTCCAGTAATTCTTCTATGTCTTTTAATGTACGGGAAACCGTAAGTTTTTCTTTATGCTTTAACCGTAGGATGGTGTAATTGCTGTCTGAATCGCAGCTGATGATAGAATCAATATTCACCATTTGTAGTCCTTCCAGTGTTGGCAAGGCTATTTTAGCTACAGGAGTAACAGAACGCTGCATTTTTTGAAATAATATTTCCAGTTGCTGGTTAATAGGTCGCTGCGACCGAAGTTCAATTTTTTGAATGGCTTTTTGCAGTTCTTCCCTGTCAATGGGTTTCATTAAATAATCAATGGCGCTGAAACGGAAAGCTTTTAGTGCATATTGATTGTAGCTGGTAGTGAAGATAAGATCGAAATTGATAGAGGGCAATTGCTCCAGCATTTGAAACCCATTCATCTTTGGCATTTCTACATCCAGGAAAACAAGATCGGGCTGCTGGTTTTTAATAGCCGTTAATGCATCCATAGCGTTGTAACAGGAAGCAATAACGGATACATTGTTGCAATATCTTTCCAGCAAAACAGATAAAGTTTCGCAGCTATAAGGTTCATCATCTACAATAATGGCTTTGATCATTCAACAGAAATTTCTAAACTAATTAAATAACATTTTTTGCCGATTCTTTGTACCTGATTCTCAATTCTACTTTTGTTCCTGCAACATTTCCTTCTTCATCCAGAACATCGCTGATCTCATAAGAAGTAGTGATGCCGTTTTCTCTATTCAGTAAGGCAAGCCGTTCGCGGGTGATCTTTAAACCAAGTGATTTATTTTTTTCAGTTGATTTGCTTTTCATTTCAGCAGCCATTTTTCTGCCAATGCCATCATCTGTAATAGTACAATGCAACACCTGGTCTTCCATGCTTAACGCAACCTGTAAATTACCTTTTTTTTCTTTATGCATCAGGCCATGCCAGATGGCATTTTCACAAAAGGGCTGCAGCAGTAAGGATGGTATAAAAACAGAACCCGTATCAAGCCGGTTGGTAAAAATAACCTGGTAATCAAAAGCATCTTTAAAACGCAGCTGCTCCATATCAAGGTAGAGTCTTAATATTTCCAGTTCATCTTCCAGTGTTATCAGTGGTTCCTGCGAATGCACCAGCACCATCCTGATGAGGCGGGAGAAACGGGTAAGATAGTCAGAAGCTGCTTCTGTTTTGTTTAGTAAAATAAACCGGTTAATAGAGCTGAGACAATTAAATATAAAATGAGGATTCATTTGAGCCCTCAAAGCCTGCATCTCTAATTCAGCTGTCCGTCGCTGCAACTCAGCATGTTTTTTTTCATTTTCCAGTTGCTGCACTTCAAGTGCATTTTCTAATGCTGCTTTATCATTTTTTCGTTTTAAAGCAATACTTCTGTAAACAAAAAATCCTGCCAGCATTAATGCTGACAAGAGAATTAAAAGAAAATATTTTTGCTGGGTTTCCTGCTTAAGTTGCTGGCTTTTTATTTTAATGTCTTTGTTTAATTGCCCGATCTCTGCTTTTTTCTTTTCATCTTCAGCCACTTTTTTATAATTGTTAAGCCTCAAAAGAAATTGTCTATTTACGATCGAATCTTTAAGTGTAGTATACTTCAATAGGTAATTGTAGGCACTATCATATTTACTCATGTGATAATATATTTTAGAAAGTTGTTCATAACCGGAAACCAATAGTGGCTGTTCATTATCTTTTTTCGCTAATGCTAATCCTTCCTTTGTATATTTTAATGCATTTGCATAATTTTTCTTTGCGATATATGCTTTTCCTGCAAATAAAAACGCCGCCTTTAATCCTTGCTTAATTTGTTTGTTGTATTCCTCGTATTGCTTGCCATAAATACACTCTTTGAAAATATGCAAGGCCGTGTCATATTGTTTATTCATAAGATAAGTTTCACCAAGCATTGCTGCAGCCCACCCGTTATTTGGATCTAAATCTGTGTATTTTTTTATATATACAAATGCCGAGTCGTACTTACCCATATAGCAAAATAGTTCGCCTATCTCTGGTTCCATTGTCCATTTTATATCATATAATAATGCTTGTTTTCGGGCCTGCTGAAAATATTCCATTGCTGTTTCATAATCTCCAGCAGCCTTGTATAGGTCTCCCATGTTTTTTAACGCAAATTCTCTAAGAAAATGTCCGAATGCCATATTATGAAATCTGCTTTTTTGGGAAAGCGCTTCGCATCTTTCACAATATGCAAAACCATCTTCATATTTACCCTCTCCCAGGGAATTAAAACAAAGCCAGTTAGACACTTCGGCTTCGGCATCCTCATTGCCGGATATTTGAAAATATTTGATTGCTTTTCGATAGTTTGCCGATGCGTCTTGTGAATTATTTTTTGCCTGGTCTATTTCTCCTAATTCATAATAGGCCCATCCTACTAAATCAGGATTATTAATGGATTCACCAATTAAAATTGATTCCCGAATATTTTTTTCTGCGGCCGGAATATTTTTATTTGCGAATAATTCCGTTCTGCTCAAATTAACTAAAGAAAAACCTATTCCTTTTTTATACCCAAGTTTAGTTGCTTCTTTATTTGCTTCTGAGCCATAATAATAAATCGAATCCATTTTTGTTACGTCTTCATAAGAATAGGAATAGTTATATTCCATTGCTATTTGATTTAAGCAATCAACTTTCGCATTGTCTTTTAATGATGGAAGGGCTTTTTTTAAGCTATCGATACTCAGACTATCAATTTCATTAGCGCTGATATTTTGAGTAAAGGCATTTAAAGAAAATGTAAATGATAGTGCAGAAATATAAAAATATTTTTTCATAATCAATGTTGAAAAGCTTTTACAGAAAGTTTGCTATAAATTACAAAAGTCTTTCTGCTTTTCTGGTAACTAAATTAAGTACTGGGTAAACAATGCTAAAGTCACATTTATCAGTTGAAGGAATTGGCTGACAAATTGCGATGATGGCTGAGCAGATTAACTTTTTGTGTGTGTAAAGGAGGTGTTTCCTTTCACTCGTTAATAGAGGCTGACAGGTAAATAGCCGGATTATTCTTTATAAGGCAACAGTCTTTTTAATAAAATTTCTTTTTTATTACGGGAAACATCGATGTTGCTGCCATCACTCATAACCAGGTAACCACCTTCGCCTCTAATGTATTTTTCTATTTCATTCATGTTAACCAGGTAAGATCGGTGTACCCTTATAAAGGAATGGTCTTCGAGCATTTCTTCTATTTCTTTGAGCGTTCGGGAAACCACTATTTTTTTGGTGTTCTTTAAAATTACCCGGGTGTAGTTGTCGTCAGATTCGCAGTACAGGATGGTATCAATGGCAATCATCTGCAATCCTTCCATGGTGGGCAATGCAATTTTATTATGGGCACTGGCAGGGTGATTTGCTTTTTGAAGTAAGAGTTGGATTTGCTCTGCCACCAGTTTTTCTGTCTGTTTCAACACTTTCTGCACTGCTTTTTGTAACTCTTCCCGGTCAACCGGTTTTAGTAAATAATCAACAGCGCTGAAACGAAAAGCCTTCAATGCATATTGATCATAACTGGTGGTAAAAATAAGATGAAAGTTAATGGAAGGCAATTGCTCCAGCATTTCAAACCCGTTCATCCTGGGCATTTCCACATCCAAAAAAACAAGATCAGGTGTGGATGCTTCGATTGCCTGCAACGCCGCAACACCATTGTGATAAGTACCCGTTACTTCTACTTCCGGGCAATAGCGGCTTAGCAATAACGAAAGCGTTTTACAACAATTAGGTTCATCATCTACAATGATTGCTTTTATCATAGCGGCTTTGTTTAGGCAATTTTTTCCATTAAATTTTTGTGCCTGATCTTTAAATTTACTTTTGTTCCGGTAACTGTACCGGTTGAATCCAATATATCCTCTATTTCATAAGCGGTAGCTACACCTTCTTCATTATTAAAAAGCGACAACCGTTCATTCGTAATTTTTAATCCCATTGATTTTTCTTTATTGGCAGATTTTGAATTCAATTCTTCGGCTTTGCTTCTGCCAATGCCGTCATCTGTAATGATGCAGTGAATGTATTCCTCTTTTTTGATAATGGTGATAGTCAAATGTCCCTTTCCTTCTTTGTGCATCAGCCCATGCCAGATAGCGTTTTCACAAAAAGGTTGTAATAGCAAAGGAGGGACCATCAGGGTTTCCACATCCACATCATTGGTATAAGTTATGGTATAATCAAAAGCATTTTCAAAACGCAGCCGTTCCATATCCATGTACAGCCGCAACATTTTTAATTCTTCTTCCAGCGTGATCAACGACTTTTCTGAATTCGTCAACACCATTCGGATCAGCCTTGAAAAACGGGTGAGGTAATCAGAAGCTGTATCCGTATCGTTGTCTAAAATAAAACTGTTGATGGAACTTAAACAATTAAAAATAAAATGGGGGTTCATCTGCGCCCGCAATGCCTGCATCTCCAGCCTGGCAGCATGTTCTTTTAACTCTGCCTGTTGCTTGCCATTTTGCAGTTGTTCATTTTTTCTTTTTAGATGGAGGTTTCGAAAAATAAAAATTGCTCCAGCCAGCAATACCAACAGCATCACCAATAAAAAATTTCTGAGCATTGCTTGCTGGCTGAGTTGCTGCTTCTTTATTTTATTGTCTTTATCCAGCAGAGTTACTTTTGCTTCTTTTTTTTCATCTTCTGCATCTTTTTTGGCGTTATATATTCTTAATAAAAATTGCTTGTTTTGTATGGAATCTTTGATGGTATTATATTTCAAAAGATATTCATAGGCCCTGTCGTTATTGCCGAGATGATGATATATGGTTGACAGAACCTGGTACCCACGCATCATTTCAGGACGGTTGTTTTTTTCTTCTAAAAGCACGATACCTTTTCCGGCATATTCAAGTGCGGTGTTGTACTCTTTCTTTCCATCATAAGCCCGCCCTATTTTTATCAGCCATTGCGCTGTTGAATAAATTGTGTCAGGCATATGTTTTACAACCGTATCACGAACCCTTGTAAATTCCTTTATCGCTTTGTTATATTCTTTAGTGCCATTCAGATAGATTTCCCCCAACAATGCAGACCTTCCGGGAAATATACCCACGGGAACAAAGGTATCCATGCGGTTTGCAATGGCCAAAGCAGAATCGTACCTGCCCATAGAGCAATAAAGATTGGCAATGTCCCTGTCAAAATTTTCCCAGCCTGATTTATTTTCTTTTCCGTAACGCTCATTTTCCAAAATATAATTCATAGCGGTTTCATGGTCACCGGCGGTAGTGTATAAACCTGCCAGTTCGCTTAATGCAGCCTGCACATTGTATTGCTTCCAACCGAGTGAAAAATCAGTACCACTTTTTTTTGCCAGGTAAAGGCTTTTCCTGGCATAGTCAAACGCATGTTCATAATCGCCCCTTGTACTATAAGTATAACCTAACTCAGCGGTAGTTTCAGCTGCGAATAATGTATCCTTTGCTTTCAAAAAATTATCAATGGCTTTATTGTAATAGGTTATTATATTGTCAGTATTATTTTTTGTATAGGAAGGCATTCCTGAAATGGTATAATAACAACAGCCAAGTAGTTCATGATTATTTATTTCTTGTGCTATTTTAAAGGCCTTTAGAAAATAGCCGTTTTTCAGGGCGGTATCTCCCGGCATATTCATACTGGGAAAGAAGCTGGTAGCCGAAAGTGTAAGCAGTGCCCTCGCAATACCGGCTTTGTAATTGAGGCGTGACGCTTCCTGCAGGGCTTTGGTAGCATATTTATATTGGATTGCTATTCTCGTTTCATGCGATAAGATAAAAGGAGTTCTTGCTGCTATCGAATTTAGCATGTCAACCTTAGCACTATCTTTTAATGAGTTTACCGTTTTCATGGCATGTTCAAGACTCAGGCTGTCAGTAACGGCAGATGAAACAACCTGTGAAGTTGACTGAAAACAGCAACTACAAACTAAGCCAACAATCAAAAAATATTTTTTCATAAAATTTTTGAAAGCCTGTTTTGATGAAAAAAGAGGTACTGTTAATTTACGATAATAATCAGGCATTCAGTAATATAAAAGTAGATGCCTTCCGGGCATTTATTCTAAAGAATGAGTAAAGGAAAGGGATTGTGGGTGAAGTGCGGGTACAGGTGAGGGAGCGGGATTTGGGAAAAGCTTAGATTGATTTATTAGGAAGTATTTTTTTTAGCAGGTAGTCTTTTTTATTCCTGGATACATCAATCATGGAGCCATCGCTCATAATGAGATAACCTCCTTCTCCTTTTACGAATTTTTCCACCTCATTCAGGTTAGCGAGATGGCAACGGTGCACACGGGCAAAAGAATGTTCTTCCAGTAATTCTTCGATGTCGCTTAAATTGCGGCACACTACAATCTTCTTGTCGTGCTTTAACCGCAGGATGGTATAGTTGCTGTCAGATTCGCAACTGATAATGGAATCGATCTTTATCATTTGAAAACCTTCCATGGTTGGCAGGGCAATTTTATTAACGGGCGTTGAGGGTTGATTAATTTTTTGCAGTAAGATCTCCAGTTGTTCCGCTATCGGTTTTTGAGAACGTCGGATTACTTTTTGCACCGCAGTTTTCAGTTCGGCTTCATCAATTGGTTTCAGTAAATAATCAATGGCGCTGAAGCGGATTGCCTTTAATGCATATTGATCGTAGCTGGTGGTAAATATGATCTCGAAATTAACGGCGGGCAATTGTTCCAGCATTTCAAAGCCGTTCATGCCTGGCATTTCTACATCGAGGAACAACAGGTCGGGAGTATATTGACGAATAGCCTGGAGTGCATCGGCGGCATTAAAACAAACAGCCACCACTTCCACACCAGGGCAATCTTCCAGCAGCATACTGATTGTTTCGCAGCAGTATGGCTCGTCATCAACAATGATAGCCTTAATCATTAAATATTATTTAAGTTAAACCAGTTCTTCAACAGATTCATTAAAACTAATCTTGATGGTCACTTTTGTTCCGGCAACATTTCCCATTTCATCTTTTAAATCTTCTATTTCATAAAAAGTATGTATGCCTTTTTCCCGGTTGATCAGCGCCAGCCTTTCGGTGGTGATTTTTAATCCCATCGATTTTTCTTTTTCTGCAGTTTTACTTTTCATCTCTGCTGCTTTTTCTCTTCCGATGCCGTTATCTGTAATAACACAATGTAAGATATTTTCCTGCATGCTCAGCTCAATATCCAGTCGTCCCTGCCTGCCCGACTGAACAGAAGGCAGGTGCATCAATCCATGCCAGATGGCATTTTCGCAGAATGGCTGTAGCAGGAGCGGAGGAATAAAAATATTACCGCTGTCTATTTCATTTAGTAAAGTAATACCATAATCAAAAGAATTTTTAAAACGCAGTCTTTCCATCTCGAGGTAGAGGCGCAGCATTTCCAATTCATCTTCCAGCGCTATTAGTTGTTTTTGCGAATTTATCAACACCATCCGCATTAACCGTGAAAACCTTGTGAGATAATTGGAAGCAGTTTTGCTTTCATTTTTTAAAATAAAACGGTTGATGGAACTGAGGCAATTAAAAATAAAATGTGGATTCATTTGTGCCCGCAATGCCTGCATTTCCAATTCACCAGCCTGCCGTTGCAGTTCGGCCTGTTTCTTTTCACTTTCAAGGTGTTTCATTTTCCATTCCTGTTCTGCCTGATCCCTCTGCAGTTTTTCGTTCTTTCGTTTCAATGTGAGATTCCTGAAAACATACATCCCTGCAAAAACAAAAGCGATGAATACGGCAACAAGAAATTTCTTAACTGTCGCCTCCTGTTTCAATTGCTGATCTTTAATCTTATTGTCTTTATTTAATAATCCTATCCTCGCTTCTTTTATAGTGTCTTACGCACCCTTTTTATAATGGTTCAAACGAAATATGAATTGCCTGTTTTGAACAGAATCTTTTAATGTAAGGTATTTGAACAAATATTGATAAGCGCTGTCATTATTTCCCAAATGATGATATATCCCTGATAGTAATTCGTATCCTTTCAACTCATCTGACCTTGATCCTATTTTTAATGTAAGTGCCATGCCTTCCCTGGCATAAGGTAACGCAGTAGCATACTCGTTTTTACCTGCATAAGCGCTGCCCATATATAATAATATTGGGCTTAATGCCCTGCCGACAGCATCATTTTTTTTATAAAAGGCAAGAGATTCCTGTAATACGGCCAAAGCGCTGTCATATTCATTTTTTAACAGGAAAGTAGCTCCAATATCCTTTCTTATCCATGCAGCATCATCAGGATTCTGTACCATTAACTTTTTTAAATAATAAAAAGAAGAATCGTATTGGTTTGTTAAGCGAAAGATTTCAGCCTTCTCTTCTGCCACATCAAAACCGGTTTGATGTTCCATGGTGAACTGATTGTTTTGATTAAGGTATTGCAAAGCGGTTTGATAATCCCCTGCTGTTTCATACAGTTTGGCCATGTCAGACAATGATACCTGATAAACAACATTATTATATGCTTTTTCTTCTTTTGTTATTGCCTGTGGAATTACTTTTTTGTTAAGTGCAATAGCCCGCTGGCAATATTCAAATGCTTCTTCGTAATAACCAGTTGCAATGTAACTTTCAGAAAGCCACGTACAAAGTTTTCCTTCCTGACTTTCGTTGCCGGCTTTATTAAAATTATCAATAGATTTTTTACGGTAAATATTCCTTGCTTCGTTTTCTACATATTTGTTTTTTACATAAACCATATCAGCCCAAAACATATAAGTATAACCCAATGTTTCGTAATCGTGTATCTGTTCTGCCAGCGTTATGGATTGGGTTAAATATTTTTCTACTTCCTTTTGAGCTTCAGCATCATCTTTTCCATTTATTCTCAAACCAAGCGCCTTCATCTGTTCATAATCTGCTAAATTCATTAATGACGCTGCAATTCCCTTCTTATAACCAATTTTGTTTGCTTCATTGTTGGCAGCAGAGGCATAATAATAAATAGAATCGGCTCTTTCGTTCAAGTTAAGATGAGCAGTTGAAATGTTTCGGGCTAACAAATTGAGGCAGTTTATTCTTTCACTACCTTTTAAATGAGTTGCCAAATTTTTTAAACTGTCAATTTTCAGTTTCTCAGTAGTCTGGGAGAATGTTGACAGGCTTAAGACTGTCATCATTGCGGAGATTAAAAAATATCTTTTCATAATAAACCCGAACTGCCGGTTTGAAGTTTAAAAATTATTTAGATAAGTTACAGAAAGAACGGCAATAAGGTATTATAAAACTACATCCCGGCAGTTCTGTTTTCAAGCACGAATGTGCGAATGACAGATTTCAACGCTGAACTGTGAAGGAGAATGTGAGAAGGTAAGTATTTCTTAATCCTTATTGGGTAAAAGCTTCTTTAGCAGTTCTTCTTTTTTATTCCTTGAAACGTTTATCATAGAGCCATCGCTCATAATGAGATAACCACCTTCTCCTTTTACATATTTTTCCACTTCGTTCAGGTTTACTACATTGGCACGGTGCACCCTTACAAAAGAATGCTCTTCCAGTATTTCTTCTATTTCTTTTAAAGTGGTGGATACAGTTATTTTTTTCCCGTTCTTCAGCATCAGTATGCTGTAGTTACTGTCTGCCTCGCAACTAATGATGGAATCAATGGGGATCATCTGTAAACCTTCCATGGTGGGTAAGGCAATCTTGCCGATGGATTTGGAGGGCTGGTGCAGTTTCTGCATTAAAATTTCAACCTGTTTTGCAATGGTTCTTTGTGAGCGCTGGATTACTTTTTGTACCGCCCTTTGCAGTTCTTCCCGGTCAACAGGTTTTAATAAATAATCAATGGCGCTAAAGCGGATTGCCTTTAAAGCATATTGATCATAACTGGTGGTGAAGATAATGTCGAAGTTTACCTGTGGTAATTGTTCCAGCATTTCAAAGCCATTCATCCTTGGCATTTCCACATCTAGAAATACCAGGTCAGGTTGTAGTTGAAGAATAGGGGAGAGGGCTTCAGCTCCATTATGATAAATGCCGGTCACTTCCACATCGGGGCAAAAACTTTGTAGTAAGGATGCAATCGTTTCACAACAATCGATCTCATCATCAACGATTATGGCTTTTATCATTTGGTGTAGTAAATATCTAAAAAGAATGGCAAACAATTATGCCAGTTGTTCTTCTAATTCTTTGTAGGCAATTTTTAAAATCACTTTTGTTCCTGCAATTTGATTGTTTGTATCCCTGTTATCTTCAATGGTATAATATGTTTGAACATTTTTATTTTGATTGAGTAAAGCCAGCCGCTGTGCCGTAATGGCAAGCCCCATTGATTTTTCTTTTTCTGCAGATTTACTTTTTAATGCTGCGGCCCTTTCACGACCTATACCATCGTCAGATATAATGCAATGTAAAATATTCTCCTGCATACTCAATTCAACATTTAAATGCCCATGGCCTTCTTTTTGCATCAGCCCGTGCCAGATGGCATTTTCACAAAATGGCTGCAGGAGCAATGGTGGCATAAAAACCGCTCCTTCATCAATGGTATTTGTAAAAATAATGCTGTAATCAAAAGAGTTTTTGAAACGCAATCTTTCCATGTCAAGGTATAAACGCAGCATTTGTAATTCATCTTCCAGCGGTATCATGGCTTTTTGAGAATTGATTAGCACCATTCTTATCAAACGTGAAAACCGGGTAAGATAATCGGATGCTGCCTGGCTTTCATTTTTTAAAATGATGCGGTTGATGGAGCTAAGGCAATTAAATATAAAATGTGGATTCATTTGTGCACGCAGCGCCTGCATCTCCAGTTCGGCGGCCTGTTGCTGAAACTCCGCCTGTTTTTTTTTATTTTCCAGTTGCTGTAGTTTGAATTTGTTTTCTAATTGTTCATGCTGCAATTTTTCAGTTTTTCGTTTTAATGCTATACTTCTGTAAACAAAAAATCCTGCCAGCAACAATGCTGAGAAAAGAATGAGTAATAAGTTTTTTTGTTGAGATTCCTGTTTGAGTTGCAGTGTTTTTACTTTATTATCTTTATTTAGAAGTAAGAGTTGTGCTTGTTTCTTTTCATCTTCGGCAGTTTTTTTATAATTGTTCAATCTCCATAAAAATTGTTTGTTCTGAATAGAGTCCTTTAGTTGAGTATATTTCAGTAGGTATAAATAGGCACTGTCATTTGAGCCTAAATGATAATATACTCTTGAAAGCAATTCATAGCCATCCATTGCAGATGGTCGTGCGCCTAATTTTATGGCTATATCAGTTCCTTCTCTTGCATATTTAAATGCAGTCTTATAATTTTGTTTTCCACAATAGGCATCTCCTAAATTCAACAAAGGAGCCATAACAGGTCTTCCATTTGTACCCTTTTTTCGAAGGCTGTCAACAGCTTCCAATAAAACCACTAATGCTTTATCATAGTTTTTTGTTTTAAGATAGATTGCCCCTAATCCAGCCTCTAAGTAAAATTGTTTTGGGGATTTACCTGTAACCTGCTTCATATAAAATAAAGCGGAATCATATTGGCCGAGGCCTCCAAATACCCCTGCTATATCCGCTTCAAACTCCCAATCGGTCTTATTTTCTATTCCAAATTGTCTACCCTGGCGTACGTAATTCATTGCTGTTTCATAATCACCGCCAGCACTGTATAAATCAGCCATGTCAGCAAGTGACTGTTGTACTAGGTAATTTCTGTATTCTTTTTCTTCCATAGTTTTTGTTTTTGTAATTGCTTTTTTTGCAAGTTCCATACTTCTCTGGCAATACTCTATTCCCTCCTCATAATACCCTTTTTGCGAACAGTCTTCACAAAGCCAGGTACAAGCTTCTCCTTCTTTTTCCTCATTACCTGCTTTATGAAAATGATAAACTGCTTTTTTTAAATATTCTCCTCTAATGTTTAGATCTTGTCTTTTGCTTTTAAAATAAAGTATATCTGCTAAATCATAATACGCCCTACCTAGTATTTCATCATTGTTAATTCCTTTAGCAGTAGATATGGCTTGTGTTAAATATTTTTCAGCGGCATTTACACTAACCGAATCATTTTGCTTACTTATTCTAAATTCAATTCCTCTCAAAAATTCACTATTCCCCAAATTGGCTAGTGATTGTGCGATGCCTTTTTTATAATCAATTTTATTTGCTTCGGTATATGCAATGGTAGCGTAATGATAAACGGAATCTGCCTTTTCACTCCATTTCGAAATATTTGCGGTTGAAAATGTTTGAGCTAATAAGTTCAGGCAATCAACTTTGTTCGTTCCACTTAATGTCAGGTATTGTTTTTTCAAACTGTCAATTACATGACTTTCCATCGGCTGCGAGAATGCAGGTACAAATGATGCGATGATAATCGCTTTAATTAAAATATATTTTTTCATAATCAATTCCTCAACAGCAGTTTAAGATTTTAAATAAGAATGAAAAAGTACAAAAAATAAAAGCTGTTAAGGCATTTCAAAACTACCTGGTGGAATATGTGTTTACTATACAGAATGAGCGAATGACGGAATACCGCCATGAGTAGCGAATTAGAAGCAATGAAAGAAGATGGAATTATTTATAGTTATTGAAAAGCTGTATTAATCATTTGTTTTTAAAGTAAGGGAGGCCTTCTACATAAAATGTTCCCTCATCACTTTTGAATAATGGGCAATGGCTTTTTCAGGTGCGTCCAGTTCGGGGTGCCATAATTTTTCCCATTCAAAACTAAAATATCCTTTGTATCCATCTTTGTATAAAATGTCAATTGCCTCAAAAATGGGCGTTTCTCCTTCGCCTAAAAAAGTGTATTGTTCCTTACCGTTGGTTACTTTCAGGTCTTTGATATGCGTATGGTGGATATAATTTTTCAATGCTGCATATACAGTGGCAGGTGGCTCTTTGGTAACCGACCACATATTTACAATGTCCCAAACCATGCCAACATGCTTGTTGGCAGCAGACTGCATAATGTGCAGCAGGTCGGCCTTATACACCAATTCGCCATGCGATTCCAGCAGTACGGTAACGTTGCTTCCTTTTGCGTAATCGCCTAGTTCTGCCAGGCCTTTTATGATCAGATCAATAGTTACATTCCGGTCAACCTCTTTTGGTAAATTATTGGGAAATACCCTTACGTTGGGGCAGCCTGTTTTTTCCGCAAGGTCGATAAAGCGTTTGGCATCATCCAGGTTTTTCTGTCGCTCAGCCCCATCCTGGTGGTGCATCTGCGCAGAAGAGCCAAGGTCTGAAAAACGCACTCCTTTTTCTTTCATTAAATTATTGGTGGCAGCAATACTTTCCGCACTGCTGAACTCTTTGCATTCGTTAAGGTCAAGCTCTCGTTGAATGCCGCGCAGTTCAAGGCCATTGAATTTATTTTCCACCGCAAAATCAACAATTTGCTGAAAAGTCCAGTCCGGGCAACCGAGGGTGGAAAAAGAAAGCAGCGGCATTTTCTTTTTAACATCAAAAGCGCTGCCGGCAAGGCCCATAGCTATGAGTATGGCGGAGGTTTGTAAAAAATTTTTTCTGTTATATGGCTTCATCATTGTTAATTTATCTTTTTAAAGATAAGTAGCAATCAGCAGGCAATCAAATATTGCCAGAGGTAGTCTTCATTAAAGAAGATCCCGGCTACTATTTTATAAGATAGTAGCCGGGATAGTTACAGATTCAAACAAATAAAACTGCTTTACTCTTTTATAAATCTTTTTGTTTCAACACCTGATTTTTTCAGTAATTGCAGATTGTAAATTCCCGCAGCGAACCCACTAATGTTTAACTGAGTATTGGTGGTTCCGTTTAAGGATATCTTTTTCTCCTGAATTGTTTTACCATTTAAATCAATGATGATTAGCATGGCTGATTCATTGCTTCCGCTTGCCTGTACCAATAATATATTTTTTGCAGGGTTCGGTGACGTTCTTAAACTAAATCCGTATCCGGTAAAATAGACAGTTTCAACAGTACTGTAAGAAAATTTTCCATCAATGTCTTTCAGTTTTAACCTGTAATAATTAACCCCGGTAAATGGTGTTTGATCAATGGTTGAATAATTGAGTTTAACACCGCTGTTTCCTGTTGCAGCAACAAAGCCGATGGGGGAGAAGGTATTGCCATCCATACTTCTTTCTACGGCAAATCCGGAAAGGTTTTCCTCGTTTACAGTTTGCCATTGCAATAACACAGTTTTGTTGATCAGCACAGTCGCTTTAAATGCTGTAAGTTGTACAGGTAAAGGTCCGGCTCCAGTTGTCACAAATCTTCCAACAACGCCAAGCGTGCCCGGGAATGAAGCATAACCTGCGGCATACATTTTATCTTCCGAAAATAGCAAGGTTTTCCAAGAGCCTCCGCCTACGCCTACAGAGGAAGTTAAAATTCCGCTGTTACCATATGCACTGTCAGGCGTACCATTTGGTTTAAAGAATACTATTGTTGGATTATTACCAGCCAAAGCTATTGTACCTGTGTTATTAATTGCAACTGCACCTGAATAATCGGACTGCCCAAAGAAGAAAGTATTGCCTGCATTGCCAAAACTGTTATCAAGATCGCCATTGCTATTGTAGCGTGCTAACACGGCATAATTCCGGGCACCGTCTAACGTTTCACCATAGCCAGCCAAAATTATTTTGCCATCATTTTGAATAGCCATAGATGTACCAAAGTAGTCATCGCCACCAAACACACTGGTTTGCTTACCATCATGAGAAAAAGAGCTATCGAGGCTACCATTGGCATTGTATCTTGCCAGGGCAAAATTATCCTTACCACTAATAACAGCCCATCCCGTTACAACAATTTTACCATTGCCTTGTATTACGACCGAACTACCATTGCTTGCCCTGTCAAAGCTTGTGAGTTGTTTTCCCGTGTTGTTAAAAGTGCTGTCTAAAATACCTTCCGTAGTTAGCCTGGCTACAGAAAAACTTGTTGAATCATAATTTATATCAGTATAAGTCATTCCGGCCAACACCAATTTGCCGTCGGCCTGTAAGGCAATATTACTCAGAATATCTGCCGTTCCGATACCAATAGTTGATTTTCCGTCTTCGCTATAAGTGCTGTCTAAGGTACCATTGGTTTTATACCTTGCTACGCAAAAGATTCCACCGCTGTTAGTATAGCTAGAACCTGCAGCTATTATTTTCCCATCAGCTTGAATAGCAAGTCCGTTGACTTCCTCTGTTGCTCCAAAATCTAATATCTGGTTTCCATTTTTACCAAATGTTTTATCAATACTTCCGTCATTGTTATAACGTACCAGGGCAAAGTCATAATTAGTGCCGTTCCAAGTACTGCCAGCAGCTACTAACTTACCATCTGTTTGAACTGCAATTCTGTAAAACCTGGTATTGCCTTGGTCTAAGCCTGCGTCCAATTTACCGCCGGTAGCAAATGAACTATCAATAAGCCCATTACTGTTGTACCTGACCAGGGCAAAATTAACGGAGGCGCTAATTGCCGGATTAACCGCATATCCAGCCACCACAATTCTATCGCTGTTATCAATTATGACCGGACCGGCATAATCGTCGGTTGACGCAATATCAGTAATTGAAATACCATTTACTCCAAAAGAATTATCCAGAGTGCCATCGGTATTTATTCTGGTGGTTGCAAAGTCACTAGAAGAGCCGTTTAATGTATAACCTGACACTATAATTTTGCCAGTTGACTGAATGGCGACAGCATTTCCAACCATACCAGCGTAAATAGCTGATGTGGTTGTTGCGAGGGGAACAGTCTGGATGCCTGTTGCATTAAATGTATTATCGGGTACGCCATTTTTATTATACCTGATTATTGCCAGAGCATTTTGTCCATCAAGCAATGTAGTATAACCGGCCAAGACTATTTTTTGATCCGTTTGTTCAATTAGTGAATTGGCCTTAACACCCGCCGACGCAATTATCTGAGTAGTTTGTTTGCCATTATTTCCGAATGTACTATCAAAACTTCCACTATTATTAAATCGTGCAATAGCAAAAATTTCACCAGTACCAGATTCTGCACGACCACCAATTACTATTTTTCCATATGTCTGTATTAACACCGTAGTGCCAAAGGCTGTGCTGGCGATAACAGAATCACTTGAATTTTTAGGCGGAGGTTTTTTATAGGGGAAGTCAGCCTCTGCCTGGCCGGTTCCGTTAAAACCAAGATCAGGCGATCCATCGCTGTTATATCTTGCCAATGCAAAAACTGGTGCTCCGGGAGATGCGGTTCCTGCAACTACAATCTTTCCGTCGGTTTGTATAGCCACAGCGCTTGCGGTGCCACTACCGGTAAAAACAGCGGATTGCACGCCGTTAATACCGAAAGATGAATCGAGCGTCCCGCTTGCATTCAGACGGACTATATTTAAAGCATTATCGTTGCTACCCACTAGTATTATTTTTTCATCCTTTTGTAATGCTGCCAAAGCATTTCTAAACAGTTTTTGGGAGTATCCATTTATGCCGTAGGTTAAATCCAAAGAACCATCTTGCAATCTCCTGGTTACAAAAGAATTGAATTCGTCATTCAAAACCACACAAACTTTCCCGTCGCCAGTTTTACTTGGTAACAACTGGCTGGCATAAATAACACTGGCGGTTGTTGCCCCCAAACTGGTAACAACAATTCCTTTGTTTCCAAACGATGGATCAGGAACTATTTTTTGCGCATAACTCGCGTAAAAACATGTAAGCGACAAAACATAAAGTAAAATTTTTTTCATTTTCATTTCAATTGTAAGATTAAAAAAGTTTAAAGAGTGGGCATAAATGTCCATTTCGTTGGGAGGAAAATCAGGAAGAGATTGAAAAAAATAAGGGTCGGTTTTAGGCGGATAATGGAAAGAACAGCGGTACATATTTACCGGAAATCAAATGTATGGGAAAAGCGGGTATAAAAAATAAATATGAAAATATTTTTTGCTTGGATTGATTTGATGCCATTTATTATTGTAGATAAATGTGATTCAGTTTTTTATTGCTTAAACTTCCTTGTTTTTGTTGGCATCTATTGGAGGCCAACTTATTTTCAGCAGGCAAAATCAGCATACAAGGTCAATCAATTTGCGTTCATAATTCGTCTTAAATGAAAAAGCCCGAACATATAACGCTAGGCTTTACAACAAGAATAAAAACAGAACTTAAATAAGGACATCCTTGTTATTCCAATGTCTGCAAACTCCTGCCAATAATATGTACGCATTCCATCACCTGTTCTTTTGTTATCAGCAATGGTGGTGCAAAACGAATTTTATCGCCATGGGTTGGCTTGGCTAACAAGCCGTTTTCTTTTAATGTCAAACACAGGTCCCATGCGGCTTCCGGGTTGCTGTGTTTTATTACAATGGCGTTTAATAATCCTTTGCCTCTTACAAGGGAAACAAATGGAGAATTTAATTTTCGTATTTCACTGCGCAGCAGTTCTCCCATTTCGGCTGCATTGTCGCACATGTTTTCATTTTTCAGAACTGCCAAAGCTGCAATGGCCACTGCACATGCCAACGGGCTGCCACCATAGGTACTACCATGCTCGCCGGGCTTGATGGTGAGCATAATTTCGTCATCTGCCAATACAGCACTTACAGGTAATACGCCACCACTGAGCGCCTTGCCGAGAATTAAAATATCCGGCCGAACATTTTCGTGATCGCAGGCCAACATCTTTCCCGTACGGGCCAGCCCGGTTTGTATCTCATCTGCAATCATCAGTACATTGTATTCAGTACATAAATTTCTAACACCGGTTAAATAGCCTTCATCCGGAACCATTACGCCGGCTTCGCCTTGGATAGGTTCAAATAAAAAAGCGGCTATATTTTTATCCTGGAAAGATTTTTCCAATGCCGCCAAATTATTATAATCAACAGTTGTGTATCCGCCGGTGAAAGGGCCGAAATTATTTTTTGCAGAAGGGTCGGTGCTGAAAGTGATGACGCCTGTTGTGCGGCCATGAAAGTTGCTTTCGCAGGTTACAATCACTGCCTGGTTGGGTTCTACTTTTTTTACCTCGTACGCCCATTTACGGGCCAGTTTAAGCGCTGTTTCAACTGCCTCTACACCGGTGTTCATCGGCAGCACTTTATCATATCCGAAATAGCCCGTTACTACCTGTTCATATTCGCCGAGTAAGCTATTGTGAAAGGCCCTGCTGGTAAGCGTTAGCTGTGTCGCCTGGCTGGTTAAAGCGGCAATTATTTTGGGATGGCAATGGCCCTGGTTAACTGCTGAATAGCCACTGAGGAAATCATAATAACGTTTACCATCTACATCCCATACAAAAACGCCCTCTCCACGGTTTAATACAACCGGTAATGGATGATAATTGTGTGCCCCGTATTTTTCTTCGAGATCAATATAATGTTGTGTATTGGCGGATAAGTTGATAGTTGATTGCATGATGATTGAATTGAATATTTTATAAACAGCTGTTAAACCCGGTGATGTGAAGGCAAATAGAAAATGTACTCTCCGGCAATGGGAGAGCAAACGAAGTGTGAACTTAGTGATTCAGCAAATCGAGATTATTGCTGAGAAAGTATGTTATGTTTTGCGAAGATTTAATCGTAATAAGTTTTGTGCAAGATATAAAAATTATTTGAAAAATGGATAGAACGCTGATGACACTGATTTTTCGGATTTGCACTGATCATCCTTTTACTTTCACAAGAAGGGTATAGACGAAATATCCTTTTTAAATCTGTTTAATCCGCGTTACCAGCGTTCTATACTGATTTATAAATCAAAATTTAATACCCTGTGTATGCGTCTAAGGGATAGAACGCTGATGACACTGATTTTTCGGATTTGCACTGATCATTCTTTTACTTTCACAAGAAGGGTGTAGATGAAACATCCGTTTTTAATCTGTTTAATCCGCGTTATCAGCGTTCAATACTCATTTATAAATCAAAATTTAATACCCTGTGTATGCGTCTAAGGGATAGAACGCTGATGACACTGATTTTGCGGATTCACACTAATTTTTTTGATGGAACGCTGATGAGACTGATTTTACTGATTGGTACTGATAAAGAAAAGCCTTTGTCAATTATCCGTTTTCGATCTGTTTAATCTGTGTCATCAGCGTTCTATCATGTATTTTACAAATCAAATTTAATACCCTGTGCCAACGGCAATTTATCTGTATAATTGATGGTATTGGTTTGCCTGCGCATGTATACTTTCCAGGCATCACTGCCGCTTTCCCTGCCGCCGCCGGTTTCTTTTTCACCGCCAAAGGCACCGCCAATTTCAGCACCGGAAGTGCCGATGTTAACATTGGCAATACCACAATCGCTGCCGCCCGCGGAAAGGTATTGTTCTGCTTCCCGAAGGTTGTTGGTCATGATAGCAGAGGATAACCCTTGCGGTACGTCGTTCTGCATTGCAATGGCTTCTTCCAGCTTTTTGTATTTCATGAGGTATAAAATAGGGGCGAAGGTTTCATGCTGTACGATGGCATAACTGTTTTTTGCTTCGGCTATACAAGGCTTTACATAGCAGCCACTTTCATAGCCTTTGCCTTTTAACACGCCGCCTTCTACAATAAAATTACCGCCTTCTGCTTTGCATTTTTCAATCGCATCTTTATACATCTCAACCGCCATGGTATCAATCAACGGACCGACATGATTTTTTTCATTCAAGGGATCGCCTATCTTTAACTGGCCATAGGCATGTACCAGTTTATCTTTAAATTTATTGTAAACCTTTTCGTGAATAATGAGCCTGCGGGTGGATGTGCAACGCTGGCCCGCCGTGCCTACCGCGCCAAAAGCAGCACCAATCAACGCCATATCAAGGTCCGCATCTTTTGAAATGATGATGGCATTGTTACCACCCAGTTCCAGTAAACTCCGGCCGAGTCTTCCTGCCACGGCTGCCGAAACGGCTTTGCCCATCCTTGTGCTTCCGGTGGCGGAAACCAATGCAATCCTGGTGTCATTACTCAGCCATTCACCAACCTCGCGGTCGCCAATTACTAAATTATTTACGCCTTCGGGTACATTGTTTTTCTTGAAAACCTTTGCGGTAATATTTTGACAGGCGATAGCACACAAAGGCGTTTTTTCGCTGGGCTTCCAAATACACACATCCCCGCAAACCCATGCCAACATGGTGTTCCAACTCCAAACAGCCACGGGGAAATTAAAGGCCGAAATAATGCCGACGATGCCCAGCGGATGATACTGTTCGTACATTCTATGACCCGGCCTTTCGCTGTGCATCGTTAAGCCGTGCAACTGGCGACTTAGACCAACAGCAAAATCGCAGATGTCAATCATCTCCTGTACTTCGCCGAGGCCTTCCTGCAAACTCTTGCCCATTTCGTAACTTACCAACTGGCCAAGGGCGTGTTTTTGCAATCTCAATTCTTCACCAATCTGGCGAACTACATTGCCCCGTTTGGGTGCCGGCCATGTTCTCCATTCTGCGAACGCAGCCTGTGCCTGTTGTAGAACGGCTTCATAACTTTCTTTGTCGGCGCTTTTTACTGACGCAATTAATTTACCATCTACAGGCGAATAAGAATCGATTGCCGCGCCTTGGGACGAAAGCCATTTTGTTCCGGTTGATACGCCTTTATTTTTTTGCTGTACTTGTAATTGAGAAAGGAATTGCATAAACTATTTTTGACAAAGTTACGATTGTAAAGTTGTTGATTCGCAGATGCCCTTACTTGCGTTTCATACGCTTCGGTAAAGTTCAATAAAGTTATATAGTACAAGAGTGCGACGCCAATGCAGTCCCACATAGCTTGTTGGCCCGGCCCAAAAATAATTTTTAAAGATCAATATTAACACCGGCTGTTGTCCACCTGGCTGGCATTATGCTTCCCAGCAAATCGCTGTATTTGATATTGGTAATATTGTTGGACGCAACAAATAACTGTAATTTCCTGAACAAGGTGTAACTTAATTTTGAGTTCAGTAGAAAATAGTTGCTTGAAATAGCCGCGTTGATGGCCGGTGCATTGAGTGCCCCCCTGTTTTTGTATACCATGTTAACGGATAGACTGGCTTTTTTATACTGGTATAAAACAGTTGACTGCATAAGTGTTTTCGCATGTGATATAATGTAAAAAGAAGGCACGGGATCAGTGCTGACAGAGTGTAGAAATGTAATGCCCGCATTGATATACAACTGTTGCTGCAAGGCGAATTCTTTCTGGTACATCAGCTCAATTTCTACGCCGGATGTTTTTACCTTTTTGATATTTTTTGCCAAAGCGTAAGTGCCGGTTGGAGAAAGATTTTCTTTCCTGGGCATATCGGCGTAGGGTGTGGTAACAAAGTCAATCACATTGTGCTGGTCCCTGTAAAAACCGGTTGCGCTTGCTTTAAAATGATTGCTTAAAATAAGGTCTGCACCAGCCTCGTAGCTCCACGCATTTTCTGTAGTAAGGTTAGGGTTGCCAATACTGCCGCCACTTACAAAAGCTTTGTTGTAATTGTTGTAGCGTTCTGTAAAGTCGCCACCACGGATACTTTTACCAATATTGGAACGCAGTGTAACATTTTGCAACTGCCAGGAAGCGCTTAGCTGCGGCAACAGGGCCGTACCATAATTGCCATCTTTGTCTAACCTTAAACCGGGCGAAATTTTTACTTTATTTTTTGAATACACACCCGTTGCAAACACAGCGCCATGAGCGGTGGAATGATCGCCCCTGTCATTGGAGATGATGGACCTTTTATCAAGTTGCATGCCGGTGTTTAGATTGAAGTGTTCGCTTATTTTTTGCGCATACACATATTGTAACAACAGTAGGTGAGACCGGTTGTCATTGGCTGCTGAAGATGCATTGTACACATAATGGTCGCTGGTGTTTTTATATAAAATATCCAGTTGCTGACTATGTTTTTTTGCCTGCTGTTTTAGCTGTGCCTGGTTCCACCAGGTGTTTACTTTTTCTGTGGCGGTATCACTTTTAAAAGTGGTGTAAAAATTTTGTGCGGCGAAATCCCTGGTATCGTAACTGCTTCGTAAGGCCAGCTGCCAGTTGTTTTTTAACGCCATAGCAACAGAGCCACTAAAAGTATGGTTATGGATATAGCCACGGCTAGTACCTCTTAAAAGCTGGCCGGAAGTATTGTTGCTTATTACACCAAGTGAACCATTTAATTTTTGCCCGGTGCCATACCATCCTGCAGAACCATTTACAAAACCATACTGTCCCAACGCGACACCAATATTTTCGTGATTGCTTTTTTCTTTCACCAGCTTGTTGAAGGTTTTAGTAATGATATTAATGACACCACCAACAGCCTCGGCACCATACACGGCGGCAGCCGGGCCACGCAATACTTCTATGCGTTCAATCTCATACGGCGCAACGGGCACATAAGATGAGAAGTGCCCGGTGATTGGGTCGTTTACTTTAATACCATCCAGCAATACCAATACCTGCTGAAAGGTGCCGCCTCTTAAAACAATATCGCTTTGTGCGCCCATTGGGCCACGCGACTGCACTTCAACACCAGGAATGTATTTCAATAATTCATCAATGGAATGTACACTTAGCTGGTTAAATAATTTACCATCCATTACTGTAATGTTACGCCCGGTTTCGCTCGCTTTTTGCGGAGTTCTGGCCGCGGTAACTGTAATGGGATTTAACTCAATTATTTGAGCGACAAGATTTGTAGTAACTAATATGCATAACAGTAACAGAACACTTTTCATAAAATTGTTTTTGATAAATGACGCAGGACAGCAAAACCAAAAATGCATTTGAGCTGTGCGAAGCGTGTTGTAATTTACTTGACCAGGAAAAGCAGTCAATAGTTAAAATAAAATTGAAGGGACAGATTTTTAATACTGTTCATTTTCGTTAGGGAAATCTTTTGTTTTGATGTCTGACACATACTGTTTGATGGCACCGGTTATTTGCTCATCCAAATTTAGATACCTGCGTAAAAAACGTGGTTTAAATTCTGTATTGATGCCCAGCATATCGTGCATTACCAACACTTGCCCGTCGCAGTCACCACCTGCGCCAATACCAATAGTTGGGATGTGTAAACTTTCGGAAACCTCTTTCGCCAGCAAGGCAGGAATTTTTTCAAGAACAATGCCAAAGCAGCCGGCTTCCTGTAAAATAAGGGCGTCTTTTTTTAATTTTTCCGCTTCCGTATCTTCAGTAGCCCTTACTACATAAGAGCCAAATTTATTGATGGATTGTGGCGTTAAACCGAGGTGACCCATTACGGGTATGCCGGCACTTACAATCTTTTTTACGGAGTCAATGATTTCTTCGCCGCCTTCCAGCTTTACTGTGTGGGCACCGCTTTCCTTCATGATGCGGATGGCAGATGCAAGGGCGATATCAGAGTTGGATTGATAAGAACCAAAGGGCAGATCAACTACCACCAGGCATCTTTCCCTGGCCCTTACCACACTCTGTGCATGATAAATCATCTGGTCCAGTGTGATGGGCAGGGTAGTGGCATGGCCGGCCATTACATTGCTGGCACTATCGCCTACTAAAATGATATCAATACCTGCCGCATCAAATAATTTGGCGAATGAATAATCGTATGCAGTAATCATGGAGATTTTTTCTCCTGCTGCTTTCATTTTTTGAAGTGTATTGGTGGTTACTTTTTTGTATTCTGTTTCTGCGCTCATTTATTTGCGTGTGGATTTTAAGATCTGTTGTGAATGATTGCTTAGCCGTAAGCGAAGGAAGGAATTGACTCTGCGTTAGAATAAAACAAATCCGGGAATGATCGCCGGTGTAAATGTAGATAATATTTGTAAAAATCTTTTATTCAGCTATAATTTCAATCAACCGGAACAACAATTCAAGTTATTTCGGTCTGGTGATTCAGGAAAAGTTCATCTCTTTCACCGAAGAAAATTTTGGGTAAATGCGCTCTTTAATGAAGATGTTTTGACTGTGATGAATTGAAATGGCAAGGCAATACAATTACCACTGATCTTACTTTACCTCATCCCATAAGTGACGAATCAATCCATCGGCCAAACCAATTTTAGGTACGTAAATAGCCTCGGCGCCCGCCCATCGCATGGCGTTGATATAAATTTGGATTGCAGGGATCAATACATCTGCCCTGTCTGACCTTAAGTTATAACGGTTTATTCTTTCGTCCAGCGTTACACTGCCGAGTTCTTTATAATAATCCCTTAACAATTCCAGCGACAAAGGTTTACCATCTTTTTTCTTGCTCATAGAAAACACTTTGTTGATGTTTCCACCGCTCCCGATTGCTACCACTTCTTTTTGACCCTTGGTAACTGCACGGATATTGTCTTTCATATCATCCCAGTTACTATCTGTTACCATATTTTTCAGTAAACGGATGGTGCCGATATTAAAAGATTTTTTATAGATAAGAATGCCATTGCTGAAAAAAGATAATTC
>JBBQWL010000064.1:0-32830 GCA_038210625.1 Chitinophagales bacterium | reverse complement strand
CAAATATTTTTTTTAGAAGAACTGGTAGTTGTCTCCCCTTTTGTTTGCTTATATTTTAAAGCCATAGTGCAATATGTTCGTTGAAGGGCAAATATAAAACATAGATGGGAACACCAATTCTACTAATTTGATAGCATTGGGGTTTATACAAATCCTTGTTAAGACTTTTTTCTGAATGCGTCTCTTTTACCAACTCCGGTTTTTTCTGCGGCAATGGTGCAGGTTGTGGACGCCGCAATAAGTTTAGCACGTCATTGCGATAAAACATAACGGCAATTAATGCATAATAAAATACAAGTACAATGCTGAGGGCATAGGCATAACTTGCCCAGCTAATAATGTTTACCATAACACACAATTTTCATTTTCACAAAACACTACAAAGTCTGACGACTGATTACAATTGTAAAAAGCGGTAGAAATCTTTTGTTGCCGCTGGCAACTCT
The DNA here is from genome assembly GCA_038210625.1 of Chitinophagales bacterium. GTDB lineage: Bacteria > Bacteroidota > Bacteroidia > Chitinophagales > Chitinophagaceae > Ferruginibacter. The sequence continues at coordinate 32,384 of JBBQWL010000064.1, read as the reverse complement.
AAATCGACAGGAATAAATAAAAACGACCTATTGAATTTAACTCACCCATTTGCTAAGCTTACCAACAAATTTTAGCAGGTAGTAACTAAAGGCTAAGTGTTTTATCTCTGTCTGTTTTTCTTATCTCAAAAATACGATGCTAAACAGGCGATCCGAATTAATAAATATTAAGAAATTAGAGGCTCCCTTTAATATTACTTAACGTGGGTTCTGCAACCCCAAGGTAAGAGGCAATATATTTGTTGGGAACCCTAAGTACCAGTTCCGGATGGTTTTCAAGGATATAACTGTACCGCTCTACAGCCCGCAGCATACGCATATTTCGTAAGCGTTGCTCACTTAGAATATAATACTTAGTTAGCACCACTCTACCAACAAAATTGAATTCAGGAAAAGTATTGTAAATAAATTCCAGTTCATCATGTGTGATATAATGAACAATGCAGTCCTCCAGCGCCTGAATCGATTCATAGCTTTCGGTTTGATTAAAAAAACTGTCAACGCTGACAATCACGTCTCCTTCCTTCATAAACCAGGAACAAACTTCCTTATTGTCCACCATGTAAAAGCAGCGTAACAAGCCCTTATTGATAAAACAAATATCGCGGCTTACGTGTCCTTTTTTCAACAGGTAATCTTTCTTCAGCAGTTTTTTTGTTTTTAAAGTGCGGGATAAAAAGTCAACCAGGTTTTCAGATAGCGGATGAATTCCATTTAAATAATTTAATAGTTCTTCCATAACAAAAGTTTTAGGTTTAGATTAAACAATCAACATTTTGCTGGAGTAGTTTATGGGTGTATTAACTTTACGGCTTATCAGGGCTGCAGCTTTTTAGGGTCTATTTTTAAACCCTCTGCAATTTTATAAAGCATGGAAACACTGACATTCACTTTTCCCAACTCCATCCTGCTGATTTGAGAGGCATCAACTTCACATTCAGTGGATAAAGCAAAAATGGACATTTTTCGTGCTTTCCTGCACGCCCTTATCCTCCGGCCTATTTCATCTACCAAAGGCTGATCAATATAATTTTTCTTTTGGGGCGCTGACTTCATGCTACAAAGTGAAATTATATGCATTGTCAAAACAAAGGAGTATACTACCTGAAGCGCATTTATTAATAAATATTAATTTTTGTTGGAAGACCAATTGTAGTGTCAAAATAAAATCAGCAATCCTGAAAAACAGCCTTTAGGCTATGGATAATCGCTCAAAATCGATATATGCCATGTGATGATGAGATTGCTGAATACATCATCTTAAAATCGACAGGCACTAACCATGTTCATCAATACGCGTACGTTATCCAATCACTTTCAGATATAAAGTCAGTAGAGATTTTTTTTCATTAATTCATCCACAAAGTTCGCCTTCCTGGCTCCGGGCGACAAGGAAATTCCGGCATAAACCGCTGCGCTATTTATTCCGTTGCTTCCTTGCCTTGGTCGCCAAAAGGCAGGAATGGTTCCATAATTAATTTTTAAAACTTTAAAATATTGAGTTATGGAAAACGTATTAGATTTCTCCAAAGTGAATATGGTAGCAGAAGTGGAACTGGTATACAAATCAAAAGTCTGGCGATGTGGTCATATCAGCACGTAAAATCGAAAGAGTCAGGCTGTTCACATTATCAAGCTGAAAAGCTTTATGTTCTTGTGATAGGCATCGTTTTAAGAACAATCATTTGTGTGATGGCACACTCTATTCAACAGTATTAAGTGTAACTTGGCTTGTAAAAAATTGTTATCAGTCTGAGAGCTTTAACCATCTAGTCAGCATCTTCAAATAGAAAAGTTGGAGGCAAAATATCAAATTATAATTACCATATCTTATGAAAGAATGAAATAAATGATTCCTTACCACATTAGCTATACATGTAGTATAAACAAAACTAGGAAAAATATGATAATTGGTTGCTTGTCGGCGATAAATCCAGAAAATAAGCGAAATTTTACAAAGTTTAAAGTTTGCATAAAGAAACTGCTTCATGGCCTGCTGATAATCGCTGTCACATATACGAGTCCAGTTTGTGCCCAAAAAACGGGCGTCATTAAACTGGAAAGTCCTGACGCAGCAATAACTACTTCTGTATTCACCGACAATACCGGGAGGCTTGTATTCACGGTGCAGTATAATGGGAAAACTGTTGTAGAACAGTCCTTATTGGGCATCAACCTGGATGGCGTAAAATTAGGCGAAGGTATAATTATTGGAAGGACTATTATTTCCAATGTAAATGAAATATATGCAACAATGGGTGTTCATGAAAATGCGGTCAATCGTTATACTGAAGTTATCATACCCGTCACGCAACTGCTCAGTCAAATTAAGTACTATTTAGTGATAAAGGCCTTTGATAATGGTGTCGCCTTTCGGTATGTAGTGCCGGGAAAAGGAATGATTAATGTGCAGGGCGAAGCCAGTTCGTGGAAGATACCTGCTCGATCAACCGTATGGTACCAGGAGAATATTTTTTATTATGAGGGATTGTATTATGAAACACCCGTATCAAAATTAGGTGTAAAAAAGTTGGGGCCACCATTAACTTATCAAACTACCGATAGTATTTATGTGAGCATTACAGAAGCGGCTTTGTACAACTACAGCGGTATGTCCCTTCAGTCAGATAGTAGTGGAATGCTGCATGCTGCGTTTGTGAATGATTCAAGTGGATGGAAAATGCAGGACACCATTGTTACTCCCTGGCGGGTTGCAATCGTAAGCCAAAGCCTCAACGGCCTGGTGAATGCAGACATCATACAAAACCTGAATCCTGCTCCGGCTAATGCGCTGCAACATGCAGACTGGGTAAAGCCCGGAAGAGCAGTATGGTCCTATTTTATGCACGACAACGTCACCACTGTGGCGATTGAAAAAACATATATTGATAAAGCAGCCTTACTAGGTTTTGAATACAATATGGTAGATGCAGGCTGGGAATCAAGCTGGCCCAATAGCCTGGATTCGTTGAAGGCATTGGTGAAATATGCCAATAATAAGAAGGTAGGTATTTGGGTATGGAAAGGCTATTCATCTTTAAAAGAAGATAAAGTACGGCGTATCTTTTTTGACCAAATGCAACACGCCGGCGTGGCGGGCGTAAAGATTGATTTTATTGATAAGGAAGGAATAGAGCAGGTGAAATTTTATGAAGCCGCACTACAGGATGCCGCAACTTATCAACTGATGATAGACTTTCACGGTGCCAATAAACCGACAGGCTACAACCGTACTTTCCCCAATGAACTTACAAGAGAAGCCGTGTACGGACAGGAATGGACCACCTATAATCCACAGGGGCCGGTACACAATGCTATCCTGCCCTTCACCCGCTTGCTGGCGGGTCCGGCGGATGCAACCCCGGGTGTATTCTACAGTAAAAAAGCTTACGGAACTTCCCGTGCACACCAGCTCGCTTTGCAGGTTATATTTAATTCTGTACTAAGCTGCTGGCCCGCTGATCCGGATGCATACTTATCCAGTATAGCATTACCGTTCATTCAATCGTTGCCAACAGTGTGGGACGAAACAATTGTATTGCCCGTAAGCAGCATTGGCAAAGTGGCTGCATTTGCCAGGCGGAAAGGTGCCGACTGGTATATTGGAATCATCAATGCAGGCGATGAAAAAAGTTTCATGCTGCCATTGCGTTTTTTAAGAAAAGGCAATTTTAAAACATTTGAATTACAGGATGATTTGACCAACCCGGACCAACTTTTGTTTACACATACCAACTATACGGCCGACGATTCATTACTTATTGTAATGAAAGGTTCCGGGGGGTATGCAGCCATGCTTAAAAGTGTTCCCGCTAGCGCATCAGCATTGAGCATTCATCCGCAGGGAGGTTATTTGCTTGCACCCACAAAAGTTAGCATTAATGCAAACCCTGTAGCCGAAATCCGTTACACAACGAACGGTACCGAACCCTCCAATCAATCCACTTTATACAAACAACCATTTAACATCAACAAGCCTGCGTTGATCAGGGCAACTATTTTTAACCATGGACTACCTTTAGACGCAACTGCTACTGCACAATTTCTTAATGCTCCTGCACCGGAGCTATCTTCACCGGAAGGATTGTTTATTGACCGGAAAACGCTCTTTATCAACATCCCGGGGGAACAAGGAAATGTACACTATACACTGGATGGAACACAACCTGGTGTAAACGCTCCATTGTATAAAGATTCGCTGGTGCTCACCAAAAGTGCTGTATTAAAAGCGGCCACAGTTTATGCATCAGGTTTACAAAGCGGAACCATCACAGCAAGGTATGTTAAGCAAGTTCCCGCAGCGGCTATCAGCAAGTTTTCCACGGCGCCGGGTTTAGAAGCGACCGTATTTGATGGCCAATGGAAACTAATGCCGGATTTTAAAAAATTGACCGGAGGTAAAAAAAGCATCGTAAGTATACCCAGTCTTGACCTGCTGAAGACACCAAAAGAATATTATGCTGTACAGTTTTCCGGTTACATCAATGTACCGGTTACAGGAGTATATACATTTTATGTTTTATCAGACGATGGCTCCCAGGTTTTTGTAGATGATACACTTGTGGCAGACAATAACGGCTGCCACGGTGATCTTGAAAAATCGGGTGAGAAAGCATTGTCCACAGGAATGCATCGCTTTAGGGTTAACTATTTTCAAAACGGATCGGGACAAAGTCTCCAGGCATTTATGAAAGTACCTGGGGAAGAAAAACAGTTGATGGATGCAGCCCTTTTTTCTCACTAATAAAAATTGATTGTACCGATCTTAATTCAATAATGAAACTGACCACTATACATATCGCCAAAGGGTTTTTAATAATTGTCTTCTTCTGCATAGCAAACAATCTACCGGCACAACAGAGGCAGCCGGTTGATTATGTAAACCCGTTGATCGGCACAGAAAAATCAAGTCACCACACTGTTTGGGAATCCAAAGGTGCTACATTCCCCGGTGTGCTGCGGCCATTTGGAATGGTGCAAATTACACCGGATGGCTACATGTATTCTGACAAAAAAATAAAGTCATTTAGTTTTATCAATCATGCCAGTGGCTACTTTTCAAATGGCAGTTTTAATCTAATGCCGTTTACCGGGGATAGCATGGATGAGAAAAATATTGCTGCCAACTTTGATCATACTGATGAAATTGCCACACCTTATTTTTACCAGGTGGTACTGAAAAATGCAGGTATCAACGCAGCCTTCACGGCAACTGAAAGAACTGCTCTTTGCCAGTTTACCTTTTCTACAACTGGCGCAGTCCACCTGCTTTTATCTGATATTAACAACACTTCCATTATTGACAGTTCCACTATTAGCGGTCGCTGTGGAGATACGTATTTTATTTTGCAAAGCAGCAAAGCTTTTAAAGATATTGTTCCTTATTCCACCAACGATTCGTTTACTAAAACTGTTGCTGTTGCAACCTTTCCGAAGGCAATCGTTATTAATTACAACACAACAAAAAATGAAAGCATCCTGGTAAAAATTGGATTTTCAAAAATCTCTTTTAAAGGGGCTGAAAACAATATTCAATTGGAGCAACCGGGCTGGGGTTTTGAGGCAACCAAACAACAATCTAAAAAAATATGGAATGGAAAGTTAAGCCAGGTAACTATTAAATCACCTGATGAAAACAGTAAGGAAATTTTTTACACCGCCTTGTATCATACGATGTTTGCGCCCGCTGTTTCGTCAGATGCCGGTGCAGCAAAAAATTTGTATGAACCACTTTATCCCTGGGATACCTATCGTTGCAAACATCCGCTATTCACATTACTGGATCCACACCGGGAAAGTGATATGGTTGCCTCTGTGCTGACTGAATACGAGAGAACAGGCTGGCTGCCTACGGATAACATGATGGGCAATCACAACACGGAACTGATCCTTGACAGTTACATAAAAGGTGCTTCCAGTTTTGATGCTGCCAAAGCTGCTGCAGCAATGAGTAAGAGCATGACGGTGCCACCTTATGCCAGGCGCGAAATGGCCGATTTTGTGCGATACAAATTTGTACCCGCCAACATCAGCAGCAGCGTTACGCATTCGCTTGAATATGCTTACAACTGTTGGGCAGCTGCAACCTTTTTATCTGCCACGGGCAACAGGAAAAATTATTTAAAAGAATACAATGAACTCTTGCAAAGAGCAGGCTATTACAAAAATAGTTATGATGCGGCCACTGGTTTTATGAGGGCAAAATCTGTTACCGGCCAATGGGCAGATGGTGGCTATGCTGAAGGAACAGCATGGACCTACTCCTGGTTTGCACCGCACGATGTGCAGGGATTGATTAACCTGATGGGGGGCGATGAACCCTTTTCAAAAAAGCTTACCCAATGTTTTACTGAGGGGCATTATGTACATGACAACGAGCCGCCATTACATTATGCTTACCTGTTTAATTATTGCGGGGAGCCCTGGAAAACACAGCAATGGGCCAGGCAAATCACCGAACAAAATTATTCGACCGATCCAGGAGGCTTGCCGGGCAATGATGACCTGGGCACTTTATCCAGCTGGTATGTTTTTAGCGCCATGGGTTTTTATCCTGTTACGCCTGGTACAAACCAATATCAAATAGGTAGCCCTGTTTTTGAAGAGACCATCATTCATCCTGGCAACGGAAAGGATTTTACCATCCAGGCAAAAAACGTTTCCAAACAAAATAAATACATCCAGTCTGCCAGCCTTGATGGTATGCCATTCAACAAACCCTGGCTTACACAGGAAGAGATCGCTGCAGGCAAAACTCTGGTGTTTGAAATGGGCCCTGAACCAAATAAGGCATGGGGAAGCAACAAGGCAACCAGGCCATACTCTATGACTAAGGGAACACCTGATTTCATCATTCAACAAACTATCCTTTCATCCAGTTCAGTAAAGGCAAATACGCCGGTGCAATTGTCATTTGTGGTTCAAAATAAAAGCGCTGCAGCAGGTACATTCCGTGTGCCTGTTTACATTGATGGCAAACTTTTTAACACTGTCTCTAAAGTGATGGAAGCCGGTGAAAAAAGCACCATCAAATCTATCCTTACTTTATACCAGCAAGGCCTACACCACATTGAGGCAGGAAATAAAAGGCTTACCCTTCGCGTGCAGCCGACAGCATCCTCATTTGTTTACAGTAATCTTGCCCTGTCTGCAGCTCCGCTGGTAAAGCTCACTGACAGCATCGTGGTAAGTGCAATGGTAAAAAATGCAGGAAGTAATACCGCTTCCACACCGGTAAAGTTTTTTGTAAATACAATTGAATCAGCAATTGTATTGATCACACTCAGGCCTGGAGAAGAGCAACCTGTGAGCTTTAATTTTACGGCATCAAAAGCTGGCATCAACCATATCAGCATTGCATCTTTACATCCTTTGATGGTGAATGTGGTCGACTACGCTGCACCCAATAAAATCAACTACAGTCCATTGGCTTCGCTAAAGCCTTTACTCATCATGGATTTTGATGAAGGCCCGGCAACTGCCATTCCTGATCAATCTGGCAATAACAACAATGGCACGGTAAAAGGAAATGTTCAATGGGTGGAAGGCGCTTTTGGAAAAGCGATCCAGACAAATGCTTACGGAGGAAACTATGTTGAGTTCCGTGCCAGTTCTGTGCTCGACAAAAACGGCAGAAATTTACCCCTGACTATGATGGCCTGGATATACCCGGATGACGAACAAAATTTTGCGGATATCATTTCAAAAGGCGACTGGAACAGTTTACAATTGAAAGGCAGCAACCTGTTTGTCAACTTTTACGCAACAGGTTGGGAAGGACATGAAGCTACCGTAACAGTGCCGGAAAACTGGAATCATCACTGGCACCATGTAGCCGGTGTGGCAGATGGTATCTATTATAAATTATATGTTGATGGTAAATTAGTGGAAACGAAAAAAGGTGAACCAAGAAACCCGAAAGGCGAAACTGGTATCACCGATTACTCCGGCAGTCTATGGAACATTGGCCGAAATGAAACTGCTACTGACAGGGTGTTTCGTGGATATATTGACGATGTAATGATTTTTAAAACAGCATTGAGCCAACAACAGATTATGGATGTGATGTTGCATAATTTTTAAAGGTGATACCGTGACAACAATGTATCTTAACAGCGATGTTGCTGCAAACTTTTACACTTAAAACATTTTAAACCAAATAGCTTTTACAGCATGACAAATTACAAGTTCCTGAAAAAAATAGCTGGCACCCTGGTGATCTTTTTTTGTAGCATACAACTATCTGCACAATACCAGGCCAACTGGGAATCGCTTGATAAACGTCCCGTGCCACAGTGGTACAACAATGCCCGGTTTGGCATTTTCATTCATTGGGGGGTGTACTCTGTACCGGCTTTTTGCAGCAAAGGCAACTACTCTGAGTGGTATCAAAATACCCTCACCGGTGGCGACAGTGCCACTACCCAATATCACCGCAAGAAATTTGGTGACAGAACCTACTACGACCTGGCAAAAGATTTTAAGGCTGAGCTGTTTAATCCGGATGAATGGGCGAAGGTTTTTGAAGAGTCCGGTGCCAAATACATTGTACTCACCTCCAAGCACCATGATGGCTATGCATTATGGCCCAGCAAAGAAGCCAGCCGTGACAGGGGCTTTGCATGGAACGCTGCCGAGGTAGGTCCGCACCGGGATTTACTGGGTGATCTTTTTAAAGCAGTGCGCAAAACAAGTGTTCGTGCCGGTATGTATTATTCGCTGTACGAATGGTACAATCCGATGTGGTTGAAGGACAGGTCGAAGTACGTAACCGAACACATGTGGCCACAAATGAAAGAGCTGGTTAACACCTATCAGCCGGACGTTATTTTTACAGATGGTGAATGGGATGCGCCGGCAGAAACATGGAAGAGCCAGGAGTTTTTATCATGGCTGTACAGCGAAAGTGTGATAAAAGATAAAGTAGTTACCTACGACCGCTGGGGAAGCGGCATTCGTTTTAAACATGGCGCCGTGTACACACCGGAGTACCAGCCCGACCTGGATGTGGAAGGCCATGCCTGGGAAGAGAGTCGTGGAATGGGTTACAGCTACGGCTACAACAGGGATGAAGATGCATGGGATTATAACTCTTCGCAAAGCCTGGTATTACAGTTGATTGATAAGGCAAGCCGCGGAGGTAATTTTTTATTAGACATCGGACCTGATGAGCATGGAAAAATACCACCCATAATGCAAGAGCGGTTATTGCAAATTGGCGATTGGTTGAAAATAAATGGCGAAGCAATTTATGGTACTGAAAGATGGAAAACAGTGGCACAGTGGAGTGAAGGCAGGAGAGATTACACCAGCAAAAGCGGCGACATGCTGTTAAAAATAACGCTGGATCCTGATCCCGGCTTTGCAGTAAAAGAAGTATTTTACACCTACAATGCAGCTAAAAATGATTTGTATGCCATCCTTCCAAAATACCCCGGCAGTAAAAAATTGTTACTGAAAAACCTGGAGATCCCTGCCGGCACGGAGATGACTTTTTTATCAACAAAAGAAAAACTTCAGTGGACACAAACAGGAGAAAACATTGCCATTGATTTACCTGAATTTAATCCTGATAAAATAAAAAATACGGCTGCATATGTTATAAAAATTGCCGGCTTCGGAAAATTTTCATCAAAGCCGGCCATCGAAATCAATTACATAAAAACTGCATTGCAACCCACTGTTTCAATTACGGCAAAAAACAATGAGCCAGTTCGGTACACCGTTGACGGCAGCGAACCTGTTGCCACATCAGCCTGGTACACAAAACCTTTCGTGCTGGATAAATCAGCGGAGATAAAAGCTGCTGCCTTTGCTGCAGGTATGTTAACCGGGCCTGTAGTTACAAAACAAGCTCCCATTTATGAGTGGATGGATGCAGTAAAAGTAGCGGCTCCTGCACCGGGAATTGCTTACAAGTATTTTGAACTCAACGGCAAGATCAATCTTAATTCGATTAACGGTGCAGTGCCTGCCAAAACCGGTTTTACCAATGAAATATCAGATAAGGTAAAGCAACGGAAAGATAAACTGGCGTTGAGCTTTGATGGGTTTATTAAGATCAGTAAAAGCGGTCTATATACCTTTTCCACTTTTTCTGATGATGGCAGTAAATTGTTTATAGACGGTGTTGAAATTGTAAACAATGATGGCGAACATGCTACGATGGAACTGTTTGGTAAGGCCGCTTTAAAAAGTGGATTTCACTCCATTAAAGTAACTTACTTTGGTAATGGAGATGTGAATGAATTGAAAGTAAACTGGCAGCCACCATCTGGAAAAAATGAACTGATCCCGGGCAATGTATTGTTTCATCAATGACAAGCTTTACCAGTAAGTTAGTTTAAAAGACAAGACAATTATCTCCTTAATAATCTGATTCAACACCCATCCTGTTAGCCGGATGGGTGTTGAATTTTATCTGTTTATGATATTACTGCTCCCGGAGAAATAATTTATTGGCTGGTATAATTTGCTTTGGTACACCCGGACCGGAATACAATGCATCCAGCCAAAAACTACCGCCGCCATTGTAATATGCCACACCGATCTTATGTTGTCCGGCTGACAATTCAACCGCTCCCATGCGTTCAATAACGCCATGATCGCCATCATTATTTACAACCTCTTTGCCATCGATATATAATTTACTGCCATCATCAGATTGTGTGTAAAAACTATATTTGCCTGCCAAATCTATTTTTAGAAACCCTTCCATCAATATGCCGAATGAAGAAGCTTCTTTGCCGATAAAAGGCAACAGCTGATCCCGGTTCAATGAAAATTCAAAACTATTCCATTCATGTGTGCCTGTCATTGTGCCAAGTACTGGCAGATGATTCCAATCGTGACCCGGATAAAAAATTGCCTTTACCCCATGGCCCTGGCCGGATGAAGCGATCCTGTAGAATGCAGCAACAGGCTGGCTTGCATTACCAGCTTTATCAAAGCTGCGGGCTCTAACAACGGTTGTTGTATCAATTATAAAAGGCCGGGTGTATAAAGTTGATGCCGGACCTGGTTGTGACCCATCTGTTGTAAAACGTGTCTCCGCCCCGGGTGCCATGGCCTCCATACTTACTGTAGCAACTCTGTCAATATACAGACCACCGGCCTTTTTGTACAGGTTGCGCCAGGGAAATATTTTAGGATAAGCTATCATAGTTTTACCCATATATAAATTCGCCGGTTCAGTAAATCCAATGAAGGCTGGTTTAATGGGCCGCCCCGTCCATGCATACGGCGGAACAATGCGCAAGGCAAAAGCAATTGTTGCGGCAAGATCATACGTGTACACCTGCTGTTGAATGCGGTATCCTTTTTTAATCATTTTACCAGATAATATCATGGCTATTTCTGCTTCTTCTGTAGTGGCGCCACCGTGGCCATAACCAATACCGCCATGGTCGGCAGTAATGATAAGCAGCGTATTATTTTGGATGCCTGCATCTTTGATGGCTTTGACTACAAGACCGATTAAAGAATCTGCTTTGGTAACTGCCTGGTAATACAAGTCAGTGCCATGGCCGTACTCGTGACCCACATCGTCCACGTGATCTAAATGCATAAAGGCAAATAAAGGCTTCTTTGTTTTTACATAAGCCGTAAACGTGTTGGTGGTACTCACTTCATCCGGCATGTGCTTATCGTAGTTTACTGCAGTCTTTTCAAATAAGCCGCCAAAGCCGCCCCACTGGTATACGGTGCCTATTTCCGCTGACGGCCTGTTCCTTCTTATCCATCCAAAGATGGTAGGAAAAATATCTTCATCGTCACTCACCAGCGGAGGCAAGGTGTATTTTGTTCTGCCATAATCATTGTCTGTTACACCATGTGCTTCTGTTCCGGCCCCCATAATCATAGATGCCCAGTTGGCTGCGCTGGTTGATGGCAGTACCGTGCGTACGTTCCATTTAACGGCGCCTTGCTGCATCAGTTGGTGCATTACCGGCGTAGGTGCTGTTCTGATTCCATCGGGGCTCATTGCATCAACACCCACAACAATTACATGTTCAACACCTCTTGGAAATGCAGATGAAGTTTGTGCACAAACGCTACCGCAATAAAACAGCAGTGATAAAAAAGAAATTCGCATGTTACTGGTGAGTTTATATAAACCTGTTTGTTATAAATTGTAGTGTTGCTGAAATAGCAGGATAAAAATTGCTGAGCTATTTACATCCATTAATGGTATTCAAAAAGCTTCAGCGAATCATTATTAATGGCCATCAGCAACCCATTTTTATTGCCGGCTAGCTTGATGCGATTAATGCTTCTCACCTCTCCCATTACCTGGTTGAATGATGATGGCAGGGGCAGCAATGAATTGAATAAGCCTTGTCCGTTGCCCATGCCCACAGCCAATGCCATGGCGTCGTACCTGCCTTCAAAGGGCGTGGTACCAAAAAAATTACCGCCTGCCAGTATATCTTTTTTACCATCGCCATTGTAGTCATTTACATCAAATGAAAAGATGGGTGTCCACTGAAATGCAGCAGACAATGGCACCGGATTGAAATGTCCTTTACCATCATTCAGCAATACCATGGAGGCCAATGAAGCGGCTTTAAAAATCGTTGCTCCCTGAAGCTTTTCGCCAAATACCTCCTCCACCGTTTTACCCGCCATTTCACCATACATTAAAAACTGTTTTTTAAGATAAGGCAGTTGCTTTTCAATATCTTCTTTGTTTAAAAAAGGATAGTATTTTTTATCTTTCGCCAATGCCAAAATCTGGTCGGCAGAACCAATACCACTCATCGGCTTGCTGAACATTTGCAGCGGGTAATCTGTACTGGCTGTGAGCTTACTGTTTAACCCATAATTACCCAATAATATATCATCCCATCCGTCGCCGTTCAGGTCTGCCGTCTTTACAGCGCTCCACCAGCCAGTCAGGCTTTGATCGATATTCGTTAGAGCTCCTTTGGCAAGTATACCATGGTTGTTTTTAAATAATACCGGCTGCATCCATTCTCCTGCTACAATTAAATCGGGCCATCCATCTTTATCAACATCTGTCCAGCTGGCGCTGGTAACCATTCCCAAATCTTGTAAGATGGTTGTTATATTACCGGTGGCGAAACTGAATTTTCCTTTACCATCATTGATCAACAGGTAAGATGCCGGGGTATTACTATAATTCCTGGAGATGGATCTGCCGCCAACAAAAATATCCAGGTCGCCATCATGGTCAACATCCGCAACCCTGGCTACTGATTTATTTTCAGACATTGCCGGCAGGTTATCAGCAAAACCAAAATGTCCTTTACCATCATTGAGGTACAACCTGTCATTCAACAACGGCGTAATGCTTGAATAAACATTACCGCCGCTTACTACATATAAATCCGGGTCACCGTCCTTGTCCGCATCAAAAAAAATAGCATCAACTTCTTCACAGGCTTTGTCGTTTACAAACGCGATACTATCTGCCGACACTTTGAAGCTGCCGTTCTTTTGCTGCAGAAAAAGTTCGCCGGCCTGGCCTTTGGCACCGCATACAAAAAAATCTTCCAGTCCATCCTTGTTTACATCTGCAACAGCCGTTTTTGGCCCTTGCGTGGAGAGCTCGTGCGGGATAAACCACTGGTCATTAAAATCAACATAATCATCTTCTATGTGTTTAAAATTAATGCCAAGCCGGGCGGTAATATCAGTAAATAAATTGGGTTCTTCTGTATGTAGCAACCGATTGATGAACATTGCATGATTGATGATAGTATCTGTATTTTGAACCTTGTAAACAACCGTTGTTTTTTTATCAATTGCAATGTTTTTTAGAACCTGGTACCTGTTGTCCGGCCATATTATAAGCACACTATCAATCTTTTTTTTGTCGCCTAATCCCAGGTTTAGCAAGGGTTCGCCACAACTCATAAAACCCTTTACCGGTTGCACTTCTTTAAACAATAATAGCTGCTGACAAAAAATAAATACTTTGGCACCAATAGCAAAATGGTTAGGGGATTTACCTGTGAACTGAAGTGATAAGTAGTGAGCATCAGGGTTCTTTTCACGCGTATTATTTTTATAAATACCGGCTGGCTCATTCATGTTGTTGGTAATCAAATCAAGGTCGCCATCGCCATCCAGGTCGGCGTAAGCGGCACCTTGCGAAAGAGAGGCGGTTTCAAAACCCCAGGCCACCGATTGATCTTTAAATTTTAAATCATCGGTTCCCTCAAAAATATAATTGTGCCATGCGCCGGGCGGCAGGTGCTTTAGTATTTCTTTGTCATGCTCCCTCACACCGGTGGTAGAATGATCATGGGATAAAGAGGAAATAAATTTGATATAATCCAAATCATTGGGCCGGTTTTTTATTCCGTTGGATACAAATATATCCGCCTTACCATCCAGGTTGTAATCGGCTATCAGGGGACTCCAGCTCCAGTCTGTCGCGGCAACGCCACTAAACAGTGCGATATCCGCAAACTTCATCCCACGGCCAATATTAAGCTGTAGGCAATTGCGTGCATACTGGTTGGCATAACCAAGCCTGCGCTGGTAATTGTATATATCCGGGGCTTCATCGCCAAGCGAAGATTTTAACACCTTTTCATCTTTCGGTAACATGTCGGCAGTTATCACATCAGGCCATCCGTCATTGTTGATGTCGGCAATATCGTTACCCATCGAAAATTTTGATTCATGGCCAAACGCCGCTTTGTTCATCTCTTTAAAAGTACCGTCTCCCTGGTTTACATAGTAATAATCATTCTCATGAAAATCGTTGCTTACGTAAATATCATCAAAACCATCCTGGTTAATATCGGCGACAGCAACACCCAACCCATACCCCAGCGCACTGCTGATAATACCCGACCCCTTCGTGACATCAGTGAAGTGGTCACCATCATTCCGGAACAATTTACCACCGCTAACTTCACTGTATTTATCCCTGAGGGCAATGGTTCCATAAGCATCTGTCTGGTGGGTAGAGTGCTGCAATTGAAACATGTCAAGGTCACCATCTTTATCGTAATCAAAAAATACAGCCTGGGTATTGTAACCCTGTATAGCCAATCCCCATTTGGCAGCACTTTCAGTAAATGTGTTATTATGGTTGTTGATGAATAACTGGTTGCGGGAGTTTTTAAAATAGGTATAAGCCGCACCATTGTTATCATTAGGGTTGTGATTGGAAACAGTGGAAATATAGATGTCCAGGAAGCCATCGCCGTTTACATCTCCCATGGTTACACCCGTCGTCCAGTCCGCCTTTCCTGCAACGCCTGCGGTTTTGGTAATGTCTTCAAATTTAAAATTGCCTTTGTTTAAATACAATTTATTACCGCCGGTATTGGCTGCAAAATAAATATCGGGTAAGCCATCATTGTTAATGTCGGCTACAGCAACGCCCGCCCCGTTATAATAATAGAGGTAATCAATAATGCTTAAACTATCTGTATCAATATTGGTATTTTCAAAATCAATACCCGTTGTTGAAGATTCCAATTTTGTAAACAAGGTATCTTTTGGAACAGGATGTGCGCAACCACAATATACCAGCAGGCCAGGCAAACAATAACATAACTTACGAATAACTAAGTTCAATCGCAATGAAAATATTTGTGGTATTTTAAAAATTTTTCCTGCTATTGATTGTACCATGTTAACTGTACTATTTATTTTAATGCTGTATAAATGTATGCCTGCAAAAGGTAGCGGTAATCGGCTACAAACTTACAGGCATGTTATCTTTTATTATATAAAAAAAGCCAGCATAAAAAAGAGCAGCAACCGAAATTGCTACTCTTTTTAAAATATACATTACTACCATTAAACTAATATCCCGGATTTTGTTGAATGTTAGGATTGGATAAAATAACTGATGGCGGAACAGGTAAAAGATAAGTATGCTTATCAGCATTGTCGGCCGCTTTATCAGGAATTGTTCTTGCATCAAGGAAATGTCCAAAACGAATCATGTCCTGCCTGCGCACCATTTCCCATGCCAGCTCTCTTGCTCTTTCTGCATAAAGATTATCAAGTGTAAGATCACTACTTTTCCAGTCATGGCTTGTACTTCCTGAATATGCCCGCCTGCGTACTTCGTTAACATCGGCCAATGCATCCTCCAGGTTGGTACCGGCACGAAGTTCAGCTTCTGCCTTCATCAGCAGGATATCCGCGTAACGAAACACAGGTACATCATTGCTGATATTGTCACCAACATTTCCACCCGGCTCCGGCCAATACTTGATATTTCTTAACCCTGCCAGCCTGAAATAGGGCGCTGGGTTAGAAACTAAAAACATCGTATCAAAATAGGCAAGTGGCAGGCCAGACTGATCATCATAAATTTTAATTGCACCTGGATTGGCAGGGCCTAATCCAACAGGATCGTTGTTACTGCTTGAATACAGGATGTTTTGATATGGAGGATATGGAACGCCTTTTACATATTGTTGCCCGATCAAAAATTGCCCGGTACGCTGATCGTTAAAAGTTCTGTACACATTGCTGTTACCTTCAACAACCCTTTTTTCATACACCGACGTTGTATCGTAAAAACTATAGAATGGATGAGAGGTAGACATACCATTGTTGCCCATTCCATTTTGGCCAAATGTATAAAACGCATTGTTAGCCATAACAGACGCTACCACAATATAGTTACCGCCACCGGCTGGTATTACGCCCGCTTTGTAAGGCACTACAAAAATATTTTCTGTAGATGCCTCCTGCACTTTATCCCTGAAATTGTCAAAGTAATTTGACATTAAAGTATACCCTCCCGCTTTGATAGCATCGCATTGCGCAATGCATTCTGCCAGCCTTGGCGTACCGGTATATATTTCTGCGTTCAGGTATAATTTCGCCAGCAGGCTATGCGCAAAATACTTGTTCACCTTGCCATACTTTGTTATATCTGTTGCGGTAGAAAGTTCAGGCAAAGCTGCTGTTAATTCTGTTACCAGAGAATCAAATACCTGTGCCTTTGGCAGTGTTACTACTGTGGTGGGATCTTGCTTAAAATTGGTTACGTAGGGCACATTGCCAAAAAGATCCAGGGCCAGGTAATAAAAATAAGATCGCAACGCCTTCATCTCTGCAAGGTCAGATTTTACGGTAGCAGGTGCAGGGCTTAAATTATTCAACGTGTAAATGATATAATTGCATTTACCAATGCCGCCGAAAATATCTCCCCAAGCCCATTCGTTTACCCCGCCACTTCCGGGCTTTTCCAGGTGGTTCCACATGTTGGTCCACATTCCGCCATCACCCCAGTCGCCACCACGGGTTGGTGTAATCATTTCATCCGACGAAATTTCATTTTCCCAATATATACCGGAGTTGCCACCCAGTCCCTGCAAGGCTGCGTACGCGGGCGACTTACCTGCGGCAATCTGTTCGGGAGTTTGCCAAAAATTTTCATTTACAATCTGGCTGTATACTTTGGTATCGAGTTTTGTGCAACGCAGTCCGGTCAACGAAAGAACTACCAATGCAACCAATGTTATATTAAATTTTAACTGTTTCATTTTTGTGTTTGTTTAAGATTCAAAATTTGTTCACCCCGCAAGTATCTATTTAAAAGAGATATTTACGCCAATTGTAAGTGAACGCGATTTTGGATAAAAGCCTCCGCCCCCATTGTATGTTAAATCAATAAATGCCGGTGTTGCCTGGTTATCAACTGTAGCAATTTCGGGATCCAATCCTTTATAAGGTGTAACTACAAAAAGATTGTTTCCGGAAACGTACAACCGCATGTTATCAATTCCTTTAATTGCTGGAAGCGTATACGATAAGGTCAAACTTTCCAGTCTTAAGTAAGATGCATTTTCCAGCCAGTAGTCGGATGGGGTCGGGTTATCTCTCAACCCACTGGTGACTGCTTCTTTCAATGTATTTACAGATGGCAGGTTATTGTAATTGGCCAGGTTGAGGTTGGTATTGTTAAATATTTTCACCCCTGAAACACCCCTGAAAAATACATTCATTGCCCATTTTTTGTAGGCCAGGTTGGAAGAAAAACCGTAATTGAATTTTGGATAGGGATCGATGTAACGATTTTTTGCCTGCAGGTAATCCGTTGTTGTACCACCATCTGTTTCAAACTCTGATAAACCAGCTGCGGTTTTTCCTACATAGTGTGGCAGAAAAAAAGTATAAGGTGATTTACCTACGATTAAAAAAGTGATGGGGTTACCACTTAATCCCCTGCCGCTGGCCGAGCCTACCGGAATATTATCCGTTGATAATTTTTGTCCGTTCCAGGTTCCTGACAAGCTGGTTATTTTTGTATTAATGGTAGTGATCTGTCCGCCAAGCGACCAGGTAAGATCTTTTGTGCGAATGATATCTCCGTTCAGTTGAAGCTCTACACCTTTGTTGGTCAGGCTTCCCACATTGGCCAATACAGTAGATACAAAATTGGGGGGAACCTGTACAGTGTAGTTATACAGCAGGTGCCTGGTTTCATCATTAAATGCACTAAAAGATCCTGTTAAACGATTTTTAAAAAGTGCAAAATCTACACCGATATTTTTACCGTGCCTCTCTTCCCAAACCAGGTCTGGATTAGGGTTTTGATTAGGTGAAAAACCTACGGGGTAAGGGTTGGTTGTGTTGGTTGGATCATAAGTAACGCCGCCACTGCTTAACGTGGTCAGCGTATTATAGGCTCCAATCGCGTCCTGGTTGCCCACCACACCGTAGCCGGCATTGATTTTTAATTCATCCAGCCAGCTCACATCTTTCAGGAAAGATTCGTTCTTGATACGCCATGCAGCCGACACCGACGGGAAATTACCCCACCGGTGATTGGCACCAAATTTAGAGGAACCATCACGGCGGAAACTAGCCGTTAAATAATACTTCGAATTGTAGTTGTAGGTCAACCTTCCCAGGAAAGAAATAATTTTATACTCTTCTTTATAGGAGTTGATCGTATTCAAACTAGAGTTGCCATTCTGCAATGAATTGTCTCCATTGGCATCTACGGCAAATCCTTTTCCCGCGGCACTGTAGGCATCGTACGAATAATAATTGTATTCATACACACCTGTTGCGGTAAAATTGTGTTTACCAATACTGGTAATGTAATTAGCATGCATATCACCTTTCCGGGAATCTCTGTTGGAAGAAGATTTAACAGCGCTGTTCAAATTGTTCCACCCCGGAATTACGGGCAAATAATAATCCCCTTGTGTATTAAATTTAGTAAGCGATCCAGTAACACCAATTGTAAGGTCTTTCAACAATTTATAATTCACAGTCGCGTATTCCTGTGTCAGGTGTTCCTTTGCTTTATTTGTTACCATGTTCTGCAGCAGTACCGGGTTTTGATAGTTGTATTGATAAACAGGATTATCAGTTCCATCGGCCTGCTTAATACGGATATAGGGAGGCATTACATACGCATAATTAAAAATGTTCCTGTTTACCAGGTTTCTGTCAGTAGAAGTATTTACAATACCAATCTGGATGGTTAGTTTATCATTCAATGCTTTTTGTTCTGCATTTAAACGCAGGCCTACCTGTTCTTTGCCGGTATTTATTACAATGCCCTGCTGATTTAAATAAGTTAAGGAACCACGGTAATTGAATTTATCTGTTCCTCCTGTAATACCTAAAGTATGGTTGTGGGCGATGCCGGTGCGTAAAATAGCACCTACCCAATCATTGGTAGTACCTGCACTGCTGTTGGCTGTTTCAAGTTGCGCTGCATCCTGGCCAAGTTTAACCGCTTCCGCCAAAAATTCGGGTGTGCTTAACAGTGCTGGTTTTTTAGCTACTGTTGAAGAGGAAAGATATCCCGAATAGTCAACCTGCATGCGTCCACCACGGCCCTTTTTGGTGTTAATGATAATTACGCCATTGGCACCACGTGAACCATAAATTGATGTAGCGGATGCATCTTTTAATACATCGTAAGAAAGAATGTCGCCCGGGGGGATATTCGAAATCTGGTTAATATCATCAAGAATAACACCATCCACAACCGCTAAAGGACTTTGTCCGCCGGCCAGTGATGTTTGTCCGCGAAGCCTTATTACAACCGGCGAGTTAGGATCTCCATCAATTTTTGTAATCACAAGTCCAGCAACTTTTCCCTGTATCTGGTCCATTGGATTTGTAACCAGCCCCTGTGTAAAATCTTTGGCGGAAATACTGGATACCGCACCGGTCACATCTTTTTTGCGGGCGGTGCCGTACCCTACCACTACAACATCGCTCAACCCGGAGGCTTCTGCTTTTAAGGAAATATTGAAGTTGTTTTGTTTGCCGATGCTCACTTCCTGCGATGCATATCCAACATAAGAAACTACCAGGATTTTAGCATTGTCGCCTGCGTCAAAAGAAAAACTGCCATCTTCGGCAGTAGTGGTAGCCCTGGAAGAGCCTTTAACCTGCACGGTTGCGCCAGATAAAGGTTCGCCTTTTTCGTTGGTTATTTTACCGTTGATGGTAAAAATTTGCAATGGCATATTTTCCACCCCATTGGCAACCGCTTTTTCTGAAATCACAATCAGGCCCGATTCTTCAATCAGCCTGTATTTAAGTTTTGTTGAAGCCAGCACTTCATTAAGTACCTGCGACACCGGTACATCATTTACGGTAACGGTTACAATATGACCTGAAGGAATAATATCGTTACTAAAAGCAAAGCGGTAAGAAGTTTCTTTTTCTATGGCTTTGAAAAATTTAGTAAGCTTTACTTCCTTCAGCGAAAGGCTGATTTTTACATCCTGGGAAAAGCCGCCTGCACTAACCGACATGGCGCAGACCAGTAAAAGAATAGCCATTAATTTCATAACTCTAAGCAGTTTGATTAAGGGCGAGCGGAAAAACCGCCCCCCGTAAGCATGTTTGTTTTTCATACCTTCGTTTTAGTTTTAATTAAGAATAGAAACAGCTGTTTTTTGAAAGAGCCGGCTGTTCTGCAAATTTTAACTGACAGGGGGAATGTTACAGCATTCTCCCTTATTGTTTATTTATACAATTTCACTTTGATTGTTTCTCCGGGTATGGTAACATAACTAAAGTTCCTGGACTCTTTTAAAATACCAAGGACCGACCCCAATTCTTCTTTTTCAAAAATTCCCGTAAACCGGTAATTCCTGATGGCATCATCAGCGAATACTATTTTAACACCGTACCATCTTTCAAGCAAAACCGCAATGTCGGTGAAGCTCTCATCGGTGAATACCAGTTTGTTTTCTTTCCAGGCCGTTTCTTTAATCTCTCCTTCATCTGTTTTGGTAATATTTTGCACGCGGCTTTCCTCCTGCACTGCGTTGTTGTCGGGCTTGCTTTTTTCATTTACCGCTTGGCCCCGTAAGGTTTCCGGTACTTTCCATTTAACTTTTTGGTTGGGCTGTAATAGTACCCTTCGATGCTGCTCTTCTTTCAGCGTAACTTCTACCACGCCCCTTATCAGGGAAGTTTCCGTAATTTTTTCACCGGGGTATGCTTTTACGTCAAACGCGGTACCCACTGCTCTTACATCCATTGCAGCAGTATGTACAATGAACGGAATTTCCTTGTTATGTTTCACATCAAAAAAAGCTTCCCCCTCCAAAAAAATATCCCTGGTTGAAGTGCCATACCCTTCACCAATAGTTACCTTGCTACCACCATTCAGGGTCACTACTGAACCATCAGGTAATTGAAAATTTTTTCTTTCGCCATAAGCCGATACAAACGTTTTCCAAACTTCTTTTTTTTCGCTGCGGCTATCGCGATCATTTAAAATAAATACCAGCACAACTGCCGCAACTGAAGCAGTCAGTGCAAATAGGATTGAAACAATGTTTCTTTTCTTCTTACTCCCTGCTTCCGTCATTTTAATAACAGTAGCGTCTGCCTCCCTGTTACCGGGTTTGTCTGTTAAGCAAATGGCCTTTTTTTCGGTCTCGTTTTCTTGTACAACAGGCAGGCTGGCATCAATGGCAGCCGGTACGCCAGCTACCTGGTTTACATCCCCGGTTGTTTCATGTATAAAAAGAGCCGCCATTATTTTGTCTGAAACAGCATCCGGTATATTGGAATCCGGTACGTAGTTAGACCATGCCTTTTGCAAAAACAATTGTAGTTGTTCATCGGTTAAACCTCCCACCAAATGGGCGAGTTCCATCTGCTGCTCCGGAGTAATTTTGTTTGTAAAGTGTAACTCAATAAGGTGCTCAATTTTTTTTAAAGGCATAGCTATATATGATTATTTCAGGCAACATTTTTATAAGCAGTATTGCTGCCAATTATGACACCGTTATTTACTAAGACAAATAAGTGGAGATTTAAGACTAGTCCAAAACAA
The DNA here is from genome assembly GCA_038210625.1 of Chitinophagales bacterium. Taxonomy (GTDB): domain Bacteria; phylum Bacteroidota; class Bacteroidia; order Chitinophagales; family Chitinophagaceae; genus Ferruginibacter. The sequence continues at coordinate 10,114 of JBBQWL010000064.1, read as the reverse complement.
TGTATTTTAAAAATATTTTAAAATACCTGCATTAAAATGAATAAGATGGTAAGATGTTCAATTTCGAGTTTATTACGTAACTGTTCCCGGATAGTTTTTATGGCCACTGCAAGATGATTCTTTACCGTAAAAGTTGAAATTTTTAATGCCATGGCTATTTCATCGTGCTTTAGCCCCTGCTCCCGGCTTAATTTAAACACGAGGTGCTGCTGAGGGGGAAGCCGCTGTAGCACTTCATTTATTAAGTGTTGTACCTCCTGGTGATCGATGTGCTCTTCCGTAGATCTTTCATATACCTGCCCGTGATCCTGTATATTTGACAGCATGAGTGTTTCGCTCGTCATGCGCCGGAAATGATTGACCGCCTGGTTTTGAGCTATTGTAAATATAAAGGCACCAAAGTTTTCAATCTTGTCCAGCCGGCTTCTGCTTTTCCATAGTTTTAAAAAAACGTCTTGCACCATATCCTGCGCCAGTTCGGGATTTGCCGTAATTTTCAATACATAGCTATACAGCTTATGCCTGTATAAATAGAAGAGTTGAACAAATGCAGCTTCATTGCCCTGTGCGGCAAGTTGCATCATGTTTTTTTCTGAGTGTAGTTTTTCGTTTGGCAAAAAAGATAGATAATTAGTGTCCTAAGTTATCGAATTTCCTTACAAAAAAAATCTTTATAAAATCAATTAATTGAAATTTGACAGCGCAAACGTTTGTTCAATTTTGTTAGACCTTTCTAAGTCTATATTTAAAGGAATTAAAAAAAGTAACGTTATAAAAAAAATTTTATCAAATATTTTTCAGCTGCATTTTATTTGAAGCTGATCCCTTTGTCGGTAAAAAAAGCTGGTAAATTATAATAACAATGAAAAAGAAATACAACTTGATTTTTGTACTGCATTTTATTTTTCCATACCTATTATTTTGCATCAGCCAAAGTAAGGCACAAGCACCGACAGCAATTCCTGACAGCATGCAGCATTTATCAAACCCTGTTATTGTTGCAAATGCGGGCTGGACGATAACTGCAGATGCAACAAAAGGAATTATCAATATCAGCTACGATAGTTTGGGTATACTATTGCAAGAAGTGCGGCTCAATATAGAAAATAACCAGCAGCTGGTTTCTCTAACTGGGTGGATAGCTGAAAAGACAAGTCAACAGCAACTTGCCATTAAAGTAACTCAACCCGCCTGCGCCATACTTTTTACTTTGAACGGGCAAAGTCTGGCCGTGTCTTCCTCTTCGGCAAAAATCATACTCACTGCAGAAGCGCCTGCCACCAATGACCGCATTATAGCCAATGTTATTGATACCAAGGGGATACCCGTTACATGGACAGGCACTACTGAGGTTGTTGAAAATTTCAATGGAACTGAAACCAGGACGCCTTCTTATCTCGCGGCTAAAAATCCGGAAGTGATGACTTTTGCGCTCGGGCCAGTCTCATCGGCCAACATCCATAGTCTGTTTGACCGTACCCAGGACATAGCCATTGTTTTTTCAGATAATTCGCTGCTGCAGCGAAACCCGCAACAACCGGATATGCTTGATGTAAAAATTCACGTGGCGGGAAACACCGTCATCCGTTTACTTCCCAATTATTATACGCACACGCTTGGGCTTCCTTTTTATTCCCGCTTTGATGATTCGGAGTTTCCTGTTGCGCCAGTGGTTTGGGGAAGCTGGACTTCTTACTACCGCGATACTAGGGAAAAAGATATTGTTCGCAATACGGATTGGCTTGCTACCAACCTGAAACCGTACGGGTTTAAGTATGTACAAATTGATGACGGTTACGATAATGGCAAAGACAGTATGCAACATGCCTGGATAGAAAACTGGGATAAACGTGGCCGGTTCCCAAAAGGTCCAAAATGGATGGCAGATTATATTAAGTCAAAGGGCCTGCATCCTGGTTTGTGGCTGGTGCCCAACTCCTATGCCGGAGCAGTTACAACACATCCTGAGTGGTATCTGCGTGACAAATCCGGCAACCTGATTTATGATTACGATACCCCAACACTGGATTTCACCCACCCCGGCGTTCAACAGTGGCTCCGCAAACTATTTACCACTTTAAAAGGATGGGGATTTGAGTATTTCAAATTTGATGGTGAATTTGCCCTTTCAAAGGATGCGCCTTTGGTTGATAAAACAAAGCTGTTTGATACAAAGATTGATCCGGTGGTTTCATACCGGAACAGGTTGCGGTTAATCCGGGATGTTATTGGTACTAAAACATTTTTGGAAGGCTGTCCTGCGGGAACTCCGCTAAACGGTATCGGCTTTTTTAATTCTTATTTTAACGGGGCTGATGTATATAATACCTGGCTGGGTTCTTACGCCTTGTTTAATGCTATCAACGCCAATGCTTTTTTAAATCATATTGCAGTGTATGTAATGCCAGGTGAAGGAATTGATGTATCACCTTTTACCAGTTTGGCTGAAGCTAAAAAGAAAATGCCGGCCCGATATATATACACTGCAGAAACAAGCGAAGATTCGTTGAAAGGGTTTGGTGTTTCTATGCCAGAAGCCCGGACGCTTGTGTCTTATGTAGCATTAACCGGAGTTGTATATCCGCTCACGAGCATCATGCCGGAATTGCCGGAAGAACGGGCCAGGCTGTTAAAAATGTCTATGCCAACGATGCCTGTTTTACCTGTAGATTTATTTAGCCGCGGCTCCGACATGAGCGCAAATACGCCGTGGGAATATTTTAAACACAGAACACCGGATAATTACATTCATAATTATCCCGAAATACTGAATCTGAAAGTAAATGCCCCATCTGGCATTTACGATGTAGTGGCGTTCACCAATTGGCGAAGCGAAAAAGCCACAAGAAAAATTTCATTGGCGGATAAATTGGGACTAAGCTCCGCCACAACTTATATTGCTTTTGATTTTTGGAAACAGCAATTTACAGGAATTTTTCGTGACAGTTTGGAGCTAATTGTTGAAGCACATGACACAAGAGTTTTGCAATTACATCCACTGACCGGCAGACCGCAGCTGATCGGAAACTCCAGGCACATTACAGGCGCTTTTTCCATTCTTAGTTTGCAATGGAATAACACAGAAAACACTCTCATGGGGTTATCTGAAACCATTCCTGGTGATACCTACGATCTTTTTATTTATTTACCCGATGGATTTACAATCGCTAACCTGGCAGCATCAGTTGGTAAAAACAAAATAGTTCAGGTAAAAAAAGAAATGACGGGTAATATTCTTAAGTTAAGTTTTCAAGGGCAGACCGCCCCTGTTAAATGGTTGATACGGTTCAATCAAGTCTGAAAATGACACCTCTAATAATTACAGGCGTTTACGTTTACAATCAGGATACTTAACCAAACGAAGAAATAAATTAATAGAATAACATATTTAAGCCACAAAGGCCTTAAGTTCTTTGAATGCTAATAATAAAAAGTTGAAGGGTAATGGTGGATGATTATCAATAACTGTTTATTACTTTGGCCCCTTGCCAGCACTATATCTTCCAGGCGAATGGTTAATCGGGTATGCTAATAATCCACAATTATTCGGCAGGCACTCTGTAAAAAACAAAAAAGCTTGACGAGAAGAATTCATCGGCAGTCGCAGTAGCAACAAAATGGCAATTGCATAATTTTGATGTTGCCACTGCGACTGGACTTATTGCGGATGCAGACCTGAATTTAATATTCTCCTGCAAAAATTAAAAACTGCAATAATAAATCCAGGACAGCATCCGGACAACCATTTGTTGATTCAAAATAAAATGTCATTTTTAAATGAATTTATAAAAGGTATGGTATGAAGCCTATCTCAACCTCTTCCACCGATGTTATACATATCCATTTAAGCTTTGGAAAGGGTAATTTCTTCAGCTTTAACCAATGCTATTTTATCACTTTTGCTTTTTGAAATCCCAATAAGATATTGCGCATTCAGTGGGCAAATTGCAAAATCTACCGAAGATCCGTAAGGAGAATATCTACCGGTTTTGTTGTTGCAATACACTGTCACAACAAATTTATTTCCTTCATCCAATTTTGTAAAATAACAATTAATGGCGATGATCCTTTTTGACCATATTTTATAATCCAGCACGGCGATATACTCTCCCATCGGAATCAGGACAGCATCATAAGTGTATAAGCCTGGCTTGTATCCTTTGTTAAGGGCCACTCCCCGGGAAAACACATTTCTTTCCATAACATTTTTTATTTGGCAGGTAAGGAATTTAGTTTGTCATAAAGTGACGTGAGGCCAGCTTTGCTTAACAGATCTTTCATGACCTCCTTTATTTCTTCGACTGTTGTGCTGTCAAGCGACGCCAGCAAACTGCCCTGGCCATTTTCGTCCTTTACTGACAAGCCGGTTTCCAGCACTTTTGATAACAACAGTACATTTTTCCTTGGAATATTTAAAGCAATTTTTACGGTATCACTCATCCCCGGAGAAGAGAGGAGCGTTTCATACACAATGGTCACATCTTTTGAAGTTAACATACACTTAAGTTTAATCGTTACACAATCTTGTTCACGCTGGTAAAATTATGTTGTTGCAAAAACAATTGCGTGCTTTCACCACTTCAAAGAATGAAGGGGTCATTTTATTGTGGTTTGTCATACATAATTTCGTAGAGTCATTGAATTGTGAACAAGAAAAATGAAGTGTTATGACAATACAACAAGCAATAAAAATGGACATGGTTGAATACCTGTCCGGCATCGGCCATGAGCCGCAAAAAAATGTCCGCAACAGTTATTGGTATCTCTCTCCTTTCCGGGATGAAAAAACTGCTTCCTTCAAAGTAAACCGGTTGATGAACCGATGGTATGATTTTGCAGAGGGCAAAGGTGGTAACCTGGTGGACTTTGGGATAAGATACCATCAATGCTCCGTTAGTGAATTTTTGAATACGCTGGAGATTTTTAATCCATCGCTTAAACAGCATCAGGTACCTGTGATAACTACTTTATCGAAAGAGGAAGAGGTTAATAAAATAACAGTTTTATCAGCGCATCATGTCAGCGCTCATTCCCTTGTCAAATATCTGCAGACAAGAAGAATACCTTTTGATATTGCAAACAAATATGTAAAGGAAGTCTGGTTTTCTAACAGCGGTAAAACTTATTATGCTTTGGGTTTTAAAAATGATGCCGGAGGCTATGAATTGCGCAATGAAAATTTTAAAGGCAGCAGCTCGCCAAAGGACATCAGTTTTATAGATAACGGTGCCTGCAATGTCGCCGTTTTTGAAGGCTTCTTTGATTTCCTTTCGCACCGCACAATGTATTACAAACAGGAGCAGCCGCTCCTCAATTTCATGGTGCTCAATTCTACTTCCTTCTTTGAAAAATCAATTCCAAAAATGTTGGAACATAACCGGGTGCATTTGTATCTGGACAATGATGCTACCGGACAAAAATGCAGCCAGCTGGCATTGGATTTAAACAAACAGAAATTCGTTGACGAGCGCATATTGTACAAACAATACGATGATCTGAATGATTGGTTGATGCATATCGGCCAATCAAAAAAACAACAGCTAAGACTCAAGCCATGATCTTATTTTGGGCTGCAAGGTGCATCAGTCTGGGAAATACGCTTGTCGGATTCTTCCAAAATTTATCGATTAGAAAAGGCCAAAAACAATTTTAAGCAACTTTTAAAAATTGAGTAAGTGCCCTGAGATAGCCTGCTTTGCCGCTATCGGCTAGATGTCCCGTTGTAATACAAACGGAAATACAGCCGCCCCTCTCCGGAGTCGGGGGCGGTTATTTTGAAAGATAAGAATAAGTGCATTATTTTTTAAAGTGAAAATGATTATCGTGATGAAAGAAGCAAAAATGAACCGCACAAAACTCCTGCAGGTAAGACTTACGCCCTCGGAATTTAAGTCTGTCAATGATAAATTCTCGACGTCAACTTACCGTAAGCAGAGCGAATACCTCCGCAAAAAATTACTGGATAAACCAGTTTCAGTCTACACCCGAAACAAATCTTTGGATGACTTTATGACAGAGATGATCACTCTAAGAAACGAGCTGAATGCCATCGGAAATAATTTCAACCAGGTGGTGAAAAGATTGCATACGCTGCATGAATTTCCGGAGATAAAAACCTGGTTGATCCTGAACGAATCAACCAAACAAATACTCTTGAAAAAAGTGGAAGAAATCAAATTAAAAATCGCTCAAATCAACGACCAATGGTTGCAATCATAAAGACTGGCAGCAGCCTCCGAAATGTGCTGCATTACAACGAAAATAAACTGACCCAACAGGCCGCCAAACTTATCCACTCAATGAACTTTGGAAAGGACACAGAAGCCCTTGGATTTACCGATAAAATCAGAACCCTGCAAAAGCTGGCGGAACAAAATGAACGTACCCTCCGTCATGCCGTACACATCTCTTTAAACTTTGATGTTACCGATAAATTGGAAAAAGAAAAACTGCAAAAAATTGCAGAGGTCTACATGCAAAAAATTGGCTTTGGTGCTCAGCCTTACCTGGTGTATGAGCATACCGACGCCGGCCACCCGCACATCCACATCGTCACCACGAATATTCAGTCCGACGGCAGGAGAATACAAATGCAAAATATCGGCCGTAACCAGTCGGAAAAAGCCAGGAAGGAAATTGAAAACGACTTTAAACTGGTGCATGCGCAGCACCAACAATTAAAACAAGTCTATGAATTAAAACCCGTGAATGTGCAAAAAGTTCAATACGGTAGAACGCAAACCAAAAGGGCCATTACAAATGTGCTGGACTCTATTCTTCCCACCTATAAATATGCTTCGCTGCCGGAATTAAATGCAGTGCTTAAACAATACAATATCATGGCTGACAAAGGGAGCGAAAACTCAAGAACGTTTTTAAACAACGGGCTTGTGTACCGGGTACTCGATGAGCGGGGACAAAAGATTGGCGCACCTGTCAAAGCAAGTGCTATTTACAACAAACCCGGTCTGCCTTTTTTGACTGAAAAATTTAAGCAAAACGAACTGCTTAAACAGCCGCATAAACTGCGCATAAGAAATGCCATTGACTTTGCCCTGATCAAAAAACAAGGGCAACCGTTGGAAGCACTCATTAAAAATCTGGAACAGGAAAAAATTCAGGTCGTGCTGCGGCAAAATGATAAGGGTGTCATCTACGGCATCACTTATATCGATCATCAAAGCAAATCTGTTTTTAATGGCAGTGACCTGGGCAAACAATACAGCGCCAATCAAATCCAGGAACGTTGCCGCCAGGAGCAGACACAGCAGGCAGCACAAGCAAAAAATTTAAAGCCTGCATTGAAACAATCTCCATTCTTAAAACCAGCTGCAGCTATACAAGCCGAGATTGGTTCTCCAGAGAAAATGCAACCAGAACTGAGTATTTTAAAACAACTGATCAAACCGGAATACGAAGGGTCGCTTCCATATGAACTTCGCCAGGATCAGGTGCGGCTCCGGAAAAGAAAAAGATTACACCGATAAAATTAAAAACCATTCATCATGACAACGCAAACCGGGGAGAACGAACAGGGGTTAAGAAAGATCATAGATATGACCCGCATGATAGCCATTGCTATATTGTTGATTCATTGTTACTATACCTGCTACAATGCTTTTAAAATATGGCACCTCACCAGCAAATTATCAGATCAGTTACTACTCAATATTAGCAGGACGGGATTGTTTTCAGGCTTTTTAAAATCAAAGCTGATAGGCCTGGTTTTTCTTTTGCTATCCCTGCTTGGTATCAGGGGAAGAAAGAGTGAAAAACTTCAATACCGGACAGCTTTTGCATACCTGTTCACGGGCCTCATACTTTATTTTATAAGTGCCATTTTCCTGATTGCGAACAGTCTTGGAACAGAGGCGAGGGCAATCAGTTATATTGTTAGTACGGGATTAGGTTTTATCCTGGTGTTAACCGGCGGTGGCTTGCTTACCCGTATCATTACAAACAAACTAAAACCGGATATTTTTAACAAGCAGAATGAAACCTTTCCGCAGCAAGAAAGATTATTGCAAAACGAGTATTCGATCAACCTTCCGGCCCGATACAGTTTAAAAGGGAGAATTCGTAAGAGCTGGATCAATTTTATCAATCCCATGCGTGGCGTGCTGGTTATCGGTTCACCCGGCTCTGGCAAAAGTTATTTTGTTGTAGAGCATGTGATCAAACAGCATCTTGAAAAAGGTTTTGCCATGTTTATTTATGATTATAAATATGATGACCTAACCAAACTGGCCTATAATCATTTCCTGCAAAACCGGAACAAATATGCTACGCCTCCTGAATTTTATGTAATTAATTTTGATGAACCGTCCTATAGTCACCGCTGCAATCCGCTTGACCCGTCCAACATGCATGATATTACAGATGCAGTTGAAGCCGCCAGGATCATCATGCTCGGTATAAACCGCAGCTGGCTCAAAAAACAGGGGGAGTTTTTTGTGGAATCGCCAATCAATTTTTTGACGGCCATCATCTGGTTCCTTCGCAAGTTTGATGGCGGCCAGTATTGCACGCTACCCCACGTGATTGAACTGATGCAGGTGGAGATTGATAAACTCTTTACCGTCCTTCGCACTGAACCTGAAATAGAAGCTTATATCAATCCCTTCATCAGTGCATTTGAAACGGGCTCGATGGAGCAATTGGAAGGACAATTGGACGGTGCTAAAATTGGTATCGCCCGGCTTTCCTCTCCCGCTCTATATTACGTTTTGTCGGGCAATGATTTTTCACTGGACATCAACAATCCAAAAGCGCCTAAGATTGTATGTCTTGCCAATAATCCGCAAAAGCAGGAAGTTTACGGCCCTGTCCTTTCACTCTATATGACCCGCATGACAAAGATTATCAACCGTAAAAATCAGCTCAAAACAAGCCTTGTAATTGATGAGTTTACCACGCTCACTTTTTTAGGAATTGATACGCTGATTGCAACAGGACGAAGCAACAAAATTTCCACCACTTTGGCCCTTCAGGATGCCAGTCAGTTAAAACTAAACTATGGCAGAGAACTGGCCGAAGTCATAGTGAATATCTGCGGCAATATCATCGTTGGCCAGGCCAACGGCGAACTGGCCAAACAGGTGAGTGATCGGCTCGGAAAAATCATGCAGGACAGGGAAAGCATATCTATCAACAGCCATGATACTTCCATATCCCGTTCTACCCAATTGGAAATGGCGGTGCCGGTCAGCACCATCGCTAGTCTATCTGCCGGTGAATTTGTCGGCCTGGTAGCGGACAACCCGGATGAAATCATTGAGCGGAAAACTTTCCATGCTATGGTGGTGAATGATCATGAGTCTTTGAAAATCGAGAAAGAAAAATATCATCCTTTGCCTCTTATTCGCCAGGTTGATTCAAAAGAAATTTATGACAATTACAAAATGATCAAGCAGGCTGTGAAAGACCTTGTTGAATTGGTAATGGAGGAGATTTTAAATGACCCGGGGAGGCAGCATTTGGTAGTGAGGAAGAGTTAAAAAGGAATATTAAAAATTCAAAATTATTTACCCGCCTGTACCTCGACTAAATACCCTTGAATAATTCTCCATTATTTACTAATGCTGTCAAGTCAATGTGTTTTAATGTCGATAAGTCCGATTTGTATCTTACTTCTGAAACTGCGTCAGGAATATGCACTTCCTCAATTTTACTAATGTCTTGGTGGCGATAAAATAATAATGATTCTCTTGCAATGTTATAGTCAAACTTGATTTTAATTGATTGCTCTAACGAGTTGCCAAGTGTCTTACAAACAATGTTGTTTAGTTTGTCGGTCAGGTCGAAATTATGGTTGATTTTAATTGAAATGTTGTCGACAAGTTGCTGAATACTTTGTCCAGCATTGTTTTGCCTTACAAAAATAGAAGCTATTAAAACTTGTGTCCCTGCTGGTGGATTTAGTTGTTCTGATGAAAATGTGTGTTGCCGTTCAAAGTTTGAATTGCTTTTTACTTCGTAAGCCATCGTCTAAACCATCTCTTGCTTTCTAAATTTCACCCAATTTTGTGGCAGTAACTCATGGAGATTGGATGAGTTGTAAAGGTGCATTCGTTCCAGTACATCTTTAAGCCATTCATATGGGTTGATTTTATGC
>JBBQWL010000063.1:0-34068 GCA_038210625.1 Chitinophagales bacterium | reverse complement strand
TTATAGTCGCCCTTTAGTGCAGGATCCATTACAAGTGCTCCATCAGCAACTTTCCAATTATTAGTAATTGAATTTTTATTATAGGTGTGCCAGCCATTTGTTGTTTTGCCGTCGAACAATAATACCCATCCACTATTTTTTCTTTTTGCGTTAACGTGTTAAATTGTCCAATATACACTTATATGAATGAAATTCGAGATGATATTAAGTTGGTAAAAAGATAACAATGGCGACGAATTTTGGAGTTTTTTCTTACTTAAAGAAGCGCATGAGAATTTTAAATTTAAGACATATTAAGAGCCAGTAACTCATTTGTTTTCCAGGGAGTCGATAGCTGATTTAAGCAGCCTCACTGTTTGCTTTTCAACAGTTGGTTTTGTATCTTCAAAGTCATACCAATTACTGTCTTTCGTTTTGTATAATTTGCAGGTAAAAGAACTACTCTCATCTCCCTTTTTTTTCAAATTAAATTCCTGTAAAACAGCGATAATATTGCCCAAGGCATTCTTTAAGTAGTAAGGTAAAATTGTATAATAAAATATACTGCCGTCTTCTAACACGACCTGCTTACTTAACACATCCTTTAGCGATTCTTTCATTTCACAATAATAATTGATCTGTGGAAAAGAAATAAAAATTTGTTTGAATAGATAAATATTAGCCATGCGAAACACGGTTTTGGTATAATATTTCGCCCTTTTATGGTACTGGATCTTCGTGTAACATGATTCGCTGTGAGTTTGAAAAATCTCATTTTACTAAAATGGCTATTCTTCTTTCGGCTATCTCTTCTGCCTATAAGTTTTGTATTAGCAGTTGGATTCCAGTCGATTTGCTTACTCGGAGCACAAGGAAAGAAGGATGAAAAATTCCCTGGAACACTCTTGTAGCCTAATTGCTTATTGGCTTGTTGCTTTTTTTCAGCAGCGGAATATTCTTCGGAATAAATTACTTTGTAGAAAAGGGGGCCATCATTTCCATGATCGAAACAGGTACCGGCTTTTACCAATCTTAGCAGGAGGAGATTTACTCAGCTTTTTAATTATCCTAAATTAAAACAACGATGGTTTCAATTCGCTTAATGAAAAATTTTTACAAAAGACAGATAGTTGACAAATGAAAATTCAAAAAACTTAGTTGCATGTTACAACCTGAATGCCCGCATTTGAAAAAGCTGGATCAATATCATCAATCCTTTTCGTGGATTGCTTATCATTGGAGGCTCTGGTGCAGGTGAGAGTTGGTGTGTTATTCAGCATTTCATGAATTAGCATATTAAAAAAAACTTTGCCATTTTTGTTTTTGGTTTCAAATACGGTGATCTTTCTAAATTAGTTTACAACCGGTGCAGCAAAACAAGCACAACTATCAGGTTAACCCTTCATTGTTTGTAATCAAATTTGATAACCTTTCTATTTCCCATCGTATAGAAAAAAAAGACTCCCTTTTTTAGGGTGATAAGATGGATAATAAGATATACACCCTTGGCAAACCAAGTCATTCATACATTTATGATAAGTTGACTTAGCCCTAATTTTCGCCGCCGTCATTAATTTGCTCCGACAAGCATAAAATGGATTACGTCCACCGTCAGCAATACATGCATGCAATAACGCCACGAACAAACAAAGATGAGGCATAGTCATTCTGTTATCACCCTTTATTTTTTCAATAAAATGATAAACGGTAATTGATGATATTTGCTCTTCAATATCCCTCATTCAACAAAGTTTTTACGTCCTCCCGATTATAATATATTGTTCCTCCCACCTTCTTGAAACGTAACTTGCCGGCAATCCTTAATGACTGCACCTTATTAGCCGAACAATCTAACATTGTACGTACATGCCTGGTTTTAAGGCCTTTCAAATTTTCAACTTCAGCCGGTTTGAATTGGACTATGAGCGATTTAAAATCATCTACTAATTGCATCCTGAAAATCTGTAAGTCTTCCTTCGTCACTATTTCAATTCCCATACAATAGACTTTTACTCTATTAAAAAAATAATACTTTAATTAAACTACTCCTTACTGTAGATAGCGATTCTATGGCCTGTTTAAATGTTTGCATCTGTTATTACATCAAATAAATTAAACTTCCGGTAACAGGATTATAAGAGGGAATGTATTTGATGTAACCTGCCTCTTTTAAATCCCGCAAGCACTTATGATAGGTTGCAACAGCGGAAATTTTTGCCTGCTTCATCAGCTCACGGCTATATACTGATACCGGCATTTCATACTCCTGCTTTTTATATACATGCAGGATGGCCATAAACAGACTGATATGGGTTGGACCAATCCGGTGGTCCTCCCCTATCAAATCCATAAATTCATATAGTGGCCCGTTGAAATCCATCGCTAATTTATTTTTTGCTTTCTACTTTGCTTTTTTTTAGGCGCTTCCTGCTCCTGCTTTTGGGAAGCCTTAGGCTTTAGGTTTGTTTCCTGTTTTGCAGTGATTGCTTGCGTTTCGTTTTGCCCTACAGTCTGTTGCGGACGTTGTTGTTGCTTTAAGTCTTCTTTTTGCTGATGCCTGATATAGTTTTTTTCCACCAGCAAATCTGTTGGAATTCGCTGTTTATTTTCATCATACACAAGCAGCGCCTTTAGCGTAATAACGGGTGTTATATATAACTGTTCCTCCTTGCCGCTTGCACCAACAAAAGTGGCTTTTTGCAAATTACCTCGCTGTAAAGATTCCATCAACGATTGTTTATACTGGGTATGCGACAATTCTTTGATGGCATATTTTGCCAGGACTGTTTCCAGATCAAAGCCATAATTAGTATGATAGTGTTTCAATTCATGGTTGCCGCTCGGAAACGTGTTTTGTAAATTCATTTTCACCCAGGCCTGGTATTCATGCCCTTCTGAATCTACCAACTTTTTAAATACGGGGCGGCCATCCAGTAAATTATAAGCCTCTTTGAGTGTATATTTATTCTCCACTTTTTGCTTTTGCTCGCCGCCATTGCCATCACTGCTGATATTGCGTGTAAGGAAAAATGTTTGTCTTACTGTTTCTGCCTGGCCATCTTTCTGCAATTGCAGATCAAACTTGTTGAGAAAATAATAATCCGATGTAAGTGACTTTTTAAGATGAAGTACTGCTTCTACTTTATCGCCTTCGTATTCCTTTTTAAAAGAATGTTGAATCTCGGGAACACTGCGCTCCATCTGGCTCTTCAGTTCAGGTGTAAATGCTTCTGCAAAACCTGTCCGCTTTAGTTGGCTTTCGTTAAAGCCCATTGCTTTTTCGTCCATACAATCAATTTTAAATGTTTGAGTAAATCAAATTTTCATCCGCCTGGCTTTGAGTATTGTCCGGTAATGGATGGGCAACTGTAACATGCGGCCACCATTGCGTTCACCAACCCGGATGATCAATTCTTGGGATGCAGGAATTGTAAAAGGTGGAAATCCACCGACAAAATCAAGCGCTTGCTCTCCATTTACCTGAGCCGGAGGTTGAAAGTAAACCGGCCATAGTTCCCTTTCCTGGCGAGCCGTCCGCTTAGCTCTCTTCCTATCCCGGATAAAGAAACGCACATCCTCCGGCAGATAAGTAATCTGTGAATTATTGGTCAGCCGGATCTTGAACCACATCAGGCTGTCAGATAAATAAATGGCGTTTAAGGATAGCCACATCTCCTGCTCCGTCATTTTTTTATGCAAAAAATCAGGATGTATTTTTACCAACTTGCTGATTTTTTCCAGTTCTGCTTCACTGATTGGCTCGCTGGATAGAAAAGCATTTACCGTGTCGTTAATAAATGTCAGGTTCAATGAACCGGGCATTGCCGCATAGTCCACAAGGAAAGAATAAAACTTTCCATCACTGGTGACTACCGACAGGTTCGTTTGATCAAAACCCTTTTGTGCTGCTTTTACCTGTAATATATTTTCAACACCTTTGGCCTTTTGCACCAATATATGGGCACTGCCCCGATCCACACTTTTCACCGCATAGGGAAAAAGGAGGTTGCTTGTCATATCATACCCCACCAATAAATGATAGGATGCTATCACTTTGGGGATATTGGTTGTCGGCATGTCCTGGGCTTTTGAAATTAAAGAAAGCAGGAACACACTTATCCCGGTTATCGTTGCTTCTATGTGCTTTTTCATAACGTTTATTATTTTTTAATTTTTTAATTGGAAATGCTTTCTGTTGCTTTATTATCCCGCAACAGCACCCTGTAGCCTGCTTTAACCGTGACTTTTACCAGTTTCACTTTCCTGCCAATGAGCGACTTGGCGGCCTGAATACCGACACTCGCGGCCTGTGCCCCAACGGATGGATCCAGGCTAGCCAGGCCAACGCTCTGTATGGCCTGGTCCGTTGATTGTTTGGTCACATCCCTGGTAATAGCGCCGGGTATATAAATACCGGCGATTCCATCCATATCGTAAACCGATAAAGCAACCGGTAGAATTGTATGCTGGTACCGGATACTATTGATATTGATAGTAAGGCGTTCTCCATCCAAGGCGGCTATTCCATAGACCAATTGATTGACAGGAATCAGCAGCCCATTGACATAGACTTCACTGGTGAGCTGTACTTTCACTGTGGCACCATTTACCAAGACTTGCGTTTCAGGAATCAAGGCGCTGACGGCATCTTGTTGTTCATACCCTTGCCTTGTGAATTCACTAAGCGAATAAAATGCGTTGTTTTGCTGACCAGAAACAAATGATTTGCCTGTATCGGTTAGCTTGCCTTGTAACAATGAAATGCCGGTATGCTCATCTTTGATGCTAACCGGGTATACTGCCTGTTGATTCTTTTTGGATTGTTGTTGTATTTTATCCTGCATTCTTTCCGGGTGCTGTATGTCTAAAATTTTTTCCAGCATGCCGCTTATCTGTTGCATCTCCGGATCAGATCCGCCATTATCGCCCTGCATATTTTGCATCATGCTTTCCAGGCGGTTGATATCACTGGTATTAACAGTTGCTGCATTGCCCGTGCTGCTTGCAATATTTGTATGGTCGCTTTTTGTATCCTGCAGTTTGGATTGATCCAGTTGCTGATTTAGTTGTGCCAGTTTACGGTAGACTTTTTGTTCGTTTGCGTCCGTGTCTGTTTTTACTCCGCCAGGATGTGTTGGCTGGTAATGCGAATCAACATGATCTGCATATTTTTCGACCAACGTATCCAGCACTGCAATTGTTTCTTTTGGTGATAGGGAATAGTTAGGATCATTCTTTTGCTGTGTCCGGTATTGAGCTGAATCCTTATCCGCCTGCTCATAAAATTGCAGCTTGTTCCAGTTGCTGTCCTTTGCTGGTAATGCTCCCGGAAGCCGGGAATTTAAGGCGGAAACAACCTTGGATTGTACCTTGTTTTGAGAAGAGCCGACCATACCCATTGAAACTAAAAACAATGTAAAAAAGGGCACCACCAGCAGCGGCAGAACGACAAAGAATTTCCTTTGCCTCAATTGTTTGGTTGATAATTTTTGTTACATCATCTGTTTGATTTTAATTGTTGCTGATAAAATTGTTCAAGCAAATGCATACTGTCCAACAAGCCACTGCTTGTTTTTACAATACTGTCATACCTGGCTTTGCCAGTTTCAGTTTTTTGAAGGCTGTCCAGGTATTTTTTAAACCGGTTGATTTTCCAAAACAGGCTTTGCGTTAATACAGCCTTCGCATTTTTAGCAGTATCCACTTTTGATTTAACAACATTTTGCTGGAAAGCCATGCGATCCATAAAAACATGGTCTGTCCTGCTTTCTACAGAGCATAGCAATAGATACAAACTGCCTCCGCCAAAACCTATACAGAAAAACACCAGCCAGTAGAATTGCTGCTTCCGGTTTAAACGCTCCGATTTTTTTTCCAGGTAACGGGCACACTGTCTCTGCCGTTTATCCATGAATGCTCCCAGCCGCTGAAATACCGGGTACATCAGCGAGGGTTTGTCTTTTCTTTTTTTAAATAGTCGTATCATCTTATCGCGTGATTGTTTTGATATCCCTGTTTTCAATAGTGTTCCATTTTTCTATTAAAAATCCATGTGAGTTATTATCACTTCGGCTAACATTGCGCAGGTAACCTTCGGTCAACAGGCTGCGGTAAACAATGCTGGTAGTACGGATAATTTGCTGTGTGGCATAACAGCGGAAATAATAAGGATAAGTGATAGTGTTGACGGCCACACTGTCAATGGTCAGTTGCTGGCTGATATTGCCGGCAATGATATTGGCATAGTAGCCGTTTTCCTTCAGGTTTTCATACTGCTGTTTGGCAGTCCCATCCGCCAAATACAAAGCTCTGGTGATATTGCGCTGGATGACTTTATCATCGGGATCAAGCGTAAAAAAATAACGATGAAACATGCTGATATGATCCCTGGCTTCTACCGGTATATTGTCTTTCCTGTCTGCCGCCATGGCTTCCAGCGCCTTGCCATTGGCCAGCACATAAACTTTCGATTGGGTAATAGCAGCCAGCTGAAAACTATGGTAGAAGACAAAGCCGCAGAGCAACAGGCAACTTATGATAACAAGCATGGAGACCAACCTTGTATACCGGAAAGCGCTTTCTATATTTTTCATTTTTGTGAACATACTCTTGATTTTAAATAATTAAAGACCCATCATTTCCCGTCCGCTGCTGATGCCTTTTTCTGCCGCAGCACGTGTAGTATTGATCGTAGTGGAAGCTGCCATCATGGAGAGACTGGTTGTTTTGGAACCGAGCGCATCGCCACCGCCAACCCACATGATATGCCCGGCGATGGAAGGCACGGTGAAGTAACCAATAATGCCTATGATCATGAAGATCAGGTAGCCCATATCCGTCGGACTGAAAAAAGTATCACCTGTCTGATTGATTTGGGAGAGATCCAGCTTGAGCATATTTTCCTGAATCTTTCCAATGACTGCCCCGAAAATATTGGCCACCGGCAACCATAAAAAAACGTTGATGTAGCGGGCCAGCCAGTGCCGAATGGTATGCTGAAAACCATCGAATACACTCAGGCCAAAAGCCAGAGGACCGAGTATGGCCAGTATGAGTAAATTAAACGTACGGATGGTATTGATGCACAGGGAAGCCGCGGCGAAGAGCACCTGCAGGACTTCGCTCATCCATTCCTTAATGGTATTACGCATGTTATAGGAAAGCTTGGCCATCGCAAAACGAATATCATTACCGATGCCGGCAAATAACCCTTCATCGCTCGTCTCCTGTTTGGGATGTGTATACTTGTACCATTTGTCGCGATCCCCGTCGCCGGTTTCGCCGACATACATTTTCCAGATATCCGTTTGTTTGATGGCATCTTCTTTTGCTTTGAGCAGTGCAGCGATGGCTGCATCAGTGTTGTTGACCATGCTGGCTGTGCCACTAACGGTCGGCTGCATAACGCTATTGATTAAGCCAATTACAGCGGGAAAAACCAGGATGGCAAAGCCGATGACAAATGGACGGAAGAGTGGATAAAAATCAATTCCTTCGGCTCTCGAGATATGCCCCCAAACACGGTAAGCGATAAACCACATGGCAGCGAAGCCGGCAATGCCGCGACCAACACCGATCAGCTGGCTGCACATCGGCAGCATTTCTGCATAGAGCTGATCGAGCACGCTGTGCAGACTCTTGATATCAGTCCCCAGGCCGGTAGCCTGCGCCCTTGTTATATTGGGAAATACAACCCCCACCATTGCCGTAAAGGCAATCCACACACACTTTTTCATTCTACCTGATTTTATCTTTTACACGAATCCAACGCCCACTAAAATCATTTTACATTATATACCTGCTGCATCTTTTTTGTTTCTGCCGCTTCCCTGGCTCTTTGCAAAGCGAGCACCGCGGTACTGTTGTTAAAGGATCGCAGAAACGAAAGTTTATCGCTGACATCTGAATAAATCTTATCGATTGCCGCCAGCCGCTCTTCATCATTCATGCGTAATTTATCCGCCGTAAGCACAGTGAACAGGTCGTCCAGATTCTTTACCGATCCGTCAAATAAATTACCATAGACCTGCGTGATATAATTCAGTTCAGCTGCATTGAACCATCCGCCTGATTTAAAGCGCTGAAAAGCTGTTTTATATTCGCTTACTATTTGCAACTGGTAACGGATGATATCTCCCACCCTTTTATAATTTCGAACCGCCGGGCTTACTTTGAGCAAGCCGTCCAGGAAAATTTTATGCAGGTCAAAATTGCCTTTAGATATATCACTGATTGTTTGATAACCTCCATATAAAATAGCATAGCCCTTTTTCATGTCAGCTAAAATTTGTTTGAACTGCGCCAGCTTTTCAATGTTAAGTGAGAGCTGTTCCAGTTCCGCTGCCTGGGCGGCAACTGGCTGAGAGGGTAACATCCCTGCAACCAGCAAGAGGCTGATGATTATTTTTTTCATGGCTTAGTTTTTAATGTTCATTCAACGATCCCAATTCATCTACTTCCTGCTGCTCCTTTTCACGTTGCAGCTCCAGCACCTGCAACTGATCGGAAAAGCTGTTGCCAAAGGCAAAACGCTCCTGCATGTCCTTGTAGCATGCCGCGATTCTTTTGATTCTTTCGTCGTCCGTCAGCCACAATTTCCTGTTCGTTACCAGGTCCGTTAATTCGTTGGTAGTGGCTATACTTTCATCTCTCCAGGCAGTCAATACCTGCTGCACATAGACCATTTCATTTTGTGAAAAATGATTGCCCTGCTTTAACCAGGCTATTGTCTGTTTGTACTGCTGCTGAATTTGCAGGTTGATCGTCATTAGCGCTTTTACCCTCGCATCATTTTTAACTGCCGGATTGACTAATGCCAGCGATCCAAAAAAATCCTGATCCAAATTAAAATGTCCCCGCTTTATATCGCTGATGGTTGTCAATCCTTTTTGCGCCAGCTGATAACCTTTCGCTGCATAACCGATATAGATTTGCAGGGCAGCAATTTGTTGCAGGAGGTATTTCTTTTGCGTGGCCTTTTGCCGGAACCATTCATCAACCAATTGAGCCTGGCAGGTGGATCCTGCTCCCACCAACACCATCCATAAAACAACTATTTTCATGCTCTTCATTTTTAGTAGTTACTGAATTCCGTACATCGCTTTTACTTTCGCAGCTTCCTGTTCATCCCTCGATCGTTGCAGACTCAGCATAGCATTTTGCCTGTTGAAATCACGCAAATCGTTCAGCGTTTCATCCATATGGCCCGACACTTCCTGGATAATTTGTAACCGCTTGCCGTCCGTCATTTGCACTGTAAAGGAGTTGATGACCACGAATAACTCATCCAGGTTTTTCAAACTCTCGTCTACTACCCCACCGTAAACTTTTGTCATGTAGTCTATTTCGGCAGGTGTAAAATGACTGTCTTTTCGGAAAAGCGTCCAGGCATTTTTATATTCGCTCACCAGCATTTCCTGTTGCTGCATAATCTGCTTTACCTGCTGGTAGCCGCTGATGGCTACCTTTACTTTTTTCAACTCTTCAAAGTAGTTGGCGTATTGTTCCCTGTGCTTGCTTACCCAACCTGTAATCTCATCCAGCTCCAGTTTGCTCATGGCATTTTCCATCGTTTTTTGCGCATTCTGCAACCAGATGGTTTTATTCTGCAGCCTTTGTATGGCCAGGTCCATCGCCTTGATCGCTTTGACAATGGCCGCCTGGATGACCTGCAATACCTGGGCATGCGTTTGCTGGATTGGTGCCAGGCTTAACCCTATATTGAATACCAGTATCCATAGTAGCTTTTTCATACCCTTTTGTTTTAAAATTTATTTTACTTTTTTATACTCGCTTCCGCCTGTCAGCACTACGGCATTCCCTTCGGAAAAAGTGTAGACCTTCCCCTTATTTTGTTCCAGCAGCTGATTAGTGGCAGGATTATAAATGGCTACCTCTCTTTCAATTTCATATCTAGGTTTAAAGTGCTTCCCATCGATCTGCTGCTGGTACTTTGTCCTGCGGATGATGGTATAACTGCCAACAGTTTGATCCAGCGTTTTTACTTCGATCGTATCTTTTCCCCGGGCAAATTCCTGGTTGATGTCTTTCACATAAATACCCGGAACAAGATGGATTGCCTTATCTTCTTTAAAATAGGAGCAGGAACTCATCCCCATTGCTACTATTACCATTGCGTACAAAAATTGCATCTGTTTCATGTGTTGATTATTTTTGGTGAACATTATTTTTTCGGTTTTAATGGCGGAATAAATACTATATTGTTTAGTATTTATTTAGCTCAACAATTTAGCCAAAGCCAAACTTAGCCTGAATTTTTACCCACATCAGAATGCACATTTTGTTGCTCTTTCAGGAAGGCAGCTATGCCCTTTTGATAACTTCCATGGCGCCTTGCATATTCCACAATAATCACCTTTTCTTTTTCTTCCGTTGTATAAGCCCAATACTCTTCCGGGCTCGGTTCATATCCATAGACTTTCAGCAACTGGCCACCCAGCTCAACATACAACTCCCGGTATTTTCTGTTGGGATCATTGGCTTTGTTAAGTGACAGCACCATTGATTTACCCATATCCGGCATGCCCATCGTGCTTTGTATTTGTTCAAATTTGTTCTGGAACTTTCGCATGTCCAGCAGTATCTTGCAATCAGCATTGTTCAGGATGGCTTCTTTTACAATAGGTGAACTGATCACATCGTCCAGCTCCTGGCTCACTACGATGGCTTCGCCAAAAAATTTACGTACGGTCTTGTAGAGGTATTTTAGGAATTCCGCCATGCCCGCTTTGGCGATGGCTTTCCAGGCTTCTTCAATGGTAATCACTTTGCGGATCCCCTTGAATTTACGCATCTTGGAAATAAACAGTTCCATGATAATCAGTGTCACCACCGGAAATAAAATCGGGTGATCCTTGATATTGTCCAGTTCAAACACAATGAAGCGTTGCTGAAAACTATCCAACCGCTCCGTGGCATTCAGCAGGTAATCAAATTCTCCACCCTTATAATAAGGTCTTAGTACGTACAGGAAATTGCCAGCATCAAAATCTTTTTCCTTTACCTGTTCCTTTTCCAATACACCTATATACTCATCTTTTAAAAATTCATAAAAACTATTAAAGCAGGGAAAGATATTGGACCGGCTTTTCAGGTATTCGAAATACAAATGCAGGGCGTTAGACAAAGCCACATATTCAGACCTCCGAAAACTTTCATCATCTTTTTTCCAAAGCGCAACCAGCAGTGTTTTAATACTTTCTTTTTTCTCCGTATCAAGTGCATCTCCTTCGCCGATAAAGAAAGGATTAAAGCAAATGGGACTTTTTTCATTATAGGTAAAATAATAGCCGTTCACCAGCTGGCATAAACCAGCATAGCTATGGCCCACATCCACTATAACACAATGCGCCCCGCTTTCATAATAGGCCCGCATCAGGTGATTCATCAGCATGGATTTTCCTGACCCGGATCCACCAAACACACACTTGTTCCTGTTGGAAATAATTCCTTTTCGCATGGGCTCATCCGAGAGGTCCACCCAGATTGGTCTGCCGGATAAACGATCCACCAGGCGCAGTCCGAAAGTACTGTCTGAACTGCGGTAATTGGTTTCCAGGTTCAGGAAGCAACAGGCTTGCTCAGCAAAAGTGTCAAAACTATCGTTCATCGGAAAATCTCCTGCATTGCCCGGTATGCCTGCCCAGAAAATTTGTGCGGTGCCCGCTGTCTCCAGCTTGGCAGCGGCTTCCATTTTACTTAGTGCTGACGTCACCAGCTTCTTCAATTCTTTCAATTGCTCCTTTTCTTCCGTCCATAACAGCAAATTAAAATGCGCTTTTACGGGTAACCGTTGTTCGCCGATGCATTCATTTAAAAAATCATTGACTGCATCCCGTGCAATGGCATTCTCCCTGGAGTAAGTCGATAAGGACTGTAACCTCAGCCGCTTGCTTTCCATTTTTTTGATGGTTGCCTGCGCATCTCCTACAATGATATACTGGTTGTAGATATGGTCACAGGGCAAAAGCAGTCCCAGCGAAGCCGCAAAACCAATGGCATATTTATGCCGGTCAGTACTGTATTTTTCATAGTTGATCCTGGGGCTGTACTGGGCGGGCAGGTCGGCTGTATCCGCCAGCGAGTACAGTTGACAATGCCGGTCCCCGATTTGAATACCCTCCCTGAATTCAATATCCTTCACCAGCAGGGCCTCCCCTTCACCGGAGAGACTGCAATACCGTTCGATCAGTCCTTTCTTTTTTGGATCACTTAACAGGTCTTCTTCCTGCACTCTTAGCAAGCCTATGCCGGCATCTGATAATATCCGCTGGAACTGGCCCGCAGATTCTGAAAAATCCAGCAAGGCCTGCCGTTGGATGGTTTGCTCCGGCACGAGCCTGGGTCGAATCAAACTGGAAAGAAGCGAACTGGACTGTTTTCTGTTTGTGGGCATCTTCGTCAGGATGATATAACAGTCATGTTCCAAAAAGGGCCGCTCGTTGAAAAACCGCTCGCTTGCCTGCGAGAGAAAATTGTCTTCCGTTTGTTCAAAGTCTGCCTGATATATGCCTCTGGTAAACCAATCCTGTTTGTGCAGCACCGTACCCGCCGGCAATACTTTGATCGCCTTTACCAGGGCCTGGTGCAAGCCTTCATAATTTTCGGCACTTTGCGTAAAGATTTCGGGTAAGATGACCCTGAATACAACAGAGATGTCGCCCTGCTTGGATAATATGCAGTCATGCTCCACATCCATAATTGGTGATATATCTTTTAGCCATTTTTCCATTGCTCACTTTTTAAAAAATAAATGCCTTGAATTATTGCGGATGAGTTTAGGCACCATCCGCTTCGCCGTCTTTTTCATCATGCCGTGCTGACCATAGGTATTACTAAGCTTGTACACCCAGCTAAATAAAACGCTGCCGGCCACTCCGATAAAAAGCAAACAGATATAGGTATTCAAACCGATAATGTACAGCAGGGAAAAGAGGATCAGCAGTGCCAGCAGGCCTCCAGCCAGGTACCAGATGTACTGGGCTTTGAGTCCTTTGAACTCGATGCTTTTGTTAATGCCCTTGTTGATTTGATAAATACAGTTTGCCATCTGACATCATGTTGTTTGCGTGCTGTTAACGATGCTCTTTCTCTTTCCTTTAAACACCAAAAAATGATTTGATAACTGTAGCAACTACTACAAGGAAAACACAACTGCCAAACCACGCCGCTGCAACCTTGCCTGTATCTGTGTCACCACCGTTCCATTTTTGATAAACCCGCACGGCACCTACCAAGGCCACCAGTGCGCCAACCGCATACATTAAATTGGCGCCAACGGCAAAATAGCTTCTCACTTTGGTATTGGCTTCATTCAAACCGGCTGCACCATCCTGTGCATAATTTTGCAGCGCCATTAACAGTGCCATAGCCACCATTACTGATTGTTTAAAAACTTTTGTCTCCCCCATCATGCTCTTTTTCATACACTTGTTTTTAAAGTTTAACAGAAAAGCACCATCCACCTCATTGTACCCATACCCCTTTTACCTCTTCCACGCTGAGATGAATGGAGCAATATTTTTTACACCCTTCGATAATAAACTCATTGATTTTTTCCGGACCGTCGTCCAATTGCACAGCATTGTGCCGGAGAAATAATTTGATTGCCAGCAGTAATTCTTCCCTGGGAAATTTTCTTTCGGCAGCCTCCTGCAGGATGACCCTTAGCCCGGGTTTATACCAATGCTATCAAATTAACGAATTTTCATTCAGTGATTATTACTTATCAGCCAAGTATTAGCATGGAAGTTACAGCCGATTACAATTTAGCACATAACAAGTTAGCGTTCTTTTCGAGAACACTTTTTTGTTGGGCATGATATAGGCAATTACGATTCTTTTTTAAATACTATTTATTTTTTTATTTATAACATTGAAAAAGACGTGACTTGCGGCTACTCTGCTTCTCTCTGCTAAAGGCTCTGTCAGGAACTATTGCCACTATTGAAGACTCAATCTTTTTTATAAGTTCCTTGATGGTTTTATAAATATTCCGGCTGTTGAGGAGTACAATAATTTTGTCTCGCACATGCCTGTATGCATTTTGCCAGTTGTATTTATATTTACGCTTTCTCTCTTTCACTTTTACATCAATGCTTTGCTGGGCCTCATTCCCCATAATAGCAACTACATTCATCATAAAAATATGTGCGTAGAATTCCTGGTAAATTCCCTCCATTTTCCTGCAACCAAAATGTTCCAGTTTCATCTTGGGCTTAAGTTTTTTAATGCCTTCTTCAATACCCCAACGCATAAAATAAAGTTGTTTCATTTCTGTATCATTAATTGCTCCTGCGTCAAAAAGGTTGCTTACAAGTAATTCTATTTCGCCAGTATCCAGTAAAACTTTACTTACTCTTACCTTTATTGCTGTTGTGTCTTGCCGATGTTGTTTGCAGTTTGATCTTTCCATTTCACTGGGTTCCCAAAACGTTATAAAATCGCTTTCGGCACAATTCATTGCTGTTTTTGCAAAAGAGGAAATTTGTGTACTTAGCCGGATACAATATTTGAAATTTTGCTTTTCAAACATTTTACAAATACTGAAATTCCCAAACCCCCTGTCTAAAATAAAAATGGCATTGGTTGCTTTTATTTCGGGTAGCATCATTCTCAAAAGACTTTTTTCACCTACCTCCATTTTATCAATCTTGCTGGCCAGTACATAATTGGAAAGCACATCAAAGCATATTAAAACCTGTGCCATACAGGTTTTCGTGCCTTTGGCTGTTTGAGCAAAAATGCCAAATATCTTTTTTATTTGAGCTGATGGAGGTAACGAAATCGTACTTCCGTCAAATGCAATAAGCTGATATCCCTTCCAGGTTGTAGGTATTAAGGTTTCAATGTGTTTTACAACAAGTGCGTTCAGTGCCTGAAAAAACGCTGGCTTTATCTTATAACGTGCAGCAGAAAATGCAGCCATTCCCGCCATTTTATTACCAAACTGCGGAAGTATTTTTGATAAGTTAAATTCAACTGTTTCTTTAAAAAGATGAAGTATGGTGGAAACAACTATCGGAAATGAAAGAGGGGCTTGTCTTGTAAAATCGGCCTTGCCGACTTTATAGTTATTAACTGTATCGGGACTATGGATGAACGCAAATATTTTTTTTAGAAGAACTGGTAGTTGTCTCCCCTTTTGTTTGCTTATATTTTAAAGCCATAGTGCAATATGTTCGTTGAAGGGCAAATATAAAACATAGATGGGAACACCAATTCTACTAATTTGATAGCATTGATGTCTTCCCGGATACCGTCAAATGAAACAGTTGCAATTTTGTTTTCCAGTAACTTAATAAATTCTTCTTTTGATATTGTTTCCTTCGTCCAGTCGCCGCTGTCTTGTGCCCTCACCAGGAAATGGTCCAGGTGTAGCGGAATACCCTTTTTGATATACCATTCCATATCATACCAGTCCCTGCCCTTCACTCTTTGTTTCCATTTGCGGAACAATAAGGCATGCATTTTTCCTGCAAAAAGATCGGGCGCAGTGAAGCATTTCACATAGAAGGAAAAAGGT
This sequence comes from Chitinophagales bacterium, assembly GCA_038210625.1. Classification (GTDB taxonomy): domain Bacteria; phylum Bacteroidota; class Bacteroidia; order Chitinophagales; family Chitinophagaceae; genus Ferruginibacter. Next base: position 18,545 of record JBBQWL010000063.1, on the reverse strand, counting down.
TTTAACAGCAGTTTCTCTTCAGTTTCAAAACCAGGTGGTGGTTCAGTATCTACTTCAAGTTTGATCTTAATAGATGGTCTCATACCAATACCCGCCTGCGGTACCAAATCCTGAAGTACCAACTCTTTCCAAACTGTATCGGATTTCAGAAAGGCGGAATCAATATTGGTTTGTATATTTTTTTTCTTTTCGGTTATACTTACTTGCATACCCAGGGCGTTGAATTCCCTTACGATGGCATTAAGGTAAGGCTCCAGGGAAAATCCGGGGATAGCTTCAAGCAAAGAAAAATCCATATCTTCAGAGAACCTTTCCAATCCATAAACACACGCAACGCAGTACCTCCATAAAAGGCAGCTTTTTCAAAAAAACCACCCCGCTGCAGACCGGCAAGTGCAATTTCCTGCATGATTTCGCGGAGCGCCTGTTCAGCTTCCAGGTGATTTTTGGGTTGATATTCTTCGAGCCACTCTTTGATCATAATTGTTGTAATGTTTTTACCAGCGTATTCAAACTGTCCTTCTTGGGCGCATCAATTATCCATTGGCTAATTTCCTGATGGTTTAAATTGTGTAAAGCCGCTCTGTCTATCCGCAGGTCTTCCAGCAGGAATGCCATCACCTGCTTTGAGCTGCGAAACAACAACCCTGAAGTGGTAATAATCTTATCGCATAAAGCCTTTTCGGGTGAAGCAATCAACACCGTTTGTCTTTTGGTCAATTGCAGTTGCTGTATACCGAAGGAATAATAAGGCGAAGTAAGGTGGGTATAACTAAATCGGCCAGCTGATGTTGTATAAGTTTTGCTATTGCAAACGGTTACAGAGCTTATCTCATATACGTGTTCGGGAATTAGTCCCCAATATGAAAGTGCCGTTTCCAGCGAAATATAGCTTGGCCCCAGGATATGATTTGCCAGCAAAAAAGGCTGTGGTCCGGCCAGTTTCAATTTTGATCCGGGTATATAAATTCCTCTCTTTACGAGCCTTAATACATCTTGCTTTACCAGTTCATTGATCTTATCATAGGGACGGCTATATTCCTTAAGCATGCCAAGCATTAGTTGCTTGGTCAATGGCTCCTCGGAATATTGTTGTATTGCCTCTGTGAATTTCATTTATTTGCAAAATTACAACATATTTATCGGAATAAATCCGATAAATGAAAACATATTTTACATAAGTTAAGCTGCTGCAAAAAACAATTCTGTCAGCCACTCCATTAGATAAAAGTCCTTGCTTGCCGATCTTTAAATCTGGAATTAAGGATGGGCGGAAAAACAGTCTTTCTTTTTCCTGCGGTTGCCTTAAATTCATTTATTATCCGTTTCGCATATTCTGGCAATTTGATTCTGACATCAGTTCCATTCTTTATAGTTTTTACTGATAGGTAACAAGTATTTCCTATTTCCTGCACATCAGCAAACCTGATTGCAAATAAGTCTGAAATCCGCAGCGCTACGGTACACCCAAACACAAAAATTAACTTTGACTTTTGTAATGGTCTTGATAAACCGTTTTCAAAATCTTTGTCGTTTATCAGATAACGAAGCTGTTCAGGCAACAAGGTTACAATGGGAATCTCTTCTTTGCAAACATAAATTTTTTTTGTAAAAATCTCCCGTTTTAATCCCCCGCTCTTTATTGGAAAACCCACGAGTTTTGACCCCCTTCCCCCACGCCGATTTAAACGTAAAAATGAATGGGGACTGGGGGTCGGCATTGCAGGTATTTCCAACTATTCCCTTGCTTTAATTTAAATTGAAGGGCTGTTTTGAAATGTATTCAATACTAAATTCGGCTTCTGAAACAAGCAGAAAATCTTCGCCTCACAAAGTTCAATGTGCTCATCTATTTCATAAAATGAGCGATATTAATTTTGTTTACATGCATATTCACTTTATAAAAACTACAAGTCCTTACAGATACCTCGGCTGATTAATCTCCATTATTGATACGCTTTTTTCACTAAGCCTTCAAGAAGCAAGACAGGATTTTTTATACAACAAAACCTGACAAATATTTAAGCGACTTTCTATCTGCACTTGAACTGCAGGAAATATAGAACTATATAAATGAGCCACTACACTATTTACAATAATGGGCAAAGAATGGATATTTAAGGAGGTATTGATGTGGGTGAAGCACTGATATCCCGTTTTGAGGTAATGGCTCTACAATAATTAACATTCAGATAAAGAGTTAGCTATAATTAAAAGGATAATTATGATATTCTAACTGATTTACCTAGGTTCTTTGTTTATTTAAAGTTAATCAGTTACTGCAACTATGTTCTGGCGGCATATATGTACTATACTTATCAAAATGAGTAAAAATGAACAAGATTATTTTAACAGGTTTATTTGCATTAATGGCATTTGGAACCTTTGCGCAAACTACAAGCCGGCATGATAAAAAACAGCGCAAACTTGAGCTCAAAGAAGTGAGATGCCCGCATCGAACATAGCAATTTACAGCATGAATTTTTTTAACGGGTTTTCTTAATCGCCCACTAGGTTTACAATGAAAAGCAAAAACTATTTTCAGAATTTTTATTTATTCTTTTTGTAGGTATTGCTATTGTTTGGCACAGCTCCTTGTATTATCCCACGAATATGGTAGCAAGCGTGGTGATAGCAGTGGCCATTTTTCCGCATGCGGTCGTCATATCGTTTGCAATCAACATAGTCCATCCATGGGATAAAGCCGTTGTACTGCTGCTGGCACAATTTCGAGAAGCCGTTTTACAAAGCAGTCTGCAAGATGATATAAAACCACATTCAAAATTTAAAATGAAAAAATGAAAACGGAATCGAAAACTCATTTGAAAATTGGCGAAAACGGACTGAAAGACAAGGAACCGGCAAAAGGCCCTCCAATTAATAAAGAAAAGAACACTAAAAAAAATAAGAAAGCAATTTTGCATGAACTCTTTATTGAACTGGTAAAGTTGCAAAAAGAAGTAATTGCTTCCGATTTAAAATTGCTGGTAATACTGGAAGGACGAGACGCCGCCGGTAAAGACGGCACTATAAAAAGGATCACCAAACACCTAAGCCCACGTGAAACAAAAGTAGTGGCCTTGGGCAAGCCTTCTGACGGTGAGGAAAAAGAGTGGTACTTTCAGCGTTACACTGCAAACCTGCCCGCTTCCGGCGAATTTGTTCTTTTCAATCGTAGCTGGTACAATCGCCTGGGCGTAGAAAAAGTAATGGGATTTTGCACTCACAAGCAATACAAATCATTTTTTTCAGAAGTAGAATCATTCGAAAATGGGCTGATTGAGGGTGGCTTCATCATCCTGAAATATTACCTGGATATCAGTAAAGATGAACAGAAAAAAAGATTGAACGATCGCAAAAAAGATCCGCTAAAACAATGGAAGATAAGTCCGATCGACGAGGTGGCGCAAAAGCACTGGAAAGATTATTCGGAAGCACGGGACGAAATGTTGTTGAAAACAAATTTCACTCGTGGGCCTTGGTTTGTGGTAAATGCAGACAACAAACATGAAACCCGTATCGCTTTGATTTCTCATATTCTTGAGCGTATGAAATATAAAAATAAGAATGAGCAATTAGTGTCGCATAATTATGGACTGGTTGATCCGGCAACACCGGAGATCATCACTACGAAACTTTTTTGATAGTAGTGATAGATTGTTAAAATCATTAATTAAATACTCACTTAAAAATTAAAGAAATGACAAACAAAACAGCGTTAAAAAAAGATGGTACAAGCAAAAGTAAGCTAACTGAAAAGAGCCAAAAAAGACCAGTCAAAAAATCAACTGGTATCGTTGCTTCTTCCGTAGGAAGCAGCGCAGTTGATGCTGTAAAGGCTCGTTCTTCAAAAGATGTAAGAGGCGGCAGCGGCCTGGCCAATACCGGAACTATTATTTCTTATGATTAATCATTCGTTAGCTTTTTTATAAAACGTGTTGGTAACCCTGACAGAGGATATGAATGTAAACACAGTTAACACTGGTGAGAAAACACGTTATGGAAAAATAATTTCTGTACGGGGCAGCGTAGTAGATGTAGGGTTTGAAAATGACCTTCCGCCAATTTATACTTTATTGCAGGCAGGAAAAAATAAGCAGGTATCTATTGAAGTATTGGCTCACCTGGATGACCATACTGTACGTGGAATTGCATTGAACCCAACGCAGGGATTGGCAAGAGGTGTGGTTGTGGAAACTGACGGCAAGGAACTGACCGTACCTGTTGGTAAAAATATACTGGGCAGAATGTTCGACGTTTTTGGTAACACAATTGATCATCTTGATCTGTTGCCGGAAGGCGAACGACGAAACATACACCAATCACCACCTCCATTATCAAAGAGAGCCGTCAGATCTGAAATATTTGAAACCGGAATTAAAGCAATTGATGTGTTGATGCCATTAGAGCGTGGCGGCAAAGCGGGATTGTTTGGCGGAGCTGGCGTGGGTAAAACAGTGTTGCTTACAGAAATGATACATAACATGGTGGGGCAAAACAAAGGCGTTAGTATGTTCTGCGGAATTGGTGAACGTTGCCGCGAAGGCAATGAATTGTACAACGCAATGAAAGATGCCGGTCTGCTGAAAGACATGGTGATGTTGTTTGGACAAATGAATGAACCGCCGGGTGCACGTTTTCGTGTTGGTCATGCGGCACTTACCATGGCAGAATATTTTAGGGATGATGAACACCGCGATGTATTGTTACTGATAGATAATATTTTTCGTTTTATACAAGCTGGCATGGAAGTGTCTGGATTGATGGGGCAAATGCCTTCACGACTCGGTTACCAGCCAACCATGGCAACAGAGTTATCGGAACTGGAAGAACGCATTGCTTATACGGATGCCGGTGCGATTACTTCTATACAGGCGGTATATGTGCCTGCAGATGATCTGACCGATCCTGCCGCTGTTCATACCTTCTCTCATCTTTCAGCATCGATTGCACTTTCGAGAAAAAAAGCAAGTGAAGGGTTGTATCCTTCTATCGATTTATTGCAATCCAATTCAAAAATGGCTACGCCTGGAATCATTGGACAAAAGCATTACGACCTTGCACAGAAAATAAGGGCGACCCTTGCGCAGTACGAAGAATTAAAAGATATTATTTCGATGCTTGGTATGGAACAATTATCGGTGCAGGACCGCAATGTGGTTAATCGTTCCAGAAAGCTGGAGCGCTTTCTTACACAACCTTTTTTTTCAACCGAACAGTTCAGTGGTATAAAAGGAACGCAGGTTAGTTTGAAAGATGCACTGGATGGCTGCGAAAGAATACTTGCTGATGACTTTAAAGATTATCCGGAAAGTGCATTTTATATGATTGGCTCGATAGATGAAGTGAAGAAGAAAGAGAAGGCCTGAATCACGGATTTAAGTTGTTGCCCCAATTATATTGATTGAGTACATGCTAATCCATTTCGTCTTTTCATTTTTTAATTGCCTTATTGTGAAGAAGAAACGAAGTGACGGGATGGCATTCTGTATCATCCGTTAATCCTTTTAATCCTTGATTCTGACAAACTACGCTTCGATAAAAGTCGCCATAAAAATACCCGGTACAAGTGAGTGACACAACGATGTTGAGGAGTGTACAAAATGCTGGTAAAAGAAAATATAACATGGAAAACAACTTAATGAATTTAAAAATTCTGCTTCCGTTTAAAGTGTTTGCTGATGTAAAAAATGTGAATAGTGTGGTGGTGGAAACAAGTGAAGGTTCTTTTGGTTTGTTGCCACAGCGGCTCGATTGCGTAGCAGCGTTGGTGCCTGGTATCTTTACTTATGAAACTGGTGGCATTGCGCATTATGTAGCTGTTGACAATGGCATAATGGTAAAAGCGGGCACACAACTGTTGGTGTCTGTGCGTAATGCAGTTGATGGTGCAGATTTGGGCAAGCTGGGTGAGTTGGTAAAAAAAGAGTTTAAATCGGATGATGAAAATCAAAAACAGGTTACCACAGTTATTGCAAAATTAGAAAGAGGATTTATTTACAGCTTTGATAAACTTCGAAACACCTGACAATGAAACCTGCAGCAAATGATAAAGAAAATAATTTTTTTAGCGACGAAGTTGCCAGGAAAGAAAAACGAAAATTAAAAGCGTTGCATCAAAAGAACAACGTGTGGTTTGGATTGGGAATGATGGGTATGATAGGCTGGTCGGTAGCTGTTCCATCGTTGCTTGGTGCAGCGTTGGGACTTTGGCTGGATAAAAGGCATCCACAATCTTTTTCCTGGACACTGAGTTTGCTGGTAGTTGGTATTATTACCGGTTGCATTATTGCCTGGTATTGGGTAGATAAAGAAGATAAAGAAATGCATAACAATAAGGAAGCAAACGATGAATGAAATTTCAAATATGGTATTGCCATTTATAGTTGGATGGTTGCTGGCAATATTATTTTTCGGCGGCCTTTGGTTTACTGTAAAAAAATTAACTGCGTCAAAAATGCCTGCATTGCTGGTTTTAGGTAGCTTCATTGTTCGGGTAGGCATTGTATTGATTGGATTTTATTTTATTGGATCAGGAGATTGGAAAAAATTGATTGTATGCCTGATCGGGTTTATAGTGGCCCGCTTCGCCGTTATCCATTATACAAAATCGATGGATGAAAAAATAGTGCAAATAAAAAAGGAGGCTAATCATGAAGCTTAGTCCCGACCAAACTATTTTCTGGCAGCATGGTTTTATTACTCTCAATCTTACCATTGTTACTACATGGGCTTTAATGGTGGTATTGATTATAGCCGCAAGACTGGTTACCCGAAAACTAAAAACAGATATTACAATTTCACGCTGGCAATGTGTGCTTGAAATGATTGTAACAGGCATCAACAAACAAATTAAAGATGTCGGCTTAAATAACCCCGAACAATATATCGGCTTTATCGGCACCTTGTTTTTATTTATCGGCGCAGCCAACCTGTGTATTATTTTTCCAGGCTATACACCCCCAACAGCGTCGCTTTCCACAACAACAGCCATGGCGCTTTGTGTATTTATTGCCGTTCCATTTTTTGGTATTGAAAAAAGTGGTTTGGGTGGTTACCTGAAATCTTATTTGAAACCAACATTTTTCATGTTGCCGTTTAATCTCATCAGTGAAGTTTCACGCACACTGGCATTGGCCGTAAGATTGTTTGGTAATATCATGAGTGGTGGAATGATCGTAGCTATTCTATTAAGCATATCACCATTTATTTTCCCGGTCGTTATGAATGCACTTGGTTTGCTTACCGGTATGGTGCAGGCTTATATTTTCAGCATACTGGCAACAGTTTATATCACAGCGGCAGTACACGATTCAAAAAAAACAGATAAAACAAATTCTACAATCAGTAAATAAAAAATAAAATGGATAGTATAACAATTATTGCAGTAACATCAATTATTACTGCGGGGCTTACAACCGGCATTGGTTGCATGATGCCCGCATTGGGAGAAGGAAAAGCGGTATCATCCGCATTAAGCTCCATTGCACAACAGCCGGATGCAGCGCCAACCATTACAAGAACATTATTTGTCGGATTGGCAATGATAGAATCTATAGCGATATACTGTTTCGTGGTTTCGATGATACTCATTTTTGCCAATCCTTTCTGGAATCACATCATCGCAAAATAACAAGTAATGAATATCAACTGGTTCACAGTAATAGCACAGGTAATTAACTTCCTCATATTGGTGTGGTTGCTAAAAAAGTTTTTGTACAAGCCAATTCTCAATGCTATTGATGAAAGGGAGAAAAAAATCAGGGATAAATTAAAAGATGCTGATGCACAAAAAGCTGCGGCACAAAAAGAACAGGATGACTTTAAAAAGCAGCAGGAAGATTTTGATCAGCAAAAAAAAGCATTGATGGATAAAGCGGTTGCAGATGCAAATACTCAAAAGCAGCAGTTAATGGACGCGGCAAAAACGGAAGCAGACAACATGCGTACAAATATGGAAAAAGCAGCGAAAGAAAAGCAGGAGAATGACAACAATGAAATGTCTGAAAAAATTCAACAACAGGTTTTTGCTATTACAAGAAAAGCGCTTGCTGATATTGCATCCATAAGCCTGGAAGAGCAATCAGCCAATACATTCAACAAACACCTGAAAGAATTAAAAGATGATGAAAAGAAACAATTCATCGATGCATTCAAATCCAATTCAAATGCTATTTTGGTGAGAAGCGCATTTGACCTTCCTGCAAAGCAACAGGCCGAAATAAAGGATGCAGTAAATGTAATACTCAGTGCAGACACACACCTGCAATTTAAAACCACGCCTGAAATAATCAGCGGTATAGAGCTTTCAACCAACGGCTATAAACTTTCATGGAGTTTTTCAGCATACCTGAATTCATTGGAAAAAGATATTTCCAAAACAATGAAAGAAAACGCAAAGCCGGAACCGGAAACAAAATAATATGCCAGCAATTGATTCAGATAATACCTTAAAAAATGTGTTCAGCCAATTAGATAAAGGAATTGCGGACTATCGTTTTTCTATGAAGCCCCGTGAAGTCGGTTTAGTTACAAGTGTGTCTACCGGTATTGCCAAAGTGTCCGGACTTCCGGGCGCAGGCTTTGAAGAACTGTTGGAATTTCCAAACGGTCTTTTTGGTATTGCTTATAATATTGATGAAGATGAAATAGGTGTGATTCTTTTAGGCAAAGACTCATTTCTGAAAGCCGGGGATGAAGTGGAGCGAACGGGCAGAGTAATGGACATACCGGTTGGTAATGCATTAATTGGAAGAGTGGTTGATCCCCTGGGAAAACCGATTGATGACAAAGGCCCGATCGCTCACAAAGAACGATTGCCTATTGAACGCCCTGCACATGCCATTATGGATCGAAGCCCGGTAACGGTTCCCTTGCAGACAGGTATTAAAGTGATTGATGCATTAATTCCTATTGGCCGCGGTCAGCGTGAATTAATTTTGGGCGACCGGCAGACCGGTAAAACGGCTATCGCCATTGACGCTATCCTCAATCAAAAAGATAAAAACGTTTTATGCGTTTATTGCGCTATCGGGCAGCGGGCTTCAGCAGTTGCAAAAATAATTGCCAACCTCAGTGAAAAAGGTGCCATGGAATACACGATTGTTGTGGTGGCAGAAGGAAATAATTCTCCTGGTTTAGAACATATCGCACCTTATGCGGCTACCAGTATTGCGGAATATTTTCTGGAACAGGGACGTGATGTGTTGATCGTTTATGATGACCTTACGCATCATGCAAGATCTTACAGGGAACTTTCTTTATTGCTGAGAAGGCCACCGGGACGTGAAGCGTTCCCCGGCGATATTTTTTATATCCATTCAAGATTATTAGAAAGATCAACACATTTAAATGATGCATTGAAAGGTGGATCATTAACAGCTTTGCCGATTATTGAAACCGAAGCGCAAAATATTTCTGCATACATTCCTACAAATCTGATTTCAATTACAGACGGGCAGATATACCTGTCGCCTAAACTTTTTGAGCTGGGTAATTTACCTGCTGTTGACGTAGGTAAATCTGTTTCACGTGTAGGAGATAAGGCCCAGTTGCCGGCCTATCGTTCTGTTGCAAATTTAAAACTGGAGTATGCACAATTTGAAGAACTGGAAACTTTTGCCCGCTTTGGAACAAGGCTGGATGAAAATACCAAGAAGACCATTGAGCATGGCAAACGCATTCGTGAATGCTTGAAGCAACCAGAGCTGCAGCAGATGCCGGTTTCGGAACAGATCGTGATTTTGCTTGCATTGAAAAATGGCTTGCTGGATACCATACCACTTGAAAAAATTAAGGATGCGCAAGATGCATTGCTAAAAAATTTCAACAATTTTCCGGATGAAATAATCAAGCGGTTATTTTCAGATGCAAAGCTGAGTGATGAAGACAGTAAAGCGATTTTAAAGATAGCCGGAACAATACTGGCGCCTTTACAGGATAAGCCTAAGCCAGATGAAAATAAAGACAATTCGACGCCTGGTGAGGATAAGGATAAAACAAAAATAGATCAGAATAAAGACAAGCCTAAAGAGGATCAGCATAAACCAAAGCTTGACGAAGATAAAGACAAGGAGAAGTCTGATGAAGATAATGATAAAACAAAAACATATCAGGATAAAGAAAAGCCTAAAGAGGATATTGATAAAGCAAAACATGATGACGATAAGGATAAGCCTACAATAGATACAGATAAAGAGAAGCCAAAGGTTGATATAGATAATGATAAACCAAAGCCGAATGAAGACAAGGATAAACCGAAAGTAGATCAGCACAAGCCTAAGCCAGAAGAAAATAAAGAAAGGCCTGAGGCGGATCAAAACAAAAAGTAATGGACACTTTACAAAATTTACGAAGCAAAACAGAAGGAGCAAAAGACCTGAAATCTGTTGTGAGCGCTATGAAGGCGATGGCAGCTTCAAACATTGTTCAATACGAAACGGCAGTGAGTTCTCTTGCAGATTATTTTCACACCATCGCTTTAGGAATCGTCGCTTATTTTAAAGCAGAAAAAATTTCAGCAATCAATGAAAAGACGGATTCAAAACATAAAACGGAAGAAGTGATTTGCGCCATCGTGTTCGGGTCAGATCAGGGGCTGGTTGCACAGTTCAACGATTCGATGGCAAATTTTGTATCTACATCACTCAAAGCTTTGCCAGGTAAAAAAGAAATCTGGGCCATAGGTGAACGTGTTCAGTTGCTTTTATCAGACGAAGGATTTAATACCTCCAAATTATATCCTGTTCCAAATGATATTAATGCTGTCACTCCTTTAGTAACAGAGATTTTGAGTAAGAGCCAGGAGCGTCAGCAAAAAGAAGCCGTAACAGCATTTTATATTTTTCACAATCAACCAAATCCTGGCTCAGGTTACACACCCATCATGCAGCGGTTTTTGCCCCTGGATGAAAAATGGAAAAATTCGCTGGAGCAAATTCAATGGCCCACAAAATTACCACCGCAAATAGCAGGCGGTGTAAAGCCAACCTTGGCAGCATTAATTAACGGATATCTTTTTGCTTCTCTATTTAAAGCCAGTGTAGAATCATTGGCCAGCGAAAATGCCAGCCGCCTGGACGCGATGCAACGGGCCGAAAAAAATATTACTGATCTGCTGGAAGACCTGGGTAAAAAATATCATCGCCTGCGCCAAAGTTCCATTGATGAAGAATTGTTTGATGTCGTTTCGGGATTTGAAGCGTTGAAAAAATAAATTAGTGAAGGTGTAGTAAGAAGGAATATTTGAATTTAATCATCTTTTAAAACAAAAATCATGTTAAAAATAATAGACAATTTACCCGAAAATGTTTTAGCAATTGAAGCCAAGGGAGAAGTAACAGGGGCAGACTATGAAAGTGTTTTAATTCCCGCTGTTGATGAAAAATTAAAGGCAAATAAAAAAGTGCGCCTGCTCTATTACTTGGGATCCAGCTTTAATGGATTCAGCCCAAAGGCTATGATAGATGATGCAGAAGTTGGAATGAAACATTTCTCTTCCTGGGATCGTGTTGCCTTGGTTTCCGACCACAAGGTGATAAATGCTTTTGCGAAATTTTTCGGTTACCTATTACCTGGAGAGGTAAGAATATTTACCTATGAGCATTTAGACGAGGCAAAGAAATGGATCTCGGAGTTCTAAAAATAAAACCGTTGGCGCTGGCGAAGAATCATGTCGAAATTCTCACTAATATTTTAAAGATTGATAACACATTTTACAGAAGCTGAAAAAGCAGTTTATTATCCCGCAGACAGGCGTGCCTATTTAGGTATGAAGCCGTATATCAAAATTATATTACTGATAATTTTATTCGGCTCATTCGGTGTGGCCTGGATCCAATATCTTTTGTTTGGTTTGCCAGCCAATCCTTCTTCGGCTTTTGCAGTTTTAAAACCGGGCGCCCCTTCAGGTTTTCCTATTTGGATAACACTGAGCCACTGGGTTAACTTCTTTTTCCTTATGCTGATCATAAGAAGCGGGCTTTCCATTTTAGCAGATCATCCACGTTTGTACTGGAATAATAGCTGTAAGCCCAACGCTGACTGGATACGCTTTACGCCCGTGAAAATACCAATTGATAAAACCTACACCGCTAAACAAGATGGCCGCTACCTTAACCCCATAGCGGGTTTGCCTGGTTATAAGCATACAGTGGGCATCGCAAGAGTATGGCATTTTCTCACCGTTCCTTTTTTTATTTTAAACGGTATTGTTTTTATTTTCCTTCTTTTTTATACCAATCAATGGCAACGGTTGGTACCTGTATCATGGAAAATTGTACCTGATGCCTGGAATGTTTTTGTTAATTACGCCACCTTTAATTTTCCTGCTGAACCCAATGGCTTTTATCATTTTAATGCACTACAGCAACTCGCCTATTTTGGTGTGGTATTTATTTTAGCGCCGCTTGCCATGCTTACCGGCATGGCTATGTCGCCTGCCATAGAAAACCGCTTTCACTGGTATCCGAAATTATTTGGCAACCGGCAAAGTGCCCGTTCCATTCACTTTTTGGTGATGATTGCTTATTGCGTTTTTATCATTATCCATGTGAGCCTGGTAGCGGCCACAGGATTGGTAAGAAACATGAACCATATTGTAATGGGAACGGATAATGCGGAAAACTATAAAGGGCTTTATATAGGCTTAGCCATTATTTTGGCAACGATTGCTTTTGCCTTTCTGGCCCATTGGCTTTCCTGGAATAAACAACGTTTGCTACAATCCCTGCAGGCATCGGTTAATGGAACACTTTGGAAATACACTATAAATCGTTTTAAATCCAAATCCAATTATCAAAAAAAAGATATTACTTCTTACTTCTGGTTGAATGGAATAATACCCGAATCAGCAGAATGGAAAAATATGGCAGAAAACAATTTTGCAGATTACAAACTTAAGATAGGGGGTTTGGTAGAAAACCCAGTTGAGCTTTCGTTGGAAGAGCTAAAAGAAATGGGCAAAGAACAAAACATTACCATGCACCATTGTATCCAGGGCTGGTCTGGCATTGCAGAATGGGGAGGAATACCCCTGAGCAAAATCATCGAATTGGTAAAACCCGATCCTTCCGTCACTACAGTTGCCTTTTTCTCTTTTGGCGAAGGTTTATATGGCGGCACCTATTACGATACGCACACCCTCGACAATTGCATGAATCCTAATTCCATACTTGCCTGGGAAATGAATTACGAACCACTTTCACTGGGGCATGGAGCGCCGTTGAGGTTGCGGGTTGAAAATCAGTTGGGGTATAAAATGGTAAAATGGATTAGCTCTATTGAATTTGTGCAATCACCTAAAAATTTAGGCAAAGGTTTTGGGGGAAAGAATGAAGATGACGAATACTTTGATTTATTGGCAGACAGTTAGAAGCTATTAAGGAATATTTACTATAGAAAATCTAATTATTAAAACTTAAAACAGTACACACTAAAAACATTTAGCATGAATACCATGACGACCCTTTCGGAGGTTACCAATTTATTAAAAGCAAGGGGTTATACGATTGATTTTAATTTAAAAGAAAATTGCCTTGAATGCGGCGGCAATCCTTTAAAAATATTCCCCGGTGAATTTATAGTAGATAAGCATTATCGATTTGAAGGCCAGTCAGACCCCGGTGATGAAGCAATTGTATATGCCATTTCATCTTCAAAATATAATTTAAAAGGAGTACTGGTTAATGGGTATGGTATTTCGAGTAATAGTATTACAGATGAAATGATAAAGGCGCTGGCTGAAAAGAAGGGTGAATAACAAAATAAAATTATAGAAAATGGAACATACGTTCAAAATAGGCGACCAGGTAAAATGGAATTCTGAGGCCGGACATGTATCAGGCAAAATTATAAAAATACATACTGCCGATTTTGATTATAAAGGCTACACACACCACGCCAGTAAAGAAGATCCTCAGTATGCCATAAAAAGCAACAAGACCGACCATATTGCTGTGCATAAAGGGAAAGCACTTACTAAAATGAGTAAATAAATATTCACCTCCTTGTCCTCCTTTAGAGGATAGGGGCAAAATACATAATCATGGAAATAAAAAACAATGAGTCTACAGATTTAAGACCGGAGGGAGACCGGTTAATGGATGCACCACTGGTTAGCATGGATATTCCAAAATTCATACAACAATTGAAAGAGGAAGTCACCTGGCAAAACAACGATCGCAATGCCATGACGGTTTATAAAACTAACGGACTACGCATTGTATTGATTGCATTGCATGAAGATGCTATATTAAAAGAACATACGGCCGATGGCATTATAAGCGTGCAGGTACTTGAAGGAGAAATAATTTTTATGACAGATGGACAATCTGTGATAATAAAAAAAGGCCAGGTGATTGCTTTACATAAAGGACTGCCTCATAGCGTAAAGGCTATAATGGAATCTGTTTTTTTATTAACGCTTACCACAACCTTAGAGTCATAAAATTCGTAGCCTGCTGCTGAGAATTTATTTGAATAATAGCGGATTTTCATCAATAATGAAAGTGCATATCGTAAAACTCCGGAAGCAGAAATGTAAGCCATAAAACAATTTTACGAATGGTATGATGAAAACAGAAATCAATCAAAAGACAGTTTGGACGATAGGACATTCAACCCGAACGCTGGAAGAATTTGTTGAAATGCTCCATTCCTTTCAGATAAAAGCCGTAGTTGATATCAGAAGCTATCCAGGGTCAAGGCGTTACCCGCATTTTAACAAAGAAGCGTTGGAAGTTTCTTTGCCATCAAATAATATGTTGTATTTCAATATAAACAATTTAGGAGGAAGAAGAAAAGCAAATAGCGATTCAAAAAATACAGCGTGGCACCATCCGTCTTTTAGAGGGTATGCTGATTATATGGAAACGGATCTATTCAGGGAAGGAATTCAACAGCTGGAAAAAATTGCCGAGCAACAGCGGACGGCTTATATGTGCTCGGAAGCCTTGTGGTGGCGGTGCCACCGTTCGATGGTGTCTGATTATTTAAAAGTGGAATGGTGGCAAGTGATGCATATTATGAAGATTGGCAAAGAAGAAGAACACCGATTTACTGCACCTGCGGGAATTGTGAATGGAGTATTGACGTATGAAGAAAGTAAAATAAAGAGAGCGTTGTCCTAAACATGTTTTAAAACCCAATGGATTTATTATTAGCAAATTTGACTGCGCTATAATTTAGATTTTATTCATTGCCCGTTTTGTTTTTAGAGGAAGGAATTTCTGTTGATTTTAACACAATAATAAAAAAGAAGGTTGTTAAATTGAATGATATGAAAACAGTTAGTTGTTTATTCTTAGATATCGGGGGAGTGTTACTTTCTGATGGATGGGGACATGAATTCAGACAGCAGGCTTCAGAAAAATTTCATCTGGATTATGCCCAAATGAATCAGCTTCATAAACTACTGTTTGTTGTGTACGAAGAAGGAAGGATAACGTTGGATGAATATCTTAATCGGGTAGTATTTTATAAAAAAAGAGATTTCACATCCGAACAGTTTAAAGATTTCATGTTCTCTTTAACAACCGCTAATACAAAGATGATAGAGCTGATAAAAAATTTGAAGGCAGCGTTTCAATTAAAAATAGTAGTAGTAAGTAATGAAGCAAAAGAGTTGAATGAATACAGAATCCAAAAATTTCAGTTGAACCAATTTGTAGACTTTTTTATATCCTCCTGCTATGTTCACATAAGAAAACCCGATGCAGCTATTTTCAAAATGGCGCTTGATGGAGCACAGGTGCCAGTGGATGAAATAGTATACATCGATGACGTGCAAATGTTTGCAGATGTTGCCACAGATTTAGGCATCAGAAGTATCTGGCATAAAGATCATTTATCAACAGCTAAAAGATTAGCTAAACTGGGACTAACAATTGAGTAAAATATTTCAGTAAACAGTTGATAGCTATTAAGCTGATATATTCAAAATTTAAAATCAAAACAATGAACTGGTTAATCATAATAATAGTGGGCATTCTGGTAATTGCATTAATAGTATTTCTTGTATTGCGTAATCAAAAAGATGAAAAGCAATTCGAAAAAAAACTAGATAACGATTACCCTAAACCTAAAAGTGGAGATGGAGATATTGAAATTGATGAACTAACGGATAGCGTTCATTAGACATCATAAGGATTATTAATCTGAATAAATAATATAAAATGATATTGGCTATTAACGGCGGATCTTCCAGCATTAAGTTTGCTTTATTTAAAACGGGCAATTCGTTGAAACAATTGTTTAATGGAGCCATTGAAAACATCGGAACTCAAAAAGCAACACTCAATTTTAGTAATACTATAGATCAACAAAAAAATAGTATCGATATTGAAGCTGCCGATCATGACCAGGCTGCGAATCATTTAATTGACTGGTTGGAGAAGCAAGAACACTTTGATTCAATCAAAGCCATTGGTCACCGCATAGTTCATGGCATGGATCATACAGAACCTGAACTAGTGACAGATGATTTATTGAATGAACTAAAAAAGATCAGCGCTTTCGATCCTGAACATTTGCCCGAAGAAATTAAATTGATAGAAGTATTTAAGAAGCGCCATCCGGCTATAAAACAAATAGCTTGTTTCGATACTTCTTTTCATACTTCCATGCCGGTAGTTGCAAAGTTATTATCTATTCCCCGCCGCTATTTTGAAATGGGAATTCAGCGCTATGGTTTTCATGGGCTTTCTTATGCTTACCTGGTGGAAGAACTTAAACGGGTAGCAGGAGAGGAAGCTGCAAAAGGCAAAATAATTTTAGCACATCTTGGTAGTGGTGCAAGCCTTGCAGCTGTAAAGCATGGTAAAAGTATGGACACAAGCATGGGTTTTACGCCAACATCCGGATTGCCAATGGGGACACGTACCGGCGATCTTGATCCCGGTGTCGCATGGTATTTGATGCAATGTGAAAAACTTGGCCCAAAAAAATTTAATCATTTGATCAATCACGAATCAGGTTTGCTGGGCATATCAGAAACAAATTCCGATATGAGAGAATTAATGAAAATTGAAGACACAGATCACCGCGCCAAAGAAGCCATTGAATTGTTTTGTTATCAAACCAAAAAATGGATTGGTTCTTTCACCACAGTGCTTGGCGGTCTCGATACGCTGGTATTTTCAGGGGGTATTGGTGAACATTCACCGGAAGTAAGAAGCAAAATATGCGACAACCTTGAGTTCCTGGGACTTGAATTGGACGAAATAAAAAACATAAATAATGAAGCTATTATTTCAACTGAAAAAAGCAAGGTAAAGGTTCGTGTTATTACAACCAATGAAGACGTAATGATAGCAAGATTGGTTAATGATATTTTGAATAAATCAATTAAAAATAATTAGTATGAAAAGAACAAAATTATATCGCCATACTAAGGAGACGTAGTAGAACTCAAAAATTATTTATTAACTCAGGCAAAAAATTTAAAATCATGTAAGCACAAAATCGCATCTATCAATTATTTATGCTTTTGTGGGAGTGTTCTGATATAGTTAACCAGTTCCCATCTCTGGCGATCATTTAGTGTTGCTTTAAACTTTGGCATAGGAATGTGTCCGGTAGAAATCATATAATACAAAGCACCATCAGTATCTTCTGGTTTCCACGGGGAAGAAAGGTCCGCAGGTTTTGGATCTAGCGATACTGATCCAGGCCCATCTCCTTTCCCGTTTTTCCCATGGCAGGGAGCACAATTGCTTATGAAAAGGGTTTTACCTTTTCTTCTTGAAGCGGCATTGTTTGCTAAAGGATTTTTGACTTTTGCGGCGCTTTCGGGAACCTTCCATGGTTTAGTTTGAGCCTGTGTAGATTTTTGGCCAACTAAAAACAATATAGCAATTGCGGTGATTTTTAAAAATTGAGTTGAAAATCTTTTCTTATTCATGATAGAAAATAATTGGTTTTAAAATATTCAAGAACGGTAGAATGTATTTTAGAGATGGGTATAAAATAATAAACAGGAGAGCCAATAATAGGCCCAAAAGTAAATCTGAAAAACAATGTGTGAATTATGCAACAATGCTCATTAATTATGTAATAATACAGAGGATTTAAGTTCGTACCTTTTGGAGTCGGCTAAAAAGGAAAAATTAGTTTTTTTATATTAAAATTGATTTAGATTATAGGCCAAAATTTTAAAATAATTCAAAATCAAAATAGCATTTTGGCAAAACTTAAATTTTATAAAAATCAAAAACTGACAACGTTACTTTTTAGTCAGCCCCAAAACAAAATAATAATGAAAACATTGCTAATAATGGTATTGGCAATCGCCTTATTAACACTATTGGCATCTTGCCATTCCACATCAGCTCGAATGCAAGATCTCTCAAACAGTGCAACAAGAAAAGAAATAATGAACACGATTGCTAATGATAGTATGATGTCGCAGGGTAAGCCATCGTCTAAACCATCTCTTGCTTTCTAAATTTCACCCAATTTTGTGGCAGTAACTCATGGAGATTGGATGAGTTGTAAAGGTGCATTCGTTCCAGTACATCTTTAAGCCATTCATATGGGTTGATTTTATG
>JBBQWL010000062.1:0-34241 GCA_038210625.1 Chitinophagales bacterium | reverse complement strand
CCAAAACTTTCATTCGCAAAACCAATCACACCAAAATCATCAGGAATATTTACCCTTCTTTCTTTTAAGCCTTTAATAATTCCCAACGCTGTATAATCTTCAACTGCAAAAACAGCATCCGGAATTATTGGCTGATTAAAAAAATAATCGACCGCGGCTTTGCCTGATTCTATAGATATATCGCCCTGGTAAATTAATTCAGGTATAACTTTCAACTTATGTTTGTGTAAAGCATCCTCGTATCCCCTTGACCTTTCCCGAAAACTCTTAATATGCTGAGGTCCTAACACATGTGCAATTTTTTGGTAACCTTTTTTTATGAGGTGTTCAGTGGCTAAAAAAGCACCCTTGTAATCGTCAATTGTAACAGAAGGTACATTCAACGCATCATTGGTACGGTCAAAAAGTACAAGTGGAATATGTCTTTTTTGTAAATCCTGGTAGTGATTGAAATCTACCGTTTCTTTTGCAACTGACGCCAGTATGCCATCAACCCTGGCGCTTAAGAAGGTTTCTATGGCCTTTTTTTCCAGCGAAGTTGTTTCTTCTGTTTGATATAAAAGAATACTATAACCGTTGCTGCTGGCCATTAATTCTATGCCATGTACCACAGACCCAAAGAAATTCATTTGTGCACTTGGGATGATAACCCCTATGGTATGAGATTTACCTGAACGTAAAGAGGAGGCAATCTTATTTCGCTGGTATTTTAGTTCTGCCGCTTTTTCTTTTACAAGAGTTTTTGTTGCTTCACTGATGCGTGGATGATCGTTCAACGCCCTGGAAACCGTTCCAGACGTGAGTTTTAGCTCCCGGGCAATATCGTGTATGGTAATTTTTTGGGACATATAGTGCAATCGTGTGCACAATATAGAAATTTCTTTTGCATTCAGCCTAATTTTTTGTAACTTTTTTTTAACAATTGTCAAAAAGACTAAAAAAAACCAATTAGATGCATTTCGCACAATTTCATTCCATCGATCTACAAATCAAATTTTTGGGTACGGCTTTTAAGAAAGGTTATTATTTCAGCACTTGTTTGCTGTTCTCCCAACTGAACATAATTAGCCGCGAGCGTTTTGTAATTTTTTGTCATCAGTAAAAACCATATCTGAAAATAATCAAGCTTTTTAAATACAATGGCATTGTTTAAAGCATATGTGCTGATATTATCTTTAAAATTGGCGGGCATTTCTGTCCAGTGCAAATAGGGTTTTAAATGGTGGCCGATGTGATAGCCATCATTAAAACATTTTTTATTGTAAATAGTATTGATGCAGGTAATACTGTTTCCGTAAATGCTCTCCGGCCGGGCGGAATCTATAAAAGCATGTTGTGCCCAATTTCCGGCCATCATTGCAAAGCGTATAAAAACGAGGGGTAAAATAAAAACCGTAAGGGTAGCCTTAAAATTTACAAAACACAATCCAATAGCCATCAGGGTAAAAAAAGTTTCGCCCATCATAATGCGAAGGGCATATTTATTTCTTGCTTTATTTCTAAAATAAAGCACCAGGTTGAGCACGCCTGTAAAATAAAACGAACCCAGGTAGATAGCAAAGGCTCTTATGCTGTCGCGACGAAACTTCATGGTACTGCTCAAATCTTCCGGCTCATTATTTTCCGGATGGTGCATGGTTACATGGTGATGAAAATAAGTCTCGGGGGTTTGTCCGAAAAAAATACCCAGTACCCAAGGCACGTACCTGTTGAACACATTGTACTTCTTCTTAAATAATTTACGATGACAAACATTGTGTAACATTAGTACATATGGTCCTAAAAAAATGATGAGCAAAACGAGCAGATAGCCTGCATACCAAGCCCAGTAAAGATCAGGCAGAATAAAAAGCAGTACTGCTGCAGGAATAATGATGAAGGTAATTTTCAGCGACAGGTAAATAAAAGGCATGTCTCTTTTATCGTTGATTAAGGGAAGAAATAACTGATCAATAAAATTGACTTTTGTCTTCTGCATCCCGATTGGATCGGTAAGAACAAGTTCCATAGTAATACTATTTTTTGATTGTGATTGTTTTTAAGTAAGCTTTAGTAAGGTACCGCCTATGGTAAGCCAATCAAAAGTTAATCCAGTTTTGCAGACATTTTATTGACGTGATTATTTTAAAGGTAGGCTTTATAATTCTTTTATTACTCTAAGAGGTAAATTATAAAATGTGCTATAGTGAACACAAGGCATCCTTAATAAAGAGGCAGTGCACACGAAAAAGTAGAATAAGAGTAACCAATATGTAACCCGAAATATTAGCGGGAAAGAAATTACCCAACCAGGTAAGCCAGCCCATCATTAACAGGTTCGCATAAATCAACCACTTTTTTTTGCCTGCAAAGATTTTCAAATAAATCTCTTACTTCTTTATAATCATTGTGAATGGGGCATGGATGTGTGGATGAGCATTTGCTTAAACCAAGGCCGCATTGTTTAAAAACGTCTTTGCCATCGATGGCTTCAATGATATTGATGATGGGTTGCTTTAGTTGTTTGGCAGTAATGTAAAAGCCGCCGGTAGGGCCTTTGGCGCTTAGAATCACTTCTTCTTTTACCAACGTTTGTAGCATTTTACCAACTGTATGTTCGCTGCCATCTATGAAAGCAGCTATTTCTTTAATACCAATTTTTTCACCCGCCTCGTATTTTGAAGCAAGATAAATAACGGCTTTGATGGCGGTTTTGCAAGTAAGACTCAGCATAATTATTGGTTTAAAAAAAGTTGCCCTTCGGCAGAAATTCTTTCATGGCTCCAGGGTGGATTAAAAGTTACTTCTAGTTGCACTTCCATGCCTGCAAAATTATTTTGCAATGCCTGTTTAACGGCTTCACTTAATGCTGCAGCCATGGGACAAAATTGCGTGGTCAACGTCATTGTACAAAAAATTTTTGCCTGCAGTTCATCAAAATCAATTTGATAGATTAGTCCAAGGTCTACCACATTCAATCCAATTTCAGGATCTTCTACATTTTGCAGCACTGCCAATGCGATGGTACATTTAATATTATTGTTGGTAATTACATTCATTGCGGTAAGCCTTTATGAAACATTAATTTTATTACATTCCAGTTATACAGCAATGCCGCGGTTAGCAAAAGCAAACTGGCAATTTGTAACAATAAATTGCTGGCCACCAATACACCGGGAATAAATAAAATAAAGCCAGCCAGGTATGCAATCGCCATCGCCCTGAAAACCCTGCTGCTAAAGAGTTCCTTAGGGTTAGGGGTCTTGTTTATTCCTGCTGGCTTACTGTACACTTTATTCCATATAATAAAGGGCAGTGTTTTAAATGTCATACCTAAAATGAGGGCAGTAATCCAACCAAAAAAAACAATGAACCCATAGGCCATTACAACGGCTATATCCAGGGAACCAGCCATAAGCCGGGCAATAAAAATCAGCAAAAATATTAACGGTAAAAAAATCATCATCACAGACAACAACGATATTTTCAGCTGTTCATCCACTTTTTTTCTGATACGCTGCCGGAAACATTTGTAGCAATAAAATGCAAACAATACAATGCCCGAAAACACAGCACCAATCGAAAAAAAATACATTGTGGTTTCATGATAATAAAGAAAAAATAACACAAAAGAAAGTAAGCCTCCATTGATACAACAGTAGATAAACCAGAGCAATTTTGTGTTGGTATATTTCGACAATAAAAACATAGGCACCATCCTGGAACCAACACCAACAATTAATAAAAGAAACCAGCCCACGATACCCATGTGTGCATGCAGCGGAAGATAATGCAACGAGTCAACCGGCAAAATAGTTACCGTAAAATTATAGATCAATAAAAGCCCAACAATGGTTGTAAGCAATAACCATAATGTAGCAGTAAAAACAAAAAAAGCATGCACATTATCCTGCTTGCTTTTAGTAATGCTGATGGCTATGTTGATAAGATAACACAGTATGGCAGCATTAATTAAAACGCCGCCGCACTTTGCAGGCCAGCCGAGGTTAAAAAAATAAAATCCATATACCAGCAGCGGGATGCCTGTGGCGGCCAACACAAAGGAGGCGTAGCCTAATTTATCACTGTAAAGGCCGGTTTCAATCAGTACCGGTATCAACTGGTGACTTGCACCAAGAATGATCATGGTACCCCAGCCAAGTGCCATGGCATGTGTAATGGCCAGCACGTGAGGATGAAAATAATGTCGGGTAAACGCATTGGTTGATAAAAGTAACAAGGCGGTTGCTGCTAAAAAAGATAAGGCCGCATACAGATAAAAAGGAAGCACCAGTTTATGATCCGTTGTTTTTGCAAAATCGGTAGTATGGTTTGCTGTAAACATTTTAAGATTTAAAAATTAGCAACTCCACACCGGCATTCACGGTTTCATTAATCAGGTATTCAAACTTGCGATCTATAAGTTCCGGCAATAAAAATACCGGGATGCGTTTGTGATAAACAAATAACAATTCGTCTGGGGCCAGTGTTTGTAACGCCTCCATAATAGTGATCATGGGCAATGGCATTTCAAGTTGCCGTACATCAATGTATTTTATGTTGCCGGTAAATTTTTGCAGTGTTTCGTTCCAGCTTTTTGAACAAGGCATTGCAATAGGAGAATTAATTTGCACTGAAGTAGTTGCCTTATGAAAATACGTTTCCACCAGTTGCTTATTGATCACATCCGCGTATACTTCAAATCCCTTCTTTTCCAATAACTGAATCAGTGGCACCGGTTCAAAACTGTTGATGATCTTTAACACCTGGCCTGGCTGCAATGATTTTATTTTTTGCAAAATGTTATTCAATGGATCTTGCCCTGTGGCGATAACCGGCCTTACATCAAGTGTGATCAGCTCATCACTTTTAAGCGACAATAAAAAGCCGGGCCACTGTTTTTTTACAATGGCAGCCGGCAATGTATTGGTATCTGTTTCAAAGCCAAGCGGTTTTAATGCATCAAAAAATGTGTCTACCGTACAGCCTCCCACTTTAGACGCCATTGCTATGCTGGTTCTGCCTGCCATTATTTTGCGCAATAAAGGATTGCGGAGTTTTTCAAATGCAGTGCTGATACCAACGATAGCTTCCAGCGCATCCGGTTGGTGTTTTAATATTGTACCTATTTTGGTATTGACATTGATAATCACTTGCAATAATTTTTAAGCACGCTGACAGGTATAGTTGTATTAATGCTGTAATTGTTTTTCCATGGCCAACGCTTTCGGAAACAGGATATTATTCTCCAGGTGAATGTGCAGGTGCAGGTCTTCTTCAAATTCATCCAGCAAGCGGTATAGCAAACTGTAGCTGGCACAGGCGTCTTCCGGCAACGTGTAATTGTTGGTAAGCTCCCTGATTTCTTCTAAATTTTTCCCCACTTCTTCATGCTCCATTTCCATCATATTGATTGGATTTTGTACCGTGCCAAAGTGTGCAGCATGCAATGGCGCTGTATTCTTATCCGCTTTCGTAATTTCTTTGATGTATGGAAACAATACTTTCTCTTCTTTTGCAAGATGCGAGGTAAGCTCCGTGTTGATAGCTTCCACCAGTTCGTAAATCCTTGCCAGTTCAGGATGATGACTACCGTGTACCTTCATCACTTTGTGTGCGTAACTTCTTAAATCAGGCAGGCTTTTGATCACATAACTATGATGCGTATTCACGATATAATCTGCTAAAAAATCCAATGGCCAGTCAGTATAGGGTATCGGCCTTGATGACGGCAATTGATCGGCCTGCTGCAACTCTTGTTCTATTTTGGTAACATCCAACCCTTTTTCTGCGCAAGCCTGCTTTACTGTTTTTTTACCTCCACAACAAAAGTCAAGACCATATTTTTTGAATATTTTTGCTTTGCGCAAATCCGCTGCAGCAAGCGCTCCCAGGGTTTCTTCCCCTTCGGTGCTAATGCGTTTGGTTATTTTAACTTTCCATGATTCAGGCCCTTGTTCCAGGTATTCCCAAACAAAGATATTTCCGCGTTCACCAAGCAACTGGTAATACAAGGGTTTGGGGTCATGATCATTGTGGATCGTTAAGCTCTCCCCTTCTGTAAGTTCATCAAAACGTACAAAAATGGTGGGGTGTTTCTGGCGGGGTTCCAGTAAGGTTACATTCAGGATATTGTCTGTAAGTGTTTGCATAAATTTTGTTTTAATTTTTTACATCACAAAGATAAGAGTTTATTTTTAATAAAAGTATTTAAATACTTTTATTATTTAAAATTGTTTGTTTTTTTGATTGGGCGTTTATACTTCTCAGCCTATAAGATGGTGCAATAGGATGGAACACTGATTGAACGGATAATACGGATTAGCACCGATTTTTGAATGATGACTGACAGTTTTTGCTTCGCAAAAAAAAATGGATGCCCCCTTTGATTCGCGGGAGAGTTTAGCTCGTAATGTCAAATCTTAAAGCTTCAACGAAGGGTTTTAAATTGTGCCATCAGGCACAGTTGGTGGGTAAAAAATCAAAATAAATAATACACTACCCGTTCCATCGGAACGCTTGGTACCGTAACGAAATGAGCTTCTACGATATCAATGTTGGCCACGGCAATCATAAAACCATTGGCCACATTAACATTACTTTAGAACCTAAGAGCCTGATTGTATGTTTTAAATTCTGATGAGCCTTGGCATCATTAAAAAAGTGGCAGCTAGATAAACTGTCTTTTAAAAAACAAGTATCTTTCCTTTTTAAGATGTTGGTCCCGGTATTATGTAAAGAATAAAATGACGGATCGATTGGTGAATGGTGAATTATTGACGATTCACTATTGCCAATTCACACTTAACGTAACTTCGTTTTTATTACTCATTAATCATATTTCCTACAGCTCATGATGAAAAAAATTGTTTTGTGTTTTGTTTGTGCAAGTGTATTGGTAGCCGGCCAGGCTCAATCCGCCAAAAAAATCATTACCGCTAAGCAGGTAAAGAAAATTGAAAAAGTTTTATCGGCCGATGATATGCAGGGCAGGCGCACTTTTACTCCCGGTATTGATAAAGCTTCCGCTTTTATTGAAGCGCAGTTTAAAAAGGCTGGCCTGCAGACTTTTAACGGAGCCGCCAACTACCGGCAGGAATTTTTTATGTACGAGTCGGAAACTGTACACAGCAAAATTTTGATTGACGGGAAATCAATTCCGGATTCTTTGACAGCGATTTTTTCTTATCAGCCTGCGGTTAGCCTTACAGACAAAAGTGAGGTAGAAGTGGTGAAGATAAATGCCGGCGATAAATTTGGTCCTAAATTTTACGGGTATTACCAGAGCAAAAAAAACTTACTGGTATTGGTTGATAGTAGCTTTAACAACCGCTTAAAGCAAATACTGCGTATGGATAAAATCACCTCGGCCCCGGGAACCAATGCGGTTGTGTTTGTTTTTGGAACTAAGGAAGCTTCGACCTTTTCTGTTGACGTTACCAATAACATTTCAAAGAAAAGTTTGAATAATGTCGTGGGCATTTTGCCCGGTAAAAGCAAGCCGGATGAGTATGTTGTTTTCTCCGGCCATTATGATCACCTGGGTATAGGCTCGCCGGCGGAGGGAATGCCGCATGGTGATAAAGATTCCATCTATAATGGGGCCAATGACGATGCCGCAGGCACTACTGCAGTGATTATGCTGGCAAAATATTTTAGCAAACTTAACAACAACGAACGCTTACTGATATTTACCACTTTTGTTGCGGAAGAGTTAGGTGGTTTTGGTTCGCAATATTTCTCCAAACAATTAGCGCCCGAGAAGGTAGTGGCCATGTTTAATATTGAGATGATCGGTACTGAATCCAAATGGGGCGCCAATTCGGCCTACATCACTGGTTTTGAAAAATCAGGTATGGGCAAAATTTTGCAGGAAAACCTGAAAGGCTCTTCCTTCTCTTTCTATCCTGATCCATACCCTGAGCAACAATTATTTTACAGATCAGATAATGCAACGCTTGCCAGGCTGGGTGTTCCGGCGCACACTATTTCTACATCCAAAATGGACAGTGAGCCAAACTACCACAAAGCATCTGACGAAATTGGCACGCTGGATATGAAAAATATGGCGGAGATTATAAAAGCAATCGCGTTAAGTTCTGCCACCATTATAAGTGGAAAAGACACGCCATCAAGAGTAGATACCACACAATTAAAATAGTTGCTGCGCAACATGAATAGGAACGCTGATGACGCGGAAGGCACGGATTTAAAACGGATTTTTATCCTGCGGATGGATGGAACGCTGATTACGCGGAAAGCACGGATTTAAAACGGATTTTATCCTGCGGCTGGATGGAACACTGATGACACGGAAAGCACGAATTTAAAACGGATTTTTATCCTGAGGATGGATAGGAACGCTGATGACGCGGAAAGCACGGATTTAAAACGGATTTTTATCATGCGGATGGAGATAGGAACGCGGATGACACGGAAGGCACGGATTTAAAACGGATTTTTATCCTGCGGATGGATGGAACGCTGATTACGCGGAAAGCACGGATTTAAAACGGAT
The DNA here is from genome assembly GCA_038210625.1 of Chitinophagales bacterium. Taxonomy (GTDB): domain Bacteria; phylum Bacteroidota; class Bacteroidia; order Chitinophagales; family Chitinophagaceae; genus Ferruginibacter. The sequence continues at coordinate 25,744 of JBBQWL010000062.1, read as the reverse complement.
TTTGTTTTTGGCAAGGATGTATTTGCTCATTTTAATTATCAAAAAATCCGTTTTCGATCCGCCAAAATCAGCGTCATCCGTGTTCCTATCCTCAGTCATCCGTGTTCCTATCCTGCTAACTAAAAAAAATTACTATGCTTTACAAGCGCATGCCTATTGAGAAGGAATCTCCTGAAGAGATTGGCTATAACAATATCCGATTCAATCTTTCTGAAAGTTCAGTTACTGATCTGACCATTGGCGAATTAAATCTTTTGCTGAATGATCTCACATTGGAGTATACCGGTCATCGGGGTAAACCTGCGTTAAGGGAATTGATCGTACAGCACTGCGCTACGCTTAATAAAGAAAATGTATTACTCACCAATGGGGCTGCCGCGGCTTTGTTTATTATTAATAGCTCCCTGCTTACACCGGAAGATCATTTAATTGTTGTCAGACCCAACTACGCCACTAATATTGAAGTGCCTTCAACCATAGGCTGCAACATTACTTTCATCGACCTGCATTTTGAACAGGAATGGAAGCTGGACGTCAGCCAAATTGAGGCCGCCATTCAGCCGAACACAACACTGATCAGCATTACAACGCCGCACAACCCTACCGGAATGCTGATGAGCGAAGAAGCCATTGACCAGGTTATTCTCCTTGCAGAACGACACCATATTTATTTGCTGGTTGATGAAACATATCGGGACGCTTGTTTTAAAACACCCTACCCGCTTGCCGCTACAAAAAGTAATAAAGTCATTAGCGTATCTTCTTTATCGAAAGCATTTGGTTTACCCGGCTTACGCATGGGCTGGCTGATTACACAAGATGAAATAATGATGGAACGCTTCCTGGCCGCCAAAGAAATGATTTACATCAGTAACTCTGTGTTGGATGAAGAAGTAGCCTACCAATTCTATCTGCAAAAAGAAAAGTTTTCAATGGAGATTAATAAAAAGTGTCTGCAAAATTTCGAACTGCTGCAACAATGGCTGCTAAAAGAATCCCGGATGGAATGTATTATGCCACAAGGAGGTGTGGTTTGTTTCGCCCGTTTTAAAAATAAACTCCTGGTAGACACCACTAAGTTTTATGATATCCTGATGTCCACCTATCATACAATGGTTGGGCCCGGCCACTGGTTTGGCATGCCGGATACATACATGCGCATTGGCTTTGGCTGGACGGACGGCCTTATTCTGCAACAGGGCCTGCAAAATATCAGCGCCGCGATTGATGAAAGTTTACTCTAGCTAACACCGCTTTTACTTTACAAATACCACATCAGTTTTATCAACGATAAAATTAACCAAATGGTTAATTTTTTTGTAGTATACTCATTCATTACTTATCTTTACAATCAATTTAACCAAATGGTTAACTATTTGAAATGAAGTTGAAAGATAAAAATACAGAAGAGGCCATCCTGCAGGTAGCAAGAAAAGCCTTTACCCAAAAAGGTCTTACAGGAGCACGAATGCAGGATATTGCTGACCAGGCCGGAATTAATAAAGCGCTGGTACATTACTATTTTGAATCAAAAGAAAAATTGTTTGCATTAATTTTTGAGCAGGAGTTCAGGAAATTCTTTTCCAACCTCGCCGCTGTTTTGTCCGGCGACAGCCCATTGTTTGCAAAAATTCAGGAGATTGTTGCACTGGATATTGAACGCATCACCGAGTTTCCAGACATGCCCTTATTTGTGTTGAACGAAATAAGCCGCAACCCTTCTATGATGGTGAAACAGCTTAAACAAGCGCAGGCAAAAAATATGCTGGCAGCCTTTCAGCTACAAATAAATGCTGAAGTAAAAAAAGGTGTTATCAAAAAGATAAGCGCCCAACAATTACTAATCAACATCCAGTCGCTGAGCATCTTTCCTTTTGTTGCAAAACCAATGATAAAAAAAGTAATGCAGATGACGGAAAAGCAATACCAGGAAATGATCCGGGGGCGTAAGAAGGAAGTGGCGGAATTTATTATCAACGCCATCAAAGCCTGATGGAATAATGAATACAAGCTTAAATTGATCACATATGCTTAGAAAACAAAAAATTATAAGCGATAAAATATTGTTGCTGTTTGTTTGTCTTACAACCCAACAAATATTGAATGCACAGCCTTTGAACGAAGTTACCATTGAGCAGTGTTATGACCTGGCCGCTGCCAATTCACCATTGTACCAGCAAAAAGCCTTGACCATTACCGCAGGAAACAAAGCGGAAAAGAATCTTAACCTGAAATGGCTGCCGCAACTGGATGTTAATGCGCAGGCTACTTATCAATCGGATGTAACATCGCTGCCGATTAAACTTCCCAACCTGACTATTGAATCGCTGGATAAAGACCAGTACAAAGGTACACTCGACTTGGTGCAGCCAATCTATGATGGCGGTTTGATTGCGGGTCAGAAAAAATTGCAGCGCATCACTACACAAACCGAAGCGCAACGGGTAGAAATTGATTTGTACCAACTGAAAAATACCATCAACAATTATTATTTTACTGCTTTATTGATGGCGGAAAATATACAATTGATGATACTGGCAGAACAGAACTTAAACAATAGCCTGAAGATAGTATCAGCGCAGGTTTCAAATGGTGTAGCCATTAAAAGCAACGAAGATTTACTAAAGGCCGAATTGCTAAAAACAGCTCAACAAAAAATAGAATTCGAATCTGCCAGGAAAGAGGCGGTTGAAATGCTGGGGATACTTACCGGTGCAGATTTGAATCAAAACACCATGCTTGCAAAACCTGTTACGACATATAAAATTACTAACTCAATTGTTGCAAGACCCGAATTAAAATTGTTTGACTTTCAGCAGCAAAGTATCCAATTGCAATCAAAACTTATCAATGCAAAAACAAACCCGAGGCTGTCACTTTTTGCAGACGGCGGCTATGGTAAACCTGGATTGAACCAGTTAAAAAACAGCTTTCAGTGGTTTTATATTTCGGGCGTAAAATTAAATATTCCCATCATGAGCCGCATTACGCAGCAAAAAGATAAAGCTGTTTTAAAAATCCAGCAACAAATAGTCAATAAACAAAAAGACAATTTTTTAAAAACTAACCAGCAATTACTGGCACGGCAAAAAGGCGAAATAGATAAATACAATCAACTGGTTCAAAGCGATGCTGCCATTATCAACCTGCGGACAAGCATTAAAGAAAATGCAGCGTTTCAACTCAGCAATGGCATTATTACATCCAACGATTTTATCAGGGAACTGAATGCTGAAAACCAGGCGATGCTAAACCAAAAATTGCATGAAGTTTCGCTGCTGCAGGCGCAGTACAATTATAAAATCATTACGGGTGAGTAAATTTTAGTTTCAATAATTAATCAATCAAAAAAATATGAAGTCGACTATTAAATTGCTTTTATTGACTTTAGTGATAATGGTAACTGCCTGTAAAAATGGCAATAATAAATATGATGCAACAGGAACTTTTGAAGCAGATGAAATCATTGTTTCGGCAGAGGCCACGGGCAAAATCATACGACTGAATGTTGAAGAAGGTGCCACACTGTTGAAGGATACTGTTGTTGGTAATATTGACCCTTCAGCCATTGAATTACAAAAGGAACAAGCTGCTTCATCAGTGGATGCCATCCTACAAAAAACAAATGACGCGTTACCACAGGTTAATATTTTGCAGGCCCAAATGACTGCTCAAACAAGGCAAATCGCGGTGCAGGAAGAACAACTAAGAACGCTGCAAAAAGAACAGGCACGATTTACAAACCTGGTAACAGCAGGTGCCTCGCCCGTAAAACAACTGGATGATATTACCGGCCAGGTGAATATTTTGCAGCAACAGATACTTGCCTCCAAAAGCCAACTGGCTGTTTTACAAAGCCAGGTAAAATCGCAGCGCCAGTCTGTAGCCATACAAAACCGCGGTATACTAAGCGAAAAAAATCCAATGGAAAAAAAAGTAGCGCAAATCCAGGATCAGCTGAATAAAACAAATATTGTAAATCCCGTTACAGGAACGGTGCTCACTAAATATGCTGATGCCAATGAGTTCACCAGCACCGGCAAAGCCATCTATAAAATTGCGGATCTTACTACCATGAAATTACGGGCTTACATAACGGGCGATCAACTGGCGCAGGTAAAACTAAACCAGGTAGTAAAAGTGTTGATAGATGATGGCAAAGGGAAATACAAAGAACTTCCGGGAATCATTAGCTGGATATCCGACAAAGCCGAGTTTACACCAAAAACCATACAGACAAAAGAAGAAAGAGCGAACCTGGTGTATGCAACAAAAATAAACGTGAAGAATGACGGCTACTTAAAAATCGGGATGTATGGTGAGGTGAAATTTTGATGTCTGATTTTTTGATGTCTGATGTCTTTCTTGTTGTTAGTTGATGCTTTTAATTGTTGGATGGTTGGATTGTTGAATGGTTATTTGGAGTTCTCTAATGGAAGAGCTTACCGCTTTTCAATATTTACAACCATAAGAAAGCAAATTGTATTCTGCTAACTATCTAAATCATCAATCTATCAAACAAATAACAAATTGTAATCTAATCGTAAGAAGGAGTAACAATGCAACAATAAACAATACAACAATAAAACAATAAAGCAATCCAACAATTCAAATGCAGGCAGTAACCGTTGAACATATCGTTAAAAAATACGGCTCAAAGAATGAGACGGTAACCGCATTGGAGGATATAACATTGGAGGTAGCAAAGGGTGAGTTGTTTGGCCTCATTGGGCCGGATGGAGCGGGCAAAACATCGCTTTTTAGAATATTGACAACCCTATTACTTGCAGATGAAGGCAATGCCACAGTGGATGGTTTTGATGTAGTAAAACAATACAAGGAAATACGCCACCGAATTGGCTATATGCCCGGTAAATTTTCTTTGTACCAGGATCTTTCGGTGGAGGAAAACCTCCGCTTTTTCGCCACTATTTTTAATACCAGTATTGAAGAAAATTACGACCTTATCAAAGAAATTTATGTTCAGCTGGAGCCTTTCAAAACCCGCAGGGCGGGCAAGCTATCAGGCGGCATGAAGCAGAAGCTGGCATTGTGCTGTGCGTTGATACATCGCCCTCATGTACTGTTCCTGGATGAACCGACAACGGGAGTGGATGCAGTATCAAGAAAAGAATTTTGGGAGATGTTGAAAGGCTTGAAAAAACAAGGCATCAGTATTTTGGTCAGTACCCCTTACATGGATGAAGCTGAATTGTGCGACCGGGTGGCGCTGATTCAATCCGGCAAAATTATGAGCATCGATTCACCCCAGTCTATCATCAAAAAATTTACAAAAAAGATGTGGTCAGTACGTTCAGCAGAAATGTTCCGCTTGCTCAATGATCTGCAGCGGTATAGCAACACGGAAAAATGTTATGCCTTTGGTGAATTTCATCACCTGGTATTAAAAAATGATGCGGAAGGAATGGATCCGGTCATGCATTATTTAGAGCATTTATCGCATCATGCAATTGAATTGCAACTGGCACAACCCAATATTGAAGATTGTTTCATTGAGCTGATGAGCCAGTAAATAAAATGTATGATCATGACAGCACCGGTTATAACATCAGATAAGCTCACTAAAAAGTTTGGCGATTTTATCGCCACCAACGAGATATCTTTTGAAGTAAATAAAGGGGAAATTTTTGGATTCCTGGGCGCAAACGGTGCAGGTAAAACAACTGCCATGCGCATGCTGTGCGGGCTCTCCATGCCCTCCAGCGGATCAGCCACTGTTGCAGGTTTCGACGTGTACAAACAAACGGAAAAAATAAAACAAAGTATCGGCTACATGAGCCAGAAATTTTCTTTGTACGAAGATCTTACGGTAACCGAAAACATCCGCTTCTACGCTGGCATTTACGGTATGGCAAGGCCCGCAATTAAAGAAAAAACAGCGCTGCTTTTAAATCAACTAAATCTTTCCGCCGAGGCCGGCACGTTGGTAAAAGCATTGCCACTTGGGTGGAAACAAAAGCTGGCCTTTTCAGTTGCCATTTTTCATGAACCAAAAATTGTTTTTTTGGATGAACCAACCGGCGGTGTTGACCCGATTACAAGGCGTGAATTCTGGAACCTGATTTACCAGGCCGCCGAAAGAGGGATCACCATTTTTGTTACAACGCATTACATGGATGAAGCCGAATATTGTAACCGGGTATCCATCATGGTGGATGGAAAAATTGAAGCGCTGGATACCCCCCGCAACCTGAAAGAGACATACAATGCCAAATCAATGGATGAAGTTTTTTTACAGCTGGCGAGGGGTGCGAAGCGGGGCGACGACTAGCCCCGGGCAGCCCCCCCTAACTCCCCAAGGGAGAGAATGAGATGCGGCCCCCTCTAACTCCCCCAGGGGGGAGAATGAGATGCAGCCCCCTCTAACTCCCCCAAGGGGGAGAATGAGATGCAGATTATTAGAATTGATGCGTATTATAGCAATTTGAATAACATACAAAAAATACAATGAAGCAATTTCTCATTTTTGTTCAAAAAGAATTCTATCATATTTTTCGGGATAGAAAATCATTGCTCATTATTATCCTGATGCCTATTGTGCAAATCATTTTATTTGGATTTGCCTTAACCAATGAAATAAAAGATTCTGATATTGCTGTGCTGGATGAGTCCAAAGATGTTGCAACTGCTGAAATCATTCACCGGCTTAACGCCAGCCGCTATTTTAATGTTGCCCTCTACCTGAACTCGCAGGCCGATATTGAAGCGGCATTTAAAACCGGCAAAATAAGACTGGTCGTAGTTTTTCAAAATAAATTCCGCGAAAATCTCTTGCATGCCAACCATGCCCAGGTGCAATTATTAGCCGATGCAACAGACCCTAACACAGCCACAACAGTTACTAATTATGCAACCAGCATTATCCGTGATTATCAAAATGATCTTACAGCAAATTCTCCCCTTACCTATCAAATTGAGCCACAGGTAAGGATGCTTTACAACCCACAGTTAAAAGGCGCTTACACTTTTGTACCCGGCGTAATGGCGATGATTTTAATTATTATTTCGGCCATGATGACGTCGGTTTCCATTGTACGGGAAAAAGAAATCAATACCATGGAAGTATTGCTGGTATCGCCTTTAAAGCCCTTGCTTTTTATCTTAAGCAAAGCCATTCCGTACATGTTTTTATCGCTGGTAAATGTTTCAACCATACTTATTGTAAGCGTAACCTTGCTTGAAGTGCCTATCAACGGAAGCCTGTTATTATTGATGGGAGAAGCTTTGCTATTTATTACAACGGCCGTTTCATTAGGACTAATGATTTCGAATGTAACCAGTTCCCAACAAACTGCTCAAATGATTTCACTCCTAGGGTTAATGTTACCGACCTTGCTGTTAGGCGGATTTATGTTCCCGATTGAAAGCATGCCAAAACCCCTGCAGGTAATGTCGAACCTTGTGCCATCCAAATGGTTTTTTATTATCGTAAAAGATGTTATGATCAAAGGCCTCGGCTTTAAAATAATTTGGAAGGAAACGCTGATACTTTTTGGCATGACCTTATTTTTTCTTGCCATCAGTTTCTCTAAATTTAAAACCCGGCTTGCATGAAACAATTATCTTTTTTACTGGAAAAAGAATTCAGGCAGGTCTTTCGCAATCCCGCTATCCTGCGTTCCGTACTCGTAATGCCCATCATACAGTTACTCATCTTTCCCTTCGCCGCTAATTACGAGGTAAAAAATGTGTTGCTGAGCATCGTGGATCATGATCATTCTTCTTACTCGCAAAAATTTATTTCAAAAATCACTGCCTCCGGTTATTTTATTTTAACCGATTATTCGCCTTCTTATAACCAGGCGATGGAGGCCATCGAATCAGATAAATCCGACCTGGTGATTGAAATCCCGAAAAATTTTGAAAAGGATCTTATAAAGGAAAACAAGAGCAGTATGCTGCTCGCCGTAAATGCGGTCAATGGTGCAAAAGCTAACCTGGGTGGGGCTTACGCGGCCAATATCATCCGGGATTTTAACCAGGAAATACGATTAAACTGGATGACCTTTCCGGCATTCAACGCTATCCCAACCATCGAAATCACCTCATCCAACTGGTATAACCCTACCATGAATTACAAAGACTTTATGGTACCAGGCATACTCGTCACTCTGCTCACTATGATCGGCACATTTCTTACTTCGTTAAACATTGTACAGGAAAAAGAAATCGGCACCATCGAACAAATCAATGTAAGCCCTATCAGCAAAACAACTTTTATTTTAGGCAAATTAATTCCGTTCTGGATAATGGGATTAATCACACTCACCATCGGTTTATTGATCGCCCGGCTCTTTTATCAAATTGTTCCGGTTGGAAATATTGGCTTGATATATTTATTCGCGATGGTTTTTCTATTGGCATTATTAGGCATCGGCTTGCTAATTTCAACCTATGCCGAAACGCAGACCCAGGCCACGTTTGTAGGCTTTTTTGTAATGATGGTTTTTATGTTATTGGGCGGCTTATACACGTCCATCGACAGCATGCCCGAGTGGGCCAAATGGATTACCAAAGTAAACCCGGTGGCATACTTTATAGAAGTAATGCGTATGATTGTTTTAAAAGGAAGCGGCTTTGCAGACATCAAATATCACCTGTTATCCGTGCTTGGGCTGGCAGTAGTGTTTAATAGCTGGGCGATATTGAATTATCACAAGCGATCTTAGAATAAAATAATTTTTGTTGACCAGCATTAATTTTCATGGCAGCGACATCGGCGTCGCACCGTTCATGCCCGGTTTTTCATGGCATCATTGGCTTCCAAATTTGAGGTGTTTTATTAATTTCGTCAGGTCGGCTGGGGTTAACTTTTTATTTCTCTATCATATATTTTTCTAATTGCAATATTTATATCACTTATATTTGGTTTGTAATTTTTCTCCTGAATAAACTTTCTTCAAAAGTACATTTACCATCAATTAATAACGTTACCGGTTGCCTACACTTATCATTATGAAACAAGTTCAGATAACTTCTATCCTGTTGATATTTTGGATTGTGTCGACCTGCATTTCGTGCAATACCGAAAAGTATGGTGCCCCTGTAAAAGACCCCACGTATATTTTAAGCAGTTTTGATGAATTCTGGAGCTATTGGAATGAAAGCGTAAAATTATCAAGAAACTTTGTCGCCTTTGATGAAGTTGGACTTCCCACGAGTAAGACAATTTTCATGGATAAAATGTCAATGGGAGATTATCTTCCGCTGCGATTAACATCAACGGACTCTCTTGATTATTACCGGTTATATAAAATAAATAAAAAGGTAGATGAACAAATAACAAATGCGATACGAAGTACGATGAACCAATTGTACCAACATTTTCAACTGGTGGGCAAAAGTTTGCCAGGCTTTAATTTTACTGATCTTCACGGAAATGTTTACGACAGCGGGACCTGCAAAGGCAAGACTGTTGTGCTAAATATTTGGTTTACCCAATGCGTTCCATGTGTTGCGGAAATGCCAGCATTAAATAAATTAGTCAAACTGTATAAAGAGCGAAACGACATTCTTTTTTTAAGCCTTGCTGGCGATTCCGAAAAAGTACTAACACCTTTTTTAAATAAAACAAGAATAGATTATTCAATTGTACCAAACTTGTTTCACTATTTTAGAGAGACACTTCATGTGCCGGGATACCCAATGCAAGTGATCATTAATAAAAACGGAATCGTTTCAAGCGTACCTGAAAACTATACGGAGCTGGCTGCAGAATTAAAAAAAGAAACCGCGAACTAACAGTTCCTCTTCCAAAATATATTTTACATTTTACCAAGGCCAGTGCATATAGGCACTATAGAAAACGCAGGGGCAAAATATTAATCGCTTCCAAAAATTGTTAAATCATTTTAGCAGTTAAAATATTCTTTTGCATCATTCGTCTGAATTAGGGTAACAATATTGTTAATTTCTAAATTCAACAACATGCACCACAATGAGTCATGTGCCGCAAAAGGCAACAATTATGGAAGTAACCGCCACAGAGGTGGGATGCTTATCCGTTCAATGCAAAGAGCCAGTGTAAACATTTTCAAAACAGACAGCAGTTTCGAAATGCTGGTGTTTGCACCTGGCCGCATCAAAGAACATTTTCACCTGGACGTGAAAGGTTCCAAACTAACGGTCTCCTATCTTCCACCCGACGGTTTCGCCCGTCCGGAATGGATTTTAAGAGAATACAGCCGTGGGGGTTTTGAAAGAACTTTCGACCTGGATGAATCCATTGATGTAGCAAACATTTCCGCAAAGTATGTGGATGGAGTATTGCAGGTAAGCCTGCCCCTGGTTCCCGGAAAGGAAGCAGAAAAACGTGACATAGTGATAAACTAAGCGGCACAACAAAAAAACAAACGAGGCAGTGACAGATGTTGCTGCCTCTTTGTATTTCACACAACGAACGCTACGAATACAAAGTAAACAACGAAAAAAAATTTGAGGTATCGTATTTTTTGGGCAAACAAACCAACGCAGACTTTTTTCATTTTGACGTATCTTCAATTTCACACAACGAGCGCTACGAATACAAAGTACACAACGAAAAAAAACTTTGTGCTCTTTGTATCCTTCGTTCCTTTGTGTGAAACAAAACAATATGAAATCATTCGCAGATAAAGTAATTGCATTTAACAAAACCGTGGAATTTACCGGCGCATTACCAGCGGGTATCAGCATGATGAACCCGTTTAAAGAAAATAAAAGTGTACTCGCATTATCCACTTCTTTTTATAAAAAGTTTTACAATGATACCAGGCGTCGTCATTTAATTTTAGGCATTAATCCCGGTAGGTTTGGCGGCGGCGTAACCGGCATTCCGTTTACAGATACCAAACGCCTTGTTGAAAAATGCCACCTGGAATATGAAGGTAAAGAAACGCACGAACCTTCATCGGTGTTTGTATACGAGGTAATTGACGCGTACGGTGGAGCTTCCAATTTTTATAAGGACTTTTACATCAATTCAATTTGCCCGCTTGGCTTTACTGCTGCTACGCCTACTGGTAAAGAAATCAACTATAATTACTATGACAGTAAAGAACTCACCAATGCGGTATACGATTTTATTATTGCAAACATCAAAAAACAAATCAGTTTTGGCGTTTATACCGATACTTGTTTTTGTTTTGGGAATGGCAAAAATGAAAAATTTTTAAGACAGCTAAATGAAGAACACCAATTTTTCAACAACATCGTTGCCCTGGAACATCCAAGATTTGTAATGCAATACAAAGCAAAATCAAAGCAGGTGTACATCGATAAATACCTGGCCGCCTTTCATTCAGTAACGCATTAAAACTGCGGGCCGGTCACCGGTTAGCCCTGCATTTTACCAGCCTTCAATTGGCCCCACAAAACAGGCCATTTAAAAATGACCACGTCTTTAAAATGTTTATCTTGTACAGTCAGTTTCCCCTTCATCAAACTATTTTTTATGATAAAATTCCCTTTAGCACTATGGCTGATTTCATTGGCGGCACTATCTTTTTCTACCTGTAAAAACACGACGCAAACCACTTCGGAAGTAAGAGGATTGTCTGTTCAAAACATCGACTCTGCCATTAAACCAGGCGATGATTTCTTTATGTATGCCAACGGTAAATGGATTGATACCGCCACGATTCTACCAACGGAATCCGGCGCCAGTTCAGGGCTCGACATGCAAAACATCATCAAGGCCCGTATTAAAAAAATGTTGGAAGATGCTGCCGCCAAAACCGACACATCCGCAAGACTGGAACAACAGGTGGGTGGATTGTATGCCGCCAGCATGGATTCTGCCAAAATAGAAAAGCTGGGCTACCAGCCGATAAAACCATTGCTGCAAAATATCGATTCTCTAAAAGACAATAAAGAAATGCTACAGTTTGTATCAGCGCTCTGCACCTCCGGCATCCCTATGATGATCGGGCAATATGTGGGTGCAGATGAAAAAAATAGTGTAAAAAATATTGCCGTTTACTACCAGGCCGGGTTGGGTTTGCCAGACCGGGATTATTATTTTAAAACCGATGCGGCCACGCAAACAGTAGTGGCGGCATACCAGCAATATATTCGCACGTTGTTTATGTTAACGGGTGCAGACAGCACCACCGCCGCAAAAAATGCAGCCACCGTGTATGCGTTGGAAAAACAATTGGCGGCAAGCCACCGTACCAATGTAGAGCTGCGGGATCCGCAAAGCAATTACAATAAAATGGCAGTAGCAGACCTGGATGCAAAAATGCCAACCCTTGCCTGGAAACAATTGCTGATAAACCTAAACATAAAAACAGACTCCGTTAATGTTAGCCAACCAGCGTATTACAGCAAGCTGAATGAACTGCTAAAATCCTTGCCCCTGGCTGATTGGAAAACCTACCTGCATTTTCACCTGGTTGACAGGGCTGCCAAATACCTCAGCAACAATTTTGTAAATGCCTCTTTTGAATACAATGGCAAAGCATTGAACGGCCAAAAGAAATTAAAAGAAAGATGGGAAAGAAATTATGTAGTGGTAGATGAAAATCTTGGTGATGCTTTAGGTCAGCTGTATGTAAATAAATATTTTGGTACCGAAGCTAAAAAGAAAGTGCTCGACCTGGTAAACAATCTTCAGGCGGCCTTCGAAAAACGCATCACGCAGCTCGACTGGATGAGCGATAGTACCAAGCAAAAAGCCATTGCCAAACTGCACACTTTTATCAAAAAAATTGGTTTCCCAGACAAATGGCGGGATTACAATAAAGTAGTCATTGACCGGAATGATTTTATGGGTAGCCTGCTTTCCTGCGGTAAAAATGAATATAACTACCAGGTTAGTAAAGTAGATAAACCGGTTGACAGAAGCGAGTGGACCATGACACCGCCAACCATCAACGCTTACTATAATCCAACGTTCAATGAAATTGTTTTTCCGGCGGGCATTTTACAGTTTCCTTATTTTGATGCCAACTCTGATGATGCCATGAATTACGGTGGCATCGGTATGATAATCGGCCACGAAATGACACATGGCTTTGACGACCAGGGAGCACAATATGATAAGGATGGTAATTTAAAAAACTGGTGGAGCAAGGAAGACCTTGAAAAATTTAAAGCTAAGGGCGAACAAGTCATCAAATTCTACACCGGCTTTACCGTGCTGGATTCACTCCACATTAATGGCCGTTTAACGCAGGGCGAAAACACGGCGGATATTGGCGGCATCGCCATTGCATACGATGCTTTTAAAATGACGGCACAGGGAAAAGACACCACAAAAATTCAAGGCCTGACGCCGGATCAGCGCTTCTTTTTATCCTACGCACAGGGCTGGAAAAGTAAACGAAAAGACGAGTCGGTAAGGCAGCGAATCAACACCGATCCGCACTCGCCTCCAAAGTACAGGGTATGGGGGCCTTTAATGAGTTTCACTCCATTTTACAATGCCTTTAACGTAAAGGAAGGTGATAAAATGTTTGTAGCAGAAAAAGACAGGATACACATTTGGTAATATATCAAAACAAAAAAAACTGCCATAATGCATCATCGCATCATGGCAGTTTTTTATTTAACCAAAGATAAAAATTGGAGCTTAAAGCCATTCTCAATAAATAAATTCAACACCCCTGCTCAATGCCATTTCTTCAAACCCAATAATTTCTCACCCAATTCTGATAACTCTGCTCTTTCATATTTAGTCTGTTCCCATTTACGTGGGTCTCCCGGAAATGCATATCCCTCCGGCGCAATGCGATGCCGCCAGGAGTTTACACGCCAGTTCACCAGGTCTTCATTGTCTTCAACCGCAGGTGTCATAGAAATATATTGCGCCAGTCTCGGGCGGTCACTTTCATTTTTACGAATGCCGTGCGCCAGCATGCTGTTAAATATCAGCAGGTCGCCTTTTTTACACATCACTTTTTTAATTTCAAAACCAGTGGTATCAGGCTTAAACGGATCCCGGTCGGCCGGTTGTGTTTTTACCCACTCATCAAAAGTTCTGTACAATTCAGGCACGCATTGAAAGCCTCCTGTCAGTTCGTCCGTATCGCTCAATGCAAGTACGCCTTGCACATTCACTGGTTTAGGGTCCATGCTGGTATCAATATCAAAATGAATAAAAGCCTTGTATTCATGGCCGGGACGAACAGGAAAATTAAGATTGGCCCGGTCGATTGTAACCCACAATTCCTCTATACCCCAAATGTCAACAAAAGCTTTGTACACGGTTGGATTCATCCGGTTCTTCCACATCTGCGGGTTGTTATACATCTCTACCATACCTGTATTTTTCAACTCTTTCATTTGTATTTCCGCACGGGCTTCGGCGTACCATGTCTCAGGATCATTCGGATCTTTTTCTTCAAATTCCCACAACAGGCTGGCCATTTTTTCTACGTCTTCTGCCGGCACTGCGTTGGGTATAATTACATACCCATTGTTTTTCCAAAAAGCAAATTGCTCATCTGATAAAACACGCAACGGTTTGCCATTGCTGCGGTCGTTCAATTTTTTTGCGGTACGTGCCACTGATGCGTTGCCCGGCGTTTGTTTATTATCGTACAGCTTACCCATGGTATTCATGGTCATAGTTTGTTTTTCTTCTGTTTGCATAACAATCGTTTTCATTTTGATACAATAATTGATTCGGAAATATTTATAAAATTCGTTTACTCTATGTTTTGGTCCGGGCCAGGAAGCTATGTGGATCATCGTTGCATCGCCCTCTTTTACCACATACCATCAAGCAACTTGTTTATGCAACCTGCCCATTTTCATCATAAACAAACTCTTTCAATCTTTTTTGAAACTGTGTATTTGTTCGACAAACAGCAAGCGCCCCGGCCTCGAATAAAAAGTGCTAGAAATTTTCAACATAATCCGTTAAGCAATCAAGGTTGTTTGAGCCCGCCTAAATTACAAGGTATTGAAGTCTTCGGGCAAGTTCCTTGATTGTAGGATTGTGTTGAAAATTTCAGCCTTTTTATTCGCAGCCTTGATTTTTTTTGTTTCTTTTTTGTATCAAGACAAAAAAGAAAAGAAGTGTCTAACGTTAATAGAAAGCGACATCTTTAATCCCTATTTATCTTCCCAACAATAACAGCTCATTGCTATTACTACAAAATATGCTTCACCACGCCCCCATCAACCCTAACCGCAGCGCCATTGGTAGCCGATGCCAGCGGACTAACCAAGTAAGTAATCATGCTCGCCACTTCATTTACTGTTGCAAAACGTTGCAATAACGAGGTCGGTCTTTCTTCCTTAAAAAAAGAAGCCTCTACCTGCTCCACCGGCAACTGCTGCGACTGCGCTAAATTCTTTACAAATTCACTGGCGCCCTCACTCCAGGTGGGCCCGGGTAACACGGTATTTACGGTCACCGCCGATCCCTTCGTTAACTCTGCCAATCCGCGTGACACAGCCAGCTGTGCCGTTTTAGTAGTACCGTAATGAATCATCTCTCCAGGAGTAAGCACACCTGATTCGCTCGAAATAAAAATAATTCTTCCCCAGTTTTGTTGTAGCATGTACGGCATAAAGGCCCTTGACAAACGAACGCCACTCAGTACATTTACTTCAAAAAAAGTAAACCAGTCCTTATCGGGAATGTCAAAAAATTGCTTTGGTTCAAATATGCCGATATTGTTTATTAGAATATCAATGTCGCCGGCCTTTTTAATTAGTTCATCAACCTGTTGTACGTTTGAAAAATCCGCCACGATTCCTGTTACATTGCAACCGGGTATTGCTTTTTGCAAGCCCGCAATCGCCTGTTCAATCCGTGCTTCACTTCTACCATTGATAGTAACGGCAGCGCCTTCTTTTAGGAGTGAAGTTGCAATGGCCAAACCAATACCAGCGGTGGAGCCCGTAACCAATGCCTTTTTATTTGTTAACTGAAGATCCATATTATTGATTTACAAAATAATCTACTACCAGCACTTTCTCCATATAGGGTTTCAGGTGGTTGTTTACAAACTCGTTGTGTGCGGGGTTATCCCAGTAGGCCTGCCTGCCTTTTTCATCGTCAAAACTAACTACAAAGCAATGCGTAAGCCCTTCATTAAAACCTTCGGGGCTATTGTTGGTGCCCCATTCAAACCCTTTTACCGAAGGCACTTTCGACGGCAGGGCCTTGAAAGTAGTCTCTATATCCTGCACGATCGCCGGCGTTGCTGACGCAGTAAATTTGAACATCACCACGTGACGCAATATTTTTTGCTGGCTCTTTAAAAATGTTTGTGGAACAAAGCTTAGAACGGAAACCGTTGTTAAAGCGAGGACAAACAGCGTTGTTGTTTTTTTCATACTGACACATTTGAGATCGTTTTTAAATGACAGACCAATATTACAACCCTTCCGCACCAATTTAAATAGCAAGTCCAGCCAAGTCCAAAATGCAATTTGTTGTATATTTAAAAATGGATGCACAATTCTTGCGGCTAATATTATCAGGTGAGGTATCTCAAGTCAATTGCACCGTCCTTTAGGGCGGTGAATAAAGGACTTTTACATTGCTGGCTTTAGCCTAAAAACAATTGGGGCTAAAGCCCATAAAAAAATTAATTTTTTTCCCTGCCCTGAAGGGCAGGGCAATTCAGGGCAGGGCAATTCAGGGTAAGGCAATTCAGAGCAGGTCTATTCAAGCAAATGGCAATTTAAATGCTCATCAACACAAAACATTAATTACAAATTCAAACAGCCATTGAAAAAAATAATAAAAACGCAGTACGACACCGTGAAAGTGAGCTTTGGTATTTACATTATTGAAGAGGTGCGCCAGCGAACCAATAAAGAATATCCTACAGAAACCGACATCAAAAAAATGTTGCTAAAATCGGGCAAGCCAAACACAGGTGCGCTTTCTGCGGCCAAACAAATATCCAGGTATTGCAAAACCAACCATGACTATTTATTAAAAGCAAAAGAAGAAACTTTCAATATCATTGCGCAGGCATTGAATCTGCCCGTTCAACATTTTAACCAGTTCCACGAACGCATCAGCCAGTTGTATAAACGCAGCAGCAACTATTATAGGTACCTGGAAAAAGCAGAAAATTATTTACTGCAGTTTAAAGCCGCCAATGATGAAGTTTATTTTAAACGCCTGTTAAATTACCAGGAAGAAACGGGTATCAAAACTATTCTCATCAACTACCCTTTTGGCGAGCTGGATGCCAATTTGCCGGCAACACATTTCGGTGCCTACACCGATATTAAAACAGAAGTGCTTTTTAAACAATTGTGTACACGTATGAATGTGACCAATTATAAAATTTTAACCGATACTTCTGTGGTAGAACAATTTGAGAAGGAAAATAAAAAGCGGGAAACCTGGGTTAATATCGGCCTGTTCGGCAACCGGCTAACGACCTCCCTTGTAAAGAAAAACGTATTTGGCAATTGCTTCGACTGGTTGCCGCAACAAAATAAAATACTGCTGATGGGCAAAGAATATGCAGCGAACCGCGAAAAGAAAATCGACTACGGTGTATTTGCCAGGCTACAATTATCTAACCGAAAAACAATCATCCTGATTGGCGGCATTGAAGGCTACGGCACGGAAAAAACAGGCGAATACGTTTGGCGCAACTGGCGTAAAATGTATGATATTGTAACCGCCGCTGAAACAGATTCGGTGATTGTACTTTTTAAAATCTTCAATGGAAAAATTCAGCAGCAAAAAGTGGTGGCACTTCCCAGAGCTTAAACTATTCAAAGCTTTTACACGTTTTCCTCAGCGTTTTATTCTCTCAAAAATTTAATGCCGTTCCCATCCGCACAAATGCTTCCGCAGCAGGAACATTTATTTCTATACCCCTGAATATTTCCATCATGCCATGATTGCAATCTGAGGATGTATAAATACCCGGCGGATTTTGACTTGCATGGCAAAACAGCGCATTCTTTTTCTGTTCTTTTGTGTTGGTAATATTTACATAATCAGTTGGCTTAAAGCCCATCGTTTGGGAGCCGGTGCACACTTCAAAAAAATATAATTCAAATATTTTACCAAGCCTGGCCCAGCTTTGTATAGTCAACAGGCTGGCGGCCTGGTGATCTTTATGTGTATCAATGGGCCAGTGTGTAAAAACAATATCCGGCTTTTCGTTTTTAATTAATTCCTGCACTTTTGCAACCCATTCATTGTCTACCATTCCAGCTCCATCAACCTGGCCGGCAAATACCGGTTTGGCATTTAAAATTTTACAGGCAGCGATTGCTTCTTTAGTGCGTATGGCCGCGGCTTCTGCATGGCTTTTGCCGGGTATCCCCGCTTCTCCGCTGGTTAAATAAATAATCGTCACGTCGTGGCCCTGCGCCTGCAGCATCGCCAATGTACCACCACAGCCACTTTCGGGGTCGTCCGGGTGACCGCCCACACAAACTATTTTTAATTTTTTAGGTGGTTCAGACGTGTTGCCTGCAGTTACAAAAGCAGGTAAACTAAAAGCGGTAGTAGCGGCTAGCACATTTTTGGCAAAGGTTCTGCGGGAGGTGGACATGCTGTTTTTTTTTTTTGTTGTCAATAATATCGAAACGATAACCCTCATTTTACAATCAAATTTCAGGGCAACAGCAGCTGTTCAATTTGTTGCCAGTTATATACCCTTTTGTGCACACCATCATCTGCCAACTGATTGTGCGGCTGGGTGAACAAGATAGTTTCGCCTGTGAAATAATTTAAATTTTTAAAATGGTCATCAATCATAATATCGGCTTTGATGATTTCCTTTGATCCACAAAAAACCATTTGCTGCCATCCAATAAACGGGAAATGCTCGTTGAGCCAGGCCCGCTTTTCTCCCAGGCTGGTGGGAAATTCCATTGCCGCCGACACGATAAAAATTTTATACTGATCGTTTAATTTTTCCATTACTTGCTGACTGCCTTCCATCACAGGCGCATGCCGAAAGAAGCCCGGGCTGGTTACATATTGGTAAGCATTCTCAAAAACTTCGTGCTCAAATTTTCCGATAGCATCCTCCAATGTAATTATCTTGCCTGTTTCCGCAGTATACATTTTCATAAACTGGCTATACACATTCGCTATCACGCCATCCATATCAACTGAAATTCTTTTCATACTTTATTTTAAACAAATTTATGGTTACGCTTTTGATTTACCGTTGTAAAAGTACATTCATTGTAAATCAGCCGCTACGGTAAGCAATTCTTCGGCTGGATTTTCAAAAGAAACCGTCGCTCCCGATGCAGTCATTATTGATCAAAAATAAAAGGAAGTGGTTGACCATACCGTTCGTAGAGTGAATGATACTTGCCGGGCAAATGCATCCAGCGAACTAAAATCACTCATGTTCAATTGAAGGTCTGGCGCTTTTTTTCTCCATTGCTTCAATAGCTTGTACAGCCACCGCAGCTTGTGCGCCATTGGTAAATTTGATGTTAATATCTACATAGTTTAATGACAACTTGTGTGTGCTTTTATTTTTATTTTTGCCGCAAATTATTTTGAAAACATTTTATTAAAACATCATTATTTTGAAAAGATTAATGCTGCTGGTTGCCACTGTTTTTTTTGTTGTTTTTTGCAATGCACAAATTTTAACAATTGATAAGACAGATACAACGGATTATACAAAACAAACAAAGTTGAAAGGGTATCTTTCCGTTGGTATTGAAGGTGACAAACAGAAAAAATTATTACTGGATGGATCCAATGCATTTGATGTACAGCTGCGTCATTATAAAGAATTGCTAATACTGGCTGCCAGCTATCGTTTTACTTACAATGGCAACCAGGACTATCTAAATTCTGGGTATGTGCATCTTCGCTGGCGGCACAATTATAAAAATACCTGGCAGCCGGAAACTTTTGTACAATATCAATGGAACAATTCCAGGGGCTTGCTGCACAGGTTAACAACCGGTTTAAATGCACGATACAATTACTGGAACAAAAATAACCAGGAGTTTAGCGTTGCCTCTGGAGTTATGTATGAAAGCGAAACCTGGAATTATACGGGCGTTGATTCTGCTTTAAAACCAGCCATTCAAACCAACCAGGTAACGAACTTGCTAAAATCAAATAACTATATACGTTGGGAAGGAAAAACAAGTTCCAACAGCAGCATTTCAACGGTGGTATTCCTGCAACTGCCATTTAACAATCTATTCAATCAATATCGCCTCGCATCCAATATCAACTTTACTGTAAACTTTGCAAAACATTTTGATTTGGGCTTCTCATTCAGTTCCATGTACGATTCAAAACCCGTGGTGCCTATCCTGAAATTTTACTACAATTTTTCCAACAACATTGTATACAAATTTTAGTAGAAGATCATTTCAATTCCGTAAGCGCTTTTACCAATACATCCAGTTCACCGGGCATAGTAAATAAATTAGGCGTTATTCTGCAACCCTGCACATTGGCGGAGTCAATGGCCACGGTATATATTTTATATTTTTTCAACAGTGTGTCCGCCAACTCTCCCGGCTTCATGCCTTTTATGCCTGCGTTGGCTATACCACAACAACGGGCTGCCTCCACCGGGGTGTTTACTATTACATTCGGCAAACTGCGCACCTTGCTGGTCCAGTATTGCTGCAGGTATCTTAACCGTGCTTCCTTTCTTGCCGGGCCAATTGTATTATAATAATCAATGGCTGCGCCAATTGCAAGATCGGTAGCAGCAGGATGTGTGCCGATATGATTGAGCCTTGAAATATCATTGGCATCTCTACCGCCCTCAGCAAGCAACGGCCAGATGTCTGCCGCCTTTCCTTTTTTTACATACAACATGCCGGAACCCAACGGCACACTTAGCCATTTATGCAGACTGGCTCCATAATAGTCACAGTGCAAATCTTCAATTTTAAATTCCAGGTGCGCCAATGCATGTGCTCCGTCTACCATTACCGCTACTCCTTTGCCATGGGCCATATCACAAATTTTTTGAACCGGTAAAACATGGCCGGTAATATTTACCATGTGGGGTATCATTAGCAAACGTGTATTTTTGTTGAGTTGCGCTGCATATAACTCCACAATTTCCTCATCCGTTGTTGGATGGTTGGGTATGGATACGATTTTATTTACTACACCAAACCTCGCCGCCACTTGTTTAAACATTTCCTGCATAGAACCATAATCCTGTTCTGCCATTACTGCCTCATCGCCCGCTTTCCAATGAATACCCCCAATAATCATGTCCAGGCTCTCGGTTGTGTTGCGGGTAATAATTAATTCTTCAGGGCTGCAACCGGCCATGGCAGCCAATTTTGCGGCCATTGCCTTTTTATTGTCAAATTGTACTGTGCGCATGTAATAGGCGCCCTGGTAATTTATTTCTCTTATTTGTTTGATATAATTTTCCAGCAATTGCTCCGGCATAAAATTATAATAGCCGTTTTCAAGATTGATATAATCAGGTTTAAGTCTATAACCTCCACGGATACCGGCCCAAAAGGCTTCGTCCATGGCAAGTTGTCCTGCGGGCTGATGACTTACCTGATCTACCCAATTGGCCAACGCATTACCTGTTAATGGGACGCCTATACCGGCCATGGCGATTTTCTTTATAAACGAGCGCTTGTTCATATAAATTGGTTTTGCTGCTGGTGAATGTTACTGTAAATTAAATAATAAACCATCATCAATGAAAAGATAAATAATTTAAGGACCGGTTTACAAAGGCTACGTCGCAAATGAGATAGCAATGGTTATTGCAGCATTGCAGGTCAACAGATTTTATAATGATGCCAAATAAGAATAAGATGGCAAAAGGTTGGTAATCGTTGTAACAACAGCAAGACAAATATTTTTCTGGGGAGGGGATTTTCACCTTCCATACTACCAATACACCTTTATTTCTTCAGCATTTTCCCAGCCCAGTGGTGGCGGATACTGGTGGTCGGGCGGATAGGATAATGCATTTGAATAATAATCAAAGCAGGAAATAGACTTCTCGGGAATAAATTGCAGCGCAGATATTTGTAACAAATATGGAGTAATACTATAAGGTACCAGGATAAATTTTCTGTGTGTTACCGACGATGCCGAAAAATAGCCGAGCGCAATATCACCTGTGTTGGCTGAATTGTAAACATTGCCCCTGATGGATGCAGGCAACGGATCGAGTATGCCACCAGTTCTTATCTGCTGATCCTGGTAGTGTTGCCAAAACTGGTAAGCCTCCCTTGTCATAGACAGCTGACTGACATCTACAAAATCATTCAGGTAAGTATACACATAGCAACGGCCCACTGCTTGGTCCCGGATATCATTTCCATTGATAGCTGCATCTGATAAAATACGCACTTCCTTATCCACATTTTTTTGATAACAATATTCATTCATAATGCAGTTGATGCCACAGGATACGCCCCTGGTTTGTCTTCCGCTATATGCCATAAAGTTCCAGCGATAATAATTTTCGTCTGTAGCCGGATCTTTGGTATCTACTGAAATATTTATGTAAGTAGGATAAAACATATCAAACTGGTTAACGAAAGTTGCATTGACTGTGGAGATAGCCACTGCAGGTTGTATTTTTTCCGGAACGGAAATGTATTTTTTACCGTCCTTTAAAACAACGGTTACGCTATAACTTCTACCGGTTTTACCAATATAGTTTGCATCTGTTGTAGTGTATACTCCCTGTGTAGTATAGGTCAGCGGTGTTGCATTTCCCAACTCATCGGCAATGGTTACCGTTGCATCTTTTTCAAGATACTGATCGGGTATCGTATCACTGTAAGCAATCGGGCCTGAGTAAGTTAATTTTACTGTATAAGGAACAGAATCTGTTGTAATATTTCCTTCCACAACAAGAATTGGCGGCGAATTTCTTAAGGCCACATCTACCTGTTTAATACAGGATTGCCCAACAATGGAAAATACAGCAATTACAAAAATTATTTTTAACAGTTGTATCATCATTAAAAGTTATAGTTCCAGGATAAAGAAGGAATTAAGCCGCCTACAACGGACAGCCGGTAAGCTAACAGCCGGGTATCGTCTCTTCTAAAATAAATTGAGTACGCATTTTTATGCATGTAAATATTGTAGAAGGAAATGTTCCAGATGCTGTAACTTTTTTGTTCAGCATATCTTTTTGATACAAATGTAAAACCTGCATCCAGCCTGTGATACGCCGGCAACCGATCCATGTTTCGCAAAGAATAATTGGTAACAATGCCGCCATTGAAAGCATAGTTTCCGTCTGGATAAGTTGCCGGACGGCCGGAGCTAAAAATAAAGTTGCTGCTAAAACTCCAGCCCCTGCCCAATTTTATTTTCGACATGATGGCCAGGTTATGCGGCCTGTCAATATCTGCCGGATAAAAATTGCCACCATTCACTGTCTCTGAAGCAAACTCCGTAAGCACCTGTACCTGTGACCTGGAGTAAGTATAATTTACCTGGCCGGTAACCTTGCCACTATTTTTTGCAACACTAAATTCAAAACCATATGCCTTTCCCCTCGCATTTAGCAAGGCTGTTTCTATGTAAGGATTCAATAATAAAAGGGCGCCATCTTTATACTGTACTGTATTTTGAGTGGTTTTGTAATAGGTTTCAAAAGAAGCCTCGTACTGGTTACTGTTAAAATTTTTGAATACACCGGCTGCATATTGATCTCCTATTTGCCTGTTAATAAACCGGTCACTCAATTTCCAGAAGTCAACCGGCGAAATGGACGTGGTGTTTGAAATCAGGTGCAAAAATTGTTGCCCGCGGTTGTAGCTTAATTTTAAGGAAAGATCATCTCTGAGTCCAATCTTCAATGATATCCTTGGTTCCAACCCACGATAATGCCGGATGCTTTTATTTCTATTAAATAAGGTACTGTCTGTAATGGTCTCTTTTGACAGCGGTACGCCGGCCTCGTAAGAATATACTTTTTTCGGTCCCAGGTAATCGTAACCGGCATACCTTAAGCCAACCTGTAAAGTGATGTTATCTGTTAATTCAACCTGGTCATTTATAAAAATCGCCATCTCTCTGCCCTGCTCTTTTGGAATGATCAATGGAATAATGCTGCCTGAGTCAGAGGTTGGAGTACGTGTGCCCGGTGAAATGCCGTACCATATAAGGTCAACACCGGTTTCGATGGTGTGTTGATTGTTTGGTTTGTACACAAATACCGGTTTTACCTGTTTTTGTGTGATGGATGAAGGAAGCTTGAATTCATAATATTTATCCAGTCCGTTAATGGTGGAAATAAACTGGCTGTAATTGGCATTGAGTTTAAGGGCAAGCTTTGAGCTGATGTCTGCATTGTAGTTGAATGACACCAGGTTGGATTCCCAGTTATAGGCGGTTGATCCATCGAACCTGAATTTATCATAGCTGCGGTAGCCGGTTACAGACAATTTATTGGCCTGGTTAATGGTGTACTCTGCTTTGGCAATTCCATCATAAAAAAATGCCCGGCTGCCGCCAAACTTATCTCCCAGTTGGTTCAGTATTAAATCAGGATAGGCTGCACGAAAGCCTGCAATAAAGGTGAGCTTATCTTTCACCAGCGGACCATTCATAAAAAACCGGCCGCTCATTGGCCCCACGCCGCCTGTATATTGCATCCTGGTGCCATTGCCGCTTTTTATTTTCATGTTTAATAAAGAAGATAGGCGTCCTCCATAGGCTGCAGGCATACCTCCTTTGTATAAGGTAACATCCTGCACAGCATCCGGACTGACAGAGGTATAAAACCCAAGCAAATGTGATGTATTAAATAACGGTGCACCATCCAGCAATACCAGGTTTTGGTCAGCGTTGCCGCCACGCACATTAAAACCGCCGGCACCTTCGCCGGTACTTGTTACGCCTGGTTGTAAAATCAATGCCTTAATGATATCCGCCTCACCAAAAAGCAATGGACTGCGCTTGATCATTTCAGGATTAATCTTGATGATATTCATCTCCACCGCCTTTATTTTGTTGTTGTTTTTATAGGCATTCACCACTACCTCATCCAGTTGCTCATTGGCTTTTTTCTTTAATTCAACAGTGAGAGAAGCGCTATCGCCCAACAGGTTAATTTCCCTGGTTGTGCGCAGGTAACCAACTGAAGATATAGTAATGGAAAAATAAGGAATGGGAGAAGGCAGCACAAAATAGCCACTGTCGTTGGTGGCAACACCAGCCTGCGTTTGATCCAGTATGACACTTACATTTTTAAGCGGCAAGTGTGTATCAAGGTCGATCACTTTTCCGGTTGCCTTAAAATCTAATTGCGCCAAACTTTTAAACGGAAATAACAATAACAACAGAATAGGGAATAACAACCGCGGAGATACAGGCATGAAGCAATAGTTTAATAACCACTGAATGTAAAGAAAAATTTCAGTAGCGCCCTTGCATAATAGAGGAAAGGTAATAGCTTGTAGATGAGAGGTATCGGCACCACAAACAAGCAAGACCCTAAAGACATTTTTTATGTAGTTTTTTTTCTACAGCACTTTCAAAAGTAAGCTACACGGCAATGCAATCAATTGTCACAATTTTAATCCTCCAAATCCCGCGATCAAAACCAGCCCAATACCGGCTGATTCTATAATTTCCCGGTTAAATCAATTCAATTTTTATTTATCAGTAAGACATTTTGCCATACCTGAAATGTTCTCCATAATACACACTGCGATTCTTTTTTAGCAGTAATTACTTCTGGCGCAGGAATCCCATCCTGCGCCCACTTTTTTTAAACAATTAATTAATTGGAAGAAAGCTAAACACAGATTTTGAAGGATAACTGATCGCACCTTTAGGGAGATAAATAAAGCCATCTGT